>CAZTPX010000051.1:0-60233 GCA_964615095.1 uncultured Planctomycetaceae bacterium | reverse complement strand
GGTCCAACCCCTGCCCCGCGGCGATTGTCAACGCACCGTTGACGTGCGTCAGCGTGACCGAGCCGATCGTCGCCGCGCTACCCGCCGCGCCGATGCCGGCGATGATCGCATTGTTGCTGCCGGAAAGCGTCAGGGCATTGCCGGCGGGGGAGGAGGAGAGATCGACCGTGAGCGCGGTCGGGCCGCCCGCAGGTGCGGCCAGGACCAGCGTGCCGCCGGCCAGCGCGATGGGCGCGCTACCCAGCGGTCCGCTGCCGCCACCCTGGCCCACGGCCACCAGGCTGCCGCCGCTGACCTTGAAGCTCGTACCCGTGACAAACGAATTGGCGCCGGTCAACACCAAGGCGCCGCTCCCCGCCTTGCTAAAGGCCCCCGCACTCGTGCCGTTGTCGGTCAGGAAAGGGATGGCGACGATCAGGCCCCCATCGATGTTCATAGTGGGACTGCTGCTGATGGTCCCGCCCATAAAACTCAAATAGCCGCTGCTGCCGCTGACGTGCAAGGAGCCGGCCAGGTTGAGATTGTTGAAACTGGCCGAATTGGTCAGGCCCAGCGTGGACGATCCGGAGACGTGCAGGTCGTTGGCGTAACTCGCTGTCCCCGGCCCGTTGCAAGTGAAGAGGCTGCCGTTGCCCGGATCCATCGTTTCCACCAGATTGCCATTTCCGGTCGGATCCCAGCCGAAACCGATGCCGCCGCTGGGACCGCCCGGGCCGCCGTTGTTGCTGCCAAACCACTCGAATTGGTGCCAGCCCGGCGTGAGCACGCCGGTGACGTCCGCGTTCCACTCTGCCGCCGTACCTTGCCACGGGTTGCCGTCGATCAGCAGATAGCCCGCATCGTCGATGTGCCAGCCGAAACTGACCTCGTTCCCGTTGCTGTTGCCGGGGAAATAGATATAGCCCTTGTACGCCCAGGTGGTCTGCTGGTACCAGGGGGCATAGGGCGCCACTGTTTCGTACGGCGTGTAGGCGTTGACCGGGCCGAGCACGGGCGTCCAATTGGCGGGGGTACCGGTCCAGTTGGCATAGCCGGTAATTTCGCCTTGGAGCAGACCGGGAATTCCGCCCGCCACGCTCAGATTGCCGCCTTGCAGGTAAACCGGACCCGTGCCCAACGCGCCGGAGTAAGCCGCGTTCAGCGTGCTGCTTGTGCCGATGTAGGTACCGCCGGAATACGAATTGGCGCTGGCGAACGTCACGCTCCCCGTGCCGGCCAGCGTGACCGTCGTGGGGACGCCGGTGAGGCCGTTGTCGCCGATCGGCCCGCCGGAGAAACTATAGGAATAGGCCGCACCGCTGGCCGTGGCAAAATTGACGCTCGCGGGACCCACGCCGTTGCTTTGAATAGCGATGCTCGTGTTCTGCGCGCCGTCGTTGAAAATCACGGCGTCGCCATCCGAGTAGGAGCCCGAACTGCCGTTAATCACCCAATTATAACTGCTAGGATACGCACCGGCCGTGTCCCACGAATTGGTGTTCGTACCGCTCCACACGTCCGTCTGCGCCGCCGCGGGCGAGAGCGAAAACAGGAATGCGGCGCACGCGCACACGAGACCAAGGGCCAAGACACGAAAAGTCCTCATAACAGTTCCTCCAGGTTCGACATAATGTCTTTTGTTTTTAAGGACACCAATGCCGCTCAAGCGAATCCGGCACCGGGCACCCGCTTGCGGGTTGTGTGCCGTTGTCAGCGGCACACGGAGTTTGCCGGGTTCATTTTTCGCTCGCTGCTCCGTAAAGCGGATAACGTCTTCCACGCGCGCAAAAGCACCACGGCAGGGAGAACACTCAAGGGAGAACGAACGGCGAAAGATAGGCGCGCAGTGCGAGACTCGCTTGAGAGTCACCGTCAAATTGAGCCACCGACAGCAGTCCTGCTAAGACAATCTCCCGCCGGAGTTGCGCGGCCGCAAACCGATTAGCTCAATCACCAACGAACGCTGCCTACTACTGAGCTTGCCATGCGTATGGGCCGCACACCCGTGCGACCCGTGTTCGGGCGGAATATCCCACTTAGGGGGATTGGTCTCCGCGAGAACGAGAACGTGTTTCAACATACATAGCCCTTGCTCATTTGTCAAATGGTCCGAGGAAATTTTTTTGCGGGTCGCCCCCGAGTGTTGGGGAAGGCAAGAGAGCTCGACAACGCGAAACTGGCAGGAGCGAGGTCGATGATCCTGCAAGCGCCCCCGCCGCGAGACCGCTGAAAAAGGCTCGCGGGAACACAACGCATAATAATAGCAGTAAGTAGTCAGTACAACGTCTTGTGTCCGCCTCAACTATTCTTAAGTGTCGCGTTGTAGCGGTGACTTTGGTCGCCTTGCAGGAGCGACCGTACTCGCCCGCTTCGGCAATAGGGCGACTAAAGTTGGCTTGCGACAGTCATTGATTCGCCCGTCCTTAGTATGGTTCTCCCTGCGGGCCCGGCGAAACGAAAGCAGAGCTTGCCGTGCCAGCGATGTCGCCTCAGCATACTCCGAAAAAGGGGGGTGGCGAACGGCTTATTTTGACACTGCGGATTGACAGAACGACTTCCGTATGTCATGTTTACGGATATAGCAATACGGGGCGCATAGCCGACTTCCCAAGACAAACCCTTGACATCTCTGCTCCCTGGCGTGTATTATGCCAAGTGGGGGAAGGGGTGCATTTCTTCAGGCGCGAGGATTGAAAATGAGTGTTCGATTGATGATTGCCGACGATCACCTGGCAGTTCGAACGGGCGTGGTGAGCCTGATTCAAGGGACCGAAATCGAGTTGGTTTGCCAGGCGGAAACGTGCGACCAGACGGTCAAGTTTGCCCTGGCGTGCCAGCCGGACGTGCTGCTGTTGGATCTGCGCCTGTCGGGGTCTGACGGCCTGGATGCCTTGGAGCGGATCAAGCGCGACAACCCAAAAATCGGCGTTGTGATCTTCTCGTCGGCCGACGAGGTCAAGGAAATGGCCCATTCCCGCAAGATGGGCGCCGACGGTTTCGTGGCCAAGGGGGCGTCGCGTGAGGAACTGCTCAACGCCATCCGCCGAGTGGCCATGGGCCGCAGCGCTTGGACTCCGCGACAGATCCGCCAGGTTGTGAGCCGGGCAGCCGCCGAGGCCCTGGCGGCTAACGATCGAAGTCCGCTCAGCGGCCGGGAAAAAGAAGTCCTGCGCGAGATCATGAACGGCTGCTCCAACGAGTCGATCGCCGAGCACCTGAAGATCAACATTGAGACGGTCAAGCAACACGTCAAGCACATTCTCAAGAAGCTGCACGTCGAGGACCGCACGCAAGCCGCCTTGCTGGCCCTGCGGACCAAGATTTTCGAAGATGACGATAAGATCGTCGATTCGAAGTAGAATGTCACAGCCCGTACAGTTCCCCGTACTTGCCGCGCAAGCTGGCCAGCAGGGGGGCCGACGATAGTTCTTTACCCGTGACGCGTTTTACGAGTTCGGCGGCCGAATAGCGCTGCCCGTGGCGGTGGATCTTGTCGCGCAGCCAGCCGCGCAAGGGTTGGAAATCGCCCCGCTGGAACTGGACGTGCAGTCCGCCCAATTCCGTGTCGGCGGCGGCGAAGAACTGCGCGGCGTAGAGATTGCCCAGCGTATAAGTGGGGAAATAGCCGACCAGCCCCGCGCTCCAGTGAACGTCTTGCAGCACGCCGTCGGCATCGCTGGGCGGAACGATGCCCAGGTACTGCCGATACTTCTCGTTCCAGGCCGCCGGGGCGTCGGCCACGGGCAGATCGCCGTTGAGCAAGGCCTGTTCCAACTCGAAGCGGATGAGAATGTGCAGGTTGTAGGTCGCCTCGTCGGCCTCGACGCGGATAAGCGAGGGCCGGACGTCGTTGACGGCGAAATAGAAGTCGTCGAGGCCTGTGCTGCCCAGCGCAGCGGGGAACCGCTTTTGGGCCGCGGCATAGAAATGCTGCCAGAAGGCCCGGCTGCGGCCGACGAGGTTCTCCCACAGCCGCGACTGCGATTCGTGAATGCCCAGCGAAATGGCCTCGCCCAGCGGCATGCCGAAGCGGTCCGGCGGCAGGCCCTGTTCGTAGATGCCGTGGCCCGCCTCGTGCAGGATGCCAAAGAAGGCCGCATTGAAGAACTGGCTGTCGTAACGCGTGGTGATGCGGCAGTCGTGCGGTCCCAGCGTCGTGCAAAAGGGATGGGCTGTCACGTCGAGCCGCCCGCGGGCGAAGTCGAAACCAATCGCCGCGGCAGCTTCCTTGCCAAACGACTCCTGCACGTCGAGCGGGTAGCTGCGGCTGAGGAGCGCGGTCTTGGCCTGCCGGCCGGTAGCCGTGATGGCCGCCACCAGGGGGACGAGTTGTTGGCGGAGATCGGCAAGTACGCGGGCCACGTTGGCGGTAAGCTCCTCCGGTTCGTAGTCGTCCAGCAAGGCGTCGTAGGGCGATTGCCGGTAGCCGAGGGCCTCGGCCTGTTGCCGCTTGAGTTCGAAGGTCTTGGCCAGCCAGGGCTGGAAGTGGGCAAAATTATCCTCCCGTCGGGCCTGCTCCCAGGCGCTCTGGCCCAGGACCGCCGTGCGGGCGAGTTCCTCGACAAGGCTGCGGGGCAACTTGGTCTTCTTGTCGACCAGCCGCTTCAGCCGGCGGATAGTGACCGCCGTCTCGTTGTCGGCCTCGGCTGCCAACGGCCCGGCTGCCAATTCCGAGACCTTGGCCACAAAGCCGGGCTCGGTCCAGCGCTGGTGGATCATGCCGGACAAGAGCGTCGTCTGGTCGGCGCGGTGTTCGGCCTCGGCGGCGGGCATCATTGTTCGCTCGTCCCATTCCAGCACGGCGCTGATCGAGGCCAGCAGCGAGGATTGACGGACGTACTGACAAACTTCGTCGAAGAGGGCAGGGGAGGGGGGCATGGAAGGGACCTCAAGGGCTCTTGGCGGGTTACGGGAAATACAGTGTCTGTAGGATAGACTTGCAATCTGTCACGACAGGTTAGAAACCTATCCTACACAATAGGTTGGAAACTCCACGACAGGTTGAAAACCTATCCTACGACTTGTACTGAGAACAGTATAAGCCTACCGATATCCCAAGTCGTTTTCAATCGCCCGCGATTGGGAGCAAAGCCCAGTGCCCTGCTCATTGGTGGAGTTGGCGCGTAATTGCCGGGCCTGCTTGCCAAGCGGGTCGTCATCGGCCTTGCTCTTGGGAGCGGGGTCGGTGGCGCAACCGGCCAGGAGGCTGAGACAGATGATCGGGATGGCCGCGCAGCAACGATTCCAGAGTACACGCATGTTAAGCAAGCCCTCCGCAGAAAGAAAGTTTATGGGCGAAATGTCGCAGAATCGCCGATCGCCGTCCAGAGCAAATTTTCTGGCCCCCCCCGGGTTTTGCGATGGTAGGTCCTTCCTGGCGGGAAAGGCTACTGTACTTCAAGCCCGGTAAAAGCCCGATGTTGCTCGCCAGGTGGAACGGGTGAACACGGAATAAATTCCGTGCTACGAATTGATCGTTGAAAAGCTCGATGCTGGGCGACAGGCAGGATGCATTAGTCCCTTTCGGCAAAAGGGACCTACTTGGCCCTTGACCGCGGTCGGCCGGTAAGAGAAACTCAGCAAAGACCATTGGAGGAAACCATTCATGCTTGATGTTCTCGTTGTGGCCCCCCATCCGGATGACGCCGAGTTGGGCATGGCCGGGGCGATGATGAAGTTCAAGGACGATGGCTGGCGCGTGGGGGTGCTGGACCTGACCGACGGCGAGCCGACGCCCTTTGGCACGCCGAAGATCCGAGCCCGGGAGACGTCCGCGGCGACGGCCATCCTGGGACTCGACTGGCGTGAAAACCTAGGGCTTGCTAATCGCCGCCTGGAAGCGACGCTGGAAGCCAGGGCCAAGCTGGCTGCGGTCTTTCGCTTGCAGCGGCCGCGCTGGATCTTCGCGCCCTATTGGGTTGACGCCCATCCCGACCATGTGGCGGCCACCGAGTTGATCGAGGCGGCCCGCTTCTGGGCGAAACTCACGAAGACCGACATGCCGGGCGAGCCGTTCTACCCGCAGCGGATTTTTTACTACTACTGCGTCCACTTGCGGCTGATTCCGCAACCGGCCTTCGTGCTCGACATCAGCCCGTATTGGGAGCGGAAACGCGCGGCCATCGAGTGTTACCACAGTCAGTTTCTGGAGGGCGTGCCAGCGGGGCAGCCGACGCTCGTCGATCGCATTCGCGATCAGGCGGCCACTTGGGGCTGGTCGATCAGCAGGGAGTACGGCGAGCCGTTTGCCAGCCGCGAGCCGGTGGGGCTGGCGACGATGACGGGGTTAACGTGATGGCTCACTTGGGCGAAGAGGGCAGGGCAGGGGTGGGCGTGTTGCGGGCCGTGGCTGTCGATGCCGCAACGTAACGGGCCAGCCACTCGTGCGTAGCCTGAAACTCCGCTCGTTGGCTCAAGAGGGTATACCGGGGGTCGCGGGCCACGCCGTCAAAGCGGCCCAGCGTCTGCTGCAGGCTCTGGACGTTCGGCGCACGGTCGCCGGCATAGACCTCGGCCGGCATTGCCAGATAGGCCCGCCAGTTGGCGTCGAGTACCGTGTGCAGTCGTAGCGAGGCAGTCGACAGTTGTTGCCGCATGGCCTGCAGATCGGCGGCACCCGGCGCTGCGGGTGGGGCCGCGATGGCGGGAGTCGCAACAACAGCAGGAGCGGCGGGGCTGGCGGGCGCGGGCACGCCAGCCGGTGCTCGGGTTGGCACGGGGCCAATCGGCGCCGTGGACAACGATTCGCCGTGCGTGCCCGTATAGTAGCCGACTTGCCGCATCAGGTTGATGGCCGATGCCGGTACGGGAATGGCTTGAGTGGGGTCGGTGACATTTGCCCCGTTGTAGAATGCGGCGTTGGCCTTGTGGTCGATTTCCAGGGCCGAGCCATCCAGCGAAATGCCCGCGAACAGGCCGCGACTACGGGACCAGGTGAAAATCTCGGCCAGCAGTTGCGCATCGGTGGCCGCGGCCGCTTCGCGTCCCACCGGGCCGGCAGCGGCAGCCGCGTCCGCGCCGATGGTGAACTTGCCGCGCAAGAGGCCCTGCACGCTACTCCGCGTCTTGAAGACCAGCACAATATCGGTCACTTGCAGGCCGATCTGCCAGCCGACACTCCCGCCCGTGAGCGTGATGAACGACGGTGGCCGCCAGAAGCCGCGCTCGTCGCGAACCATGACGATGCCGCGACCGTGACGCACGCCCAGCAGGAATCCGCCTTTCACCAGGTCGGGAACGATGACAATGCCCTGGGCGTTGGCCAGCAACGAGGCTGGGATGCCGCTGGCGGGGATGCTCATGACCTCGTTGAGCACATCTCGGGCGTCGTCGACAATGACCGTTTCGCGGTACTGAGTCTGTGCGGGCGCGGCGCTTACGAGCAAGCAAGAGAGAATTACGCAAAGGCAACCGATAGACCTCTTCATAGGGGCCGGATTCTAACAATCGGTCCCAGGCAGGGCAATGGCAGTTTATTTATGTAGGATAGGTTTTTAACCTGTCGCGACAAAGGTTTTTAGCCTGTCCCGACAGATTGCAAATCTATCCTACAGCCTGCCTTATTCCGCCGGATCGGTAATTGCGACCGCGGAGAGATCGAAGGGCAGGGGACCGGTAACGGTTGCCAGGGCCGTTTCCGCGTCGCGATCCAGGCCGGCCCATTGGTTCTCGTCGATCGTGGCAGCCATCCATTGGCTCAGATCCGTTGTTGTGTTTTCCACCAGGTCCGTGGCGGAGTCGATTTCATCCTCCTTTGATTCCGCCGGTTGGACAGGCGTTGTCTCGACGATCGAATTGCTGGGAACCTGCTGGAATGAATGCCGGCCGAAGACCGCGCCGACCAACAGCGCGATCGACGCGGCTGCCGTGATTACCCAGCGCAAGCGCTTGCCGCGAAGTACTGGCGCTCCTCCTTGCGCCGTCGTGTGGGCATCAGCTCGGCGAGTGTAAAACTCGCGGCAGCGGCGGGCTAAAGCCCACCCTACGACCCGCGGCTGGACTGGCCTTGCGGCGTGGATTGCCGTCCGCAGTCGCACATCGAGCGACTCGGAGAACTGCGGCCGAGTGACTTGGGCGTCGCGCCGCAACGGCCCGGCCAGAGCGTCGTCGTTTGGAATTGGTTTACGATTATCCATGAATAGTCTCCGCCGGTCTTGCCGGCCGTGCGTGCCGCCCTTCCGGCCCCATGTTGCCGACCAGCGGCAGGAGCTTCTTGCGGGCGCGGAACATCATGGTCTTGACCGCCACGCCAGAGTGGTCCAAAACCACAGCAATCTCCCCAACGGGCATATCTTCAACGTAATGCAGCCAGAGGGCCGTCAGTTCATCCTCGTTCAGGACCTTTGCGGCGGCCGACCAGAGGTTTTGACGGTTCTCGGCGGCAATCGCTTGTTGTTCGGCCCCCGCGGCTGATGAAACAGCCCGCCGCAGGGCGTCATGGTCGGCGGCCGGCTGCGGCCGCCGGTGATAGTTAATGCTGATTCGCCGGGCGATCGTAAACAACCATGTCGAAAATCGCCACTGCGGCTGGTAGCGATTCAACCGCGAGTAGGCCCGCAGAAACGTCTCTTGCAAAACATCCTCGGCATCGCACCGTGGCCCCGCATTGCGCAGGAAATGTAGCAGCGGGACCTGGAACCGCCGCAAAAGTTCCTCGAAACTGGGTATACAGCCTTTCTGCGCCCGCGCGGCAAGTTCTTCGTTGCTTGGCGAAGGAGCAGGCCCGGGAGGTTGGCACGAATAGCGTTTCATCTCTTTTCTTACACCTTTCGTGGCAGGGCGGTTACTGTAGTATCTGGAATCGGGAAAAGGCCGCTTGGTTATCAAGTAGGTCTCTCTTGCCGAGAGAGACTATTGTGCTTCGAATCGCGGGAAGGCCTCCGCATCGTTCGACAGGTCGGCGCACATTAGTCCTTTCCGGCAGAAAGGACCTACTGTGCAGGCGTCATTACCACGCAAACGGGCATGGGGATATTGGCCGCAACCCCCGTGGGCCGGGGCAAACCGGACTTGGCATCAACGCGGAAGACAACGACGTTTCCGCTGTCCTGGTTGGCGGCCAGCAGATAATGTCCGCTAGGGTCGAGGGCGAAGTGCCGCGGTGACTTGCCCAAGGTAGACTGGTGTCCCAGGCTGCGCAGCTTTCCTGTTTCGGCATCGACCGCGAAGACGGCAATGCTGTTGTGACCGCGGTTCGAGCCGTACAGGAAACGGCCCGACGGGTGGACCTGGACCTCGGCCGCCGTGTTTTCGCCGGAAAAACCCGCGGGCAACGTGGAAATGTTCTGCACCGATTCCAGCGTTCCGCGGGTGGACTCATAGCGAAAAACGCCGATCGTGCAATTCAGTTCGTTGATGACGTACACGAATCGACCGTTGGGATGAAAAGCCAAATGTCGTGGCCCCGCTCCGCGGACGGTTTCGACGAAGGCCGGCTGATGCGGCAGGAGCGAACCCGCGCTGGCGTCGAGCTTGTAGACCAGCAGCTTGTCGATTCCCAGATCGGCGGAAAGGACAAAACGGTTACTCGGATCGACCTCGACGCAGTGCGCGAAAGGCGCCGATTGACGCGATGGATTCACGCTCGACCCGTGGTGCTTGTCCACGGTAACGGCTGGCTTCAGGCTTCCGTCCGCGGCAATGGGCAGACTGGCAATGGAGCCGCCGCCGTAGTTGGCGGCCAGGGCCACCTTCCCGGTGTGATCGACAGTCACGTGGCAAGGCCCCGGACCCCCGCTGGATTGCTGGTTGAGCAGAACGAGTTGTCCGGTCTTCGGCTGAATGCGGTAGGCGCTGACGAACCCGGTCGGCTTTCCTGCAAACTGGAAGACCTCGCTGATGGCGTAGAGCAGAGGCTGGCCGGGGTGCAGGGCAAGAAAGGTGGGGTTAGGAACGGCCGCCGCCACTGCCGGTTTGGTGAACCGTCCACTGGCCAGATCGAACTGCAAGAGGTCGATCCCGGCCTCGGCAGTTTTCGTGTAGGTACCCACATAGACCCAAAGCGCGTCTTTGCCGCCCTCCGGTTTTTCAGCCGCCAAAACAGGGACAACAGTGGCGGCAAATATCAATCCGGGCAGAAGCGAAACGAGCGTTCGTGGGAACAACGACATGGCGGAATCCTCTCTGAGCAATTCTCAAGGGGCGCAAACAGTTTGCGCCGAGTTTCCGAATTATAACGCGCAGCGTTTCAGAATACGAGTTTTGCCAGTTCGGGATAATCGCTCGCATGCAGGCGCGTCATCAAGCGAAAGCCGATTTGAAAGAACCCGCCGCCCATGGGGTGCAGATGCTTGGCCTTGGCCCGGACCCAAGTGATTTCCCCCCGCCAACGGAATCCCAGCAGGGATTCGTCCGGACCATAAGGATGATCGACGACCACGGCCACGCCCGAAGTCGAGAACTCCTTGGTCAGTGCCGCGAAAGCCCGGCGGATCTGTGGTTTCTTCTCTTCGAAGGGCACCACCATGACGACTGTCGTCAAGTTCACGCGTCCTTCGAGCCGCGGGCCGTCGAGCTTTTCCTGGAGCGCGCGGCAGTTCTGGTTCAGCAGGGCAACGACAAACGCCTGAACGCCCATTTCCTCTTTACGTGCAAATAACGGCATTTGATTCGTCGCTCCGGGCCGCGGCAAGATATAATCGCATATAGAACATCCAAACGAAATATAGCTTATGATTTTCGCAATTTGGTCGGCGGAAATCTGGCCCGGCGTTGACGTGCGCTTTTTTCGATGGTATATCAGCCGATAGATATTTGCGCGGGAGACCTTCAGCGAGCCCCCGAGGTTCCTGTGCGAGCTGGGTGCGGAATTCGTTATTCGGGGGGCATTTGCGGAAAATTCGATGATCTCGCGTGATCGCGTTATACGGACCTTGAACCACCAGTCGATCGATCGCGCGCCGCGAGATCTATGGCTCTTGCCGGGTGTCGAGACCTGTCGACCGGATGACGTGGCGGAGATAAACGCCCGCTTTCCGGCCGACGTTTTGCACGTGTATCCGAAATGGTCTGGCGGAGGACGGGGCAAAGGCCCAAGTCCGAAGGCCGATACTTATACGGATGCGTGGGGCTGTACCTGGCAACTGGGTGATCAGGGTGTCCTCGCTGCTTTGGCCGTTTCTCCGCTGGCGAGCGGAACGGTCATGGCACAGTACGCGCCGCCGGCGGAACTGCTTGATCCGGCCCGTTTTGCTCGAGTCAATCCGATGTGTGCAGATACGGGACGGTTTACGTTGGCCGGCAGCCAAGCGCATCCGTTGGACCGTCTTTGCCAGTTGTGCGGTCCCGAGACCGCCCTGCGCGAGCTTTTTGACAACAACGGTGAACTTGGCGGGCTGTTGGACAAACTGCACGCATTCTTTCGAAAAGAGATCGATCTCTGGGTAAAGACCCTGGTTGACGGCGTAGTTTTTGGCGACGACTTGTCTTGGGTGGCGGCCTCCCGCACGCACCTGAAGCTCTGGCGGTCGCTGTTCAAGCCGCTGTATCGCGAATACTGCACGGCGATCCACGCCCACGATAAGTTCGCCTTCTTTCTCTGCGAAGGGGCGCTGGGCGAGGCCCTGGACGACCTTGTGGAAATCGGCATCGACGCGGTCCACGCCCAATGGCCGGAAGAAGAATTTGAGAAACAAGTGGCCCGGCATCGCAAGCGAGTAACATTTTGGGGTGGAGTGGAGCAGCGGGAGATCGAGCCTCCCGGCCATTGCGGCGACATTCGCGAAGCTGTCCTTCGGGTCCGCAAGGCCCTGGATTTTGGGGCCGGAGGCGTGATCAGCCAGGTTGCCTGGAGCCACCCCCTCCCATTGCGAAACATTGTCACATTCTTCGAACAGTGGCTCGTACCCTTGCCGGTCACCGTCTAGAATGGAGCTCTGGGATGCTCCCCTTGGTAAGATCTTCGTGGGGGGATAGAATTAAGGTTCTGAGAGTTTACTCCTGGTCCGGAATGAGCGTTTATGGCAGACAACAACGAATCTCCAGCCACTGAACTGAAAGATCCCCTGGTGGCTGGCGTTCTCGCTTGGTTGATCCCGGGCTTGGGGCACTTCTACCAGGGGCGGGCCGCCAAAGGGGCCTTATTCATGATTTGTATCCTGGGGACGTTCGCTTACGGCCTTTACCTTAGCAGCGGCAGCAAGTACGTTCGCTGGAATGGCAAGGAAGTTCTCGCAGACGTTGGCTGGGGCAGGGCGGTCTATTTTTCCTTCCGTCCTAATGATTGGCGGCTCCCGTGGCTATGCCAGATCGGCGTCGGTTTTCCTACCGTGCCCATGACTTTGTTGCAGGCGGAGTTGAAAGAACCGATCCTGCACGGTTTCATGGCGCCGCCCCCATTGCCCGATGTGGACCCCTTGAAAAACGGTCCGCCCGGTGTGGCGCCCCCGCCTGATGAAAAGCCGCCTGCGCCTGCGGAAATGTCGCTAGCCTGGATCAATCGGCTGCTGCCGCATTACTTTGAATTGGGCACGGTGTATACGATGATTGCCGGCCTGCTCAATGTCTTGGCGATCTACGATGCCTGTTGTGGACCGGTCGCCGGGGAATCCGGCAAGAAAGAAGACGATATGCCCGAAGGAAAGCGGAGTGCCGCGATGGAGGAGGCTAAGTCATGAACTGCATGTTTTGGTACGCCTTTCCCTTGATCGTGTCGGTCAGTCTTGTTTATGCGGGCACTCGGCACGAAGATGTGGGAGAGATCCTGAAGCACGCTTTGCGCGTGGCCATTTCGATCACCGGCTTTATGCTCCTGGTCTTCGCCATTTTGTGCCTGATATCGATGCAGGTCTCGTGACCGATGTGGTGGGGCCGAGTAACACGAGTCCCACCAAATTCCGGATCGAATTTGGTTTGACTCGTGTTACTCAGCCCACCCTACTCCGCGCCTACAGCAGAAAGTTATTCCTCTGCCAGCGGGCTGATCTGTAACAGCACGCTTTCGGACTCCGTGCCCGGCAAGGGATACGATTCCAGCTTTCGCAAGGCTAGGCCGTGCATCAGGCCAAAGTGCCGGGCCTCGCCCCGTTCGTCGATCCAGCCCGGGCCTTTCAGCACCAGCATTCGCTGAAACGACCCTTGGTGCGGATTGAACCACTGGAGCAACTTCTTCAGCCGGGCCACAGCACGGATTACCAAGGTGTCAAAACACTGGTCAACCAGGATGTCTTCCGCCCGGGCGTGAAATACCGGCACGGAGAGGCCCAGCTTTTCCACGATATCGGCTACCACCTTGGCCTTCTTGCCAACGGATTCGCACAAGGAAACCTTGAGATCGTCGCGCAAGATAGCCAACACGATGCCCGGGACCCCCCCGCCGGTGCCTACGTCCAGCACTGTCTCATCCGGGGCGAGAAAGCGGGCGAAGGCCTGGCTATCCACAAGGTCGCGCGTGACAAACTTCTCGAAATCGGTATGCCGGGTAAGGTTGAGCTTGCTGTTCCACTCCCAGAGCAACCGGCAATACTGGTCCACGCGGGTGATCTGGGCCGGCGGAAGTTCGATGTGGTTTCGCTCCAGGGCGATCTGCAGATTGTCGTCGGGGGGATTCACGGCGCGATTCGATTGGAAGTAGAATGGGATTCTCACGTTAGAAGTTGTTTCAAAACCCAATTCAGGCCGGCAGAATAGGCTCCCTAAGTCCGGTTTTGAAACAACTTCTCAGCATACACCATTCGAGCTTGTTGTACGATGCCCTTGCCGCGCGATGAATACATTGAACAGGCATATTTCTTCCGTACGATTCGGGAGCGGATGCAGCAGAGCACCTCGACCCAGGAGCTTTTGGAGGCGATCAAGCAGGAGGTGCTGGCGACGACCCAGTTGCCTTATGCGCTAGACTTCATGGCCAGTGAACTGCGATTGACTGGCGGCTTTGCCACGGCCATGGCCAAGTTGCCGCACTATTTCACGCCGTTCCAGACTTTCGTTGTGGCCGAAGGCGAAAAGCCCGAGGGCAAGTTCGATTTCCGCGTGGGACTGGAAATCCTGCAACGCGAGGCCGAATATCGTGCCCAATCGCCAACGCCCCAGGGCCTTTTCCTCTTTCAGTTCGAAACTCTTTGCCGCAGTCGCATCGGCTACGACCGGGGGCTGGAGGCGATCGCGGGCGACGAAATCTACGACACGAACTGGCGGGAGTGGATCCTCACGGTTCGTCGCCAGATCGGTCTGATCGACTTGGGCGACATGATCTACGTCCGCAGCGAACACTACCGGCAATCCCACGGCGAAAGCGGGAAACCGGTCCTCTTCGGTGAAAAAGAGGGCCGCATCGCCCTGGCCAACCGGCGGAAAGACCCGTTGTACCTCTTTGCCGCGCTGGCCCGGCACCTGGGCTACCCGACCGTTCCCCGTGCCCAGCCGGAGGACAGCAACCGCATGCTCATTCCCACCATGCAGCGGAAGATCGAGCGGCTGGAAAGCCGCATGAAGCTGCTGGAAGAGGAAATCCGCGGGGGTATCAACTTGACGCGGTTCTATCAGCGGGATAATCCGCCCCAGAAACCGTAGGTTGGGAAGTCTGCGCTTGAAATGCGACCCAATCCATGAGAAAATGGGAAGATTATCCCGGATGCACTGCGAACAGTCCTCAGCAGTATCCAAGACTCTTCCTTTTCGCTACGCCTAGCCCACAAAAGCCGCGCAGAGTAGAAAACCCCCAATTAGGAGCATGAGTATGAGTCGCGTTGTTCTTGAAAGGCTGCTATTGGCCTGTCTGTTGGTGGCATGTGTCGCGATCGGGCAGGCTATGGCCGATTCGGCACCCACCGAGAAGCATGGTCACAAGGGCCGCAAAAAGCCCAGTGCCGAGCAGAAGGAACAAGGCGATTCGGCATCTTCGGCGGCCAAGACAACGCCTGAGGCCAAGAAAACCGACGACAAAGCGGCGTCGGATGCGAAGAAGGGCGAGGACAAGAAACCCGCGGCGGAAAAAGGCAACGCCACGAAGGATGCCGATGCCAAGCCGGCAACGCGGAAGCTCAAGAAAGGCCCCTTCCACATCGAGGTTGCCTTAGATGGCGTCTTCGAGGCCCAGAACCAGGCGGAACTCTTCATCCGGCCGCAGGAATGGAGCTTGCTGTCCGTGCTTAAGGCGGTCGAGCATGGTGCTGTCGTCAAGCAGGGCGACATGGTCCTTGCCCTGGATACGGAAAAAATTGATCGCATGATTAAAGATCTTCGCGCCGAGGCCGAGTTGAACGATTTGGCACTGAAGCAGGCTACGCTCCAGTTAGCTGCCACGGAGAAATTTGCTCCGCTAGATGATCAGGCGAACGATCGCAGCCGCCGTATTGTCGAGGAAGACTGGAAGCGGTTCCAGGAGGTCGAAAAGCCGTTGATGGCCAAGTTGACCGAGTACCGTCTGAAGGCCACTAAGGAAATGCTGGAATATGCCGAAGAGGAATATCGCCAACTCGAAAAGATGTACAAGGCTGACGATCTGCGGGAAGAGACCGAGAAAATCGTGCTGCGGCGGGCCAAAAACGGCGTAGACCGGGCAAAACTGGAGTTGGAACTGGCCGAAGCCGCACACGAAGAGGCGGTCAAACTCCTCCTCCCGCGAACGGAAGAGAAGACCAAAGACCAGACCGAGCGATCGCGGATCGATGCCGAATACGTGAAGATCAGCCTGCCCCTGCTCTTGAGCAAGCGCCGCCTGGAAGTGGAGAAACTGCAGCTTGCGCGTGACCTAGCGCAAGAGAAGCTCAAGAAGCTCGTAGCCGATCGTGACGCCATGATGGTTAAGGCCCCCATCGACGGAATCGTCTACTATGGCCACTCGTCGCGGGGGAAGTGGTCGGCCCTGAGTGTGGAAACGCTCCGTCGCGGGGCCTCGATTCTTCCTAATGAAGTCTTCATGACCGTCGTGCAGACCCGGCCCTTGATGATCCGCGCCACGGTGCCGGAAAGCCAGTTGCAGCGGGTGCATGCGGGCGTGCAGGCCGTGGTTTTTCCGGCTGGTTTTGCCGGGCTCAAGCTCTCGGCTGTCGTGCAGCGCGTCGGCGCCATTCCCATGGGAATCAGCGGGTTCGACTGCCAACTGACGGTCGCCGCCGACGGGCTGAACAGCGCCATCGTGCCGGGCATGAACTGCGAAATGAAAATGATCCCCTATAAGAAGACCGACGCCTTGACCGTGCCGCCCAAGGCCGTCTTCACCGAAGACTTCGATCCGGCCAAGCAATATGTCTATCTCCAGGCCAAGGACGGCAAGCCGCAGAAGCGAGTGGTCACATTGGGCGAACGCAACGACAAGCAGATCGAGGTGCTCGGCGGACTGGCCGAAGGCGACGAGATTCTGCTGGAAAAACCCAAAGACGAGTGACCAGAAAGGGTCTAATGTCAGGACGTTTGCCGTTCTTTGCCGCGGGCCAATGTATCCGGCACACTCCGTGTGCCGTTGCCAGCGGCACACGGAGTGTGCCGGATACATTGCCTTGGCTTCGCTGCGCCTTGATCGCTTCCCTAGTGCTGTTGGCCTGGCTGCCGCTCGGCTCGGCTTACGAGAAGGCGCCGTCGCCGGCCGAGATTGGCCCCAAGCCCAAGCCGGCGCCCAAGGCCGATCCGAAAGAGATCGACGCCTCGATTGACCGCGGTGTGGCTTTCCTGCTCAAGCGGCAGAACGCCAACGGTTCCTGGGGATCGGAACGGAGCATACGGCCCAGCGAGGTTTATGCCCCGGTTCCCGGCGCCCACGAGTCGTTTCGCGGGGCCGTGACGTCGCTTTGCATTTCGGCCCTGCTGGAAGTGGGCGGCGGCAACGCGGAGATCGAGCATTCCGTTGATCGGGCGGAGGCCTGGCTGATGGAGCACCTGCCGGCGATTCGCCGCAATTCGGCCGATGCGCTTTACAACAACTGGTGTCATGCCTATTCCATCGACGCCTTGCTGCACATGCTGCGGCGGCATTCCGGAGACCAGGACCGCTGCCGCAAGATCCGCGCCCTGATCGAGCTGCAGATTGCCATGCTTGTGCGCTACGAGTGCATCGACGGCGGCTGGTGTTACTACGACGATTTCAGTTATCCCACCGCGCGGCCCAGCGGGTCAACAATCAGTTTTGTGACGGCCACGGTCCTGGTGGTCCTGGACGACGCCCGTAAGGCAGGGATCAAAGTGCCGCAAAAGATTGTCGATCGGGGCATGGCTTCGCTCTTGCGGCAACGAAAACGCGACTTCAGCTACGATTACGGCGAGTACCTCAAGTATCACCCCATGCTGCCCATCAACCGGCCCGGCGGCAGCCTGGGCCGTTCGCAGGCCTGCAATCTGGCCATGCGGGCCTGGGGTGACAAGCAAGTGACCGACACGGTGGTCGAGACCTGGCTCGACCGGCTCTTCGCCCGCGAGCTATGGCTCGACCTAGGTCGCAAGCGGCCGATTCCGCACGAGTCGTGGTTCCAGGTGGCCGGCTATTTCTTTTACTATGGCCATTACTATGCCGGCCGCTGTATCGAGATCCTGCCGTCCGTAGAGCGTCCGCCGCGACAGGATCAACTGGCCCAGGTCCTCTTGCGCTTGCAGGAGCCGGACGGAAGCTGGTGGGATTTTCCGCTGTACGACTACCACCAGCAGTATGGGACGGCCTTTGCCCTGATGAGCTTGGCGCGGTGCAAACACAAGTGAGCGGAAATTGCACACACCCCGGGCAGAAAATGGAATTGAAAAATAGGGTCCTGGGCGAATTTCCTATAAAGCTAACGCGGCCCTTCAAAGCGCGCTGAAGTTTCCATCACGTTGGATGCTGAACTTCCTCTCTTGTGCGCGCGGAGTTTGAAACACCATTCGCCGAACGCACCAATCCGCGATCGCTCTGACGCGGGGATTCTTACGAACCGGCGCGCGGATCCCCTTGTCGGCGCGCTGAGGCTGTTTAATTTTTTGAAACAAAGTGTTGCGATTGCCAGTTGCCGCCAAAAGGGTAAGTTCAAAAATTCCGCAGACGGCCATGCGTCGCTTTTTTCCGACTGTCCGCACCAACCCTTCGGACGGCAAGGGCGTTAGGGAGATCGTACGGTGAGTTACCGGAGACCTACTAATCGGTAAGACGCGTGGTTCTCGGGTCATGGCCCGCACGCCAGACGGCATTGGTTCGCCAGCGGCTAACCAATATTGCCTCTCGTTCAACGATCAGCTAAGCTAGCGGGCATGGAACACAGAGTATTTACTCGAACCCTAAGCGGAAATTGCATACGCCTGTGGAAGGAATAGAAATAGCAGAAATAGGGGAATGCTAGTATTTGCTAATTGACGCTAATCCGGAAAAATTAGCGATCGAATCATTGCCCTATGGGAATGCTTGTAGGTGCCGCCTGTGAGGCGTAAGATTACGGTTCGATCGCGTGACTTCTTCTTGCTTGTTGTTTGGGACGAAGAGTCAAGAGCCAACCACTAGGAACCAATTTACGGACCAACCGATGTCGCTGACGATAACCGTCCCGGACCCGCTGGCGAGACTGCTTCAGTCGCGCGCCG
Organism: uncultured Planctomycetaceae bacterium; assembly: GCA_964615095.1. GTDB lineage: Bacteria > Planctomycetota > Planctomycetia > Pirellulales > Thermoguttaceae > JANXQG01. Next base: position 41,780 of record CAZTPX010000051.1, on the reverse strand, counting down.
AAGTGGAAAAAATTCCCGTCGATGAACTGGCTACGCGGATTCTGGAGACCGGGATGCAAGATCCGCTTCAATCCGGACAGTGGACTGTCGTGAATAAACGTCGCATGGCGCTAATCGAGAAGCAATTCCGTAATGGCCTGACGGATCAAGAACAAGTAGAGCTTCAAGAACTACAGGAGCTTGCGGATCGCCAACTTGAGGAACTGGATGCCGTGATGCTCAAGGATTTGGCGATCATGGAACGAACTGCTCGCAGCGTCCTCCAAGGTGCAGAATGAACCACGCGCAGGTTCTGGAATATCCGACCGACCGCCACGAGCGGCTACACGGCCCGCTGGGCTACGCGGACTACAAGTCGTACAAACCTTGGTTGCGAGACGAGTTCCGCTTCCGTTGCGTCTATTGTCTTTGGCGAGAAGTCTGGTGTGCGGATGGCGACGGTTCCTTCGGCATCGACCATGTTCGCTCGCGAGCGTCGCACCCCGAGTTGGCCAGCGACTATGACAACCTGACTTATGCGTGCTGTCGCTGTAATTCCATGAAACAGGACCATCCGTTGCCGGTTGACCCGTACGAGGAAGGGTGGGGCAAGCATCTTCAGGCTATTTCCGATGGGACCGTTCGTGGTATCACTGCGCTGGGCCGGCAGATCATCGAAATCTGTCGGCTCAATCGGCCGGCGATTGTCCAGGCCCGCCGCCGGATGCGCCAGTTGTTGGAATCGCTTGATGCCCGGGGAACCGAAGAAGCTAAATCACTCCTCCGCGAGTACCTCTCCTTTCCGACTAATCTGCCCGTGTTGTCCCAGCTTCATCCGCCTAATGGAAATGCGCGTCCAGAGGGGATTGCGGCGAGCCACCACGAACGAAGAACCCGCGGCGAGTTACCGGCGACCTACTGATCGGTAAGAAGCGTGGTTCTCGGGCCATGGCCAGCGCGCCAGACGGCATTGGTTCGCCAGCGGCTAACCAATATTGCCTCTGATTCGATGATCGGCTAAGCTAGTGGGTACTGAACACGGAATGTTCACTCGAACCCCCAAAGGGGCTGCCATGAAGCGGATCTCCTGCTGCTCGTTGCTCGTCGGATTGGGCATGTCGTTGGTTGCGGCCACACTTTGGGCGGCCGAAGCCCCGCAGGCCAAGGCGGTGAAGACTGCCGTCGAGCGGGGCAACGGCTTACTGGACAAGGAAGAAGACTATCCGGCCGCCGTCCAGGCCTTCAGCGAGGCCCTGCGGCTGGATCCCAAGAGTGTGCCGGCGCTGGTGGGCCGCGGTACAGCTTATCGCCTGGACGACAAACTCGAACAGGCCCTTGCCGACTACAACGAAGCCTTGCGCCTGGAACCGAAGAATTCCGAGGCCCATCGCGGCCGCGGCTGTGCCTGCTATCAGAAGAAGGACCTCGATAAGGCAATCGCCGAGACGGAGGAAGCGATCCGTTGCGACCCCAAGAATGGGAAAGCCTATCGCTCGCGCGGAGTTTTGCACTCGGCAAAAGGTGAGTCCGCTGATTCGATCGCTGACTATGATCGGGCGATTCAACTCAATCCCAAAGATGCGTACGCATTTTGTTACCGCGCTCTCGAAGAGACGCGGAAGAACGAGATCGATAAGGCCATCGCCGATTTCTCGGAAGCAGTCAGACTGGCGCCTACACATTACCATGCGATTTACAATCGCGGCAACCTGTACCGTGAAAGGAACGAACTGGACAAGGCGATCGTTGATTTCTCGGAAAGCATTCGCCTGAAGCCGAAAAAACCTGAGATGTTCGTTGCTCGAGCACAAGTTTTCGACTTGAAGCATGATTTCGACCGAGCGATTTCCGACTTAGATGAAGCGCTGCGGTTGGATCCGCGGTGCGGTGATGCTTACGGCTTGCGAGGTCAAGTCTATAACAACAAGGGCGAACTTGGGAAAGCCATCGCCGATCTGACCAGCGCTATTCGGATCGACCCGAAGGACGACATCGCTTACTGCGGTCGCGGCTTTGTTTATGTCCGCGAAGGAGACCTTTCAAAGGCCCGTGTTGACTTTGACAAGGCCATTGCGATCAACGCTAAGTGCGCGTGTGCTTACCGATTTCGTGGCGCAGTCTACGCTAAGATCGAAATGATCGATGAGGCCATTACCGACTTTACGCATGCGATCCAACTCGAGCCCGGCAACGCATCCGACCATTTCGCCCGCGGCTTGCTTTACGAGAAGAAGGGCGACATGCGCAAGGCGGAAGACGATTTCGCCCAGGCTAGGCAACTGGCGCTAGCGACTGTATTGAAGGAAAGTGGCCTTGCTAAGGCGCCGGCCTCCAAAGTCCCGATCGATTTGGTGGAAAAGCACATCCACGAGGAGGTCAAGCGATTGGAATATGCCGACTCTGTGGCCCAGAATCTCGTAGCGATGGTCCGCGATTGGAACCTGGCCGCGCTGGGACAGAAACTTGCGGCAGCAAAAGATGAAAATCGGTATGGTAGGCTTTCCAAGGACAAACTTTCACAAACCGACCGGGAAATCGCCGAAACCCTCTGCCAAGAAATCGCCGCCGTTGTGCGTTATAAGGAAGGCGTTGCCGAATTGGATGACGTAATCCGAGATAAGCGTGCCTGCTGTGTGGGACTTGCGCTGGTGCTTAATGTGCTCGGCCGTTCGGTTGGTCTAGACGTTCAAGGTCTCGAAGTACCCATTACTGCCGCAGGGCCGTCGACCGACGACCAAGGGCATTTGGCGTGCCTGATCCATCTGGCGGATGGACGGGTGGCAATCGCCGACGCGACCGGATCGCTTGGGAATGGGGCTTTTGTTTCCAAGCCTTTTGCTTTTTCCGACCTATATCGCAAGAGAAGCAGTTTTTGGGAACTCAAGGACGCTCGTAACCCGTTGGGTCTACACCGACTGGTCCAGCCATGGGACGCTGGCGGTCTGGTTTCTGATATTCTTAACTTTCGTGCGGCAAAATTGGCGGGGGAGGGAGACTTGAACGGCGCTGATAAACTGCTGGCGGAAGCGATTCGCCGAAATCCAAAGGCCCCCGCACTCTACGACAATCGAGGTCGCGTCAATGAGTCGCGAGGATATGATGATCGGGCCATTGCCGATTTTTCAACAGCGATTCAGCATGACCCGCTGTGCGCAACGGCCTATCTGTGTCGCGGCAATATCTTCCTGGGCAGGAATCAGATCGAGCGCGGCCTTGCCGACTTGGATGAAGCGATCCGCGTCAACCCGAAGTTCGCCGTGGCCTATGCCAGACGGGGGTGGGCGCGCTTGCAGAAAACCGAAAACAAGCTTGGTGCCTCGCCGATGGCTCCGGAAGAAGTCAAACGGGAGCAAGACGCCGCACTGGGCGACTACAACGAAGCGATCCGGCTCGATCCAACGGTTTCGTTATATTACGGAGGGCGTGCTGCCATCCACGCGAGCTTGCGTGAGATGGACAAGGCCCTAGCCGACCTGAACGAGGCTATTCGCCTGGATCCGAAGCAGGCCGAACTGTTAGTAGCGCGCGGTCGGATTTACGCTATCCAGGGTAATCAGTACAAACTTATTCGTGACTTGGATCAAGCGATCCGCCTCGATCCAAAGCTCGCCGAGGCCTATGCCCAGCGCAGTTGGTGGCGCCAGGAGCAGGCCCGGAAGCGCAGTCTTGCCGCTATTTTGGCGAATCCAAAAGACGGTGCAGGGATTGAAACACCTCCCAAAAAAACGACTAGCGGAGACGTCACGGGCCTTTTCGACAACTACGGGGCGCTTCCACCGCCGCCCGTTACCGACCCGACAACGGGCGGAGACGTCACGGGCTTTCTCGCTAATGCCGCGGGCGACCACGACGTAGAACAAGCCCTGGCGGATATCAATGAAGCGATCCGGCTGGATCCCAAAGTATCGTGGTATTACAAGTGCCGTGCCGACATCTATCAAGTCCGCCGTGAGATCGATAAAGCCCTGGCCGATCTGAGCGAGGCCATTCGCCTGGACCCGAAAGATGGGCAAAACTACCAGGCCCGCGCCAAACTATATACACAGAAACATGATGCGGAAAAGGCCGCCGCCGACACGGCCCAGGCCGCGCGGCTGCAACCGGCGTACGGTCGGTAGACCGATATCCAAGGAACGTCCAGCAGTTCATCGAAGTAATCCTTGCCGAAGACTGTTTTGCCCTGTTTCAGCCGTTCGTCATCGAGCACGAAGCCCTTGGTAATGAACTCTCGCAGCGTCTTCGTTGCCCAGACGCGGAATTGTGTGGCCTGGAAGCAATTCGCACGGTAACCGACGGCAATAATGGCATCGAGGCTGTAAAATTCCACCTCGCGTGCGACCTTGCGACCACCTTCGATCCGAACTATTTCCATTTTGGAAACAGTTGCTCCGCGAGTTAGCTCGCCTTCGCTAACTACTACGGCCCATCAGCGTGTCCAGTTCCTCGAAGATGGCTTGTTTCTTAACGATTGTCACTTCCCCGACTCGACCACCGATACGATGTCGATCAACTGCTCGGAGTTGGAAGGCAAGCGCCACCGAGGCGACACGCAAGCCGCTTTGTGGTGTCGCCCGGATCAAAGTGGTGCCAGCAAACCGCAGCGCCGCTCGTGCGGAACTCAGGGGGATAACAAGGACCGTCGGAAGGTGACTCGCGTAGGCGTCGTCCTGCGCTACGACAGCCGGTCAACGCCCCTGCTGTTCGTGCCCGCCAGCGGACGGCAGTTCGACCCAATGAATATCACGCACTTTCATTGAGGTTCACTTTCCAACTGGTCAATCATCGTCCAGGCCTCATCGCTTGCCTTGTCCCATGCGGCAATCTCCGCAAGCAATTCCGCTGGCACGCCGGACGGTTGGATAACAATTTCAACGTGCGTTCCTTCGCGCAACGTCGTATCGCTTTGAGGAACTACGACTCCGTTTCGAACAATGCCGGGAATAGTGGTAAGATTATCCGTCGCCATGATAAAGATCTCCTGATTGAAGGAACCTCCCTATTCTATCGAACGCTTCAGCGTTAATGAAGATGGCTCTTGAAGAAAGCGAAGGATCGGGGATAATTCTCTAGCCGGATCGGGTTTAGTATGCAGCCCCCCAGTTCTGAGGGTATTTGCGAGGTTGATATTCACGTAAGATAGACGCGCCGAGACGGCGTCCCACTTCCCCAAAGAAACCCTCCTTGATTCCCAGGACTAAACGATGCCATACCTAGAAAAGTCGGTTGTTGCCTTCTGCTTGCTCTTTCTCCCCGCGTCGGGCCTTCCTGCCGCCGAGGTCAAGCCGGCGATGCCGCAGTTTACCAGCGTGCGTCATCTAGCCGAGAACGTGACGCTGGCCTCGCTGGATAACGGCCTGACCGTCATCGTGCAGGAGAACCACGCGGCTCCCGTGGCCACGGTTCGCTGCTACGTGAAGAACACCGGCAGCGCGTTCGAAGGCCGCTACTTGGGCGCGGGACTGAGCCATGTGCTGGAGCACGTCGTGGCCGGCGGCACGACCGTCCACCACAGCGAAAAGGAGATCGAAAAAATCATCGCCCGCTTCGGCGGCGTGACCAATGCCTACACGACCCACGACCACACCACATTTTTTATCGACTGCCCGGCCCGCAACGCCATGACCGCCATCGACCTGATCGCCGACGCCATGCAGCACATTACTTTCGAGCCAAAGGAGTTTGCCCGCGAGTTGAAAGTCGTGCGCCGCGAGTTGGCCGATGACGAGGTCGATCGGGGACACGTCTTGAACGATCTGCTGGACCTCACGGTCTACGCGGTCCACCCGGCCCGGCATCCGGTGATCGGATACCTCCAGGTCCTCAACGGCACCACGAACCAGACGATCATCGATTTCTACCACGAACGCTACGTGCCCAACAACCAGATCTTCGTGGTTGTGGGCGACGTGGACGCGGAGAAGGTGCTGGATCACGTGGCCCGGCAATGGGGCACTCCGCGGGGCCGCGAGACGTTCGTGGCCCTGCCCGAGGAGCCGGATCAGGTCTCGCCGCGGGAGGCGGTCCGCGAGATGGACGGCACGGTCTTCGACTTCGCCATCGCCTGGCCGACCGTTACGCTCTCGCAACGCGACATGTACGCCTTGGATCTGGCGGCCTATATCCTGGGCGAGGGCGAAAGCTCGCGACTAGTGCGGCAATTGAAGTACGAGAATCCCCTGGTCCTGGCTGTTTCCGCGGTCAGCGATACACCGCACTACGTGCGCGGCTACTTCGCGGTCACTGCGGTCAGCAAGCCGGAGACCTGGGAGAAAGCGTCCGCGGAGATCGTCGGCCAGGTCTACCGCCTGCGCGACGAGGAGATCGGCGCGGCCGAACTGGCGAAGGCCAAGAAACAGAAAGCGGCGGAACTGGTCTTTCAGCGGCAGAGCGTGCAGCAGCAGGCCGAGAGCCTGGGGCAGAACTACCTTGTCGCCAGCGATCCGCTCTTCGACCGCACCTATACCGACAAGATCCAGGCCGTGACGGCGGCCGAGATCCGCGCGGTAGCGCAGAAGTACTTCGTGCCCGCGCGGCTGAACCGTGTGATCATCGCCCCGCCGGGTCGCGGCCCCAAGGGTGTGGCCGAAACGAAGGCGGCCGAAGCGGGCAAAGTCCGCCTTGTGCGTCTGCCCAACGGCCTGCGAGTGCTGGTGAAACGCGTGCCGAACCTGCCGCTGGTGAACATCCAGGCCTTCGTGCTGGGCGGGGCCTTGGGCGACGGCGAGAAGCGTGCTGGTCGCTCCGCGCTGCTGGCGGAAATGCTCGATAAGGGAATCGAGGGCGGCGCGACAGGCGCGGAGATCGCGGAATACTTCGACTCGATCGGCGGCATGCTGAACTTCAGCGCCGGCCGCTTCACGCTCTCGGGGGCTGCCACCTGCCTGCGCGACGATTTTCCCAAGGCGGCTGCGTTGTTTGCCGATTCCTTCCTGCACGCGGCCATTCCCCAGGATCAATTCGAGAAGGCCCAGGCCCTGCTGCTGGCCGACATCGAGAACCGTAGCGCCGATCCGCATGCCGAAATAACCGAGCTGCTCTTCGACAGTTTGCCCGCCGCGTCGCCCTATCGCGTGAACCCAGGTGGCAAGGCGCAAACGGTGAGGGCACTGACGGCCGCCGAGCTGAGGAAATTCCATGCCGGCTTGCTCGTGCCAGGCAACATGGTGGTGACCGTCTTCGGCGACATCGACCCGGAGGCGGCCGTCGCCCTGGTGAAACAGCACTTCGGCCGCCTTGCGGCGGTCGAGCGCAAGCCGAGCGAAGTTCCGCCCAATAGTAACGCCATCCCCGAATCGAAGAGCGTGAATAAGGCAACCACCAAAGACACGGCCGTGCTGATGCTGGCCTTTGCCTGCGAAGGCATCTACCAAGAGCAAGACCATGCCGCCATGACCGTCTTGCGGGCGATCCTCAACGGCTACAGCACGCCGGGCGGCTGGCTGCACAACGAACTCCGCGGCGCGGGGTTGGTCTATTACGTGCAATCGACCGAGCTGACCGGGCCTGTGCCAGGCTATTTCCTCGTAAGCTCCCAGACCCGGCCCGACAAGCTCGACGAGGTGGTCGAGCGGATCCGCCGCAATCTCACGCGGGCCAAGGAGGGGCAGATTCCCGAAGACGAGTTCCGCACGGCCGTGGATCAGATCATCGGCCTGCACGCCCAGGAAAATGTTACGATCGGCGAACAGGCAGGCACCGCGGCGATTGACGAGCTATACGGCCTGGGCTACGACTACGACAAGAAGTTCGACGCCCAGATCCGCGCGGTTACCTTGAAGGACGTTGTCGGCGTGGCAAACAAGTATTTCACCAAGAGCATCTTGGTGAGCACTTCGCCAGAGAAGAAGGCAGAGGAGAAAAAATAAAGAGAAGATTTGTGGCAGAAAAATGGTTGGGAGAAAAATGAAGAATCGGTTTCCGGTGTGAAATGCGCCGTAGTATGCGCGGCTGATCGCGGAACGGCAACTCGCCGCGTCCGAATACGTTGCCGCGAGCTTTGCCGCAAAACCGATGTAATCCGAGGCATTCATTCGCGATAGTCAAACGTAAGACGCAAGTCTGAACACGATTCACCGAGCTGCGATATGCGGCGGTGCCACTCGACTTGCCGCTCCACCACATCCTCGGCGGGGCCGCTCGCCTGCGCCTCGACCACCGTAAAGCGGCTTTGCGGATACTCGGGATCGTCCAATACGTAGGTCGACACTTCCCCTGGAAAGAGTCCCCGGGTAATCTTGAGAACGTGTGCCATCAGGCTTGAAAGCTCGATCGACTGTCCGTCAACGGTTGCCGACACGATTTGTTCCTCGATCGCGATAATCCACTAAGGACCGGCCGAAGAATAACCTGGCGAAAACGCGTAGGACGGATTGCTAATCCGTCCGCGATTTCAAGACGGATTAGCAATCCGTCCTACGGCCAAACACGGAAGTTATTTATCGTCCGGACCTAATCCCACTACGATGCAATTCTAACACACTCTCCGTCTCAGTTCCAGTCCAGTCCTTCCGGCAGCTTATTGAGAGTCTCGCAACGGTCCGCGTGGATCAGCACGATATCTTCCACTCGCACGCCGCCGACACCGCGACGATAGAGACCAGGTTCGATCGTGACCAGCTCGCCCTCGAGCAGTTCGGGGCCTTTGAAATCCAACAGCGGCGGCTCGTGGCACTCCAGGCCGACACCGTGCCCCGTGCCGTGCGTCATGGCGCAATAGTCGTTCGCCGCATCCGCTGGCGGCAAGCCGGTCTGGTAGCCGTGCTCGATAATCGCGGCGATCGTCGCCCGATGTACGTCTTCGCCCGTCACTCCGGCCCGCGCGGCAGCCATCCCGGCGGCCTTGGCGGCACAGACCGCGGCATGCATGCGAAGCACTTCGTCGGGTACATCGCCGTGAACCACGGAGCGCGTGCAGTCGCCGTAGTACAAGCTGGTCTCGTTCCGCGGGAAAACATCGACAATCACCGGCTCACCGGTCCGCAGTTCACCGTGCCCCAGGTCGTGGCAGTCGGCCCCCACCGGCCCGCCGGCAATGATCGAGGGCGGGTTCACGTAGCCTATGTCGATGAACCAGTGGTTGATCATCGCCCGGACCCGCTCGGAGGTCAGCGGGCGGCCTTCGTACAGCAAGACGCCGTCGCGGCGGGCCTCGGCCCTGGCGATCAGGCGGCAGGTCCGCTCGATGATCTGCTCGGTGGCTTGCTGCGACCGGCGGACGTGCTCAAGTTCCTCGGGATCCTTGCGGCGGCGGTCGGCCACGCCGATGCTCATGTCGCACTGGACGCCGATACCTGCCTCTCGCACTATTTCGGCGAAGATCAACGGCAGCGTGCGGTCGGCCACCACCCGCGCCACTCCGGCACGGCGAAGGCATTCGGCCGCCGCCTGGGCCGTGGCCGTCTCACGGTCACCGGACAGTCCGGCGGCAGGCGTAAAGTCGCGCGGGCAGGCTACTTCGTCGGCCCTGGCGAAACGGCGTGCCCGCTCCATTTCGATGTCGCGAAGGATGAGGGTGGATTTCAGCTTACCGTCGGCCGCGGGAACCTGCACGTAGGCCGCCGGGTCGCCCACGAGGAAACGAATGCGGTGATAAAGGGCCGAATTGAGCTGGGGGATGCCTGCCATGAGCAGGGGCGGAGTATTTAGGTTCATCGTAAACAAGACCACGAATGACGGGAGACAGTTAGAAAACCACGAAAGACACGAATGACACGAAAAAAGGAAAACGAAAGGCATTGAAAACGTGATCCGCATATACCCGAGTTTAAGGTAGCGGCCGACGATCACGTTTCTTCAGAAATAATCCCCGTGTGCTTCCCCCTTTCTCCATGTTTCGTGTAATTCGTGTAATTCGTGGTTTCTCCTTAAAGTCTTTGTTCATCAAGTGAGGCCAGTGCTGCTCGGATAGCTTGGAGTTCTTCCTCGGTCGGCGGCAGCAGCGGGCGTCGCGGTGGCCCGGCATCGCGGCCCATTAACCCCGCGCCGGCCTTGACCATCTGTGTGAACTTGCCGCCGTAGTCGAGCAAGGAAAACAACGGTTGCAGGCGGGAGAAGTAATCGCGGGCAGGCGCATAATCCTTGCGATCGAGCATCTCATAAAGGCGGACGTGTTCCGCCGCACAGACGTTGGCAATCCCCGCCACCCAGCCGATCGCCCCCAGGACGAAGCCTTCCAAGACCACCGAGTCGCAACCGCAGAAGACCTGCAAGCGGTCGCCGCAGCGGCGGATGATCTCGCTCATCCGCACCGTGTCACCCGTGCTCTCCTTGACGTAACGCACGTTCTTCAACTCGGCCAGGCGTTCCAGATCGTCGGGTTTCATATCGACGCCCGTACGGCCGGGGAAATTGTAGAGCATGATGGGGATGCCGACAGCCCGATCGACCACGCGTATGTGTTCCAACAACTCGTCCATCCGCGGCAGAGAATAATAAGGCGGAGCGACAAGGATGCCGGCGGCGCCCAGGGCCTCGGCCTCGCGGCTGTATTGCACGACCTCGCGCGTTGCGCCGGCGTTGACTCCCGCTACCACCGGGACGCGCCCGGCGGCCGCCTTGATCACGGTTTGTAGCACGTCGTGGCGCTCCTGGGGGCTCAAGGCGTAGAACTCGCCCGTGCTGCCCAGGGGGACCAGGCCATGAACCCCGGCAGCGATCAGGTATTCCACCAAGGCTTCCAACTTGGCGAAGTCGACGTCCTCCGCGGGCGTCATCGGGGTCAGCATGGCGGGAAACACCCCGCGGAACGTAGTTGCCATAACGATCTCTCGTCAGTTCCTGTGCATGAAAAATCTGAAATTCGAAATCCGAAACTCGAAATACAAATCAAATTCGAAGCACAAAGCCAGAATGTTCAAAAACCGGTTCAGTCCGTTTCGTTCGTGGGCCGATGTGCCAACGTATCAACCGTCGCCGGGAAGATCGGCGGGCGGACCGATTCGTGCTCCCAGCCAAAAATGAACTGCGTTGCGGGACCGCAAACGCGGCCTTGGCACGGGCCCATGCCGCAGCGCGTGTGCAGCTTGGCCGCCCGCCATGCCGTGAAACCCGCCAGCCGCTTTCGCGCCACGTCTTCGCAACGGCATATAAATGTATCGTCGTCGGACAGATTCCGCAACTCGTCGCGCAGTACAAAGGCCCGATCGAGGGCTTGGGCGAAACGCCTCTGGCGGGCACGGGCCGCAAAGCGGGATGCCGCCTGTTGCTTTTCGCCAATGGCGGAGAAACCGGCAATTTCTCCTTCGGTCAGCGCAAGCTCCGCGCCGCCGATGCCTGTCAGTTCGCCAGCGCAGAAAACGCCCGGCACCGTGCTTTCCTGGAAGGAATCGACTACGACCGCGTCGTTGTGGAGCTCGCAGCCCAGCAGGCCCGGCAACTCCAGGTTGGGTATCAGTCCGAAGCCGCACGCCAGGATGTCGCACGCTTCGGTCCAGGTTCGCTGGCCGGCTCGGAGGCTGACTGCCTCGACCTTCGTTGTTCCATGGGCCGTCGTCGGCCAGCAATCAAGGGCGTAGCGCGTATGGCGAAGTGCCCAGCGATAGGCGATGCCCTGCAAGAGCTTGCCGGGCGCGAGTCGCGGGAGTTGCAGACCGAAGCGGGCGACTCGATGCCACGGGGCCTGTTCGGTCACCAAAGGCACGATAGCTTCATGCTGCTGCAGAAAGGCGGCCACGGAAAGCAACAGTGGCCCGCTGCCGGCGACGATCACGCGCTTGCCGCGGACCGGCATGCCCGACTTGACCAGGGCCTGCAATCCGCCGGCCCCGACCACGTTGGGCAAAGTCCAGCCCGGAAAGGGCAGAAACTGCTCGCGGGCGCCGGTGGCTAGGATCAACTTCTCGTAGCGCAGTTCAACCGGCTGGCCGTCACGCTCGGTCAGGAGCACGCCCGGTTCAAGTCGGGCGACGACCTGCGTGCCGTGGATACGGGTGACCTTGGCCTGCTGAAAGCGCTGGAGCCACCGGGCGGCCAGACGGTCGCGTAGTGGCGGTGTTCCGCCCCGCCAGATCTGTCCTCCGGCAGCCGGATTGTCGTCGACCACGCCCACCGAAGCGACCTCGCTGGCAGCGCAGGCGGCGGCGATGCCGGCCGGACCGGCACCGATGACCAAGACATCAAACCGCTCAGGTTGCGCCATCGGTACGAATCTCCATGCCGGGCCGGCAGACGGTTTGACAAGTGCGCAGCCGGTGACCGTCGATCATTGCGCAACATTCGAAGCAGATTCCCATGCCGCACAAAGGCCCGCGGGGCGTTCCCGTGACCGATTGCCGCGGGGCATCGATGTTAGCCATCGCCAAGGCCGCTGCGGCTGTGCTCCCGGCTGGAACCTCGATCGCCTGGCCGTTGATGGTAATGGTGATCGCTTCATGCATTTTGCAGAACCCTTTCTGGCAGGTACGGCTCGCGGGGAATCTGCGACTGCCGTCCTATAATCATATCGGCCAGCAGCTCCGCAGTGCCCAGGGCCATCGTGATTCCCAGGCCCTCGTGGCCCGTGGCCAAATAGAGTCCAGACGTCTTCGGCCAGGGGCCAATGAGCGGCAGTTTGTCGTCGGTCGAGGCCCGAAATCCGGTCCAAGTCCGTATAACGTTGCAACGGCCTAGGCCGGGAAGGTAGTCTATGGCTCGGTGCAACATCCGTCGGAGGATGGCGGGTTCCACCTCGGCAGACTCGATGCCGAACTGCCGCGACGAGCCGATGAGCATCTGGCCCGTGGGCCGCGGGGCCACGTTCAGGGCCACCGACTCGGCCGCATTGCCCGCGGCGCTCTTGGCGTAGCCGAGTTCCACAAGCTGGTGACGGATGAAGCCACGACAGCGATCGGTGATCGCCAGGTGGCCTTTGCGCGGGCGGATCGGAATCCCGGGTGTCAAACGAGCGGCCGCCGTTCCCGCGGCGTTGATGACCACCTCGGCTGTCAGTCGTGTGCCATTGGCCAGGACCACGAGTTTGTCGCCGATGGAAGCTACGGCGCAGTCCAATCGAAGGCTTGCTCCTGGGGTCCGATCGATCAACCAACGCGTGACACAGGGCGGATAAACCACCAGATCGTCCGGCACCAGCAGACCGCCGGCCAGCCCGGGGCGGAGTTGCGGCTCGGACTCGGCAAGCTGGCGGGTGTCGAGCAGTTCTGCGGCTATGCCTTGTGCGCGAAGCGATTGGGCTTTCGCCTGTGCCGTGGCAAGTTCCTCGTCGTCGGCCGCCACCCACAGTGTGCCGCAAGGGTCGTACTCGCAATCGGCGGGCATTTCGGCGACCAACTCTTTCCAAAGTCGAAATGAATACTGGGTCAACGCCAATTGAGCCGGGCTATCGTCCATGACCACGACATGGCCCATGCCGGCCGCAGTTGCGCCGCCGCCGATCATGGCCGCATCGACAATCGTCACGCGCAGTCCTTCGCGGACCAGGGCACTCGCGCATGCAGCCCCCACGATTCCGGCTCCGACAATGAGAACGTCGCTGGTAGTACTCATGGAATGATGGAGGGGATACCATGGACAAACGGGTCGTGGGGATCGAGTACGAGTGTCGCTTCGCTGGTGATGTACGCCGAGCCGCGAATCCGCGGATAGAGACAGCCGTCGCGGATTTCAATCGAGCCTTCGAAAATGCTGCCGACGATGCCCTCTTGCCGCCAGACTTGCCCTGGTTGTAGTTTTGCGTCCGCGGCCAGGCACGCCAGCTTGGCGCTGGTGCCGGTGCCGCAGGGCGAGCGGTCATAGGCTCGGCCGGGGCAGAGTACGAAGTTCTTGCCATCAGCCCCGGGATGCTCCGGCGGGCCGAAGAGTTCGATGTGGTCGATCTCCTGGCCGTCGGCCCCCGTGATGCCTTGCCGCGGCAGAGTCTGGCGGATCTTCCAAGCGCAGTCCGCCAACCGCTCGATGTTCTTCAGCGTGACTGCCAAGCCATGGTCGTGGACCAGGTAAAACCAGTTGCCGCCCCAAGCCACGTCGCCGTGTACGCGGCCAAACCCTTCAACTTCCAGCGGAACCTGGGCCGCATAGCGGTAACTGGCGACATTTTCGATCGTCACTTGGCCGGACTCGTGCAGCCAGGCGGTGACCATGCCGACCGGCGTTTCGATGCGATGCTCGCCGGGGCCGATGCGACCGAGGTGTGCCAGCGTCACGACCAGCCCGATCGTGCCGTGGCCGCACATGTTCAAGTAGCCGACGTTGTTGAAGAAGATCACGCCGGCCGTCGCACGGGGATCGTGCGGACGTAGCAGCATTGCGCCCACCAGCACGTCCGAGCCGCGCGGTTCGTTGACGACGGCCGCGCGGAACCAGTCGAACTCTGCGCGAAATCGCTCCCTGCGCTCGGCCAAGGACCCGTTACCGAGATCCGGTCCGCCGGCGATCACCACCCGCGTAGGCTCGCCGCCAGTGTGGGAGTCGACGACGGTCACGCGAATGTTCGCATTACCTGGCATGTCAACGCACAATAGTGGGACGCTCTGCCCTTGCAAAGGGAATGGGGATACCCGTCGCGCGGCTATAGAGGACGTCGGGACACAGATCGACGCCGTTGGGCCATTGGATCGTTCCCGCGTCCTCGTCCACGGAAACCTGCCGAAAGAACTCACGATCCGCCAAGGGCCCCATGACACCGCCCGTGCCGATCAGCCAGCCCTCCAAATCAACAACTCCGCTCACGCCGTTATCAAAAGTAAGTTCAAGCCGATAGCGTTCACTGGGCCGCACCGCAATTACCCGGGGGGAGTGCTCGGGCCAATGATTCGTTATTATGTCTTCGTTCATGGCAAACCCTCCGTACTACTTTTCAAGAACCGTGCGGCCTCATCAACTGCAGCATCAGCAGAACTTGCGCCTGTTGGGTGCTTTTCAATTTTGGCAAAGGGTTCCGAAGCAATGTGCGGAAATCTGCTTTTGTCAATAAGTGATCGGAAAAACCAGTCCGGTGCCGCCTCCACAAAGAAGTAACGGTGATCTTCGTAAAGCACAGTAACTCCACTCACGGCCATCCGGACTGTCCCCCCATGGAACATGCTGTAACGGCGAGTTTTCGTCACGCTCCCGACCAACTGCAGCCCCGGTGAATCTGGAACGACCGGCCTTTCCATGCGACTTGCAAGGTCATCCCAAGTGAAAAGTGGGCAGTCACGTTGGAGATCGGTGAACGCATAGATTCCAACCGTAACGCCCAGTATGCCGGTCACGACCATCTGCACACGACTAGACCATCGGCGAGTGCCGCGCTCGCTTGGCGAAATTTCCCCGCACTGACGTTCTTCTGTCATGGCCTACACTCCTGATTCTTCAGGTGCGCGGCGCAAGAACACCACGCGAAACCGCTTCATTTCTGCCGTCTCAAATGCGACTTAATCTCTTCCCAGGACAGAACATCGTCGGGATTTGCTTCATACGCCGCGAGACGGCGATCCAATTCAGTCTTCTGGTCTTCCGTCAACTCGGGCGTCCAACCGCCCTCGGCCAAGTTATCTCAAACGTGCAAGTTATCTCAAACGTGCTGGACAAATTCAATTTGATCGACCGCCGGCCACTGGCGAACAGCCTCCAAAGCAGTCAACATGTCCATGAAAGTCGTTCCTCCGCAAAACGAGGGTAGTGAATACCAGCATCTTACTACATCGGAAACTCGCGGGCAAGAACGGTCACGTCGCAGGCCGGGTGAACCTAGCCTTCGCCAACTGTCCGCTCGGCTTTAGCCCGCTCCACGGCCACATTTTCCGCCTAAAGGTGGGACTACGAGCGGCCGTCCTTCCGGTTTAGCGGATTTTTCCTCCAATCTATTGCCGGCTCGATTCCGATATAGTATAATCCGATTCCAGCATACCGGAGGAACGGAAATGAGCAAAACGCGAAAATTGCCGGCTGGCCGCCCGGCGGCGGAAACCGCCGGGGAGAGCGTGGGCGAGGTCCTCTGCAGCCGTGTCCGCGAGTTGCGCAACAAGAAGGGTTGGACCCTGGAAGAGATGTCGGCCGCCTGCGCGGTTAGCCGGTCGATGCTCAGCGAGATCGAACGGGGCAGGGCGAACCCCACGCTGGCCGTGGCCTACCGCATCGCGCTGGCCTTCGGCATATCGTTGGGCGAACTGGTGGAACTGCCCAGCGCCGCTCACCGCATCGACGTAATCCGTTCCGGCGACCAGAGTTACACGTTCCGCGCGGACCGCTATTGCCGCATCCGCACACTCTCGCCGCTGCACCTGGAGAAGTCGGTCGAGTTCTACGAGCTCGTGCTGCACGGCGGCGGGGCCTTGAAGAGCGAGCCGCATTTCGAGGGCGCCAATGAACTGCTCACCGTCCAATGCGGCGCTGTCCGCGTCCGTTCGGGCGAGGAGTTGGTCGAACTGGGCACGGGCGATTCCGCGCATTATCCGGCCGATGTTGTGCATGCGATCGAGAATTTAGGCCGTGACGATGCGGTGCTGTTCCTTGTAGTCACTTACCTGCGCGATTGAGGAGAACGCTATGAAGACGATGAAGGCCCTGGTCAAGAGCAAAGCGGAGGAGGGCCTCTGGTTGGAAGAGGTGCCCGTGCCGGAGCCGGGCATCAACGACGTGCTGATCGAGATCCTCCGCACCGGGATCTGCGGCACCGACGTACACATTTACAATTGGGACGCCTGGGCGCAGAAGACCGTGCCCGTGCCGCTGGTCATAGGGCACGAGTTCGTCGGCCGCATCGTCGAGGTGGGCAGCAACGTCAAGGACTTCCATCCCGACGAGATCGTCAGCGGTGAGGGCCACGTGGTCTGCGGGCGTTGCCGCAACTGCCTGGCCGGCCGCCGCCACCTCTGCAAGGACACGCAGGGCATCGGTGTCAACCGGCCCGGGGCGTATGCCGAGTTTCTCTCGCTGCCGATGACCAATGTCTGGGTCCACGATCCGTCGCTACCCCGCGACGTGCAGGCCATTTTCGATCCCTTCGGCAACGCGGTACACACGGCCTTGCAGTTTCCCGTACTGGGCGAGGACGTGTTGGTGACCGGCGCGGGTCCGATCGGTATCATGGCCGCGGCGGTGGCCCGGCATGCCGGGGCGCGGCACGTGGTGGTGACCGACGTGAATCCTTACCGGCTGGCGCTGGCGCAGCGGCTGGGCGCTACGCTCACGGTCGACGTCCGTACGAACTCGATCGCCTGGGCACAGGAGCAGTTGGGCATGCGCGAAGGCTTCGACGTCGGCTTGGAGATGTCGGGCAATCCGCAGGCCTTTTGCGACATGCTGGCCAATATGTGCCACGGTGGCAAGGTCGCCATGCTCGGTATTCCTACCACGGAATCGGCCATCGACTGGCGCACGGTCATCTTCAACATGCTCACCATCCGCGGCATTTACGGCCGCGAGATGTACGAAACCTGGTACAAGATGACGGTCATGCTGCAGTCGGGCCTGAACCTTAGTCCCATCGTCACCCACCGCTTCCATCACACCGATTTCCAAAAAGGCTTTGACGTCATGCGCTCGGGCAACTCGGGCAAGGTCGTTCTCACCTGGAAGGAAGGCTAGACGCATGTCCTACGATCGCGTGAAGAAGTTTCTGGATGAGCAGATTGCCGAAATGCGTTCGGCCGGGCTTTATAAGGGCGAACGCGTGCTCACCTCGCCGCAGCGTGCCCGCGTGGGCGTGGCCGGCCGCGACACGCTGCTCAACCTGTGCGCCAACAATTACCTTGGCCTGGCCGACCATGCGGAGGTTCGCGCCGCCGCACGCGATGCGCTCGACCGCTGGGGCTACGGCATGGCCAGTGTCCGCTTCATATGCGGCACGCAGGAGCTGCACAAGCAGTTGGAGCGGGCGTTGTCCGACTTCCTCGGTACCGACGACACGATTCTGTATTCGTCCTGTTGGGACGCCAACGGCGGGCTGTTCGAAACGCTCCTGGGCAGCGAGGACGCGGTGATTTCCGACGAGTTGAACCACGCTTCGATCATCGACGGCGTGCGGCTCTGCAAGGCCCAGCGGTATCGATACCGCAACAACGACATGGCCGACCTGGAAGCCAGGCTGCAGGAGGCCAGCGGGGCGCGTTTCCGCCTGATCGCCACGGACGGGGTGTTCTCGATGGACGGCACGATTGCCAACTTGCCGGCGATCTGCGAGTTGGCCGATCGCTACGACGCCCTGGTGATGGTCGACGACTCGCACGCGGTCGGTTTTCTCGGTCCTGGCGGCCGTGGCACGCCCGATTATCACGGCGTGAGGGGCCGCATCGACATTCTTACCGGCACCCTAGGAAAGGCATTGGGCGGGGGCAGCGGCGGCTACACAGCGGCACGCCGCGAGGTTGTCGAGATCCTGCGGCAGCGTTCGCGGCCGTACCTGTTCTCCAACTCGCTGCCGCCGCCGATCGTGGCCGCCTCGTTGAAGTCGCTGGAGATATTGACTCGTTCCACCGAGCTTCGCGACCGCCTGGAGCAGAGCACGGTCTGGTTCCGCAAGGCGATCAGCGATGCCGGCTTCCAGATCGTGCCCGGCGTGCATCCGATCGTGCCCATCATGTTGGGCGACGCCGCGCTTGCCGGGCGGATGGCCGAGGTGCTCTTGGCCGAAGGCATCTATGTGATCGGCTTTTCGTACCCTGTCGTGCCGCACGGCAAGGCCCGCATCCGCACGCAGGTATCCGCGGTACATAGCCGCGAGGATCTGGAGTTTGCCGTTGAAGCGTTTAAGCGGGTGAAGGGGGGATTGGTTAACACGTTTCCACCAAAGGAAACCACGAATCACACGAATTACACGAATGGAACGGGGTGATGATCACGCGAGTGCTCAGAGGATCTGATTGGCTCAGACGGTGAACATCGACACGGGGTTGTGGAAGATTCCGTTGGTGGCTAGCCCAGCCGTACCTTCCTATCGATAGGATCTTGAACGATGCATTTCAACGCGACAACTATTCTGTCTGTATCAGTCATTTGTCTGTTACAAACGCTGTGGAATGAGGCTAGGAAGAATTTCGCGAGCATCATGCGGCGGGAAGTACAATCGGCGAAATCGGCGTTCGTTGCCTTTACTCTCGGTTTCTGCAAGGCCATCCCAAGCCCTTCTTGCTCCCGAAAGCAAAGCGCAAGCCAACGGAGTTTTCAGACAGCAGAAACGTTATTGTGGCACTGTAGGCCGCTTCTTCGCGACGTGATCGTCTCGATCGATCTTGATACTCGTCGCGATCTTGTGGAAGCCCTCCCAGACATCGTCCCACTGCGCTTTTGAGGCCATGCAAGAGATTGTGTAAACCTGCTGCTTGCCGGGAAGCGTGACTATCCACGATCGGATGGCCTTGCCCGAAGCCGGCTGCGAGAGTTCAAAAGCCGTAGTCAATGCCTTTTTGCCGCCGATGGTGATGTGGCCGGTTTTGACGGCCAACGACTTGCCGGCGGGTCCCAGCCCATTCTTCACGCCAGCAACATAGTCCTTTTCGCCTTTTGCGTCCAGCACAAGCTCTTCCGGGATAACGATCACGTTGACCTGTGGGGTAAAGTCGTCGCTCTTCGGACCTGTGATGATAGCTGCGAAATCCGGGTCTGGCTTGCCCATCCTCTTCATGGCCTCCCGCATCTGCTTGATCTTCTCCGCAGACGCGACCTGCCAGCCGTCCGGACAGGTAAGACTGAATCCCTTGGGGCTCTTGAATTCCTCGGCCTGTACGGGCAGCATCACACCGAGCCAAGCCGGCAACAAAAGTAACGGAAGAAGATATCGCATTTTCGCTTTCCACGTGGAAGTTATGCTACGTGGACGCCTTCTGTCGGCTCGACGCTGATAAAGGCTTCCACGTCACGTTTGTTTAATCGCACCGCTTCGATTCCCATGATAATTGCTCTCGATTGTGGGTGCAATTGCACGGCAATGGGATTCGTCGACAACGGATCCGCAGGCCGATAGCCCTCCGGTACTTGATCCGAGCTTAATGGAATGCTAATATCCGCCTAGTATACTTTGCTGTGCCCAAAACGCACCGTGGCGAAGGGAAAGGGGTTGTTTCGATGTGGGTGTGGTGTTGCCCGATTCTGCTTGTCGGCATGTGCGTCCTGATTGCCGTGGCCAAGTCCTATGGCAGGCGACGGCGCTCGTACTACGCGAAATTGGCGCAAAAGCGACCCGAGTTGATAGCCGGCCGGTCGCCGCGGCTGCAGGTTCTTCAGCCGGCGGTGGCGTTGAGCACGGCTTTCCGCGACACGTTTCTGCTGCGTGTTGGCGATTTCCTTGAAGCAACGTCGCTGCAAGGCTTGCGCGAGGAGGTGCTGGCCGTCTCCGCCCACAAGGTCCGCAGCTATGTGCCCACGCACAAGAAAGGCGGCACGGTCTCTTACGAACAGATTCACCAGTTGTGCCCGGCCTGCCTGGCGTTTTATCACAGCGAGGACGTGCGGCGGTTCGTGTCGGCCGTGGTGGGCGAGAAGGTCGGTCCCGCCGGCGATCACGACCAAAGCGCCGAATCGATTCTCTACTACGACGAGGCGGGCGACCACATCCACTGGCACTTCGATCATAATTTCTACCAAGGCCGCCAGTTCACGGCCCTGATCAACGTCGTAAACCGCTCCGCCGACGGCCGGCTGTCGGCCAGTACCTTGGTATACAGGAATTCGCAGGGCGAGGATGTCGAGGTCGATACGGCGGAGAACACATTTGTGATCTTTGAAGGTTCGAAGGTCCTGCACCGCGCGACGCCGATCCAGGAAGGCGACTTGCGGATCATGCTCAGCATGACGTTCAACACGGCGCCGCGGATTTCCGCGATCGGCGAACTGCAGCGGCGGATCAAGGATACGGCTTTCTTCGGCCTCCGCGTGCTGTGGCGATGACAAGCGGCCGGACCCCAGCCCGCTTGCCGGGCTGGTGAACAAGTCTTGTTAGCGAGAAAGACCGACAACAACCGAACCACGACCCCTGCCGGCTCGCCCGGCAGGTGAAGGAGTCTCGGTGGCAATGACCCCGCTTCGCCACAAGACTTGTTCACCTGCCAGACGAGCTGGCAGGGGTCGCAAAGAAGATCATGGAAACGCCCCTTCGCTCACAAGACTTCTTCACCTGCCGGGCGAGCCGGCAGGGGTGTTTGAGCGCGCCAGTGGCTGTTACACTCCCCTGGTCTGTAAAACGTGTCGAGTTACAAGTACTCATTCCCGAAGCGCTCGCCCACCAGCCCGTAGACCTTCTTGATCTCCTCGGCCCGGTCGGCCCGGCAGACGAGTGTGGCGTCGGGCGTGTGAATGACGAGCATGTCCTCGCAACCGATCGTGGCGATTACGTGCTGTGGGTCGGAGGAAGCCACGAGCGTGCGCCGGGAATCGAGCAGTACGTGCCGCTGGGCGGCCAGGGCGTTTTCGTTCTCGTCGCGAGGGCAGGTCTCGGCGAACATGGGCCAGGAGCCGATGTCGAGCCATTCCAGCGGCATGGGCACGGCCGCCACGCGGAAATGTGCGTCGCGCGAGGCAGGCTCCATCACGGCGAAATCGACGCTTACCTTGCGCAGCGTCGGGTAGACTTCGTTAAGCACAGCAGGTTGTTCCGCCGTACCCCATGCCTCGGCCACGCGGGTCAGGGCGGCGGCGCTGGCCGGTTCAAACTGCCGCAGGCAGTCCAATAACGTCTGTGCTCGCCAGACGAACATGCCGCTGTTCCAAAGGTAGCGCTGCGGACCGGCGGCGAAGTAGTTCTTCGCCGTCGCCTCGTCGGGCTTCTCCTTGAAACGTTCGACCATGCGGGCGGCAGGACCGAGCGGTTCGCCCAGTTCCAGGTAGCCATAGCCCGTGGCGGCGTGCGTTGGTGCGATGCCGAAGGTCACCAGCGTCTGGGGATGGTTTTCGGCGACCTCGAACCCCTGGGCGATGATCTGCTGGAAGCGATCGACGGGGCGGATAAGGTGATCGGCCGTGAAGATGGCGATCACGGCCTGCGGGTCGCGTTTGGCGATCACGGCTGCGCCGAAACCGACGGCATTCACCGTATCGCGGCCGACCGGTTCGCCCAGGAATTGTTCCGGGGTCAGCCCGGGGATGGCCCTGAGGACCGCTTGGGCGTGTTTTTCGCCGGCGCAGACATAGCGGCGGTCCGTGGGCACGAGGCCTTCAAGACGCTCATAGGCGATTTCCAGCAGGCTCTTGCCGGAAATAAAGGGGATGAGTTGCTTGGGCAGGCTCCCGCGACTCATGGGCCATAGTCGCGTGCCCGAGCCGCCGGCAATGATCAAGGCGTATCGCATGAGAGGTCCATTCTTCGCTGGTAAAAGGTGTCCATGTCGGCCAGGAGTGCGATCTCAGCCACGCTATAGCGATCGGCTTTCACGAAGGCCTCTTTCTGCGCCGCGGTGGCCGTGGCCGGATCGAACATCCAAAGCCAATCGCGATAAGCTTGCGGCGAGCCGACGGCGGGAAAGACCTGCGCGTCCCATAGGCTCCGCTTAGCCGGCGGAACGTCGTCGGGCCAGATCTGCTCGGCCGCAGCGCCGACAGCGGCCAGCCATTGGACCAGCGGCCGGCCGGCAAGCGTGCCGCCACGCTCGAGTGTGTCTTTGAAAGTGTCGGCGATATGATACGCGCGGACGAACCAGGCTGCGCGGCCCGTGCGAGTTTGCCCGGCAATCACGTCGAGGCAGGCCCCGGGCGGCAGTTCCAGTGGGGCTTCGATATCGACACCCACCACGATATTCTCGCCGGAAAGCATCAGCGGGGCCGCTAACCGGCAGCCCTCGACCCAACTATTCCCTCCGAGGATTCGGCCGTCGGCCTCGATGCGATTGTTCAAACTCAAGCACGTGTCCGGCCCGCCAGGTTGGCCGTCGTGTTCCAGCAGTTCCATTCCGCTGGTGATCAGTTGTCGCGTGGTGCCGAAGTGCAGGAAGTCACACTGGGGCAAAACCTGGGCGAAAAGCGGCACGTGCGACAACATGGCATGTGCTTGGGCGAGGCGCTGCGGGGACCAATTGGAACCGCTGGCCAGGCAACTTTGGCGATGATGCTCAACGGTAGCCTCTGTGCCCAGGGCGCAGAAGACTTCGCGATAGAGGTCGAGCCCTTGGGTGAGCACCAATTCCTCCATAGCGGGCGAAAATCGCGGGCTGGATTCGTGTGGTTGCACGTCGAAGGCCCGGAACATGGCCGTGACCGCGTCGGCGTCAAAACTCATTACGGCGATATCCAGCACTGCTTTCCCATCGGCGCTGATTGCCCCGCATCGCTGCTGCTCTGCCAACGACGGTTTTTGCAGGAAGAGCCGCACCTGGCCATCGGGCGCAGCGCAGAACACGCCGTGCTTGCTGGCGGCTTCGGGCGTGGCATAAGCGCCCAAGGCAACGATACCCGGCCGGTCGAATCGCACCGCGGCGGCATCGAAGAGCATGAGGGCATCGCCTGCCGTGACAACCACCTGGCCGGCCCCGCGCGGCCCCGGAGGCAATTCGCGAAATGCCGGATAGAGACGATCGAAGAGCGTCAAGATCACTTCCCGGCGCGACTCGTGGGACGGCAGCCTCGGTACGGGCGAGAAGATCTTGCCGCACGGCCCATAGGCCGGTACGCGCCGAGAATCGCCGCCGGCATGCAGGATCAGGATCCGCAGGCCGCGCAGGATTTGGCCGAGCGCGGAAAAATCGTTGGCTGTTGCTCCCGTGCGCCGGATCTCGGCCTCGATCACCCGCATCAAGCAGTACAGCGTACTGCCGCCGCTGCCGACCCGTTTTCCGAAAGGATCGGCAACGACCATGGTCGTGCCCACCTCCGGCAAGAGCCCCAGGCGACGGCGGATCGTTAATTGGCTTTCGTAGCCGGCCGCCTGCCGATCATTGGAGGCGGTTAAAATCAGATAGTCCCAGGTGTACGACATGACTAATGAACAAAGACCGGAAAGATGTCGGAAATGCGGGACACAGCGATCAGCGTTGTGAAACTGGCTATTCGCATTCTAACGGCCGCTCGTGCCGAGGTGGTGT
Source organism: uncultured Planctomycetaceae bacterium (assembly GCA_964615095.1). Lineage (GTDB taxonomy): Bacteria > Planctomycetota > Planctomycetia > Pirellulales > Thermoguttaceae > JANXQG01. Next base: position 17,880 of record CAZTPX010000051.1, on the reverse strand, counting down.
CGCGCGGGTTCGGCAATGCAATGCCGTGCAGGTGGCCCACTGGGCTTGCCTCACGTTATTTCGGGCGGCCGATGGGCGGCTTCACAAACGTGAGTTGCGTCCCATCGGCATCGGTCATCGTCAAGCGATCGTTTTCGATTACTACCTTTTCGGCGTGCGTGTTCGATCCGGCCAGCGGCGTGGTGAGGTGGAAAACGACCGTGTTGAACGAAGCAAGCGTGTAGGTGCCGGAATAAGTCTGCATGCCCGCCCGATAAACCAGGCTGCCATCGGCTCCAAAATCGAGTTGCAGCAACCCGGCTGGGGCTTGCTGTCCCTTGATGGTTGCAGCCATGGAACTCCACTTGGTGCCTTCAATTTTTCCCTTGTTGTTGGACGAGCAGCCCGCGGTCAAGAGGAGCAGCGCCAGAACAACCAAACGACAGATATGCACGTGAGTCATGGGATCCTCTATCGCATGAATACTTCAGCCTGTTTCAAAGCCGAATGGCGGTACATTTAGAGCCGGCTTGGAATCGGTCTTGATACAAGTTAAAGCCCTGAAGAACAGTATTTGCCGCCACGTCTACTCCAAGGGGCGAATTCCAAGCCCTGAGTTTAGCTGGCCCGAGTCCGTTCCGCAAGCCGTGGGTACAGGCTGTCGGTACAGGCCGTGGGGACAGGAGAACCGGAAAGTCGCCCGTGTGCCCTAGGTTGTCACCATGGGTGGGAAAGCGTAGAATCGGCAGAGGGATTGTTTCCAGACCACTCACAACACTCCGTTCTGAAAGGCTGTGTACCATGGAAGACTTTGTTACCGTCGGCACGTACTTCTCAATGGCCGAGGCCGAGCCACCGCGGTTGGCCCTGGAGTCTGCTGGAATTCCTGCCATGGCGACCGATGAGAATATTGGCGAAATGTTGGTGCCCGTGGCCTTTGGTGGCATCAAGCTGCAGGTTGCCGCCCAAGATGCCGAACGGGCCAAGGACGTTTTGGCCGAATTCACTACCGAGTCGGAGGCGGCAACGCCCGAGGAAGGCGAGTCCGGCGACGGCATTTCCCTGAAATGTCCACATTGTGAGGCCGATATTTGGTTTCCCGCCGATCGCCTGGGGCATGTCGAGGTATGCCCCGAATGCGGGGCATACGTGGACGTGCAAAAGGATGGAACCGAGGACAGCGAGAAAACCGATGATGAAACGAAATGATAGTGGAGAAGGACTCGCTACGTCTGTTCGTACACCGTGAGGAACTCGTTACGCGTGATGCTCGACTGCGTGAGAATCGTTCGAAGCGTCGAACGCTTGAGACTCCGGTGATTGGGAAGCGTTAACGGCGTACTGGTGCCGTCTGCGTTCTGACGAATCATCGAGATATCAGTACAGCTTCGCCCCCCGCATCTCGAACTCCTTGGCCTTCTCCTGCATGCCGACGGCAATCGCCGCTTCCTCGTCGAGGCCATGCTCGGCGGCGTACTGGCGCACGTCCTGCGTGATCTTCATCGAACAGAAGTGCGGGCCGCACATGCTGCAAAAATGGGCCAACTTCGCCCCGGGCATTGGCAAACTCTCGTCGTGATATTCGCGGGCGCGCTCTGGATCCATCGAGAGGTTGAACTGGTCCTCCCAGCGGAACTCGAAACGGGCCTTCGAGAGGGCGTCGTCCCAGGCCTGCGCGCCGGGATGGCCCTTGGCCAGGTCGGCCGCGTGCGCGGCGATCTTGTAGGCGATCATGCCCTCCTTCACGTCGTTGCGATCGGGTAGGCCCAGGTGTTCCTTGGGTGTCACGTAACAGAGCATGGCCGTGCCGTACCAGCCGATCATCGCCGCGCCGATGGCCGAAGTAATGTGGTCATAGGCCGGAGCGACGTCGGTCGTCAACGGCCCCAGCGTGTAGAAGGGGGCCTCGTGGCAGACTGCTATCTGCCGATCGACGTTCTCCTTGATCAGGTGCATGGGGATGTGCCCGGGACCTTCGATGATCACCTGCACGCCGTGTTCCCAGGCGATCTTGGTCAATTCGCCCAGTGTGTCCAACTCGGCGAACTGAGCCGCATCGTTGGCGTCGGCAATCGATCCGGGCCGCAGCCCGTCGCCCAGCGAAACGGCCACGTCGTAACGGGCCATCAGCTCGCACAGTTCGCGAAAGCGGGTGTATAGGAAGTTCTCGGTGTGGTGCGTGAGACACCACTTGGCCAGGATCGAGCCGCCACGGGAGACGATGCCCGTCACTCGCCGCGCGGTCAGGGGGATATAACGCAAGAGCACGCCAGCGTGGATCGTGAAATAATCGACGCCCTGCTCGGCCTGTTCCTGTAGTGTCTGGTAATAGACGTCGAAATTCAGGTCCTCGGCCTTGCCGTGGACCTTCTCCAGGGCCTGGTAGATGGGCACGGTGCCGATCGGCACGGGCGAGTTCCGCACGATCCACTCGCGCGTGGCATGGATGTTCGCGCCGGTGGAAAGGTCCATCACGGTATCCGCGCCCCAGCGGGTAGACCATTGCAGCTTCTCCACCTCATCGTCGATCGACGAGCGGACGGCCGAGTTGCCGATGTTGGCGTTGACCTTCACGAGGAAGTTGCGGCCGATGACCATCGGCTCGCTCTCGGGATGATTGACGTTGGCCGGCAGGATCGCGCGGCCGCGGGCGATTTCCGCGCGGAGAAACTCCGCATCGCGATTCTCGCGGGCGGCCGCGAAGCGCATTTCCGGCGTAATCGTGCCTTGCCGCGCGTAGTGCAACTGTGTGACCGCGCCGCGCCCGCGGAGGATCCTGGGCCGCTGCAGCTTCTGCGGAATCAGTGTCTCGGCGGCAGGGTTCTTTAGCGGTTCTACTTCGTCACAGTCGCTCCGCGCGCGAATCCACGGATCCCGCAACGGCGGAAGTCCTTCGCGGATGTCGTGATCCTGTGGACCGGCCGTGTCATAGACGTAAACCGGCTCGCCTTGCGTGAGGTTGATCTTCCGCAGCGGGACTCGTACGCCGTCGGCAACCTCGACATAGACGCGCTCGACCGCCGCGGCCGGCTTGCCGTCGCCGCCGTTGGCCGGCGGATGGGCGAGCGGTTTCGAACTCTCGGCGCTGCCAAACATTCCAGTGGACATCAATTCTGCTCCTTCCCTTCGCTGGTATTAGCCAGATCAGGTTCAATGGGTTTATTCTCAGCCTTGCGGCACCCCGTGGATTCTTCGCAAAACGGATTTCAATCCGTTTGAACGGAATAAATTCCGTTTTACGATCTACGGCAAGAAGTCAGGTAATTATTCGCACCCAACTCCCCGGATGGGGTGACTTTTTCTTGCCATCAAGTACAATCCAAAGTATAGCTGAAAGGCCGCAAGTGGAGAAGGTTCGATAGCATTTGACGTACATGCCGAAAACGTTTGAACATACAACTGGTGCGACTTTTCCCTCCATAGACGGTCTCGGAGCGGCCGAGGTTGCGCCCCAAGCGGAATTCCCACAGGACAGTTTTGCTCGGCGGCAGTTTGAAGCTGCCGGACTTGCGGCTGTGGCCGAAAAGGTCGCCGTCGGCAGCGACTTGTGCTTGGCCGAAGCGCTTGCGCTGAGCCGTATCGGGCTGGTTCTATTGGCAAAAATGGTGCAGATACGACCGAAGTCCAGCAGCGCGTGTAGCGCGGCGGCGGGCTGCTTGCCAATCGATCGCGTGGCCTCGCGGCCCGAGTTGCCGCGCTACGTCGGACAATCCCTGGCCGACTGGGACACTTTCTGTCGCACGCTCATCGCCATGCGGGGCGATCTGTCGTCCAGCGGCAGCGCGCGCGCTTGGTATCCGATCCTCGGCCAGCCGTTGGATCAGGAGCGTGGTTGTGAGGACGATTTCACGGGCGTGGACGTTTTGCGGGCGATCGCCTTGGCGCGACTGCTCCTGCCGGCCGAGGTTGAAGTGCGAGCGCCGCTGGCCACGCTTGGCGCTAAACTGGCCCAGGTGGCCCTGGACTTTGGTGCGTCGCACCTGGGCTACGCGGCCGTGGACGGCCAGTTGCCCGACGACCCACTGGTGGCCCCGGCGGCGATGCTTGATGAGCTTTTGAATGGCTGTTTGCGGACGTTGCCCAGGGATGGGCCAAAACAGCCATAATTTCGACAGAAAAGAATTCGACACGTTTCGACAGCAGTAGTATGAACATGGACTCCAAGCTTCAGGAAATTGCCGACAAGGTGCAGGCCGCCCAGCGGCTGAGTTTCGACGACGGTATGGCGCTCTCGACGCACCCGGACGTGTTAGCCGTGGGCCAGATTGCCAACGTGGCCCGCGAGCGGCTGCACGGCAATGCCACCTACTACAACCGTAATCTCCATCTGAATACCACGAACGTCTGCGAGGCGGGCTGCGCGTTTTGTTCCTTCGCGCGATTGAAGGAAGGCATGCCCGGCGCCTACACGATGAGCACCGAGCAGGCCCTGGAATGGATCGAAAAGCGTTACCAGCCGGGCATGACCGAAGTCCACATCGTCAACGGCCTCAACCCCGATCTGCCGTTCTGCTACTATACCGATCTGCTGCGGGCGATCCGCGGCCGATACCCGGCCTTGCACCTGAAGGCCTTTACAGCGGTCGAAATCCATTACTTCGGCAAGAAGTTCGGCATGTCCTACCGCGAGGTGCTGGAGCAACTGATCGATGCCGGCCTCGGCTCCCTGCCCGGTGGCGGGGCCGAGATTTTCGCCCCGCGGGTGCGCAAGCGCATCTGCCGCGACAAGGTCGATGCTGACGGCTGGCTGGAGATTCATCGCACGGCCCACCAATTGGGACTGAAGTCGAACTGCACGATCCTTTACGGCACGATCGAAACCCGCGAGGAGCGGGTGGACCACCTCATGCGACTGCGGGCCTTGCAGGACGAGACGGGCGGTTTCCAGGCCCTGGTGCCGCTGGCCTATCATCCCGAAGGCAATCGTCTGCGGAAGCTGGGCGCCCCGACGGCCGACGACGACCTGAGGATGATCGCCGTCAGCCGTTTGATTTTGGACAACATCCCGCACATCAAGGCCTATTGGGTCATGCTTGGCCTGAAGATGGCCCAGGTTGCCCAGCGGTTCGGCGCCGACGACATGGACGGCACGGTGATCGAAGAGAAGATCTACCACATGGCCGGCGCTGAAACCCCGGACGAATTGACTATCGACGAACTTGGCCGTTTGATTCGCGCCATGGGGCGCGAACCGGTCGAGCGGACCACCGTGTATGAAACGGTGGGACAGTAGGTCCCTTCTGCCGGAAGGGACTATTGTGTATCGAACTGGTGCGAAATGAGGGGGCTTACGAGCGGCCCCGAGCACAATAGTCCCTTCCGGCAGAAGGGACCTACTGAAACCACTGATTTGATCACTACCAATTCGACCCTCGACCGTCTCTTGACTAGGGCCGCGGCTGGCCACCGGCTGTCGGTGGACGAGGCATTGCAGCTTGCCGCCGATGCCACGCTAGCCGACCTGGGCCTTGCCGCCGACGTGCGTCGGAACGAATTGTATCCTGGCCGGCGGGTGTCGTACATCGTCGAACGCAACATCAACTATACGAACGTCTGCAACACCTACTGCCGTTTCTGTGCCTTCTACCGCGCACCCGGCCGCCCGGGCGGCTATACGCTGAGCAAAGAGGAACTGGCTGCCAAGATTGATGAGACCGTGGCGGCCGGTGGCATCCAGATCCTGCTGCAAGGCGGACTCAATCCGCAGTGCGGGATCGATTACTACGAAGACCTCTTCCGCTGGCTGAAACGGCAGTATCCGACGGTTAATCTGCACGCCCTTTCGGCCGACGAGATCTTGCACGTTTGCAAGGTTTCGGAGCTCTCGATCGAGGAATGCCTTTCGCGGCTGATCGCCGCCGGCCTGGGTTCGTTGCCAGGGGCGGGGGCGGAGATCCTGGTCGATGGCGTCCGCAAGCGGATCGCGCGGCTGAAGTCGGGTGCCGAGAAGTGGCTTGCGGTCCACCGCACGGCGCATCGCCTGGGCATCCCTTCCACCTGCACGATGATGTTCGGCGTGCAGGAGACGTGGCACGACCGTCTCTTGCACCTGGAGATGCTGCGATGCCTGCAGGATGAGACGGGCGGATTCACGGCCTTTATCACTTGGCCCTACCAGCAGGGCGATTTGAAGCTCGCCCGGGGCAATACGTCGGCTGCCGAGTACCTCCGTGTCCAGGCCCTGGCGCGGCTGTTCCTCGACAACATCCCCCACCTGCAAAGCTCTTGGGTCACGCAGGGGCCGTCGATCGGGCAGATTGCCTTGAGCTTTGGGGCCGATGATTTTGGGGCCGTGATGTTCGAGGAGAACGTCGTGTCCGCCGCCGGTACCACCTTTCGCATGAACAGTGATTTCATCGAATCGCAGATCCGCCGCGCGGGATTTACGCCCTGGCAGAGGAATGTCCGCTACCAGGCTGTCGCTCTGCCCGTTTGCGTATAATATAGGGGAAACGCCTTGTTCTTCGGTTAGGCTTTGTCATGGGTTGGCTATTCTTCCTGGCGGCGATTCTTTGCCTGGCATTCCCCCCGGTTGGCGTTGTCGTCTTGGCGATGATTGTCCTGGGCATTTTTACCAAGGGCATTGTCGCCGACGCGCATGACCCGCTTCTCGTCCCCCGGCCGAGGACCCGTCATCGCCGGCGCGCGGAGAGCCGTCGCGACGCTGTGGATAGCCACGGCAACGAACTGCACGGCGAGGTTATTGATGTGACCTCTTATCCGGTCCATCCCCCGCTGCCGCTACCGACGACCGTGCCGAAACCGCAGGGTGAATAACCGCCCTTCACGGCCCATACCAGCGGAAGTTGTCCCAAGCGTCGGGTTGATCCGGCAGATCCGGATTCCCATCGGTTTCTTTCGTCCCGCTCGTGCTCTCGTCGTTCTTTTCCAGCCAATTCCAGGCGGCATCGACTTCCGAGCGGTCAAAGTATTTCACCTTGGCCCTGGTAAACGGTTTGCAGAAATTGGCCATCCATTTCTCCCACTTGCGGTCGCCCACCATGGCGATCCGCTCGAAGTCCGCATAATGCCGCAGGCTGAACTTGAGGTCGTCCCACGCGGCGTGTAAATCCCAGCCGTGGAAGTCTTCCAACTGTATGAACAACCGCACCTTGCCCTCAGCCGTCAAGATGGTTTCCATCCTCGGCACGAACTCCTTATAGTCTTCGTCGTGCAACTTGCCGCACAACTTCAGGCCGACCACCTTCGACGATCCGGTTTCGATTGTCTCGATCATGACTTGTGCCTCCTATAAGAGAACCTCCCCTATAATTCTAGACCCGCGGCCATCGGCCGCGAATAACCCGAGCGGTGCAGTGGCGACTGCATCTTCCGGCGGGGAAGCGGCGGACAGAGGCCGTCCACACTCGAACAGGAACGTTTTTGGCCTATTCCAGCCGCAGCAGATAGGCCACGTCGCAGCGCGGCGGCAAATGCTCGGCAGCCAAGGGCCGAAATCCGTACTTTTTGTACAGGGTAATCGCCTCCGTCAGCACGGAATTCGTTTTCAGCCAGACCTCCCGAAACCCGCTGCGACGGGCCGCTACAAGCAAGTTTTCCACCAGTCGTTTTCCCAACCCCAGCCCGCGTGCCGGCTTTTCAATGTACATCTTGCAGAGTTCGGCCCGGCAGGGATTCTCGGGGCGCAGACCCGCACAGCCCACGATTCGGTGGACGGCATCCTCCACGACCTCGAAGCAGCCCCCGCCGCGGAAATAGTTGTTCGCCAGATTGTCCAGATCGGCGTCGTTGGCGCCCATTTCTCCAATCACTCCATACTCGCTGCGCACCGTAAAGAGGACTGCGCGAATCGCCCGGATATCGTCCTCGACGGCCAGTCGAATGGAGAAACCCTGAGGCATTGCCGTTACAGCATCAGATGGCACCATAATTACCCCCTCCAAGAGTCTTGTGCGAGTACCATTCGATTGTACATTGGATGCCGCTCTTTTGAAAATCCCCGCCAGGAGTACTATAAAGTCCTACGTAAAACGGAATTTATTCCGTTGCCTTGCGTATTTCAGGGAAACGGAGTGAATTCCGTTCTACGTACAATTCCCCGCCGAAAGATTTGCAACCGGCCGCTTCCCTAAGTACAATCACAGTTCTAGCCTACACGGCTTGAACCCCCGCCGGCCCGGCTGTGAAGCTGCTGGCCCGACGGGCGGTACGCCCCTTCAAGCCGCCAAACCCTCCCTGCTTTCCTACCTTTCCAGGAGTTACGATGAAGCCGATTAACGTATTGCGACGGGTCTTTGTGGCGATTCTTATTTTGACGGGCCTTACCGCGGTCGCGTCAGCCGAAGTCAAACTGGCCGGTGTGTTTGGCGACCACATGGTGTTGCAACGCGAGGTTGTCCTGCCCGTGTGGGGATGGGCCGCGCCGGGCGAAAGCGTGACCGTGACACTGGGCGGCCAGGCCAAGACCGCCACCGCCGCGGCCGACGGCAAGTGGTCGGTCCGCCTCGACGCCTTGCACGTCGGCGAGCCGCTGCAACTTCAGGCGAAAGGCGCCAAGAACACGGTCACCCTGAGCGACGTGCTGGTGGGCGAGGTGTGGCTTTGCTCGGGCCAGTCGAATATGGAAATGTCGGTCTGGGGAGTGGCGAACAAGGAGGCCGAGATCAAGGCCGCCAATCATCCGCGGATCCGCATGTACTTCATCGACCACATTCCGGCCAAGACGCCTCAGGCCCAGCGCAACGGCCACTGGTCCGTTTGCAACCCGCAGAACGTGGGCGGGTTCTCCGCGGCGGCCTACTTTTTCGGCCGCGAGATCGAGAAGCAACTGGGCGTGCCCGTGGGCCTGATCAATTCATCCTGGGGTGGCACGCCGGTGCAGACCTGGACCAGCATCAAGGCGCACGAGGCAGTGCCGCAGTTGAAACCCATGGTCGACGACCTGCGTTGCCAGGAGGATTTCTACGTTAGCGGAAAGGCCAAGGCAGAATACGAGCAGCGTCTGGCCGGCTGGGAGAAGGCGGCTGCGGCGGCGAAGGCCAGCGGCAAGGAATTCAAGGATGAGAAGCCGCAGCCCCCGCAGGACCCGGCGCTCTCGCCCTGGGCGCCCGCAGCGCTCTATAACGGCATGATCGCCCCCTTGGCTCCCTACGCCATTCGCGGCGCGCTCTGGTATCAGGGCGAGTCGAACGCCGGTTCGCCCATCTACGGCATTCAACTGGCGACGCTGATCGCCAACTGGCGCGACGACTGGAAGCAGGGCGACTTCCCCTTCCTCTCCGTGCAGTTGCCCAACTTCATGGCGCCGCAGTCCCAGCCCTCGGAGTCCGTCGGCGGCTGGCCCCTGGAGCGCGAGCAGTTCCTCAAGTTGCTCGACACGGTGCCCAACACCGGCATGGCCGTGACCATCGACATCGGCGAGGCCGACAACATCCACCCGCGCAACAAGCAGGACGTGGGCAAACGGTTGGCCCACTGGGCCTTGGCCAAGGTCTATGGCAAGGACGTGGTTGCCTCGGGACCGCTGTACAAGTCGAGCCGGCAGGCGGACGGCAAGATCGTCGTGGAGTTCAATTATGTCAACGGGGGCTTGGCTGCCCGCGATGGCGTTAAGTTGACCGGTTTTGCGATCGCCGGGGCCGACAAGAAGTTCGTGTGGGCCGATGCCCAGATCGTGGGCGATACGGTGGTCGTGTCCAGTCCCGCGGTTGCGGCGCCGCTCGCGGTCCGTTACGCCTGGGCCAACAATCCGCCTTGTAACCTGGTGAACAAGGCCGGCCTGCCCGCCTCGCCTTTCCGCACCGACGACTGGAAATGAGATCGGGCATTATCGCCAAAACGTCGAACTGGAGGATATCATGCGTGCATTGTGGTTCTTTCCGACGATGTTTTCCCTGTTGGTGTTCGCGGTCAGTCTGGCCCCTGCGGCGGACGGTGTGGGCGACCCGCAACTCATGACCGATCACCCTTTCTGGCAAGGCGAACTGTCTTGTTCCAGCTTCGATCGACTGGCGAAAACCCAGTCCGACCTTTATGCCCGTGTCAGCGGTCGCAAGACCGATAGCGACGAGGACAAGGCCCTGGCAAGCTGGTTCTGGCGGAATACGCATTACTTCCATTGCACGCTTCTGCCCGAACCGGACATTTTCGGACAGAAAGAGAACGAGGTTGTCCGCGATTACTGGACCGGGCTGTTCTCCTACGGCCATGCCATGTGCCAGGAGACGCACTACCAGTACACGGCCGAGATGGAATACCTTCTGGGCCACGGCCGCGCACGGGCCACGGCCGTCGAAGGGCACACCTCCTTCGAGGTCTGGCTGACCGGCGGCGCCTACGGCAAGGGCAAGTGGGTCCTCTTGGACAGCGACATCACCACCGTCTGCTTCGACAAGCGACAGCGGGCGATGATGAACATTGAGGAGCTTACGCATGCCGACCGCCAGGCTTATCTGACCAACCGCGTCGCCACGGATAACCGCGGCTGGCTGCCGGAACTTTATCCGGGCGACGGGGCGGGGACATACCGGTCGATCAGCTTTTACGCTCTGCTGTGCGGCTATGCAGGCGCCCCGCCCGTGGTCAATCTGCGGCCGGGCGAGACAATTCGTCGTTTCCCGCGCCCGGGATTGGGCGAAGGCCCCGCGGGACCGCTGGTCTACTGGGGTATCTGTGTAGACGGCATGGACGGTCCCAATCGGCACATCACGTACCTTAACGATCCCGAGCATTGTTTCAACGCCGCCCAACGGCCGCGGCATGAGGACGACCCCTCCCGCCGGGCACGCTTCGGCAACGCCGTCTTCACCTACCGGCCCGATTTCTCAAGCGACGTTTACAAGGCCGGCGTGGCCGCCGAAAATGACAGCTCCGTCACTTTCGAACATTGCTCCCCGTACATTATCGCCGCCAAGCCGGTCAACAAGAAATGTCTGCAACCAGGCTGCACGATGGGCCTGGTCCTGCACGGCAGCGCCCGCTGCCAGGTCTGCCTCTCGACCGACCGCATGCAGACCTTCTCCGCCCCGCAGAACTTCCGCGACGGCCTGGACCTGACGGACCTAGCCAAGGGGCATTACCAGTACTGGCTGAAGTTCCTGGCGCCCGCGGCCAACCTGGCCGGGAAGGATATCTCGATCACCACGCGCTGCATGGCCAACGGCTACGTGATGCCGCAACTCAAGCCCAAAGGCACGCACGTAACGTTCAACGCCTCCGGTCTGGCCACGACAACTCTCGGCCCGCAGGCCAAGGCCATCCGCAAGAACCTCGTGGACGGCGGGCTGGACAAGCCGTCGTTTACGCTCAGGCTGCGCACGCCGCACGGAGAGAGAATCAAGTCCGTCTGCTTTGCCGTGCGCAGCCCTAGCGGCTCGCCGCCCCGGCCGGAGTTGGCCTACAAGGCCGACTACTCCGTCGACGGCAAGCAGTGGAAGGTTCTGCGCGACGACTGGCGGATCGTTGCGCCCGTGCCCTTCGCGGCCCCGGACACCTGGTCGCAGTCGTTCTTCTACGGCAGCCGGGACATTACCGCCGACGGCGCCAGCGAAGTCCTGGTCCGCATCGGCAACAACGGAGGCAAGCCCTACCAGATGGGCCAGTTCTCCTTGCTCTACGCAACGCCCAACGCGGCCGGAACGAAGGTCACCTATTGCTGGGACGAGGCCGGTCAGGAGAAGACCGCCGAGTATATTTATCCCGCGGCCGCGACGATGGACAGGTCCTGGGCCATCACCACCGGCGCGGCGCCGAAGATGAAGTGGGTCGAGATGTCGCCCTGTGGAGTGCGGTAATTCAATGCAGCTTTGAGTAGGTCCCTCTTGCCGAGAGGGATTATTGTGTTTCGAACCGCCGTAGAAGTTCCGCATTGTTCGACAGGGCGGCGCGTTTCAGTCCTTTCCCGCAGAAAGGACCTATTGGATAGGCGGCCCACTGAAAACCACCACCGCCACTGGAATCCGCCGTTGCGTTGCGTTAAGCTGAAACGGGCCAGTTGTTCGAAACTCTCACCAACGGCCAAACAAGAAATACCAAGGAGATCATGCCATGCGTATGAAGACTTTTGTCTTTTCGGTTGTTTGTGGACTTGCAATTCTGGCAGGTGAAAAAACGCCTGTAGCCGCAACGCCAGTAGACCTGACCAAACCTTTTGAAATGGACAAGGACACGATTGCGCTCTACCACCTTGACGACGTGGCCTCCGGAGAGGTCCAAGACACGGCGGGTGGAAAGTCGGGGAAGGTGGTCGAGGCCACCGCTGCCCAAGGCAAGTTTGGCAAGGCCATGAACAGCGACGGCGCCAAGGGCTGGGTGGACTTCGCGGACCTACCCAAGATTGACCGTCCGGCGGGACTCACGGCGGAATGCTGGGTCAAGTTCCACGGCCAAGCGGCGGCCGACCTCGTCTGCCGGAACTCCCTGTGCATGATCCGCGTCCGTGAAAAGGTCGATGCCTACTTCTGGATCGATGGCGCCTGGCGGATCGTGCCGGGCAGCATGGCCGTGCCCGTGGGCCGCTGGACGCACCTGGCCATCACCTGGGACCAGGCAAGCAAGATGGTCAGTGTCTACGTGAACGGCGAACTGGACGTGGCGCAGGAGCCGGAAGGCATCAGCGCGGCAAAACTGGGCGAGGGGGCGGGCAGCATGCGGCTGGGCAGCCATACATGGCAGGCGAACCCCATCGTGCTCAACGGGCAACTCGACGAAGTTCGCATCTCGTCCGTGGCGCGACAATACCAACCGCCGCAGGCGAGGACGGCCGGCGCGGGCGCCCCCGCGGCTTCGCTAAACGATAGCCTGCCGGCAGATCGGCCGTTGAAGCCCTGGGCTGCGAACATCGACCCGACCGACGTGCCCAAGTCCAAAGTGCAGGAGATCACCGCGGCCGCGCAGAAGTATACGATCGTGCAGGGCGGTACAATGGATGGGCGGAACTGCCGTACACCCATGGGCTGCGGCATGGCCCGCGAGGGGGCCTTCTTCCAGACCTGGGAGTCGAACCGCTGGGTGCGGATGGAAAACGTCGGTTCAAGCGACGTCGTCAACCCCTGGCTTTCCAACGGCCGCAACAATTTCCGCAGCGTGGCCGAGATTGTTCGCGCGGCGCTGGCCCCGGGCATGACCGATGCCGAAAAGGCCTTTGCCGTCTGGTTCCAGGAGATCCAGTACCGCCACCATTCCGGCGGCGACAACAGCGAGTTGGGCGACCCCGTGAAGGTCTTCAATGTCTACGGCTACAACACCTGCGGCAACGACTCGATCTGCATCGGCACGTTGATGAAGGCCACAGGACTGAAGGCCGCGCCGGCGCGCGCCCTGGGGCACTGCATTTCGCAGACCTTTTACGACAACTCCTGGCATTTTTACGACGGCGATCTGCACTGTGTCTACCTGCTTCGCGACAATTGTACCGTAGCCGGCGAACAGGACATTGTCCGCGACCACGACCTCGTGAAACGCACGCACTCCGAGGGCATCCTCTTCCCCGACACTTGGTGGCACGGCCAGGGAATGCCCTCCATCTACTTCTACGAAGGAGAGGTAAGCGGCCAGCGGGCGGGCAAGGCCGACACGACCATGAACATGGTTCTCCGCCCGGGCGAGGCGATCGTCTGGCGCTGGGGGCAGTTGACCCCCATGAAATATCACGGCGCGCTGATGACCGTGCCCACCTACGAGCAGGTGCCGTACGTCATCTGCAACGGCCTCTGGGAGTATCGACCTGACTTCAGCACGGAAACCTGGCGGCAAGGGGCCAAGGCACAGAACGTCGCATCGGGCGCGGAGGGTCTGAAGGCGGAAAAAGGCAAGACGGGCACGATCATTTGGAACATGAGCAGCCCCTACGTGTTCGTGGGCGGGCGGATCAGGGCGGAGAGTACGGGACTGAAGTTCTTCATGAGCCTGGACGGCGGCAAGACCTGGCGTTCCACGGGCAATAACCTTGACGGTTTCTTCTCCGTCGTGGGACCGGCATGCTACCGCTACCAACTCAAGTGCCAATTGGGGCCGGCCGCGCAGTTGAAGAAACTGGCGATCGTGAACGATCTGCAGATGGCGCCACTGGCCCTGCCGGGGATGGCGGTGGGTGAGAACGAGTTCACGTACAGCGACGAGAGCCGCGGTGAGCGGAAGGTCCGGATCACGCACAACTGGGTGGAGCGGTCCGCCTCGCAGCCGCCGGCAGCCCCGCCCGCCGCGGTGAACCCGGCCGACGGCGGAGAAAGCAGTGGGACTGACGTCGTCTTCCAGTGGCAGGCGGCGGAAGTGCCCGGCGGCAAGGTCGGCGACTACCAGTTCGAGTTGTCGCGGCGTGCGGACATGAAGCTGCCGCTCTCGATGGACTTCTACAAGTTGATTTCGCGGACCGCGGACGTGATCTCGACGAAAAGCCAAGACGGCATTATCACCAGCGCCGCGGTCAGGTGCCAGTACACGCTGGCCAAGCCGGGCCTCTTGACGCCCGACGAAAAGTACTACTGGCACGTGCGGGCGATGAGCGACAAGGGCGTATGGGGTCCGTGGAGCAATGCGTGGAACTTCACCGCGCGGGGAGTGGCCTGCCCCACGGACGTGACGCTGGACTACGACCAGGCTGCCGGTCTGGGCACACTCAAGTGGAAGGCCAACGCCGTGGGCACGAAGCCGGCGAAGTACCGCGTCTACGGCAGCGACGAGAAGGCATTCACGGTCTCCGACGAGCGGTTCCAAAGTACGGTGGGTGTGAGCACCAAGGAAATGGCCGCTTGGAACCCCTGGTTCCCGGCGAACTTCATTGCGGAAACGTCGGCCACGGAACTAGCCGTGCTGGGCCGCGGGGTCGATTTACCGGCGGCCAATAAGACCTATTATCGCGTTGTGGCGGTGGACGTCCAGGGCAAGCGCAGTGGGTCCTCAGACTATGCCGCAGGGCCGCGGCCGGTGATCTACAGCAAGCCCATGCAGTCGGCCGCTGTCGGCGCCGAGTATCGCTACCAGGTCTCTGTCAATCGCTCGTTGGGCGATCTCAGCTCGCGGATGAAGGGCGGCGACCAGATCAGCGGCTACTTCGACATCGAGAAGCCCAAGTTCGCCATCGCCCAAGGGCCGGCGTGGCTGAAGATCGACCCGGCCACGGGCCTGCTCTCCGGCACGCCGGACGCCCGGAGCCAGGTGCAAGTGGCGGTCACCGCCACGATCGATCGGCAGGTGCGGAAGCTGGATGAGAAGGCGCTGATTTGGGGCAGCGAGAAGGTGCTCGCCACGAATATCGAGCGCGTGGGGACGGCGATCCAGACGTTCGTGATTGAGGTGAAGTAACAGCGGTTTAGAGACGAAACACAACTTACGTTATCGAAACAGCTTGCGCCTTGATCTCGTGCCATTAGAGGCCCCTGACCGGGGAACGCATGTTGGCCACAACCCTAACCTCTACTTCTCCCCCAGATGTTCCCTCGCTTGTTCGGCTGCTTGCCGGACTGATTCCTCCGGGTCTTTCCGCAGTCGTTCAATTGCGGATTCCAGTGCCTTTCTGGGCGCAATGCGCTCCAACGACTCGAGGGCCGTGATGCGCACCTCGGGGACCGAATCGCCGAGCAGATCGTTCAGCGGCCCCACCGGAACGGCTTCGGCCGGCTTCAGATAGCCCAGCGTCAATGCTGCCTCGATCCGCACGCTGGCCTCCTTGTCACGGGTCAGACGGACAATCTCTGGCACGAACCGCTTGGCATCGGGCACGATCCAGCCCAGCGTGTTGCAAGCTTAGAAACGCACTTCCGCGTCCGGATCCCGCAAGCGACGGAGCAGCGCGTCGACCGCCGGTCTTGCCGCCTCGCCGCAGTGCCACAGGGCGTTGGCGGCGTGCCGCCGGACCCTGGCCTCCCGGGCATCGAGCGCTGCGATCAGGGCGGGGATGGATGAAGGGCTGATGTCCACCAGTGCCGTTGCCGCCGCGTGATCCGGGTGGGCGGACCAGAGGCAGCCGCCGGGCTTCAAGATCATCTTCTCGTCCGCCAGGCAGGCCGCAAGCGCCGGAATTGCGGCCTTCGCCTTCTCGCCCATGCGGCCCAGGCCGATGGCCGACCAGATCCGTATTTCGGGGTCGCTGTGCTTGAGCGTCTTGGTCAACAGACGCACGGTCTGCTCCGGCTCCGCTCCGATACCACCGAGGGCGGATGCGGCGTGCGCCCTGACCTCATTGGGAGCAAAGAACTCATCCGCTGTTTTCTCTCGCCGCGGTTCTTCCTCCAGGAGTCGCACAAGCGCGGAATGCCCGCTCAATTCTCGCATCATCCGGCAGAGCGGATAACACAAGCAGCATCAACACGGTTGGCATGGAACGTCCTGAAAGCCTCGCATGGGACATCGCTAATTATACTGCGCCAGGGAGACACACACCACGAGGCACCCTGAACCGCGCTATAGTTTGCGCGGGTGGAAATGAGCCGTTGGAGTTCCGCCTTTAGGCGGCGATCCCGGCAAAGTCCTTATGCCCAATATCGCCCAGGATCCAGCCTTCGCCGAGCGATTCGCCCGCGAGGCCCAGGCCATGGCCATGCTCAGCCATCAGCATATTGTCACGGTTTTTGATTTTGGGCAGACAACCTCCCCTTTCCCGGTCGCAAGAGAGACGCAGGGGGCAAGCACAGACGGGAGTGAGGGCACTTCCAGTCTTCCCGCGCCCATAATCGGGGGAGGGCCAGTGGGTGAGGGACGCGCAAATCTCCCCTCGCCTTTCGGGAGGGGACAGAGACGTGAGGTTGATAACCTGCTACGCTTCGAGACAGGCCAAAACCCTGCCGGAAATCGGCTGCAATCGTCGACAGGGCATGGTATCATAGGAAAGAGCGAGTGCCTGCCTCAGATCGCGTTGCATACGACACTTCGGATGCACACTCGCCTCGATTTCGCTGAAGCCGATTCCCGCGTTGACGTCGCCAAGGCGGAACCCGGTTGGCAAAGCACGCCCTATTCCCGCCACGTCCATACACCGCCGTCGGTCTCCCATCACCATGAAGCCTGCTTTGAACCTCTGCTGTACAATGCTACTCCTGACGGCCGGCACCACGGTTTTCGCCGACCCAAACCGTTTGCAATCGACGTCGGGCCATGATGCCTCGTGGGGATATGCGGAAAGAAAAGCCACTTGGGATAACCGCGATTCCAAGGCGGCGCTCTTGGCACTCAGCAAGGAGTTCCTGGAACTGGTCTACTGCGACCAAGAACGGTTTGCCGTCAGCATGTGGGGACGGGAGAAACTCGACCTTACCGCGAAGTTGAAGGACGCGGGCAAGCCGGTCGAGGCCCTGCGGGCCTTTCGCGATTACTACTTCGACAAGCTGCGGCAACCGCAACGCTACGGCATCACTCCGTCCGATGTCAGCCCGACGGGGCGCGGCGTGGCCGGCCTGGGCGATTTTCCCCAGGCGCCCATGCCCAAGGACCTGGACGACAACGCCCGAAAGGCCCAGATGGAGATGGCCGCGGAACTGCTCAAGGGCGTGATGCGGACCGACGGCAAGAAGATCGTCATCGGCGAACCGGGAATGGTCGACTGGACGGCCCCAGGCCAGCCTGATGGCGGGCCTGCCGAACCGCGCAACAATAGGCCCTATCGCGAACTGTACCTGGGCACCGGGTTCAGGCCGCTGTGGATGGCCTACATGTGGACGAAGAACCCGGCGTATCTGCAACGCTGGCTGGATTATATGGAGGACTGGAGCCTGAACTGCACCTATCTCGGCGACCTCAATCCGTGCGTCAGCGCCGACGATAACCTCTATCCGGTCGTGGAAACGATCCGCATGTTCGGCGGCATCGCCCAGTCGTTGCCCGCAGAGAGCGAACTGGTCAAGCCGCAGACTTTTGCCCGCATCATGCGGAAACTGGCCCTGGAGTCGCCCTTAAATTACACGGTCTATATTCGCTCGAACTGCAATGCCTGGACGCCGGGCGGCAACC
>CAZTPX010000050.1:0-60600 GCA_964615095.1 uncultured Planctomycetaceae bacterium | reverse complement strand
CCCCACCACCAGGGAGCCGGCCCCAGGTGGCCTGACTCCTTATGAATAATCCGGGATAATGTCCATGGAAGAGCGCGGCATCGTCGAAAAGGCCGTTGTCGACGGCTTTCTCCAGGATGTGTTGGGTGATGCGAGCGCCCAAGAGCGCGTTCTGGCCACCTACGTTCTGATTTTCCGCCCGCTTCTTCAGGAAGGAACGGACACCGGTCACCGCCGCGAGCACGACCGCCAGGGTCAACATGCCCGAAATCATATGCAACGTCAATCGCCTGGTCATGGCTCAGTCCTTGGAAAGGAGAATAGTGTCGCCGGATATCTCGCCGGCGGCGGCGATCCCCAATCGCCGCGCGGTGTCGCGGTTGATCATCTTGACGCCTTTGCTGGGCTTGACGATGGGCAGCGAACTAGGCGGCGTCCCCGCCAGAATGCGGAGGGCGTACTCCGCCGGTATCCGGCCATACTCTTGCCCGGACTTGACCACCCCTACCAGCAGGCCGTCTTCGATCTCGAAGTCGTGAAAGGCGATCGTGGGAACGGCGGCGTGCCGGCTGGTCCACTCGGCCACTTCGCGGGGCACCACGTTCTCTGTCGATCCCGGTTTCTTCACCGCTTGGTAAGAACGGATCACGATCGCGTCCACGCTGCGATTGAATCGTTCGATAGCCTTCTTCCAATCGTTGAAGTCGTCGACCATCAGCCACTCCTCGACCGCGACGTCCACTGGTTCCTGCTTCATGAACCCCAGGGCCAGGATGGAAGTGCTGTCGTGGCAGCTCAGCACGGCGATCCGCTTGATGGGGCGCAGTTGCCGAGCCAGGGCCAGCGATTCCTTGAAGTGCGGACGCTCGATGACGCCGGTCACGTTGGCGGCCGGATAGCCATACTTGGAGGGGTCGGCATCGACGCCCGTGAACACCACGGGCAGGGCCGTGTTCAAGTAGTGGACGGCAAAATACTCCTGGGCATCGTCGTCGGCCGCCAGGATGATGTCGGGGTGATACTGGTCGACCCGCTCCTTCGCCCGCCGCCCCGCATCGACCTTCCAGGCCTCATCGGTGTGGCGCTTGGCGTCCATGTAGAAGATGTCCAGGTCGAGCCCTGTTCCGCGGATGGCCGAGCGCACGCCTTGCGTGATCGTATCGTCCCAGCGGTATCCCTCGTGATAGCTGTGAACCAGCAGCATGCGGCAACCCTTGGGGCCGGCGTGCGGGAATGCGGCGGGCGGCGGTGCGGCCGGGCCTTCATCGACGTTCGCGTCGTGCGGCTTGGGAGGAAGTTCCTCACGGCATCCGCCCGCCGACAAGACCGCCGCCGCAAGCAGCAAGGACAAGAACCGGATCCGCGTTGCCGGCGTCCCCGGCAATCGCGGCGGAAGGTAAAACCGACGGCAGGCCCGATTCGGCCGATCGCTGCCGCGCAACGATGTAAACATGAAATTGCTCCTCGTAGGCAGGGTCTTGCCGCCGACCGGTTACTCCGACACTCTGAGCGCCGGGGTGCCGGCCGGATGATTCCGCTAGCGGGAATTGGTAAATGCCCTGGCAAGGTTAGCGTACTCCGTTCCCAAAGCAAATTGGACCGCAACCGATCCTGCGACAAGATGGATGTGAAGGGGATGTCAAAAAATGACACATTGCGCGGATAGAACGATAGCGCCGGTCTTGCGTTGTAGGGAACGCCGGGGTACCCGCGCAGCGGGTCGATGGCGTTCCGAATTCAGTCTGCAGTCGGTAGGCCGTGAACAAGCGAAGCGCAGTTCCGGCAGACGTGCTTCAGGAAAGCGGCGATCATGTCAACCGGCCATGCAACGAATGTGCCTGCCGAAGGTACCGCCCAACATTGTTAAAAACCGGCAAGCGACGTTGGGGTAGTCTAGCAAAAGGCCCCAGCAGCGGTACAATAAGGGCGTGTAACCCTTGCTGCGAGTAATTCGAGGCAATAGGAGCGTATCCAGCCAACGCCTATGGAAATCACGGAAAGAAAAGACGATTCGAAAGGGGCCAAGACCGTCGCGGCGATCGACGTCGGCGCCAACGCCGTGCGCATGGTCATTGCCGAGGTCCTGCCCGACGGCCGCATTGAAGTTATCGAGCGGTTACAGCGGGCGGCCCGCCTGGGGCAAGACGCCTTCCGCCGCGGGCGCTTGGGCGCCGCCAGCATGCGCGTGGCCCTGGCGATCCTCCGCGATTTCCACGAACTGCTGAAGCTCTACAAGGTCGAGCAAGTCCGGGCAGTGGCCACGAGCGCCGCCCGCGAGGCCAGCAACACCGACACCTTTCTCGATCGCATCCAGCTTGCGACGGGCCTGAAGGTCGAGATCATCGGCACACCGGAAGAGAGCCGGCTGACGGTTTCGGCGGTCCGCCGGGCACTGGGCGACGCGATGGGCGTCGCGCACGGCGAGGCGCTGATCGCCGACGTAGGCGGCGGGAGCACGCTGCTGACGTTGCTGCGCGACGGCGAGATCGTCACCTCGCAGAGCCTGCGGCTGGGTTCCGTGCGGTTGCACGAGGTGGTGGCCAGCGACGAGGACACGCCCGAGCAGACGGCCGAGGTGCTGCGCTACCAGGTATCGACGATGCTGGCGTCGCTGCAGAACTCGCTGCCGCTGAACGACGTCGTGTCGTTCGTCGCCGTGGGCGGCGACGCGCGCTTCGCCGTCCGCCAGATCGGCCAGCCGATCGACGCCGAGTTGTTCCAGATCGATCCGGCGGAGTTCGACAAGCTGGTGGAACGCTGCGAACGGTGGACGCCGGAGGAATTGGCCCGGCGGTTCGGCATGCCCTTCGCCGAGGCCGAGACCATCAATCCCGCACTGCTGGTCTACCAGAGCCTCTTCCGCCTGACCAAGGCGCGGCAAATCATCGTCTCCAGCGCCACGATGCGCGACGGCTTGCTGCTGGAGTTGGCCAGCCGCGTGACGGGCAAGGAAGACCGCTCGCTGGCGGCGGGCGTGATCCACTCGGCCCTGGCGATCGCACAGAAATACCACGTCGACCTGGTCCATGCGCAGACGGTGGCCGACGTGGCCTTGCGGTTGTTCGACGAGATCCTCCCCGACCACGGCCTGGGTCCGCGGCACCGGCTGCTGTTGCACGTGGCGGGGCTGCTGCACGAGATCGGCAGCTATGTGAGCAATCGCAGCCACCACAAGCACAGTTATTACCTGATTGCCAACTCGGAGATTTTCGGCCTCAACCGGGAAGAGACGGTGCTGGCCGCCCACGTGGCGCGGTATCACCGCCGCAGCGGGCCGAAACCGTCGCACCCGGAGTACATGTCGCTGCCGCGCGAGAGCCGCGTGACGGTAAGCAAGCTGGCGGCCATCCTCCGCGTAGCCGACGCCCTTGCCCGCGGCCACGTCCATGCCCCCTGTACCCTGCAATTCGAACGGCAGGGCGACGACCTGATCGTCTGCGTTCCCGACGTCACCGACCTCTTGCTGGAAGCCCGCGCCGTGCAGGCCAAAGCCGACATGTTCGAAGACATTTACGGCATGAAAGTACGGCTCGAGCTGGGGTGATGTGTGAATTCAGAATGTGGCCACGGATGAAACACGGATTGAACACGGATAGGAAGAAGTGGCGGAGGGGACGAGAGGAACTCTTCCGCTCTTATCCGTGTTTCATCCGTGTTTCATCCGTGTTTCATCCGTGGCTAATTGAAATGGAATCAGAAAAACCCTTTGCTTGCCGAAAGGTCGGGGATTATGACTAAAGACCCGCTTCGATCGCACGAGATGTATTTCAACCGCGAGTTGAGCTGGCTGGAGTTCAACGACCGCGTACTGCGCCAGGGCCTTGCCGACGATCTGCCACTGCTGGAACGCGTGAAGTTCCTGGGCATCGTGAGTTCCAACCTGGACGAGTTCTTCCTCGTCCGCGTGGCCGGCCTGATCAGCGCTCGAGCACAAGGCGTCCGCCGCCGCGATCCTGCCGGGATGACGCCGGTGGCGCAGTTGCGGGCCATCAGCCAGCGCGTGCATCGCATGGCGCAGGAGCAGCAGGAAGGTGTCTTGACGGCATTGGCGCAGCTTGCCGCGGCCGGCATCACCGTGCCGCCGGCCGCGCAGTGGACCGACGACGAGCGGAAGTTCCTCGCCACGTATTTCGGCAAGGAAATCCTGCCTGTGCTCACGCCACTGGCGGTCCAGGAGTTGCACCCCGCGCCGCATCTGCCGGGGCTGCAATGGCACGTCGCCGCGCGGCTGACGAAAGCGGGGGGCGAGCCGCGGATCGCGGTCACGCCCGTCCCCCAGCAGATCTCCCGCTGGGTCGTTCTGCCGGGCGACGAGATCCGCCTGGCCCGCCTGGAGGAGGTGATTGCGGCCAATGTCGGCGCGCTCTTCCCCGGCGCAACGGTTGCGGCCACGGCCCTCTTCCGCATCACGCGCGATGCCGACATTTCCCTGGAACGTGACGAAACCGACGACATGCTCGAGGCGGTCGAGCGGGCCGTGCTCGCACGGCAGCGGCGGCCGGCCGTCCGCCTGCAGGTTTCACCCGCCGCCGATCCCCAGATCCGCGCCTGGCTGGACGAAGTAGTGAAGTTACAACCCGAGGAAGTTTACGAGACCGACTCCACGCTCGATGCGGCGGCCTTGATGGAACTGGCGAACTGGCCGGGTTTCGAGCACTTGAAGAACGTCGACTGGCCGCCGCAGGCACCCCGCGACCTGCTGGGTTGTGACGATCTCTTCGAAGCCCTCGCCGACCACGACGCGCTGTTGTTCCATCCCTACGAGACGTTCGAGCCGGTGGTGCGGCTGGTCGAGCAGGCGGCCGACGATCCCAACGTGCTGGCCATCAAGCAGACGCTGTACCGCACCAGCGGCAATTCGCCCATCGTCCGCGCCTTGGGCCGGGCGGCGCAGAGCGGCAAGGAAGTGACCGTGCTGGTGGAACTGCGGGCCCGCTTCGACGAGGCCCGCAACATCCAGTGGGCGCGCCGCCTGGAAGACCTCGGCGCGCACGTCATTTACGGCATCGCCGGCTACAAGACGCACGCCAAGGCCCTCTTGATCGTCCGCCGCCAAGGCACGCGCATCCAGCGCTACGTACACTTGGCCACGGGCAACTATAACGACCGTACGGCCAGGCTCTACAGCGACTTCGGCCTGATGACCACCGACCGCGACATCGCCAACGACGTGGCCGCTTTCTTCAACCTGCTCACCGGCTTCTCCGAGACCGTGGGCTGGACGAAGTTGTCCATCGCCCCCACGGGCCTGCAACGCAAATTCTGCGACCTCATTGCCCGCGAGGTCCAGGTCTCGACGCCCGACCGGCCCGGCCTGATCATGGCCAAGGTGAATTCGCTGGAGGACCCCGAGATCTGCCGCGCCTTGTATGCCGCCAGTCAGGCGGGCGTGAAGATCCTCTTGAACGTGCGCGGAATCTGCGTCTTGCGGCCCGGCGTGGAAGGCATTTCCGAGAATATCGAGGTGCGTTCCATCGTCGATCGCTACCTGGAGCACTCGCGCGTGTTCTACTTCCGCAACGGCGGCCACGAGGAGGTCTACATGGCCAGCGCCGACTGGATGCGGCGGAACCTCTTGAAGCGACTGGAGATCATGTTCCCCGTCCTCGACGCGGGCTTCAAGAAGCGGCTGATCGACGTGCTCAACACATTTTTTGCCGACAACGTCAAGGCCCGCCGGCTGCTTTCCGACGGCGCCTACGTGCCGTTGGAACCCAGCGAGCCGCGTGTGCGTGCCCAGGCCAAGTTCCACAAGGACGCCGTGGACGTCGTACACCTGGCCGACCAGACGGCGCTGCAGTTTCGTCCCTTGAAGAGCCCCAAGGAATAAGAGGCTGCGGCTGACAGCTCCTGATGGCTCATTACCGAAGGAAAGGAACGGCACTGCAAAAACATCGTCTGCGAACACGACCCCACTTCGCTTGTCGAGGTGGTGAAGCAGGTTGAGTAGCTAAAGCAAAACATGCGTCTCCCCGCCCTCTTCCTTCGCCCGAAAAGGCCGCCTACGGCGGCCTTTTCGGGCGAAGGAACCAAGATTAAGGCGGGACTCCGCATCTTAGCTTTTCAACCTCTTTCACCACCTCGGCAAGCGAGGTGGGGTCTGGAAACTCGATATTCCTCCTACAGCATCGAAAGAAACCCACCTTGAAAACCATCCTCACCACCGTTCTGCTTTTCGCCGCCACCGCCACCTTCGCCGCCGATTTTTACGTGGCCCCCGGCGGCAATGACACCAACCCCGGCACGGCCGAGAAACCGTTGGCCACGCTCCGCGGAGCAAGGAACGCCATCCGGACGATGAAGGCCGCAGGGCCCGTGGCGCAGGGCATAACCGTATATGTCGCCGATGGAACGTACACCTTCACGGAGCCGCTGACGCTCGAACCGCAGGACAGCGGCACGGCCCAGGCGCCGATCACGTATCAGGCCGCAGCCGGGGCGCATCCGCTGTTCAGCGGCGGACGGGCGATCTCCGGCTGGCAGCCCGCCGACAAGGGCATCTGGAAAACGCATCTTGCGGAAGTGGCCGCGGGCCGCTGGTATTTCGAGCAGTTGTTCGTCAACGGCAACCGCGCCACGCGGGCGCGCACGCCCAATAAGTTCTTCTTCTACATGCAGGATCTGCACGAGACGCGCTTCGATCCGGCCGCAAAAGGACGGCGGGGCGAGGCCCAGCAGACCGTGCGCATGCGGCCGGAAGACGCCCAGCAGGCGTTTGAACACTATAGGCCGGAGGACCTTCGCGACGTCAACCTGGTGGTCTATCACAACTGGGACAATACGCGGCGGTTCCTCGATTCGATCGACACGAAACATGGCCTCCTGACGACTAGCGGCGAGGCGATGAAACCGTGGAATCCTTGGAGGCTCAATTCCCATTACGTCCTGGAGAACTATCTGGGCGCGTTGGATTCGCCCGGCGAATGGTTCCTGGCCCGCGACGGTTGGCTGTACTACATGCCGCGACCCGGAGTACCGGGTACCCCGGGCGAGGACATGGCCAAGGCCGCGGTCGTGGCCCCCGTGGCGGAGAAGTTCCTGGTGCTCAAAGGCGATGCCGCCGCGGGCAAGTTCGTCGAGCACGTCGTTTTTCGCGGGCTGGCCTTCCAGCACGGCCAGTGGCTCACACCGCCGCGCGGTTTCGAGCCGATGCAGGCCGCCGCGCAGATCGAGGCCGCGGTCATGACCGACGCCGCCCGGCACGTGACGATCGAGGACTGCGAAATTGGCGACCTCGGCATCTATGCAGTCTGGTTCCGACACGCCTGCCACGATTGCGCGCTGCGGCACTGCTATATCCACGACTTCGGCGCCGGGGCCGTGCGGATCGGCGAGACGGCTGTCATCCGCGACGACGTCCAGCGCACCGGGCACATCACCATCGACAACAACATCATGCGCCACGGAGGCTCGATCTTCCCCTGCGCCGTGGGCCTGTGGATCGGGCAGAGCGGCGACAACTCAGTCACGCACAACGAAATCGCCGACCTCTTCTACACCGGCATCTCCGCCGGCTGGACCTGGGGCTACCACGAATGCCTGGCCAAGCGGAACACGTTCGCCTTCAACCACGTCCATCACCTGGGCTGGGGCCTTATGAGCGACATGGGCGGCATCTATACGCTTGGCCCCTCCGAGGGCACTGTGGTCCGCAACAACGTTTTCCACGACATCTATTCACATTCCTATGGCGGCTGGGGCATGTATACCGACGAGGGCAGCACGGGAATCCTCATGGAGAACAATCTCGTCTACCGCACGAAGACGGGCAGCTTCCACCAGCACTACGGCAAGGAGAACGTGCTCCGCAACAACATCCTGGCCGAAAGCAAGGAGCAGCAGATCCAGGCCACGCGGCTGGAAGACCATTTGTCGTTCACGCTGGAGAAGAACATCGTCTATTGGGAAACGGGCACGCTCTTGGCCGGCCCGTGGGACAAGCTGCACTTCGCCTCCCGCGACAATCTCTACTGGCAGGCGCGGCACGAGCCGTTCACTTTTGCGGGACGATCGCTGGCAGCCTGGCAGGCCCAAGGACATGAAGAAGGCTCGCAGATTGCCGATCCGCGCTTTGTGGATCCGGCCCACGACGATTACCGCCTTGCGCCCGATTCGCCCGCGCTGCGGCTGGGATTCAAGCCCTTCGATGCCGCGCAGGCCGGCGTTTACGGCGACGAGGCCTGGAAGGCGAAGGCCTGCGCAGTGAAGTATCCGCTCATGGAAGTCCCGCCCGGCCCGCCGCCGACGGAGATCGACGACGATTTCGAGGATCAGCCGGTGGGCAGCCACCCGTCCGGCGCGGTGTCGCACGTGGAGAACCGCGGCGATGCCATCCTGGTGACCGACGAGACGGCGGCCGGCGGCAAGCACAGCGTGAAGATCGTCGATGCCCCCGGACTCCAAAATGTCTTCGACCCGCACTTGACCTACGAGAACCTGGGGCACGTACGCGGCCGCATCCGTAATTCGTTCGACTTGCGCGTGGCCAAGGACACGCGGCTGAACTTCGAATGGCGCGACTACGGTGAGCCACCCTACGCGACTGGCCCACAGTTCGGGCTGAACGATCTGCGGCTCACCTTCGGCGGCCGGCAACTGGTAATGCCGGCCAACACGTGGATCCATTTCGAGATCGTGGCGGGACTGGCCGACGCGGCCAAAAGCGGCTGGACGCTGCGCGTGACAGTGCCGGGTCAGCCGCCGCACGAGTTTCGCGGGCTGGCCATGCCAAATCCGCGCTTCAAGAAGCTCGATTGGATCGGCTTCTCCAGCGAGGCAACGTACAAGACGGCGTTCTTCATCGATAATCTGGTGTTGAAGCGAGATTCCGCGGCCAGCGCTCCTGTAGGGAACGGACTCCGTGCCGTTCCGGGAGAACCGGAACGCCGCGGAGGGCGTTCCCTACAGAGGATCTCCCTGAGTTCCTTCGGCGCGACTGACGCCGCGGGAACCGTGAAAGTCTTCATCCTGGCCGGCCAGTCGAACATGGAGGGCAAGGCCCCCGATGCCCTGTTGGATTACCAGGCCGAGGACCCCAAGACGAGCGACCTCTTCAAGCACCTTCGTAAGGACGGGAAATGGATCGTCCGCGATGACGTGTTTATCAAGTATCTCGACCGCAAGGGCCCGCTGACAATCGGCTATGGATCGCCCGGCAGGACCGGCGTCGAACTGGAATTCGGCACGACAATGGGCGACCGCCTGCACCAGCCCGTGCTCTTGATCAAGACGGCCTGGGGCGGACATTCCCTGGTCAAGCTCTTTCGCTCGCCGTCGGCCGGATATCCGAACGACACAGTGCTCGAAAAGGAACTCCAGCAAGCTCGAGAACGCGTGAAGAAAGAGAACGAAAAGCGCAAGAAGGCCGATCCGCTGCCGACAATGGACGACATCAAGAAGGACTACGGTTCGTCGTATCGCGCCATGCTGGCCGAGGTGCAGGGAACTTTCGACAACTACGAAACGCTCTTCCCGGCGCTAAAAGGCAAGAAGCTCGAGTTAGCCGGGTTCGTCTGGTTCCAGGGCTGGAACGATCAGTACGGCGGCGCCGAGAAGGAATACGCGTCGAACATGAAACATTTCATCCAGGACGTGCGCAAGGACCTTCGTGCGCCGGATCTTCCGTTTGTGATCGCCGCCATGGGCCAGAACGGTTCGAAAGCGGCCGCTGGGGCGATGCTTGTGGTCCGCGAGGCGCAGTTGTCGATGAACGACGTGTCGGAGTTCAAGGGCAACGTCAAGGCCTTCCGTACCGACGTGTTGGTCGACAAGGCCGCCGAGGAGTTGTATCCCACGTGGAGCCAGAACCGCGACTTGTGGAACAAGACCGGTGGAGACCACGGGTACCATTATCTCGGCAGCGCGATCTGGTTCAACCGCATCGGCAAGGCCATGGGCGAGGCGATGCTGGAGTTAATCGAGAAGCAGACGGCAAACGCAAAATGACTTAAGGCTCAAAATGGTTTTGAACATTCGAGTTTCTTCATTTGTATTTGTTTCGGATTTCGTGCTTCGTTCTTCGGATTTTGGACAGATGGTGGGACTCGTGTTACTCGGCCCACCCTACTTCCTCCCGGCGGCGATTCAACGCGCCGCCTGCACGCGCACGCCGTTGCGTCCGTTGGCCCACACGCGGTAGAAGCGGATGTCGGTTGCGTCGTCCTTCACTGCGGTCAGCGACCGCGGCTTGACCTCGCGCAGGGGCTTGAGCATTTCGCGAACAAACGCCGGCGTGGATTGGCCGCTGCCTTCCGCGACGTCAGTGCCGCTGCGGTCCGTGCGCGTCAGCCGCATGTGTTCCGCCACGACCTGCCCCTTGACGCCCGCACCGCCCAGATCGACGCGGCCGTTAGTGAGGAAGCCCAATAGGAGGAATTTGAGGTCCGCACTGGGCGGCTTCACGCGAAGGTCTCCGCCACTGACCGAAAGGAGCGTAAAGGCCAGCTTGCCGTGGAAACCGTTGGCTTCCAAGGCAGCAACAGTCCGGCGTAAGTCCTTTTCCCAGGCCAGTTCCTGGCCGTGGTTGGGATCGAAGGGCGCCATGAATCCGCTGTGATAGGCAAATTCTCCGCTGCCCTTCAGATTCACCATGCTGTAGGCGTTGCCCTCGAACCAGATGTCTCGAACCAGGAGGCGGCCGCCGTTCTGCACGTCGTAGAGGGAGATGCCTTCTTTCTCTCCTGTCCCGCGGCTGGATGCCCCGCAGAACAGCGCTACCCATGCGGCCGACGCCGGACCGGCGCCAATCACCTGCATGCTGTTATGGCCCGCATCGCGCAGTTCCACGCGGGCGCTTTGGAGTCCCTCCGCTACGAAACCGTGCTCGTAGCCGTTGGCATTGAGTTGCTCGCCGTAAATACGGCTGCCGGGCTGGTCGCAGTTCTCCAGCCGGATGGCCTCGGCTCCCTTGCCCGCGTTGACCAGCAAATTGCGGAAGGTTGCGTGACTTGGGCCGCACACGCGGATCAGCGGGCTGGCAGCGCCGGCATTGCTGAGTTGCGTGGCATTCTCCGGCCCGTCGCCAACCAGTTGCAGGTCACAGTTTGCTGGGACGACCAGCGTCCGGGCGATGCTGTAGTTGCCCTTGGGCAGGTGGACCACGGGCCGCTTGCCCCGCAGAGCGGCGGCCCGGTCGATGGCCGCCTGGATGGCGGCCGCATCCGCGCCGGCCGCGACCACGATCACCGGACGCTCGGCACGCGGCAGAAAAGGCGCGGGCACTGTCTTGACGTCGAGTATCTGGTCGCTCGCAACAACGTCTTTGGCGAAGTCCTCTAGAGATACGGGCGCCGGCTCGCCGGCCGCAACGACCTTGTTGTCGAGGTCCGTCACACGACCCCTTGCGCGGATCGGCTTGGCGGCGCTCCAGGTGTTGCCGATGCAGATCAAATCGGCCTTGCCGGCGGGAGGTTCGTTCCACACGACAGTCCCGTCGCGTTTCGTACGGATGGTGTTGTCCAGGAGCAGGGTGGGGCCGTTGTTCTCGATCCGGATCGGCGTCGGATCCTGCGTATCGAGCACCAGGTTGTCCTGCAGTGTCACCTGCGAGCCCCAGGTTTCGGTTGGCTTCCAGTTGGCGGCACGCTTGGCATGGAAGAATTGTTTCGAAGCGACCGAGACGTTGCCGACGAATGAGAGATAGCCCGTGTGGCGGATGGAAATGTCGGCGTCTTTGGAGCGGAGGAACTCGCTAAAGTAGACGTGAAAGTTGCCGGCCCCCAACTCGTTGGTGACACCCGTGCCACAGTCCTCGAACCAGCAGTTCCAGATGTACCAGTCCAGCGAATTGAAGTTCTGGATGCTGATCGCCACCTTCGAGCAGCGGTAGAAACGGCAACGCAGGACGGCAGTCTCGGCGATGCCGTCGCGCATGCCGGCCTCGATGCCCGTTTGCACGTCCTTGAAGATCATGTCGGTGATTTCGTTGCCGGTGGTGAAGGCCTCGCCGTGTTGCAGGGCGACCCGCGCCTTGCCGGCGCCGTCTAGCGTGAGGCGGCTCAAGCTCGTGTACCAGGCGTTGTAGCGGAACATGTTCCCGCCCGCAGGCCCGTCCCAGCGGAGCGTAGTTCTCTCCGGGTCTTCGCCGGCAATGCTCATGCCCAGCGGTTCGCTGTGCGAAATGCGGTCGAGTTTGAGTGTCGCCGTGATACGGTAGACGCCGGTGGGAAAATAGAGCACGCGCCGGGCCGAGTCCTTGCTTCTTACCGCCTCCAGGGCCTTCTGGATCGCGGCCGTGTCGTCAGCCCTTCCATCGCCTGCCGCACCGTAATCTCTCACGTTCGCCCAACTCGGGAACGGGCCGACGAATTCCTCCCCAGCGCCGCGGGGATCGCCAGCCTGAGAATAACCGGCGGCTGGGCAGGACAGCCAAGCCAGCGATAACAAGCCAAGAAGACCCAACGCTCCGGACACTTGAAATCGGACTTTGTATTCATGTTTCATAAGTCACCTATATTGATTCTTCCGCTTCCGCGAGCCTCGCACTAATTCCGTCATGGGAAGCGCGGACATATTATCCCGGCACGAAAGTAGGTCAGGCCGACCATGGGTACATGGTGCCCGAGCCTGACGCAACAGGCATGTCAGGCTGGAAAGCCTGACCTACTTGAGGATCTTCCGTGCCTGGGTAGTTCCTAATTTGATCGAGAATCTACTGCAACCATTTGGGCAACATCCTTGCA
Source organism: uncultured Planctomycetaceae bacterium (assembly GCA_964615095.1). Classification (GTDB taxonomy): domain Bacteria; phylum Planctomycetota; class Planctomycetia; order Pirellulales; family Thermoguttaceae; genus JANXQG01. Next base: position 47,941 of record CAZTPX010000050.1, on the reverse strand, counting down.
AATTCAAAGTCCGACTTTGAATTTGCAAGGATATACTTCGCGCGGCTGAATGTGATACTAACCCGAAGCGCCAGCGAGGGCCGTAAGTTGGTCCCTCGCTGGCGCTTCGGGTTAGTATGGATCGTATCATTTCAAACCGTGCGAAGTATAAATGACTTTCTCTCCCTCGGTGGGTGGGAAAACATGGATTATCCACAGTGCGATCATAATCCTCGTGGGCACCAGTGTCCAACGGCAGCCCAACCAGGAACTCATGGATGGCTTTCCGGTCCGGATCCTCCGGCAGCTTCGATTCCTGGAAAGCCCGATCAAGCTGGGCCTCCAATTCCGCCAACCGCGCTTCGTGCAAGGGCCAGTCCAGGTCCCCAACCGACGCATTCTCGCCATGAATCTTGCGGGCAATCAATTCGTCCAAGAACGCAAGGCCGAAGTGTTCGCTGAGCCGCGGCAGGTTGGCCTCGACCTCGCCCGTGCGCAGCAGGTGGATGCCGGTCATCAGCACGCGATAGGCATAAAGTACCGGCTTGATCCGCTTGGGATCCTCCTTGGCAATCAGCTTCCGCCGTGTGGCAAAGAACCCTCGGTAGTAATTTGACGTCAAGCATCGACCATTTTCCTTCGGGCACGAATTAGAAAGGCATCGATCTGTGCGTAGTCCGGCTGTTCCGGCAGGGTTGTCCGCTCGAAGGCCGCCTGGAATCGCTCGTCCAGTTCCAACGCCCGCCGCTTGACTTCCTCGAACGGCAGCCCGTCGTTGCGGATGTGCAACAACTCGCCGCGGTGCTCGGCCACATCGATGCGGATCTCGCCGGTGTCCAAGGCCGCAATGCCCGAGTACAGCAAGCGGATCAAGTGCATGGCGTGCTTGGGCTTGTAAGTGCCGTCGGCCTGGTAGGCATTGGCCATGCGGCGGAACTGGCTCAGTACATAGCCGGAGTAGGTCTTGTAGACGTGTTTCGAGAGGAACGCCTGCCGGATCGCCCGCAGCTCCAGGGCCGTTTCGTCGGCCAGCAGCACCAGCGGCGTCCAGAGGGTCTCCAGCACATTCGGGTTGGCCTTCAGCGCCAACCGCAGGTATTTATCCAGTTCCCAGTAGACTTCGTCCCGTTCTCCCTCTTTGAACTCCAACTGTTCCGGTAGCCGGCGGAGCGACCAGTGCAGCCGGGCCGGCGGCAGGTAAATGCCGCGCAGGTCGTCGTCGGAATCTTTCGAGGCCAACCCGAAGGCCTTCGAACCGACCCGGCAGCGGTAGATCACATAGGGCCGCATGTCTTCCCGGACCTCGCCCAATTCATCCTCGACCTCCCGCCGCCGCAGGGCCAACTCGTCGAAGGCAGCCGTAACTGTCGCGCCGTCGGCGAAGCGGACCAGATACGGCTCGCGGTTGTCCGGCGGGCTTTCCAAGACCACCCCCACGCTCCCCGGCGGCTTGAATTGCTGGCCGCCCGGCAGGGCCTTGGCCACCTTCAGAACCACCTGGGTACCCGCGGCGATCACGAAGCCCGGCAACAGCTTGCGGAAGGAACGATCGGCGGGCAGGGGCATGTTCGGCTCCCAAGGTGTTCTGGAAAAGGAAATGTGACATCTACGAAATCTCACCAAATCTAGCGGATATACACAACCCAGGCAAGGCGGTGCTCTCTGGCGGTCGCCTTTCGCTCCGCGAAGGTCCTTCTTCTTTCTGTTGTTGACTGCCGGTTCTCTCCGACGTAGCATGAAGGCTGTTTGATCAACGAAGCCGAGAACTATAAGGAGCCGCCCCGTGACCGACGACAATCCGCAGCGTTCGCAAAGCTGTCCTGCTGGCCCTTCCCGGAAAGGCCGCCGTGACTTTCTCAAGTTGGCTGCGGCAATTCCGGCGGCGTTGGGTGCCGCACAAGCGCTCGGCGCCGACTCGCCAGCAGCCAAGTCCACGCCCGACGCGACACCGATGCCGCAGATTTCGCTGGGTAAGTATTCGATATCGCGGCTGATCGTCGGTTGCCATAATATCGACGGCGGCTCGCACATGTCACCCTTCCTAGACAGGGAGATGCACGACTACTACACGCCCGAACGAGCCGTCAAAACGCTCCGGCGCTGCGAGGAAGTAGGCATCAACGCCTGGCAAGGGCACGAACGAGGCACCCTGCTGGGAATCTATAACCGCCATCGACAGTCGGGCGGAAAGATGTACCTCTTCGGACTCACGGGCTCGGATGAGGACATCCGTCCGTTCACCAAGATCGACGGGCTGATCGCCATCGCCCATCACGGAGAAGTGACCGACGCGCTGTTCAAGCAGGGGAAACTCGACATCGTCCACGACCGCTTGAAACGCATCCGCGACGCGGGCTTGCTGGTCGGCGTGTCCACGCACATGCCCGACGTAGTGGATGCCGTGGAGTCGAAGGGCTGGGACGTGGACTACTTCCAGACGTGCGTTTACGAACGGCACCGTGACGAGGCTGCCCTCGAGAAGTTGCTCGGGCATGTTCCGGTGTCGGTGGGCGAGGTATATCTCAAGAGCGACCCGCCGAGGATGTTCAAGGCGATCCGGCAGACCAAACGACCCTGCCTGGCATTCAAGATCCTTGCTGCCGGGCGTCGTCACGACGTGGAACAAGCGTTTCAGGAAACGTTTGCCGGGATCAAGCCCACGGATGCGGTAATAGTTGGGATCTACGACCGCTACAGTGACCAGGCAGGGCAGAACGCGGCTTTGGCTCGCCGCTTCGGCTCCCGGTCGTAGGTCGGGCCCCCACCGCCCATCCCCACTGGTCACGTGCGCCGCGTTGTCGTATATTATTGGCATGACCGACGCACAGCAATTCGACAGTTCCGAACGGGCCAATCGGCCGGGCAAAACCCGCACGTGGTGGCATCCCTTATTAGTGCGGATGCTGGGCTTGCCTTGGATTCCGCGTTCAAAGTCGAGCAGGAGGTTTCCGTCGGCAAGCTGCCTCTACAGGTGGACATCTTGCTGATTCGACGCGAGGGAGGACAACTTTCCGAAATCGGGATGCGTGAACTTGCCGAATTGTTGCCGCTGCTCAACCGGTTCACCCTAATCGAATTCAAGGGCCCGACCGACGCGATGGCGCGAGGCGATTTCGCCCGGTTGGTGGGCTGTTCCTACCTTTGGCACAGCCAGTTGAGCGAGCCGGTCCCCCACGAGGAGGTCTCGCTAATCGTCCTGGCGCCGGTGGCCAGCGGCGCCTTACGTGATGAGTTGCGGCTCTTGGGGTGCGAGGTCAAACAGCACGAAGCGGGGATTTTTGCCGTGACCAGGCTGCCGTTTACGACGTGGTTGGTGGAAACCGACGTGATGGCCGAGCGCGGGCAGCCCATCCTCTCGCTGGTGAGCCGTGTTTTTCTGAACGACCGGCGGAGTATAATAGAGAAGTTGGCCCGTGGCGGCCACGGGGCGTTGGCCAACTACCGCTACATGGTGCAGCAGGTCAAACAATTCCGCAGTGAGGAGGATTTTGCCATGCAACAGGCAGTTTCGGAGAATCTTGAGCAGTTTGAGGAGGAACTATTTGCTAAGATGGTGGAAGAGGCTTCTGTCGAGCAGCGGCTGCGCGGGCTGTCGCCGGAAGAGCGGCTGCGCGGGCTGTCGCCGGAGGAACTGCTGCGGGCGCTGCCGCCCGAGGAGCGGCTGCGCGGGCTGTCGCCGGAAGAGCGGCTGCGGGCGCTGCCGCCGGAGGAACTGCTACGGGCGCTCGCGCCGGAGTTTGTGGCCGGCCTGAGCGAGGAACAGGCGGCACGGCTTCGCGAACTGCTGGACCGGAAGCAAGGCCGGTAATCCCCTGACGCCGCTCTGCCCCGATCTTATCGCTGGTCCCGTTAGGCAGCCGGCGCGTTTAGATTATGAATTCCAGACCGCGTTCTTCTTCAGGGTTTTGAGTAAGAAGGCCGCTTCGGGAAAGGCGGGGGAATCATTGCGTAACCTCCCCCTGAAAGTGGTTTGGCGCATAAAAACCCGTCCTTGATGCACGCCACCTCAGTGAAGCGGGATCGGTGCACCGGGTGTGATACTGATACTATGCGGAAATCGGTATGGGATTGGGCGGCGTGGTTGAACCCCGCACGACCAGGGCACCCGGCAGGACCAATCGCTGCGGCTCCTGGGCTTTGCCGGCAATGCGGTTCAGAAGGAATGCAAGCGACCGATCGATGATCTCGTGATAGGGAAACGTCACGGTCGTCAGCGGCGGGTCCAGATACTCGGCCGCCCAGGCATTGTCGAATCCGACGAGTGACACGTCTTGTGGTACGCGCACGCCCATGTCGCGCAGACCGCGAAACGCGCCAAAGGCCATCACGTCGTTGTGGCAGAAGATCGCGGTTGGCCGCTGCCCGCAGGAAAACAACTGACGGACTACGGCCCGGGCCTCTTCCGCCGTTTGCAAGTTGTGATTCGATTTAGTAAAACGTATCACTAGTAGATCGCGTCGTCAAGTGGCCTATCACAGAATCCCGTAGCTTTGGGTGTATGTTAATTCTGAATTGCTAAAGGAAAAACCGATGAAACAGCGACCAATGACTGCCAAGAACGCAAATCGATCAACCCTTACGGTGCCCGTTGCGGCCGCCATGGCCATGACCCTGTTGGCTCTCCTAGCTTCCCAAGGATTTGCCGCGGACGACACGAACTCGCATTCCTATGCCGCGGCACAACCCGGCACGGCGGGGCAGTTCGGCCTGGTCGAGGCCTCGGGCCTGCGCTGGCTGCACTTGAGTAGTCGCCATGGCGACTTGCCCGTGCCAACCACCTCCCACCAGCAAACCGCCGCTGTAGTGGCAGACCTCGCCAAGGACGGCGGGAACGGTTTTGTGCTCGCCTTTCGCGAGAACGGGCCAGCCCTGGTGTGGTACCGCCGGACCAAGACCGGATGGGAGCGTTACGTGATCGAGAAGGAATTTCTTCCCCTTGAAGCCGGCGGAGCCATCTGCGACATCGACGGCGACGGATATCCGGACCTGGTCTTTGGCGGCGACTATCAGAGCAACAAAGTCTGGTGGTGGCGGAATCCGGGCAAGGATTGGAAGCCCGGCGTGCCCTGGGAGCGGCACACCATCAAGATCAACGGCGCTACTCAGCACCACGACCAGTGCATCGCTGACTTCAAAGGCACGGGCAAACCGCAACTGGCCTATTGGAATCAGCAGGCCAAGACGTTGTTCTGCGCCGATATTCCGGCCAATCCGCGCCAGGTCGAGCAGTGGCCTGCCGAGATTGTATTTTCCGGCATCGCCAGCGGAACCACTCCGTACGCCGAAGGCATGTCGGCTTACGATATCGACGGCGATGGCCGACCGGAACTGCTGGCCTTCAATCGGGTATTCAAGTACGTGAGCAAAGGCAAATGGTCGGCAACGAAAATCGGCGAGGTCGGCGGTCTGATTTTCGCCGGCCGGTTCATCAAGGACGCCAAGTACCCGCAGATTGTCACCGCGCCCGGCGACGGCGTAGGTCCGGTCGAGTGGCACGAGTGCAAGGGCGACCCGTTGGACTCCAAGAGTTGGGTCGCGCACGACCTGGTCGGCCGCACGATGATCCATCCGCACTCCCTCCAGGTGGCCGACATCGACGGCGACGGCAACCTGGACATCTTTGTCGCGGAAATGGCCAAGTGGACCGAAAGCAAGAATGAACCGGACAACCCCAAGGCCCAGGCATTCATCTTCTACGGTGACGGAAAAGGCAACTTCCGTAAGACGATCTTTGCCACGGGCATGGGGTTTCACGAGGCCTGCGTGGCGGACCTGAATGGCGATGGGCGGCTGGATATCCTCAGCAAGCCATACAACTGGGACGCGCCCCGGGTGGACGTTTGGCTCAATCGGGGGCCCGCGCGGGCGGCCAAGGCCGTCGGCGTCAGCGCCAGTTTCAAGGGGCCGGTCGGCCTGCAACTTTACAGCCTTCGGGACATGCTGGGCAAGGATGTCGCCACAGGACTGAAAACCGCGCGTGGCTTTGGATTCACGGAGGTCGAGTTGGCCGGAACCTACGGCATCCCGCCCAGGCAATTCCGGCAGCGCTTGGAATCCCAGGGGCTCAAGGCGGTGTCGGCGATCATGGATTACGGGCTAGTGGAAAGCGATCCTGAGGCCGCGGCGCGGCAGGCCGCGGAACTCGGCGTGTCGTACGTCGGCGTGGGTTGGATTCCTCACCAAGGGCAGTTCGATGAAGCCACCGCGCGCCGGGCGGCGGCCGCGTTCAACAAGGCGGGAGAGGTCCTTGCCAAACACGGCATCAAGTTCTTCTACCACAACCACGGCTTCGAGTTCGTGCCCCATGGCGATGGGACCCTGTTCGATCTCCTGGCGGAACAGACCGACCCGAAATACGTCAAGTTCGAAATGGACGTCTTCTGGACGGTACATCCCGGCCAGGATCCCGTGAAACTGTTGCGCAAGTATTCCGGCCGCTGGGAGCTTTTCCACCTCAAGGACATGAAGAAATCCGTCAAGACCGGCCAGTTGACGGGTTCCGAGGACGTGAACAACGATGTGGCGCTGGGCACCGGTCAGATCGACCTGGCGGCGGTCCTGCGATCGGCCCAAGCGCAAGGCGCGAAGCACTATTTCGTCGAGGACGAGTCGCCGCGTTCGACGCAACAAATTCCACGGAGTCTCCGTTTCCTGGAGTCGCTGTCATGGTAAGCGTGAGGGACTCTTGGTTCTGTTAATATGCTGGACGACAACTTCGAACAGCACCGTGGCGCAAAGGTCGTCGAACTGACTTTGGGAAAGTTCGGTATCCTCGGCCACGGCTGGACGGAGAGCAAGTATGTTCGCGTGTGGAGGCCCGGTTAAAGGCGGCAGCAAGAGGAATCGCGCGGTACGAGACAGATTCGAATCGAGTCTTCAATTCGGATGGGGCCCTATTATGAAGTCGTTTACAACTGCCACTTTCCTGTTTGTGTTTCTGTTTGCGGACACAGCCGTGCCTGCGGACGTAAAGGAGGCCGTGCGGGCCGATTGGGCTGCCCAGTATCGCAAGCTCACCGAGGAGCTTGAAGGGAAAGACGCTCTGGCGGTACGGCGGGGCGAATCTCCACAGGTGCTCGATCCCCAGTCTCTCCTGCGGGCTTCCGATCGAGACGCCTTGGACGTCATCATCCGTCGCACGGAAGCGCTGCTCGCCGATCTGCAAACCGAAAAGAAGTCCGGCGACTTGGCGGGCCTAAAGAAGCAGCTTGCCGATATCAAGAAGCGTGCTGCCGGACTCGTGGAACGGCCAGATCGGCAAAGCGCTCAGTCACGGGAACGGCTGGCGATGGAGGCATTCGCCCTACGGCGGCAGGTCGTCTTCTCCAACCCTCTCCTGGACTTCAACGACGTCCTCTTCATTGCCCGCGGAGTCAACTACGGTACGACCAAGGACGGCGATCACATGATCGGCGCTTATTATGGCTTTGTCGGTCTGAAGGGCGGCAGCCTCTACGTTCTCAAGGACTTCAAGTCGGCCAGACCGCGCGTAGTCAACGTGCTGCGGGATTCCCGCTGCGAGAATGGCCCTTTCCAGGGCAAAACCCTGCCTTTGGGCGCCTATATTTCACCTGAGATGTCCTTCGATGGCAAGTCGGCGTTGTTCGCCTTTTCGGAAAACGATGATCATGGACGAGGCATTTACCAAGGGGGTGGCGTCTGGCTCAATTCGACCTGCTTTCACCTGTTCCGGGTCGGAACGGACGGAACGGGACTCGCCCAGTTGACGTTCGGACCCAACAATGATCTCGATCCATGCCATTTGCCGGGCGGCCGAATCGCGTTCATCTCCGACCGCCGGGGCGGCATGCACCGCTGCGCCAGCGTGGGCAACGACCTGTACCCGGAAAAGCAATTCTCGTTGCACTCGATGAAGGAGGACGGCACGGACCTGTTCCCCATCAGTTGGCACGAGACTCATGAGTTCCAGCCGTCGTTGTCGAACCAGGGGATGCTCGTGTATACACGATGGGACTACGTCGACCGCTGCGACAGCACTGGCCATCACCTTTGGACCTGCTATCCCGATGGCCGCGATCCGCGGGCGCCGCATGGCAACTATCCGCGCCCTTACAGCACCTTTGACGGCGCCCCGGGTGCAGGGAATACTTTCCGCAATCGCGTGTTTGCCGAATGGAACATTCGGGCTGTCCCCGACTCGCCGCGGTACATTGCCACCGCCGGCGCACACCACGGACAGCCTTACGGCAGCCTCGTGCTTATCGATCCGCGCGTGGTGGACGACGACGGACTGTCGCAGGTCACGCGCATTACGCCGGACGTCCGCTTTCCCGAATCGGAGCTGGCCCCATACGACCAGGGCCGTCTGAGCTACAAGTACGGCACACCGTGGCCCTTGAGCGAGGCCTACTACCTTGCAAATTACGAGGAGAACCTATACCTTGTGGACAAGTTCGGGAACAGGGAACTCCTCTGCTCTCTGGGAGAGGTCTGCGGGAGAACCAAACCCTGGCGGCTGCTCAGCCCGATTCCCGTGCGCCCGCGCCGCGAGCCGCCCATGATTCCCACGGACACGTACCAGGGCGAACGGGCGGAGCATCCGGACCACGAACAGGCCACCATCAGCGTACAGAACGTCTACCGGTCCGATCTGCCGTGGCCGAAGGATGCACGAATCAAGTGGCTACGGATCATCCAGGTACTCCGTAAGCCGGACTCCGTCTTGTTGTTTCGCGATCAGCCGCCGGTCGGCTTTGGCGAGGAACAGCTCGCCCGTATGTGCTTGGGGCACGTGCCGGTCGAAGAGGACGGTAGCGCGTACTTCCAGGCCCCGGTGGGCGTGCCCATCTACTTCCAAGCCGTGGACCAGCGGGGGATGGCCGTACAGTCGATGCGATCGGACACGTATGTGCATCCCGGCGAACACCTGAGCTGCGCGGGCTGCCACGAGAACAAGTGGGAAACCCCACGGCCGCGATCGTCCCGCCCGTTGGCGCTTCAGCGACTGCCATCGAAGATCGAGCCGGAAGTTGGTGGTGTCGAGCCAGTCAGCTATCATCGACTTGTCGAGCCGATTTTCCGACAGAAATGCATGGTCTGCCATCAGAAGGAAGGCAAGGGACCTGCCAACCTCGACTATGGCAACGCGCTGGACAAGGGCAATCCGCTTCGGACACTGGTTTTCTTCCAGCAAGGCGGGTTCGCGGACACATGGCCATCGGGAAGGGACGGCGGGGCGGGCGGGTCCCGCTCCATTCCGGGAATGTTTGGCGCCGCGAGGTCGAAAATGGGGCAAGCATTGCTGAAACCGCACCACCGCAACGTCATGACGGACGAGGAATTCAGGCGGGTTGCGCTGTGGCTCGACTGCCAATCCCCCGAGCTTGGCGCTTACACGGGCGTGGAAGCCCAAAAGCGTGGTCAACTCGTATGGCCGCCCGACGTGAATCCCCGGAACCCCACCGCAGCGGAGTTGACCGGTCCTAGCGCCCGGGAACATCGCAAGTCCGAAACGGCCTTCCATGTCGATGGCCGAACCGAAGGCCACGATTGAGAGCCAAGTGGCGGCCATGAAAGAAACAGTTTGGTTCTATTCCACTTTCACGAAAGCTATCTCTGCCATGATGCGTTTCATTCTTCTTTCTCTGTTGTGTTTGTCGTTGACGATTGCGACCACCGCTTGGAGCGAGGAGATTCGTTTCCGGCACCACTTCATCGACCTGACCCTTCCCCAGAACGACCGCCTCCAAGGTGACTATGGCCTCACCGCGTTGGTGGACATCAACCGTGACGGCCATCTCGATTTCGTGGTCGGCGGTCGCCAACCCGGTCCGGAGCGACTGTACTGGTATGAGTCGCAGAGCGCCGACAAATGGGTGCGGCATGAGATTGGCACGGGCTACCAGTCGGATGTCGGCCTCGCGGCTCTCGACGTGGATGGCGACGGCTGGATCGATCTGGTTTGCAGCGGGGTGTGGTTTCGCAATCCCGGCAACCCTCGCAACCAAGGCAAATGGGAGCGCTTCGAGTTCGCGAAGAACGCGGGCGGGGCGCACGATATCGTGGTTGCCGACATCGACGGCGACGGGCGTCCGGACATCGTGATGATGGGCGATGCGCGCACGCCGCTCAATGCGCTCTGCTGGTTCAAAATTCCAGCCAACCCGCGGCAACTCTGGGAGCGGCACGAGATTGGTCCCAGTATCCACGGCGCCATCGCGCCCGCAGGCGTGGCCGACATCAACGGAGATGGCCACGTCGACGTGGTGCGCGGCGACACCTGGTTCGAGAACAAGGACGGCAAAGGTACCCAGTGGATCGCGCATAAGAACATCCCCATGGGTCGTAAAGGTCCCTTCGGAGTCTGTGTGCGCACGGTTATCACCGATGTGGACGGCAGCGGGAAGAAGGCCATCGTGATGGCCGATGCGGACATCAGCGATTCGAAGATCTGTATCCTGAGGAACCCGGACGGCAAGGGCCTGTCATGGACCAAACAGGAACTGCCGCAGAGTTTCCGCTACGGCTCTTTGCACTCGCTCGCCGTGGCTGATTTTCACCGCAGCGGCAGGCTGGACATCGTCAGCAATGAGCAGGAGGAACTACTGCCGCCCGGGCGTACGAACCCGCGCTGGATTCTTTGGGAGAATCTCGGCAAGGGCCAGTTCGCGGAACGCATCATTCTCGACAACCGGCTTGGCGGCCACGAACTTCAGGTGGGCGATGTGTTTGGAAGCGGCAAAATAGACATTGTTTCCAAAGCCTGGGGATGTCTCCCTTGGAATGGCGCCGGAGGCAAAATGCACGTCGATTTATTGGAAAACGTCTCGCGCTGATCGAAGTCGGTGCTTTCCAGCCAGGCTTCTGTTGAGCAACGGCTACGGGGGCTGTCGTCGGAGGAACTGCCGCATGCGCTGCCGCTGGAGTTTGTGGCTGGCCTGACCGAGGAACAGGTGGCACTGCTTCGCGAACTGTTGGACAGGTAGCAAGGCCGTTAAGCCTCCGGTAACCAGCGAGGGCAGGCGTCACGTCGCCGCTGGGGTCCGTACCGCTGGACGTCAGGGGTCCGCTCGGTGCCCGGGTCCCGCCCTACAAGCTGAGAAAGCTCTATAGGAAATTTTGAAATGGACCACTCAGAACGGAACCTTCAAAGCATCGCAGAGGAAACGCATGAAGGGACGGCTGGCGGCAAACGACGCGGCCACGTGCTCCAGGTAGCCCTTGTCCAACACGTCGCGTTCCTCGAGAGACTCCACGGCGATGAAGTCCGTCCGCTTGAGGTCCTCGACCCAGGCGTGATCGGCCGGGAACCCGCGCGGCGGACGCTTCAGGCTGCCGCCGTCGAGTTCGAACCGCCGGCGGAACTTGCGGTCGTTGCGGGCACGTGCCCAACGGTCGGGCGACTCGACGATCGCCTGGCGGACCCGGCCCAGCGGCTCAGGCTCCGGCCGCCATAGCCCTACGGCCAGAAAACACTCGCCCGGGGCAATGTGGACGTAGAAGCCGGGGGCGTGGACGTCGCGGCCCTGCTCGTGCCGGAACTGGATGCCGACGTTCGTCTTGTACGGTGCGCCGTCCTTGGCGAACCGCGTGTCGCGGTAGACCCGCATCAAGGAACCGCCCACCCGCCGGTCGCTGGCCAGGAAGAACTGCGATATCCGCTTGAGCCGGGGTTGGAAGGCGCGGATCAAGGCCATCGCCGGCCCCAAAACCTCCTGCTCGTAACGTCCCTTGTTCTCCAGGAACCAGGGCCGGTTGTTGTTGTCGGCCAACTGCTCCAGAAATTCGAAGAGGGCCGGCTGGAACTTGTCGAACTTCATCATGGTTGCCGTCAGGCCTGCGAGGCCTGCAATGCTTGATCCAGATCGGCAATGATGTCCCGCACGTCCTCGATGCCGATCGACAAGCGCACGTATTCCGGCGATACGCCGGTCTGGGCCTGCTCCTCGGGCGTGAGCTGCGAGTGCGTGGTCGTGGCCGGGTGAATGATCAGCGACTTGGCATCGCCGATATTGGCCAGGTGGCTGAAGAGCTTGACGCTCTCAATCAGCTTGGCGCCGGCCGCCTTGCCGCCCTTGATGCCGAAGCCGACGATGCCGCTCTGCCCGGCGGGCAGGTACTTCTGGGCACGGGCGTAGTCCGGGTGGCTGGGCAGGCCGGGGTAATTCACCCATAACACGGACGGATGCTGTTCCAGGAACTGGGCCACAGCCAGGGCGTTTTGCGAGTGCCGCTCCAAGCGCACGTGCAAGGTCTCCAGGCCCAGCAGCGTCAGGAACGCGCCGAACGGACTTTGCGTAGCGCCTGTGTCGCGGAGCCAGTGCGTGCGAATGTGGAGGATATACGCGATGTTGCCGATGGGTCGCAGGGCCTCTTCGAAGATCAAGCCGTGGTAGGCCGGGTCGGGCGCGGTGAACTCGGGCCATTTTTCCGGCTCCTTGGCCCAGGGGAACTTGCCGCTGTCGACAATCGCTCCTCCGAGGTGTACGCCGTGCCCGGCGATGAACTTCGTCGTCGAGTAGACCACGATGTCGAAACCGTGCTCGATGGGCCGGAAGAGCGCCGCGGTCAGGACCGTGTTGTCGATGATCGTCGGCAGGCCGTGGCTGTGCGCAAGGTCGCTGATCTGGCGGTAATCGGGCACGTCGTTCTTCGGATTGCCCGGTGTTTCGAGATAAATGGCCCGGGTGTTCTTGTCGACTAGTCTGCTCAACGTCTCGGGCTTGCTAGGGTCGAAGAACCGCACTTCGATGCCGAGTTTTGCGAAGGTCTGCGTGAAGAGGGTCCAGGTGCCGCCGTAGAGGCTGGTGGCCGAGATGAAATTCTGGCCGGCATGGACGATGGTCAGCAGCGCGGCCGTGATGGCCGCCTGGCCGCTGGAGAAAGCCAGTCCCGCCGCGCCGCCGTCCAATGCCGCCAGACGCTTTTCCAGCACGTCGGTCGTGGGGTTCATCAGCCGCGTGTAGATATTGCCGAACTCGCGCAGGCCGAAGAGGTTCGCCGCATGCTCCGTGTCATGAAACACGTAACTGGTCGTGGCGTAGATCGGCACGGCCCGGGCGGTCGTGGTGGGATCGGGCACCTGCCCGGCGTGCAGTGCCAAGGTGCCAATCCGCGGGGAAGTCGATTGTTCGTTGCTCATCGTAATCTTCGTACCTTGATTCGTCTTTCGGCTAGGTCATCGTGTCTGGAACCGACCAGGGATGTATATACTGCCCGCGGTTGCCGCTGACACTAACCGAAGCGTTAGCGAGGTTGCTAAGTCGTTGCCTCGCTGACGCTTCGGGTTACTATGGATCGTGCCAATCGAAACCGCGGGCAGTATAGTATCTCCGTAGTCGTCCGAAATGTCAAATCGGCCGATTTTTAGCGCAGCCCCTCGGGCAGGAGTCCCTTCACGCGGTCCGTCCAACTGGACGACTGCGCGGCGGGCTTCTCCTCGGCCGATTGCTCAGCGGCAGGCTTCGCGGCCAGCGCAGGCACGGCCTGCGGCGACGGCACATTTTGCATGAGGAAACGCGGCCAGTAACCGTTCAAGAGCTTCATGCAATCGCCGACCTGGCCGTTCTGCAAGTTCAGGTCGGCCAACGTGAGCAGTTTGTAGAGCGCCCGCAACTCGGATTCGTTGAAGGCCAGGTCGAAGAGCTGCACGTCGTCGGCCCAGACCTCGCCGGCGCCCATCAGGTCCAGGCGCACGCACACCTGGGAAAGCCCGTCCAAGGGCAGGTCGTCGAACTGCACGATGTACTGGCTCCAGGTCGTGGAAATAGGAGAGCCGCTCTGCCCGGGACCCGGCGGCTGTCCCAGAGTGGCATAGCGATAGTAGTGGCGGCCGACGACGTTGCCTTCCACGGCTAGCCACAAGTTGGGCTGCCGCGCGGCGTCGGCCACCCGCAGCCAGACGGAGACCGTGATCCGGCCCGTCCGCGGCGGCGCGAAGGCCTGGCTGATCAGCGAGGCGGTCGGCCCCTCGCTGGCGATCCGTGCCGACTGCGCCGGCTTGAACCCCTTCTCGGTGGCAAGATCCGTCTCGTGGCCTTGCGTGGTGTCGGTGGTGATCGAAACGTCCGACCGCTTGGAGACGACCCAGCCGGGCACGGGATCGGACGCAGTGGGCTTGCTCTGGAAACCGGGATTCTCCAGGACCTTCAACAACGGCGGATTGCGGAGCGCCGCCGCCCGTACGCCAAGCTGATGAATTCGCTCGGCCATCGATGCGGCCGCCTTGTCCGGCAACGTCGCCTGGGGCTGGAGCAGCTTCACGTCCGCTTCCGAAAAAGCCACGGCCGCCAGTTGGTAAGGCTCCAGTTCGACGAGCCACGCCAGGCCGTCGCCCTCGTCCTTCAGCCTGCCGGGGCAACCGCTGCCGCTGAGATCGTCGATCTTGCAGTTCGCCGAGGCGGACAGGCGGACGCGGGCGCTGGCCGCAAAGGGCGTGGTGTTCACGGCGTAGGCATAGCTTTTGCCGTCGACAGTCGCCCAGCGGATCGCCACCGGTTGCCCCGAATGGCTCTCTTCGGCATCGGTGAAATGGACCGGCGGAAGCTGCCGGAAGGCGGCGGAAAATCGCTGCGTGGCTTCTTCCTGCCCCAGCGGCAACATCCAGCCGCCGTCGATGAGAATCTGCGAATCGTGGTTGAAAAGGCTCTCGGCAAAACGTTGCCGGTTCTGTATGCCGGAAGGAACCGCTTGGGCCAGCAAGAGGGCGCAACTCGACTTGATCGCCACCTTCTGGTCGAAGGAAGGCAGGCGGGCTTCCTGGGGCGGATGGAAGAAGAGGCTGCCGGCGTGCGGCAAGCTGCGAAAGAACGACGCGGCCTCCGACATCTGCGCCAGTTCCAAGTCCAGGGCCTGGGCGCTGAGTTGCGCGGTGGGCAAGACGCGCTGCGGACGCAGCAGGACGATCTGCGCGTCGTCGCGGAAGAGGCGCAGGTCGATGCCTACGTGCAGGAAGGCCGAGGCCAGCGATGACCGCCGCGGCAAGGCCGGACGCAGCTCGGTTTCAATCTCTGGGCCGGCCAGCATTTCCGCCCCGGCTAGGTAGAGCGGCATCTCGGGCCGCGCCGCGGCCAGGACCTGCTGGACTCGGTGATAGAACTTGTGGCACTCGGCAGCCCGCCATTGCAGCCAGCGCCCACGCTGCTCGTCGGAATTGAGGAACGCCGCGCGGGCGGCAAACCGCTGTCCGCCGCTGCCGGGCGTCTGCACGCCCGTATCGCGCTCGAAGCGGGCAATGGTGGCGTCGTCCATGCCCCATTCCGGACCGGGAAGTTGCGCGTAGCCGTAGGCCGAGAGCCGCAGCGCCAGGCCGCCGAAGCTGGCGTGGCTGGCGTAACGTTGCACCAGTTCCCGCACGGCCGACAGCATCGCCTCCTGCACGCGCGGATCAAGCGTATTGTAATAAGGCGCCAAGCCGCGGCGCGGACAGTACGTGCGGCACCAGGTGGCGCCGTCCGCCCCGATCCACTCCAGCCCCTGAGCCTCCGCTCCGCCGCGGCGGCGGAGCGCTTCCAAGGCCGGCAGCGGCGTGGCGAACTCCAGCGAAGGAATCAGTTGCAGGTTTTCGCGGTCCATCAGCCGCAGCAACATCTCCAACACGTCCTTCTGCTGCGGATCTTGCCCGCTGGAAAAGAACACGCCCGTATCGTAGCGCGGGGTTGGTTCGAGGACCGCGCTGGGATAGATCGCGCTACCGTCGGCCGCCACGGTGAGCACCAAGCCGTTGTAGCCCGCATAGCGGAGATAGTTGACGAGCCTCGTGCCGGCCTGATGGAACGTCTTCCAGTCTTGCAGCGTCCGCCCGATCCAGGCGTCGAGGGCTTCCTCGCCGGAAAAATTCTCCGCCAGCAAAGGCCGGTCCATGTAAGCCGCGATCAGGCGCTGCGCGGCGGCAGCCTTGGCCATCCCGCTTTCCGGCAATCGTTCCCAGCCGCCCAACACGCGGATCTTGCCGTAAACCGCTGGCGACCGCTCGCGGCGATTGGTGATCAGCAGCAGCGGCGAGCTAGTCCGCGGCCAGAAGACGAGCCGGTGCCGCTCCCAATGCGGCGGGGCCGCGGCCGCGGTCTCGTCGGAGACGTCGATGCCCGAGTCCAATCCGATCGGCACCAGGACACCTGCGGCGTTGGTCTCGACGATGCTCAGCCCAAGGGTCTGCGGCACATCGCTGGGATAGTCGACCTCCAGCAGGCACGGCCGCCCCACGGGACCGACGTTCAACGTATAGGCCTCCCAACTGACGTCGGGCGAGACGGCACTGGGCTTGAGTTGCGAGACGTCGCCCAGACCGTGATGGACCGTTTCGCGCATGCCGTTGCCCAGCGGGCCGCTCAAGCCGCGGGAGAACCTGGGCAAGGACGGCAGCTTGACCTTTTCCCACCAACGGGAACCGGCGGGATCGATCTCCAGCAACTGCGTCAATTCGCGGGTGGGCTTGACCGCCGACTGCCGGCGCGAGATCACCACGAGCTGCACGCGGCGCTCGGCGATCGCCCGCGTCCAGTGCAGCGGTTGGCGCAGGGCACGCTGCCAGCCGCCGCTTTGCTGGGCCGTGATGACGATATCGTAAACGCCCTCCTCTTCCGGCAGCGCGAGTTCCAGCGGCACGCTCTCGCCACGGCCGACATGCACGTCCTGTGTGCTGGACCAAGACGCCTGTCCCTGGCCGTCCACCAACTGGGCCTTGATTTGCAGCGCGGTGTCGGCGGGCACGGGCAAGAGATGCGGGACGACCTCGAAACGCAGCGTTTCGCCGGGAGCAAAGACCATCGAGGGGCGCGACATGCGCACCAGCAGCGAATCACCCGGCGCGCGGCGTACGAGCAGGTGGTTCTCTTGGTTGTCCAATGACAAGTTGCGGAACTCGCTGGAGATATCGGCCAGGGGAATCTCGATCTGTGATCCGCGCTGCGAATTGCCGGCTGCCGTGAGTTGCACGACGAGCTTGGCGTCGGCGGGGGCGGTGACGAAGAAGTCGACGCCGTCGTAGGCCCGCGGCGAGCGTTGCAGGATCAGTAGGCGGCCATTCTCCAGCCACATCGAGCCGGGCTCGTCGGCTTCGATGCCCAGTGGCCGCGGTTGGGAAATGGCGCCGCTGCTGACGGCGACGGAACCTTCCCATAATTTTTCTCGTCCGCCGCCCCAGGCAACGCGAACCATTAGGGCTTCGTCTGCGTAGGAGAAAGAGGACATTGACAGCGACAGCAGGCAAAAAAACGCGGCTGCCCAGCGCAGGCCGCCGGCTTGCGGCGCTGCGATGTTCCCGCTTTTCGAATTTACGGATCTACCGGGAACTGGCGCCGACCGTCTGCGAGAGTTGGCTGAGTTCGTGCCATTACGCACGGTGCCGGTTCCCGCGGTTTTTACAGACTGTTCAATACCCCTTTGCGCCGCGTCACTAGCCGGAGAGGTCGCCGTTTCGCACCACAAGGAGCGAGGAAGGGAACGGCGATGCCGGAGAGCGGACGTCGGGCACTGGAAGGCGGAAGGGGGACATGGAAGTGCGGTAGGCTGACAAGCGATAGTCGTTCCACCACTTGAGTTTTGCAACTTTGACAAGATGTCACAGCGGCTATCGTTCTGCTCCCGCCTTCTGACTTCCGCCTTCCTTTTTATTTTGGGCGTGACTGTCGCGGCGCAAGGCGACCATTGGACCGCGCCGAAGGGAGCGGTTGCGTAAAAATGACTCGGCGATGTTCGCGGACGTCCCTGTCCGGCCATCGGCGGCTCAACGGGTTTGAGGATGAGGTCGCGTTTCCTACCGCGGGAACGAGACGCGGGATTATAGCCAAGAGGCGTCTTGCAATTCCATGCCGGATTGGTGAGTTCTTGGGTGTGGCGGGCGGAAATGTGGCTGTAAGGCCAGCATAACCCGTAAATGGACAGGAAAAATACAGAACCTGGGATCTTTGCGAGACATAGGGGGAGCGTCCCGCCGCTGCATCGCCGGGGGTAGCGCTGCCAGCAGGTTACGTCAATCGAAAATCCCCGCGCCGAACTTCTCTTCCTCTTCGGGCGGCTCTTCGACTGTCTCCAGCACGTGGTCCGTGCTGGTGGGATCGACCTCGCGGCAGCTTGCCGTGAGCTGATCGACGACTTCATCCAGATCGTACTGCCAGGCGGCCGGATCGAGATCGGGCGGGCTAAGCGGACGAAACTCGCGCAGCAAAAGGATCAGCCGCAAAAGGTGCCGGAAGACGATGCCCTCCTGCTTCAGCAGGTCCTTGCTGCCGACGTACTTGTTGAAATTGCCGTGGAATTCCGTCAGCAACTCGCCTGCGGCCCAAACGGCCCGAGTGCGGAGGTCGAACACGCCCGCGTATTCGTGGTCAAATAGCCGCCGGAGCTTTTCCGCCAGCGTGAGCACCCACTTGGGTTCCTCGTCCTGCTCGGCGTCGTAGCTATGGCGCGGCTTCCAGGGCTCTTCTTCCTCCTTGGGCCTCTGCACCAGTTCCTCAATCGTCGCCAGCCCAAATTGCAACAACTGCTGATCGAGCCGCAGCATGGCCAAAGGCCCCGGCGGCAGGAACTCCTGCTTGGGCACACGCACATACCGCGCCACCGGCGCGGGAAAATCCAGGGCGCTCTCGAAGGCCTGGATCCGCTCCTTGCGGTCGGCGATCCCCAACTCGTGTACCAGGAACATGCCAAACAGCGGGTTCACGCTGCGGAACAGCGACAACTTGGCCAACTCGGCCGTCGGGTGCGCCAGCGCCGGACGGTAGGGTGGGGGAGCGGGAGGCTCCGACGGAAGTACGGGAGAAGGGGAGAAAGGGAGCGGGGGAGAAGGAGAGAAAGGGAGGAATTTGACAGTTCCCCCTTCTCTCCCTTTCTCCCTTTCTCCCCTTCCTACTTTCTCCCCTTCTCCCTTTCCCTCTTTCTCCCTTTCTTCCCCCGCCTCCGCGGGCGGTTCCGGTTCCAGCCGCACGTAGCCGGCCTTGTGCAACACGAGCAGCATCCGCTCTAAATCGCGCTGCGCCCCTTCGAGATGCGCCGAGTCCATCAACCGCTTGCCGACCAGGCGACGAATGATCTCGATCTCCGGCGAGGCATCGAGCATGTAGCCCAGCAGACGCCAGGGCAATGGCCCGCGGCTATGGAGTTTGCCCGGCGGGGCGGTGATCAGTTTCTGGAATTGGGCCTCGTTCCAATACTGCTCGTTGTCGCGACGATGGGGCATCTTCCGCTTCATGGCCTTCTTGGCCTTCATCAGCCCCGGGTCCTTGGTGTCCTCGGGGATCCGGTCGTACTGTTCATGCCAGCGGGCGATCTTCACGTCGTCCTCGTGGGCCAACACGAAGACGTGGCCGTGCGTGTCGAATTGTGGCCGGCCGGCGCGGCCGAAGATCTGATGGGCGGCGCTGGGTTCGATGATCCGCTTCTTGTCGGGCGGGCCTTTCAAGATGCTCGGCAGCACGACGGAGCGGGCCGGCAGGTTGATGCCGGCCGCCAGGGTTTCCGTGCAGATCGCCACGCTCAGCAGCTTGCGCTGGAAGAGCAATTCCACGATGCGGCGATACTTGGGCAGCAGTCCGGCGTGGTGTACGCCCACGCCGCGCAAGAGCAGTTGCCGCAGCTTGGTGCCGGCCCCTTGCGACCAATCGTGCTGGTTCAGTTCCTCGACCAGGCGGGTCTGCTGGCCGTCGCTGAGCACCTTCTTGCCCTTGATCTGCTCGGCCACAGTCCAGCATTCGTCGCGATTGAAGCAGAAGACCAAGGCGGGCGTCATCCGCGCTTCGGTATCGCCCTGGGCCATTTCCTCAAGTTGCTCGGTCAGCAGCGTATCGCCGATCCAGTGGTAGCTCAGCGGCACGCGGCGTTCTTCGCCTCGCACCAGTTCCAGCGTCCGCTGGTGGCCCTGCCGCAGCCAGTGGATGAAGTCCATGGCGTTGCCCACGGTGGCCGAGAGCAAGAGCAATCGCACGTGCGGCGGCAGCAGGCCCAGGGTCATCTCCCAGACGATGCCGCGTTCCGGATCGTTGAAACTGTGGAACTCGTCCATGACCACGGCCGAGGTGTTCTGGAAATCGAACTCGCCGTGCAGCAGGCGATTCAGCAGGATTTCGGCCACGACCACGAGCACGCGGGCCGCCGGGTTTTCGCGGCGATTGCCGGTCACCAGGCCGACGTCGCTGGCCTGGAATCCCCATTGCACTGCACGGTCTTGCATCTCGTGGAACTTCTGTTCCGTCAGGGCGATCAGGGGCGTGGTGTAGTATGCCTGCTGGCCAGTATGCAATGCCTCGAAGAGGGCCGCCTCAGCGATCAGTGTCTTGCCCATACCGGTGGGCGCGCAGACCAGCACACCCTGGTCCGTCGTGAACCACGCCAGCAAGGCGTCTTCCTGGACCTTGTACGGCTCGAAAGGAAGTTGGTCGAGATAGCGGCTGGCCAGTTCGTCGCGGGAAACGGTAGACATAGGCCTTTTGTTCCTTGCTTGCGCACGTTCGGGAGCTACAACTTTCTTGGCCTAATTCGGAAGTCAATGAGCCATTTCAGCTTGGATTGATCTCCCTCAATGAATGCCTTGATTGTATCTGCCAACTCGGCAATGCGCGATATGGGAACAACGTAATCAAAAACTTTCGCCATTACGCGGAGGGTTTCTCCCGTCCATTCGCCGTCGACAACCAATACCGCAAGCATATCCATTTGTTTACCCTTCCAGTTGATAGCGGAGAACATCTTGTCTTTTGCGTACAATGACGCATGACGTGACGACGATTTGCGCACCTCGATAAACGCTTTTGGCTCTGTCGCGTCAGGTATCACGAAGTCCGCTCGAAAATCGTACACGACTCCAGCCAACGATTCGTATTCGTCTTCCCGTTTAAAAGGGATCAATCTATCTCTGAGCGCGCTATCCACAACTGATTCCAAGAAGACGCGCCCAACGAGATCGCGGACAATTCCCTCGAGAGTACCTTCCAACCGTTGAAGGATTTCGCCCTTATTAATGCGCGGCGTGTCAACCCTTTCACGCAAAACCTCTGCCAAACGCTCCGCAGCAGGCTTGGAAATTCCCGTATCCGACACACTTCCCACAAATTTCTTTAGCGCGGATTTGCTGAAAATGCCCGCAAGGTGCTGAAGTATAGGGAGAGTATGCGGGTTCCGCTGGATGAAGATCGGGTCGAACTCGGTAAATCCTTTCGTAGCCGACTCTACGGCATCGAGAAACTCGCCGCCTTTCTTTCGAATGTTGCGGTACACTCCAAAAGTGATGCCGGTCTCGAGATCGAACGGAACGGCTTGACGCCGCTTCCATTCTTCGCACGCGTCCTTTGCAGTCATTTCAACGTCACGCACACCCAGTCCTGCCAGCAAGATGGCCCGTGCTCGTTCATCCCGTAGGTTCTTCGGTGTGATGTTGGTAAAAGCGTGCGTGGACTTGCTCGCTTTCAAATACGACTCAATACACAGTCGAATTTCAGCATCGGCAATTTGGTACAATGTCGGAATGGTAACGGATGCCATGATGAGTACTCCCGGACTTTATTTCGTTGCAGAAACATGGTACTCGCCCAAGCCGCGCTCCGATCCGTCTCGTTTATCGAGTATCCAACGATGTCCTCGCTTGCGAATCAAATCGCAACTGGTCTGGTGAAACCCGATAACTGCCAGCAGATTCGCAAGCAATTGCGGGGTGCTGATGTGGATACCGTACAAGGCGGCATCCGCCACCATGACATGAATTGCCGCGCCTTGTTTCAGGCAACGATAGCACTCGCGCAAGACATTCGTGACTTGTGAGAAGTAGGGATAGACCAAGTAATCGTATTCCTTCTTCCCCGCTCTTGTTTTTCGTTGATCGGCAAGGGAAGAAACCAGTCCGTCCAGTTCAGCATACAGAACAGCGGGCAAATTCGCCCGGTACTCTTCTTGCTTTTCTTTTTGACCTTTTAGGGCCGTTGTCGTGTTGACGACGAGTTTCGATCGCACCTTATCAGTTATTTCTCCCCATGAAGCAGCGATTCCCCAGAAATACAGATACATTCTGGTCATTTCCGCAAAGTCAAAATTGTTCAAATAGGGGGGCGACGTTACGACAATGTCAACGCTGGAATCGGCAACCTCGGTCATTTGTTCGGAAGACTTTTCATAGAGGCGCGACAAGGGGGCGTATGGGCTGGGCAACCTGGCCAAATCATGCCGCACCATGTCGAGAGTCTTCTTCGCGGCAACGGTCGGCGGAATTGCCGTCTTCCTGCTGGTGGGTGCTTTGTAGATGCCGTCCGTTTGCGAATGGGAGCTTAGATCGAGAATCTTCGATAGAACCAAGAATGCCAAGTCGTCCGCAGATAGCCCCCGCTCTTCCAGGGATGCCCTCGCCCCGAGCAACACCGCGAGTGATTCTTCGGGAAAGAGTTTCCGTAAGAAATTCTTGGGGGCGAAGGGCAGAGTGCTGGACGGCAGGGGCTTTCTTAGTCCGGCAAGGATGGCGTGCTCGATCTGGTCCAGTCGCTCGACTGCATCAGCGCCGGGAAGTTTGGCGCGTGCCACCTTTGCCATGATCGGGTGCGGTTCATAGCCGACTGCCTCGATGCCCCTTGCCACGGCAGCTAACGGGCCAGTTGCGCAACCAGCAAAGGGATCAAGATAGAGTTCAGGTGCGATCTGAAGCGTGTCGAGACATAGTCCGACAAACTCGGGCGAAAATCCGGCAATGAAGTTATACCACCGATGTACTGGATGCTTGTAGGTCGTTGTATTGGTTGGGAGTCGTTCCTTCTTGATGGTTGGTCGGCAACTCAATGTCGGTTCCATTCCCGCAAAAGTCTTCTGAGTTTTTTCTGCCAATGTCATCCGAGACCCCCTAGTTGGAAGGGCGGGGTTAGACTACTCTTGAAGTAAGTCTATAATCGTTCTGTCATCCACGCTAGCCCCCCGGCAATTCCCATGTTGCAACGGGGGATCGGTCTGCAATTAAATGGCCACTTTGGAACATCACATCATGACCCCTGACGAATTCCGCCGCCACGGCCGCGAAGTCATCGACTGGATCGCCAACTACATGGAACGGGCCGAGCATCTGCCCGTGCTATCGCAGGTCAAGCCGGGAGAGATCCGCAGCCGCTTGCCCGACCGGCCACCGCAACAAGGCGAGCCGCTGGCCGCGATCCTCCGCGACGTCGATGAAATCATCATGCCGGGCATCACGCACTGGCAGTCGCCCAATTTCTTCGCCTACTTCCCCAGCAATAACTCGGGTCCCTCGATCCTCGGCGATCTGCTCTCCTCCGGCCTGGGAGTGCAGGGGATGCTCTGGTCGACCAGCCCGGCCTGCACGGAGTTGGAGACCCGGGTGCTCGATTGGCTCGTCGATGCGATGGGCCTGCCGCAACGATTCCTCTCGACGACCGTCGGCGGCGGCGTGATCCAGGACACGGCCTCTTCTGCCGCGCTGTGTGCGATTTTGGCCGCCCGCGAGCGCGCGACAACGAATTGTCAGGCTGGAAAGCCTGACCTACGGGCATGCGCGTTGGTCGCGTATGCCTCGACGCAGACCCATTCTTCCGTGGAGAAGGGCCTGCGCGTCGCCGGACTGGGCAGCGAGAGCCTGCGGCGGATCGAAGTCGACGAGCGCTGGACGATGCGGCCCGACTGCCTGGCCGCAGCCCTGGCCGCCGATGTTGCCGCCGGCCGCCGGCCGTGCTTCGTCTGCGCGACCGCCGGCACGACGTCGTCGCTGGGCTTCGATCCCTTGCGGCCGATCGGCGAGATCTGCCGCCGACACGGTGTCTGGCTGCACGTCGACGCGGCCCTGGCCGGCACAGCGGCCATTTGCCCGGAATTTCGCGGCATGCTCGACGGCCTGGAACTGGCCGACAGTTACTGCTTCAATCCGCACAAGTGGATGTTCACGAACTTCGATTGCAGTTGCTTCTTCGTTGCCGACCGCGGGCCGCTGATCCGTGCCCTGGGGATCATGCCCGAGTATCTCAAGAATCAGGCCACGCAGTCGGGCGCGGTGATCGATTATCGAGACTGGCAGGTTCCCTTGGGCCGGCGTTTCCGCGCGCTGAAGTTATGGTTCGTCTTGCGCTCGTTCGGTATCGAGGGCATTCAGCAGCGCGTGCGGCAGCATGTGGCCATGGCCCAGGAGTTCGTCGGATGGGTTCAGTCCGATCCGCGTTTCGAGTTGGCCGCGCCGGCCGCCTTGAACCTCGTCTGTTTCCGCCACCGCGGCGGCGACGTTGTCAACCAGCAGATACTCGACCGGGTGAACGCCTCCGGCAAGATGTTCATCAGCCACACGCGCTTGCACGACCGCTTGACGCTGCGGTTCTGCGTTGGGCAGACGAACACGCAACGGCGGCACGTGGAGCAGGCCTGGAAGCTGATCGGAGAAGCCGCAGGGTAGTTCCTAGTTCACGCCCTCAGCTCATCCAGCAGCGGCCGCCAGAACGGCAGCGAGGGAAAGAGCACGCGACCGACGTCGCCGGCCAGGGCGGTGGAAGGCACGACGCGGCCTTCGGCCAGGGCCCGGTCCCAGTCGAGCTGACCGAGCAGCAGGCGGGTGAAGTCGGCCACATTCAAACGAAGGTAACTGCGGCCCAAGGTGTCGGCCGTGGCCCGGGCCCTGCTGGCAATCTCGATCTGATACTTGCGGCCGTCGACCAGCAAGCCGAGTTCCACGGGCCGGCCGAGCCCGGCCTCCTTGGCCCGTTCGACGAACACCCCGCACATCCTTTGCAAGAGGCCCAGCGGGTCCAGCAGCCGCGCCATGCAGCATTCAGCATGTTCGCCGTGCCCGCGCGGCAACGATTCCGGCTCCCCCGGGAAGTATTCCCGCAGGGGACTATCGGCAGGGACGTACAGGGCCACTTGTCGGTGGTCCTGCTCGATGGCATCGCCGCACGTGCGGGCGAGAAGTTCCAACGCCGCTTTCCGCCGGTCGGGGACCGTGACCAGCTCGATGATTTTCTCGCCCTTGACGGCCGCGTAGCCCACCAGCCGCGTGCTGCTCTCCTTGAAGTCCCAGAGGTCGGGGCCGTCCAAAGCCACATAAAACTGGTCGTAGGCCCGGCGCTCTAAGAGCCAATGCCAATACGCGCGGCTGCGCTCCAGCAGGCCGTAGCTGCCGGGCAGGTTCTGTCGATAGACGCGGGTGATGGCGTCTTCTTCCCACCGCCGCCAGGGGCGAACTTGAATGCGCGGCGCCCGGCGCAAACAGAGTCCCTCCTCCAGCAACCGGCCAAGCACGGCATGTGGGGTGGCCGTGTAACCCGTATTGCCGTGGCACAACGCCCAGCCGGTACGGCGAAAGAAATACGGAATCCGCGTCCACAGCAGACCCAGCAGCGCACCCGACTGGGCCATCTGCTTTTCCGCAGCTAACAACAGGTGGGTACCCAGCCCTTGCTGGCGACAATGGGCCGCAGTGGCCAGTCCTTGCATGGCAGCAACCGGAAAGGAGAGCCCGCCGAACTGCATGACCCGGCCCGTCACCCGCACGTGGGCAATCAGCCGCCCCATGCGGCGGAGCAAGAGCCGGTTGCCCGGCGTATAGCATGGGTCTTCGAGCGAGGCCTGGAACTCGGCCGGATAGCCGCTGCCGAAAATCTCCGTGAGGAAATGCCTCAAGCCGATATGATCGGCGGGCGTGCAGGCGCTGATCGCAGTCCGCACGCGGCGCTTGCCGATCGATTCAGAAAGTGCTTCAGGGCCGTGACGCGCGTCGGCGGCAATCGGCACTTTAATCCCTGCGCCCATATGCGCGAGTCCTTTTCGCGTGAAACACATGACCCCCCGGAATCGATTTACGCTTATTTCACTAACTGCCAAAACACCCCAGATCGAACAGTTGCAGCGCGCTACGGAAATAAGTTCTCGAACGATCCTTGCCTTGGACTCACACTATCAAAGCATCTTTCCGCGCTCTTGGGAAGTGGCCCGCGCAAGAAAATCTGTTTTCCCCCGCCGCGAAAATATATTCTACACGATCTTGGAAAGCAAGTCGCTGAAAAAATCCGTTAAATAAGTTTCGGGATACAGACAAAAGCCATACTCGCGCCAGCGGAGCACCTTCTCGTGTCGCAAGGCCCATTGCACGTGCGATTGGAGATCCAAGACCGCTTGCCGTCGCGGCGCCACGCAGGCCTGCAATTCGTCGTTGATGCGACGCAGCGCGTTCCAGCGCGCATAGGCGTTTTCAGGTGTGACGGGCAACTCGATCCAGCGGCGTTTTTCCTCGATCAGTGCCTCGGCCCCAAGATCGCGGCGGTCCCGCAGATCATCGGCTTGCAAATACTTCTCCGGATGATAAGTCAATTCGCGCAGCTCGCGGCGAATGCCACGGAGCCTTTCATCGCTTAGGTCATCGTGTTGAATCGGCCGGCGCTCTCCGTTGTCATTGCCCTGCCGCTGAACCGGCAGGTACAGCGTGGCGGACAGGACCATGATCCCCGGCGGTGTAATGCCGAAAAACGTCTCGATCAAGCGATCGGTCACCTGATCGTATTTCGCCCCGCCAATGCCGTGCAGGAACAAGTCACCCAGGGCCAAGCGGGCCCAAAGCGTCGTGATCAAGGCCCGAGAGCGAATTCGCACCCCCTCCCGACCCCAAGCCATCAGCCGCTCGACAGCGTCGGTGGCATCGCCGTCAATTGTCTGAGGCAAACGCAATTCCCGTCCGGCCCGATCGGAAACAAGGATCTCGCGGCCATGACGACAGACGAACAAGCGGCGGCGTTGCGGCCGCTCGGCCGTCCAGATCCACAGAGGGGCCTCAACCCACGGGCCGTCGGCGACCAGATCCGGCACGGGATGGGCCGCATTGCGGATGTGATTGGTCTGGCGATATTCCTGCACCGCTCCGTTGTAGCATTCGCGAAAGCGGTCGATGTTGGCCATCAGGTGGGCGAGAAACCAGTAAAATGGTTCGCTGCCACAGACGGCGCTCTGGGGAACTTCCAGGGTTTGCAGTCCCCACTGGCCTTCCAACTGATGCCGCGCCTGGGCCAGGCAATAGCCCAGGCGATCGACGTGCTCCGCACGCGCCAGCACCATCGGCCAGAACCGCCGCAGGAGCGGATCGGGAACCAGCGGCGCGATCCGCTGGGCCGCGCGGCGGCCAAAACTGGCGAATAAGTTGGTGTCGAGGATCCGCCGCTCTTCGAAGGGCAGCCGCCCATCGGGCCGATCGAACATCACCGCCTCGCGGCGCGGATCGGCCAGCGAACCGCCCAGTGTCGGCAGCGAGACGCTCTTCATCGCATCGCTGTCGATCACCAGGTTCACGGCCGCGGCGCCGTGCCGGCGGGCCAACTCACCCAAGGCGAAGTTCTTGAACCATACGCCGGGATGAAAGAACTCCGGCTGATGCCCGGCCAGGAAGATCAAGCCCTGCGGGTCGAGGCTGGGCAGCCGAGCCTCGCGATAAGCGCCGGTCCAGGCCTGGGCCGTAGTGAGAAGTTCCGCGCGGGCCTGCCGCGAGAGTTCTGCCAACGAGCGGCCGTTGAGTACGCACTTGGCCATGCCGCGCAGGCGGACGTTTTCTGCCGCCAGGGCGCCGGCTTCTTCCAGGGGCGGTACAGCCAGCATCGCGCGGTTCTCGCGCGGCGTGACAAACCGCTGCCGGCGGAGTTGATCTGGGGCAAGGGTCATGTGCATAGTTTTCGTCATCAACGTTAGACAGGCCGAAGATGTAACTCAGAAGCCAATCCTACCCGTAACGACTTTGTGGTCCACCCATCGAGCACGGGCTGGCCTCGTCCCGCGGCGCGGCCGCAACCACGGCAATGGCTCGATCCAAGACCTCTTCATAGACCTTCAACCGCGTCTCTCCGTGGTCCAATGCCCCGCCGAACGACCGGGCCTCGTCCAGGTAGACCAACGGCACCGGGAGCTCGACGATCTTCAAGCCCAAGGCCGCGGCTTGGACCCAAAGTTCCAACGGCATGGCATAGCCCGTTTCCGTCAACGAGAACTTTGCCAGCACCGGCACGCGATAGGCTTTGAATCCGCAGAAAGCGTCGGTCAGACCCAGGCCCAACTGCCGATTCACGCGGCGGGTAATGACCTGGTTGATCTGCCGCCGTTGTTCTGGCGGACGGCTATCGCCGGGAAACTGCCGCAGGTAGCGGCTGCCCGAGACAATGTCGGCCTCCTCGCTGCGGGCGATGAACTGCGGAATCAGCGAAGGCTCGTGCTGGCCGTCGCAATCGATGGTCACCAGCACGTCGTAGCCGTTGCGCAAGGCGAAATCGAAGGCCGACTTCAAGGCCGCGCCGTAACCGCGATTTCGCCCGTGCGTCACCACGTGAATGTCGCCGCGGTCGGCCAGGATCCTGGCCGTACCGTCGTTGGAACCATCGTCGACAACCAGCACTTCGTCGCAATGCCGCAGTACTTCATCCAGGACGGGCGAGACGTGATTGGCTTCGTTGTAAACCGGCAATGCCGTAAGGGATCGAATCATAATGGTTATTCTACGGTCGATCGGCGGCGGCGGAAAGTCGTGCGCCGATCCACGCCAACGGATCCCGTTCCTGCCGGCTGGCCCAGGCCTGAATCTGGGGAAACTGCCTTCCCAGCAAGCCGGCCAACTCCTCGACCGCAAACCGTTCGCTGGCAAAATGTCCGGGCAGCAACAGGCCGATTCCCCAGGCCTCGGCCTCCAAGCAGGTATGGAAACGGGCTTCGCCCAGCAGCATGGCATCGCTGGACATCTTGCGGGCGGCTTCCAAGAACTCGCCCGCCGCGCCGCAGGCCACGGCCACGGTCCGGATTTTCTGTTCCGCCTTGCCGACAATCTGCAAGCTGGCGATGCCCAGAAATTTCATCAGCCGTTGCGCCAGTCCACCCAGCGTCAGCGGTCCGTCGGTCTTGCCCCAACGGCCCGAGCCTTGGCCTTCCGGGTGCGGCGCCAGGGCAACGATATCGGCCAACCCCAGTCCCTCGGCCAAGCGCTGATTGATCCCCTCGGCAGCCGAATCGAAGGCCGTATGCGGACTGTAAACCGCTATCCCCGCGGCGATGAGCGCGAGCAACATGCGACCCGCGATCGTATCGGACGTCAGTTTCTTTACAGCGGAAAAAGGCAGCGGATGGTGCGTGACGATCAAATCCGCCCGGCCTCGAATCGCCTCTTCCACCGTTTGGGGCGTGACCGTCAAACAGGTCATGAGCCGCCGCACCTCCGCCTGCCGGTCGCCGATCAGCAAACCGACGTTGTCCCACGACTCCGCCAGCCGCAGAGGGGCGAATTGCTCCAAAAACGCATGTAGTTCTTCAATTGCGGGCATGATTTTCCCGGTTTCTACGAAAACTTGATCTACACCATCTCGATCATCTTTTGTATAATAACTGGCACGCCTACGAATTTCCAACCGATTCTTTGCGTTGAGTATCTTATTCCTTCTGTTTTGAAAGGCAACGACATGTCCCACGGCAAGTCCTATTCCAACATCGTCGCCACGACGTACAACACTCCCCTGGTGAAACTCAACCGCATCGTGCCGGCCGGGGCGGCTACGGTGCTGGCCAAGTTGGAGTACTTCAATCCCTGCCACAGCGTAAAAGACCGTATCGGACGTTCCATGATCGAAGCCGCCGAGAAATCCGGGCGGTTGACACCCGACACGCACATCATCGAGCCAACCAGCGGCAACACGGGCATTGCCCTGGCCTTCGTCGCCGCGGCGAAAGGCTATTCGTTGACGCTCACCATGCCCGAGTCGATGAGCCTGGAGCGGCGGGCTTTGCTCCGCGCGCTGGGCGCGGACCTGGTGCTGACTCCGGCCAAGGATGGTATGAAGGGTGCGATCGCCAAGGCCGAGGAGTTGGCCCGGACGACGCCCCATGCCTGGGTCCCGCAGCAGTTCGACAATCCGGCCAATCCGGACGTCCACGAGCGGACAACCGGCCCCGAGATCTGGGAAGACACCGGCGGCAAGGTGGATATCTTTATCGCCGCGGTCGGAACAGGCGGCACGATCACCGGCACGACCCGCTACCTGCGTACGAAGAAGGCGGATCTGCGCGCCATCGCCGTCGAACCGACCGATTCAGCGGTCATTTCCGGTGGCAAGCCGGGCCCACACAAGATCCAAGGTATCGGCGCGGGGTTCATTCCCAAGAATCTCGATACCAGCCTGCTCAGCGGCGTCGAGACGGTGGCCAACGACGAGGCCTTTACTTGGGCACGCCGCATGGCCAAGGAGGAAGGCATTCTCGTCGGTATCAGTTCGGGCGCCAACGTGGCGGCCGCGATCCGCGTGGCCATGCGCGCGGAGAACCGCAATAAGGTGATCGTGACGATCGTTCCCAGCTTCGGCGAGCGGTATCTCTCCACGCCGCTGTTCGAGGGCTTGACGCAGTAACGAGCCGCCGCATGACAGACCATCACGCCTTGGACGCCTCGTTCGACACCGGCCCCGAGTATCCGTGGGAGGAGATACCCGCCAATACTCCGGCGGCGATCCTGGAGGGCATGGGCGGCCCCGACGCCAATCGCGTCGTGCCGGGCCGCGAGGCAGTCCGCGTGGTCCGGACCGGCATGGCCGTGCCCTGGGCCATGCCGGGACAACTCGTCCTTGAAGATGGCTCGCAGCGGCCCGTCGGCGAGACGTTGCCGGCCGATCTTCCGCTGGGCTACCACGACTTCTTTCCCACAACCGGCGATGGGCGGACGCGGGTCATCGTCACGCCCTGGCGGTGTATCGAACCCCGTGGAGCTTGCTGGGGCTGGGCCGTGCAACTTCACAGCACGCGTTCGCGGCAAAGCTGGGGTGTCGGCGATCTGGCCGACCTGAAACGGTTGGCCGAATGGTCGACCGGGTTGGGGGCCGGCATGCTGCTGA
Source organism: uncultured Planctomycetaceae bacterium (assembly GCA_964615095.1). Lineage (GTDB taxonomy): Bacteria > Planctomycetota > Planctomycetia > Pirellulales > Thermoguttaceae > JANXQG01. The sequence goes on along the minus strand of CAZTPX010000050.1, from coordinate 17,198 downwards.
TCAATCCACTCGGTCCGCCCGCCCCGGTCGTGCCCCAGGGAGCAAGCCCCTACTATCCCACCACGCGGCGGTTTCGCAATCCGCTCTATCTACGTATCGAAGATGTCCCGGGAGCCGAGCGTCTTGGACCGCAGCTCACTGAACTGGCAGCCGAGGCCCGCCGCTTGAATACCTTGCCGCGACTGGATCGGGACCGCGTCTTTCATTTCAAACAGCAGGCCCTGCAGGCGATCTGGCGAGAGACGGTCGCGGATCACGAGTGCATCGCATTTCGCCGCGAGCAGGGGGTGTCACTGGAACGTTTCGCCACGTTCTGCGCACTGGCCGAAACGTTTGGCCCCGACTGGCGGGCATGGCCCAGCGAATATAGTCGGCCCGAGTGCGCGGCCGTCGCGCGGTTTGCCGCCGAGCATGCCGACGAAGTGGACTATCATGCCTGGTTGCAATGGCTCTTGGATCGGCAATTGAGCGCGGCCTCGCAAGTGGTTCCCATACTGCAAGACTTGCCTATCGGCATGGATCCCGGCGGCGCGGACGCCTGGGAGTGGCAGGACTTGCTGGCCCAAGACACAGTTATCGGCGCCCCGCCCGACGCCTTCAACGCCACGGGGCAGGACTGGCAATTGCCGCCATTCGCCCCCGCCAGGCTCCGCGCTGCCGCTTATGAGCCGTTCATTCAAACCATCCGCGCCGTGCTGCGGCACGCTGGCGGATTGCGGATCGATCACGTGATGGGACTGTTCCGCCTGTGGTGGATTCCCAACGGCCGGCATCCGCAGCAGGGCTGGTACGTCCGTTACCCGGCCGACGATCTGTTAGGCATCGTGGCCCTGGAGAGCCATCGTGCCGGGGCCTTCGTGGTGGGCGAGGACCTGGGCAACGTCGAGCCGGGCGTCCGCCAACGACTGGCCCTGCGGCGCATGCTTTCCTATCGCTTGCTCTGGTTCGAAGCCCTGCGGCCGGCCGAATACCCCGAGTTGTCGATGGCCTCGGTGACGACGCACGATTTGCCCACGGTCGCCGGCCTCTGGAGTGGGGCCGACGAGGCGGCGCAGCGTTCCATCGGCCTGACGGTCGGCGAGGAGATGCACGGGCTGCGCAACCATCTTCGCGAACTGCTCGACGTGCCCAGCGATGCAACCGCCGTGGAGGTGATCGAGCGCGCCTATCGCTGCCTGGCCCAGGCCCCCTCGCGGATCATCACCGCCACGCTCGAAGACGCCCAGGCGATGACCGATCGCCCCAACATGCCCGGCACGGTGCAGCAGTGGCCCAACTGGTCGCTGGCCTTGCCCCAGGACATCGAGACCATGATGGAAGCCGATTTGCCCCGGCGGATCGCCGCGGCGCTAAAACGCTAAACCGCAAGCGATTGCCGACGTCGGACCAGATTCTCGCTACTTACAGCGCGTTGCGCTGTTAGGTAAACTTGCATTCTTGTAGGCCGGAACCAGCTTGCGCAGTTCCGGCAGGATTCCGGCCTACGGACTGCTAGACAGGTTTCAACGTTCCACCTTCTCCACCCGGCTCGCGGCTCTCCCTTTTCCGAAGCGCGTGACGATCTCGTCCCCCGGTTTCAACGCTGCCGCATCGCGAACGATACGGCCGTCGTCGGCCCATTGCGTCAAGCTGTAGCCGCGGGCCAGCACGCCCAGCGGGCTGAGCGATTCCAGCCGCGCGGCCTGTTGCTGGACCTGGGTTTGCGCGAGGAGTAGCCGCTGCCGCAGCGCTCGATTGGCCCGGGCGTCGAGTTCGTCCAACCGCAAGGCCAAGTCCTCGATCCGCTCGTACGGCCGGCGGAAGGCGCGGTGCGCGGCGACGGCGTCCAATCGTGCTCGGGCTGCCGCCAGCCGCCAGCGCAGGGCCGCCGCCAGCCGCTTTTCCGTCTGGCGGAATTGGGCGGCGAGATCCTCGGCTGCCGGCGCGACCAACTCGGCGGCCTCGCTGGGCGTCAGCGCGCGGACATCGGCCACCAGGTCGGCCAGGGTCACATCGATCTCATGGCCGATGGCCGAAACCACCGGAATCCGCGAGGCATGGATGGCTCGCACCACGGCCTCCTCGTTAAAGGCCCAGAGGTCTTCCAGGCTGCCGCCGCCGCGCGTGACGACCAGGCAATCGATCGCCAGCGACAGCCGGTTGGCCGTGGCAATGGCCGCGGCAATCTCGGCGGCTGCGCCCTCGCCTTGTACGCGCGTGGGCACGATGATCACGTCGGCCCCCCGCCAGCGCCGCGCCAGGACTTGCAGGAAATCGTGGATCGCCGCGCCGGTAGGACTGGTGACCACGGCAATCCGCCGCACGAAAGGCGGCAACGGCCGCTTCCGCCCCGGATCGAACAGTCCCTCGCGGGCCAGCTTCTCGCGAAGCTGCCGCAGGGCCAGTTCCAGCGCCCCAATGCCCTTGGGCTCGAGGCTCTCGATGATCAACTGGTAAGTGCCTCGCGGGGCATAGACGTCGATGCGACCGCGGCAAACGACTTCCAGGCCGTCGTGCAGGTCGAAACGCACGCGGACGGCCGCATTGCGCCACATGGCGCAGTGAATCTGGGCCTGGTCGTCCTTGAGCGTCAAATAGCAGTGGCCCGACTGCGGTCGGGCGAGATTCGAGATTTCGCCCGCCACCCAAACGCTGCCGAAGGAGGCTTCCAGGATGTCCTTGATCTGGGCCGTGAGTTGCCAGACCGAGAGCACCTGCGGCTGGGCCGCTTTCTGCGGTGAATCGTCAGGAAGTTGGGAAAAAAGGTCGTAGGAGGGCATATGTGCGTCTCCATTCTAGTCTCTGGAGAGGTTGCGGCAATGCCTGCGACGGTTGCAGTCCGCAGTTTTCCATGATAATATCGTGGCATGCCACACCCTTATGACGCCAGCACGAAGTACCTGCTCCAAACTCGGCTTGCCGACTGGCTGCCGCTGAGCGGACGCACAACAACCGCGGAGCTTCAGGTCGTTGATGCCGATTTGGCCACCGTCACCGCCGCCGCGGATCGCGTGCTGCGTGTCTGCGAAGATCCGCCGTGGCTGCTGCACCTGGAGTTGCAAGCCAGCCGCGATCCCGATTTGCTTCCTAATCTGCCTGCTTATAATATATTGTTGGAGCGGCGGCACGACGCATTGGTACGAACGGTGGTCGTGCTGTTACGGAAGTCGGCCGACTGGCCGGAGTTGACGGGCACGTTCCAGCGGGGATTTCGCGGTGAACCGCCCTACTTGGCGTTTCGCTATGAAGTCGTACGCGTTTGGCAACTTTCGCCGGAAATATTTTGGGCGGAGGCTTGGGCATTTTGCCCTTGGCGCCGCTCAGCGCCGTGGCGGAAGCGGCGTTGCCCGGCGTGATCCGACGGATGGACGAACGGATTCGCGCGGAGGCCAGCGCGGACGAAGCGGGAACTTTATGGACGGCCGCCGACGTGCTGATGGGGCTGCGCTATCCGCGGCAATTGGTGACTCAACTACTACAGGGAGTACATGGCATGAAAGAATCAGTGACTTATCAGGCGATTGTGGAGGAAGGCCGAGCCGAAGGCGAGGTGAAGGGCATGCTTCGCGCAAGACAAGACGACCTGTTGCAATTGGGCCGGCTGCGGTTCGGCCCGCCGAGCATAGAAACCGAGACCGCCCTGCGCGCCATTACCGACCCGGACCGCCTATCACGAATGGTCGGCGCGCTGCTGGACGTTTCCAGTTGGGAAGAGTTGCTGGCAACGAGATAGTTGCGCCACGGAATTCACCCCGTTCCAAGCCAGCCCAACGGCTGCCGTTGCGGGAGCGGTTTGACGGCACGTTGCGGCGTCAATTGCCCCGGCTTGCGGTAGTCGGCTTCGGCCCACTGCTCGGCCTCGCCGCAAAGTCGGTTCAGCACCTGTTCTGTCTTCAGGCGAAAATGCTCGATCCCCTCGCGATCCAGATCGGGTGGAATGTACAGCTCCGGCGAGAGAACGCAGCGGGCACGACTGAAGGGCCGCGGGACGGCAAATTGGTCCCAACTCCTGGCCCGCCACGGTCGGTTGTAGCCCACGCCCATGGTCACCAGCGGAATCCCCAGCTTGGAGGCCAGGAAGATCGGTCCCGGGGCCATCTGTCGCCTCGGTCCGCGCGGACCGTCGGGCGTAATCGCCAGGTGCATCCGCTGGCTCTTGTCCAGCAGTTGCCGCAAGGCCGCCACGCCGCCGCGGTTGGTCGAACCGCGAACGAATTCAAAGCCCATGTGGTAGGCCACGTACGAGAGGACCTCGGCGTCGCGGTGCCGGCTCAGCAGCATTGCCAGATTGCAGTGCCCCCGCATCGCCAAGGGGAAAAGGATGTACTCGTGCCAAAAAACGTAGATCTTCTGGCCGCGACAGCGGGGCGAGGCCGGATCGACGTCCGGATCGTAGAACACTACGCGATAGTCGAGCGTATCCATCCATGCGCGGACGGCCGTGGAACCCATCAAGGCGGCAAACTTATACAGCAGAGGATGGTCGAGTTTCATGGCGCCGGCCACTCGCCGCTAAACACTTCCACGGCTGGGCCGGTCATGTGTACGTGCCCGTCTTCAGCCCAGTGCAATTCCAGGTCGCCACCGGGCAGGTGGGCGAGGATCTTTCGCTCGGTGCGGCCGCTCAGCGCCCCGGCAACACAAACGGCGCAGGCCCCCGTGCCGCAAGCCAGCGTCTCGCCCGAACCGCGCTCCCAGACCCGCATGCGGACCTCCCTGCGCGAGAGCGCCTGGACAAATTCGGCGTTCACGCGGCGAGGGAAATGAGGATCGATCTCGACCTTCGGCCCAACACGCAGCACCCACTCGTCGCTCAGTTCATCAACGAACGTGATGCAATGCGGATTACCCATGGAAACACAGGTGACGCATAGTTTCCGGCTGCGGCCGTCCAGGCCGTCAATCTCCAGATCGGCATTGACTACGGGACCGCCCGGCAGCGTCGTAGGAATGCGCGCTGCTTCCAGGATCGGCTCGCCCATATCGACGCAGACCCGCTCGACCAATCCGCCGGCCACTTCCAGCTTGAGCGTGAGGATGCCCCGCCCCGTCTCGATGCGCAAGGTTTCCTTGCGGCAGAGGCCGTGATCGTAGACATACTTGGCCACGCAGCGGATGCCGTTGCCACACATCTCCGATTCGGAGCCGTCGGCGTTGAACATCCGCATGCGCGCGTCGGCCTGCTGGCTCTTGCAGATCAAGATCAGACCGTCGCTGCCGACACCGAAGTGGCGGTCGGAGATTTGCCGGGCCAGCACGTCGGGCTGTGGGGGCATGGGTTCGGCGAAGCAATCGATATACACGTAATCGTTGCCCGCACCTTGCATCTTTGTGAATCGCATGTGCGTTATTCTAAGCTCCGAACGGAGTTGCGGCAAGCGCTTGTGCTACCGCCTCTGTAGGGAACGCCCGCCGCGGCGTTCCGTGCGTTTTTCGGAACGCCACGGAGGGCGTTCCCTACAGAACGAGCACCGTCAGCCGCTCAAATCCAGCATGCTACCGCTCTGGCCCGTGGGGTCCCGGCCCTGGTCGCGAGGCGGCGCGTCGCTGCCGTCCTCTTGCGGGCCTTGCCGCCGGGGAAACTCCCACGGCCGCCGGCCGTCGGCGTCGCGTTCGGCCGTCTGGTGATTGTCGCCGTCGGTCTCGCCTACGCCGGCCGCCGACTCGGCCTTCTCCGCGCTCTGGGTACGCAGATCCCGCGCGCTGCTTTCCTGCTGGGTGCGGTCGATATCGGAACCCCGGGTTTGAGCCAAGGAGGTTCCTGCCGCGCTGCCGGCAATGCTGCCGGATACAAGTCCTATGCTCATTGGTTCTCCTGTAACGATTTCAGGGCCTGGTTTACGCCCGGCATCGCCTCCTGGCGGATGTCGGGATTTTGCAGATTGCCGCTGACGCGAATCTGCATGATTTGTTGACTAGCGCCCCTAAAAAAGTTGTGCAACAGCGGCAGCCCCGCGTCGGCGTGGCCCACGGTCGGCACTAAAACCATGTGGGTGTCGCCCTGGAAATTCATCTCGCCCTTGCCGGACAGGCTGATGGCGTCACCCTTAAAGTCTAGCTTGTCGAAATAGACGTGTTCGCCCTGGATGCGGAAATCGATGTCGCTTTGGCTGAAGGCGTTGGGATCGGGCATCTTGATGCTGAGGATCTTGAGCATGGAAACCATCGCCGGCAGTTCGTAGATGTTGGCGTCGTGGAGGTGCAGGCTACCCTTGCCGCTCATGGCCGTACGACTGCGGCCGATGCCTCCCAACTCCACGCCACCGCGGATCCGCCCGCGGAGGTTGCGGTTGTTGCCGGTCAATTCGCGGGCGCATGTGGCCAGGTCGGCGTCAAAGAGCCTGGCCCAGACGTTGTAACGCTGCTGCGCACCGAACAACACCCAGCCGTCGCCGTCGATGATCCCGCCGAAGACCCGCGCGGTCAGGGATCGCGCGGCCGCCGGCGTCTGGCCCGGCGGCAGGGCCTGGTTGTCGCGCCGCGCCACCAGCGAACCGAAGAGGGCCTGCTGCTCGTCGATCCAGAACGGCCCCATGACTTGCGTAAGCTGGTGGTCCCGGTAAGTCAGAGACTCGAAGCCCACCTCGCCGCGCATTTGGAAACGCGTGCCGTCGGTCCAGCCGGAAAGGTCGATGTTGCCATAGATATTCTCCATCCGCACGCCGCAATCGACGCCCACCTGGTTCAGCCCTACCCGCAGATTGGTCCATTGGGCGATGGTCGGTGCGTCGCGGTTCGCTCCCCGGGCCACCACGATGCTCCCCTGGCGTCCTTGCAGGCTCATGGGACCCGTGGCATTCAGGTCGCCCAACCCCTTCTTGATCTGCGGGGGCAGGGCCTGCACGAATTGCCGGTCCATCCGCAAGCGGTCCACCGCGAGATGATCCAGGCGAAGCTGCCAGCCGCCGCCGGGCTGAAAACTGCACGTGCCGTCGCAGGCCATTTTCACCGGGCCGTGCCACGCGCTGAAACGGTCGAAAGCCAACTGCCCGCCGCTGTAGGTGAAGACACCTTGTACGTTTTCCAGGCGGTAAGGGAATTGCACAGGCTCGATCGAGCAGGTCTCGCTCTGCGGCCTGGCCCAGACCGCCACGTCCAACAGATTGAGCTGGTCGACATAACGGATATTGGCCGCGATGTCGATGACTCCCCGCGGTTGCAGCAGCCCCCAGACCTGCCGCATTTCCTCCGGCAGGGCATTGTGCAGATCGGCCTCCAGAGGCACGCGGGCCGCGCTCAGCGAGAGCGTCAGTTCGTCGCCCCGGGGTGTGCCCAGCAGCGCGCCCGTGCCGCTCACGCAGGTCGTGCCGTTGTAGCCTACCAGGTTGCTGAACCGCCAGTTGCCGTCGTCCATCACGATTTCCCCGCGGACCTTCGAGAGGGCGTAGGGAAAGCCTCTGTAGCGTAAATCGCAGTCGCTGGCGCGCAATTCCAGGTGCTGATGCTCGGGCTCGCCGAAGGCCTTGCGAGAAAGCCTGTAGGTGAAGCCGATCACACCCCGCAAATCCATGGAACGCGCCAGCGATTGTGCGTGCGCCGGCAAGGCCTTGAGCAACTTCTCGTCGATCGGCAACTCGTCGCTGTGGACTTGCAGCCAGCCCGACGGGCCACTGGCCACGTTGTCGATCTCGCCGGCGATCTGCACCCACTTGTTGTCGCTCATGGTCGAGAGGTTCATGGTCAAGTGGTCGTCCGCCAGGTCCAACAACCCGTTGCCGTGTTCAAGGCGGTAACGGAACTTCTCGTGGGCGAAGGAGACGTCGCGGCACTTGATCCGCACGCGGGGCTGCCAGTCGCGGCCGTCATAGCGGAGGCGGATGCTGGCGTCGACTACGCCTTCCGGCCAGAGCCTCTGCCAGGCCTTCTGGAACTTGGGGGGCAGGATGGCCGGAAGCTGCGCGTCCAGCGGCAACTGGATGACCTCGGCCTCGACGTCCAAGGGACTGGAAGGACTCAGGCTGCCGCTGCAGGTCAACGTCAGCGAGGCCTGGCCGCAGCGGGCCTTGAGCGGGCGGATGGCAAAGCCCTGGTTGTCGACACGCACCGTGGCGTTGATCTCGGTCAGGGCGTGTGGCAGGCGCGGATCGTCGATGCGGCCGCCGGCCAACTGGCCGGTGACGTCGAACTGCCAGCGCTGTGGCAAGGCGGGATCGTAGGCCACGTTGAAGTGGACCTCGGTCTGTCCGCGCAGCGAGCCAAGCATGGAGAGATCGCAACCGAAGGCGTCGGACAGCACGCCGCGCAACTTGGGCGAGATCTCCACGCCGTTGATGTTGCCGGCAAGATCCAAGGCGGGGCGGTCGGGATCGACTTTGCCGTTGAAGATCACCTGGCGGAAATGGTCGCCGGCGGCCGTGCCCTCGATCTGCAGCAGGCGCGTGGCGGGCGACTGACCCGCCGGCAGGGCCAGCGGCGCCAGCGCGAGATTGACGTCGCGGAGCGTGAATGTGCAGGCCACCGTCCTGGTGGGATCGAAAACCTCGATCGTGCCGTTCTCGAAACGAATCTCGGGCAGCGGGCCGTCGCTGAAATTCGGAAAGGGCAACAAGCGGGCGGCGCTCCAGGAGCCGTCCGGGCGGCGGGTCATCCGCAGTGTGGGCCGGCGTATAATCACTCGCGTGGGGTTGACCTGTCCGCTGAGCAAATCGGCCAGATCGGTGGAGCAAGCCAAAAAACACTCGTCGTAGCTCAGTAGCTCCGCCCCCGGTCCCTCCGCCGTCGGATCGATGATCGACAATCCGCGCAGGGCAATCCCTTCGCCTTTCATCAGCACGGCCGAATGCAACTTGATTCGCAGGCCCGGGTAATGCTTGGCGAGCATCTCCTCGGCGCGGCCGCGAATGCCTTCGTCCATGCGGTGGTAGAAATAGGGCACCAACAGCGCAGCCGCGACCACGCAGGCGACCAGGCCCCACTTGCACGAGAACCAACAGAAGCTGAGCAGGCGTTTGCGAATAATGGCAGCGGTTCCATTATGGCGACAAAATAAGGGCGGCATCGTACCCTCGCGAGGGCATGTAGGTCAAGGAGGGATTGTGTTAAAATAGGCAATTTACATGAGATTCGTTCCGTAGAAACAGCCGTTCCGGCTGGCGTTTGCAATCTTCCCTAATTTGTCGAACCGCTCCATTTCGTTGCAAAGCGGGAGCATGTATACTTGGGGAGCCTGCGCGGTTTGAAATTAAGTTCATTTCGGCCCCTTTACCGTATGAAGTCTCTTTCAAGAAATCTGGGTTAGGAGAGAAAGTCTATGGCCTCGCTTCCGTCCTATGTTGCTGCCGCTCAACCGGTTCCCAAGAACAAACGTGCCCCCTGGTACAAGACCACGGCGCAGACCTACGCGGGAATCATGCTCTGGTTTGTGTTCTGGGTTTCCGTTCCGATAGGCGCCGCCTACGCTCCGGGGTCGCCGTACAGCAAGTTTGCTGGCGGAACCTTGTCGCAAGGACTTGGTGTGGCTTTTGTCGGCTTAGTGATTGCAGCCTTGATCTGCCACTTCCTCTTCTATGTTGTGCCTGGCATGTTGGGAATGAAGACCGGCTTGCCGCTCTACATTGTGGGCACATCGACCTACGGCGTGACGGGCGGTTTCTTGATGCCGGGTTTCCTCATGGGTGTTCTGCAATTCGGCTGGCTTGGTGTCAATGCTTTCTTCTCGGCGCAAGCGCTTACCGAACCCCTGGGATATCCGCCGGGCAGCGTCGTGCATTCCGCTGTAGGAATCGTATGGGCCGTCGCCGCGGCGTTCATGGGCCTCAAAGGCATCCAGTACGTTGCCAAAGTTGCAACCTTTCTGCCGCTCATTCCGTTGGTCGTGTTAGTCGTGCTGTTCTTCTCGAGTTTCGGTGGAGTCGGCAAGTTCGATTCCAAGAAGCTCGCGGACACGACGCAGGTCTCGGTGACTTCGGTCCAAGATGGAACGGAGAAAGTCGAGACTCTCAAGTTCGAGCCACCTTTGTCGGCCCTGGCCGTGATCGGCTTGGCTTGCACCTGTATCGTGGGATTCTTCGCCACGGCCGGCGCGGCGGGGACGGATTTCGGCATGAATAATCGCGACGCGAAGGATGTGCAACTCGGCGGACTCGTGGGGATCGCGGGGGCGACGATTTTTGCCGGCGGCATGGCATTATTGATCGTCGCCGGCGCGCATGGGCTTGGAAAAGCCCCGGATGGAGCAAATCTAGGCGCCACGGCGATGATGGCGAGTATCATGGGCAGCAAGACTGTCGGCGCTGTGATGATGTATCTGCTGGCAATCGCGGCCTTCCCGCCAGCATGTTTTTCTTCATTTATCGCCGCCAACAGTTTCAAGACAACGCTTCCCAAGGTAAACCCGTTTATCTCTTGTGGAATCGGTACTTTGGCCTCCATTGCCCTGGTGGTTTCGCAAGCGGCCGGAAATGCCTCCGACGTATTCACTGTGATCGGCGCTTCGTTCGGGCCGGTTTGCGGAGCTATGGCGGCCGACTATCTATTGGCTGGCCGAAAGTGGGCCGGACCAAGGGGCGGATTCAATCCCGCCGGTTGGATCTCCTGGATCGTAGGCTTTGCCGTAGGCGCATACAACCTCGTCGCCGGAAAAGTGCCCGCGTTGGCCAATCTTCACATCGAGGTGCCCGTGGCGCCTGTCTCGGCATTCATCGTGGGCTTCGTGCTCTACATCATCCTGGCCAAGCTTGGCTTGGAGAGCGCGAAGATCGAGCACCCCGCCGTGAAGATGCAATGAGTTGAGCGGGCGCGGAGCACGTTCCCCGCCGCCTAAAAGACCTCGCCCTGCCTGCCAGGGCGGGGTCTGTTTGTTTGCGCATGCCCCACTCGATCCGCGTCCGCAAACCCCTGTGGTCGTTCCTCTTCCACGTCCATGTTCCGTTCGCGGTTGGGCAGGCTTGGTTCGGGGCACCGTCGGGCACCATGCCGGGCAGCGTGTACCCATGATCGTGGTCGGCATGGTCGGCGATGGCCGATTTGTTCGTCGGCGGCAAAAACGGCACGGGTCAGAAAAAAGTGCTTCCAACGACATTTCTTCAAACTCAGCCGCCGAGACCAACCAACCGTTTTGTGTTATGCAGTGGTGTAGCCACATGGAAAAAAGGGGCTTTTTGGCGTTTTTGTGTCGATTTTCTACGTCCATGTGTATGTTTTGTTTTCACTAAAGGTGTTGCTCACACAGCGTAAACTGCGGGAATACGATCGTTTGACACTCTAACGATAAGTTTTGCCACAGCCGAAATACCTAGACAATACCTAGCCACTTTGACCCATTTCCTAGCCACTTTTGTAGCCAACCTAGCCACTTCCTGGCCACTTTTTGGTAATATGGTCATGCGTACAGTATATAGGGGTCGGGCACACGCCATTTTCCTTTAGCTACTTAGGTGCAGTGTCATAAAAATAATTAATTGCTGCCGCGGCAAGTGTGGCCGTTCGCGACCGATGCGCGGGCCGTACGGCGGGTCGAGGCACGAGACCCGCGCGTGGCAGTTTCCGCGCAGCCGCCGGCGCGGACGTCGACTTGGGCAGGTCGGCGCCGCGCACCAATGTGGCCCCCGGTTCGCTACGCCGGGGGGCCACCACTATTTGCCCCCGGTTCGCTACGCCGGGGGGCCGGTTAAATTTTCAAAGAACAAATTCACGCGCAGAGCATTCAGACTCGGGTGAATCTTGCTTAGCGCGCTTTATACCCAATAATACGCAAGGAATCTCGCCACCATTTGCGCGCGGCGCGGAAATTGCGCTCTGATTCGTGTCATTCGTGGTTTCACCTTGCCTGCTGAGGCAAGAGATATTTACAGAAAAATGGTGGAGGGGAAAATGGGCGGAAATGCCGAATCGCTGCTAATCACGAATTATCGCTAATCATCGGTCATTAGTTTTCTCGCTGCCCGCCGCTCCATCCGGCCCCGTGCCGGTGGCCGGCACGCTTGGCCACTACCGGCCTGGCCGGCCCGCCAGTCGCTTTGAAACTCCACGCCTGTAGCACCTTGCGAGCGATTGACTTTCCCGCGGGGACTGCACTATACTTACGGCACAACGTCATGATTCGTACTACCATGGCTGGTTGGTCGGTCTGTTCGTGAGTTCAACCCGGGGATAACCACTTGGATTGTTCCAAATGACGGCAATCGCACCCCTCCAAGTCATCAACCGCAGGTGTTCGACGGGCAGGAAATTGCCTGAGGCGTCAGCCGTGTCGCGGCGAACGAGATAGGTTTTCGCCAGTTGCCGGCGGTAGTAAATGTGCGGCGAGATCCGGTTGACGTCCACCAATAGCAGGGCGTAGACGAAAGCGGCTGAGCATGAGGTCGGCGAGCAGGCCGAATTGGCAGCACAAGGGGTATTTGTGCAGGATCTTGCGCGTTGTGGCGAACAGGCTATGAAAACTGGCCAGTGCGGTCGTCTCGTCGCCCGCGCGGTAATCGAGCGATTGGGTGGTGATGCGCGTCCGCAATTCGCTGTAAAGCCACCATGCGGCCTTTCGGTCGGCGGGGGTTGGCGCCCAAGGGCGTTCGGCAAGGCCCTGGGGAAGTTGGAGCAGGCCATGGACTTCGTGTTTCTGCAGGAGCACGAGCCAAGTCTTGTTCGGATCGCTCATGGAATGCCTCTCCAATGGCATGCGTAGGACATGGTCGCCAGACTAGTCCCCCCAAGTTGATGGCTGGTTTCCGCAGCCACGTTCCCGACCATGGCGATCGTGATTATAAGCCACCCTCACCACACTGACAAGAAGATCTGGGCATCGGCCACGCCCATCGCGACGGCTTGGCACCCTGGCGCCGCACCCGCACAATTGCGTCCTTCCCGGCCTCCTGGACCAACTGGTGGATTGTGTAGGTCCGGCCTTTTGCCGCCTTAAGGCGGTCAGGTCAAGCCGCGCGCAGCGCGCCGCCTCGTTTGGAGTTACACGCGGCGTGCTTGACGGCATCCCGGGTCTCGGCTTAGAATGCCCAAATCGTTGATGCACCGTTTTGGAAGGTCGAAGGAAAGGACGATACCGTGAGTAAAAAGCCGGTCAAGCTCTATAGGACGCCGCTTCGCACGATGGACTCCGCTTTCGACGCGTCTAGCGTGTCAGAACACTTCACCGTATTCGTGGTGAACAAGACTGACTGGAAGATTATCGCCTGGAGCGTCAATAGCCCAGACGACTGGAACGGAGTCGATCCGCCGATTGGAAGGACTTGCAACAGTAGCCTCGACCAATGTTGGAAGAACGGGAACTATCTTCCTCTCCATCGGTTTCCCGCCGACTCCGAGTTTGACCTATACCTCGCAGCCGACTGCGGCGGCGGGGTGTATAGGCCTCTCGGCCCAAGACACATCACGCCTGATGGCGGCAAGGACGTGGCGGTCTTTGTGGGAACCTAGAAAACTCTGCTCAAGGTGTGTGCGCCGTGCCCTCATCGTTATGTGCCGCCGCTTCCGCCCGCTGGTGGCGGCGTCGGGATCGGCTCGGGCGGATGTTTGATTATTGGCGGCTGCATTGGCGGCCCAACTGGGAAAATGGGCCCCCTCCTGACACCCCACGCGTTGACCACTTCCCCGGTCAGTACCCGCGGTGCCGGTTTGGGACGCGGCGTAACTGGCTTCTGCGTTGAAGAACCAGGCTTCACGCCGGTGCGATCGCCTTGATACTGCGTCGTGTACGTATTGATCCACCCGTCCTTCATCTCAATCGCGACGGGCTGGGATTCGTTAGCGGCCAGTGCAGCTTGAATTCTATGCTCGATTTCCCACACGCACTGCGGTTTGATTACGCGGTCGTCTCGGTAGACAAGCGTCGGTGAATAGAGAGGGTCCGGCGGCGTCAGGACGACGGTCTGGGGCTCGATAACGCCGATAGTATCCGACATCGCGGCAAATGCCGGGGCATTCGTCGCCGACGTTCCGCTGAGCTTCTGATACGTGGTCTGGTCGAATAGAATCGAATCGCTGGGCGCCGGCCCACTGCCGGAATACGCCTCGATTTTGCGCGTTTCGACGTGAAATTTGTCGGATTTGTCACTGACAACGATGGTGTGGGCCTTCCGGTCGTAATTGTGCCACGTGACTGACTGGCCGATAATCACAACCGTGGCAGTCAGCTTAGGAGAAATGCCTTCCTGGCGAAACACAACTTTGTCGTTCTCTGATTTGATGTCGATATCGACAGTATCCGCCGTGGTGTTTTGCACCTCCCACAGCGTCACGAGCTTCGGCGGCGTGATGTTGGCGGGGCGGCTGCCGTCGGTGGGCGCGACCAACAGCGTGGCAATGTCCTGCAACACGAGTGTGAACTGGGCCAACCCCTCCAGTCCGTTGCGAGTCACCCACACGGCCGCCTCACCGCATTGCTCGCTGTAACAGGCGCCGCCGGGTACATTGCACGGCCGCCCCAGGCAAAGCCAGTTCCGCGGCAACTGTGCCAGCCGCCGGGCAACGCCGAAATGCGGCGCGGGCGTCTCGCCGTCGGGATCGGTCGTAACCATGGACCAGCAGGGATCCTCGGGATCGGCGAGGATCGAGATGCTTGGAAGCGTGGAAAGATCCTGCCCCCGCAAGACCCAATCGCACGCGGCACGCAGGGCCTTCAATTGGCTGTGGTCGGTTACCGGATCGACGGTCCATTGGGCCTGCGGCGCGTGCGTTCCCGTGAAGCCCAACACTTCCGACTTGAAGACAGTCAGCGGCGCCAACGCCCAGTTGGTGCCGGTGCTGGCCACCCCCGTATCCTGCATGATCGAAGACCCGTTGGACAGCAGCGCGTACGAGGGCACGTTGCCGGGATCGGCGGCCACCGTCGCCAGGCAGCGCAGCGCCGCCTGGTAGCGAAAGTCGGTGACGGTCTGGATCTGGCTTACCGCGTGTCGTTCCAGCGTCGGCGCCACGCATCCCCCGCCTACCATGACCAGTGACAGCAGCAGGAACAAGCAAGTTCTCATCGTGCCCTCCGTGGCGCGAGAAAAGTGAACGTCTAACCCATCCTAAGCTCAGTGCAGCCCTGCCGCGGCGGCATTGATCTGGCTGCGTAAACTCGCGTCCGATCCCACGTTCTCCAACCGCCAGGGAACGTACGGGGTGTCGGGCGCCAAATGCCCAAAGCGATCCAGGTATACGTCGGCCACGACGTAACGTCGCCCACTCCCAAAACCGGCGGCAGCGGTCTCCGCGTTGTCGAACGACGTCGTGGGGAAGAGGAATTCGGTCGGCTGGGGTTGCACGCAGAGCAGCGTGGGCGAGTTGATGTCGACGCGGGCAATGTCTTGAAGGATCATGGCGAAATCGGCCAGCGCCCGCGTCCCCTGCGGCAGCACGCACACGCAGTCCTCGCCGCAACACGACTTGAAGCGGGCCCCCGCGGGACAATCGCACGACCGGCCAGCCCAGAGCCACGTCGGCGACGGCGGCAAGTGGCAGAGACGGTCTCGCACCCCAAAGTGCCGCGCGCGGAGCAGCGCCCGGTCGGACATGCACGGGCCGCACTGCAAGCATGGATAGATCTGTTCCGGGCTGAGCAGCACGCCCTCGCGGTCGTGGCTCCAGGCGAAGTCAGGCCCGAAGAGCACCCACTGGCAAGCGCAGCGGATGGCCTCCAGTTTTTCCGGCGTATTGATGGGATCGAGCGTCCAGTTTCCTGTCGCCTGGCGAGTGAACTGCGGGGTCAGCACCTGCGCGCCGACCGAACTCGGCCCAACGGTCGTTTGCGAAAGGAGTTGGGCGGAGTCGGTGATTTGCGCCGTCCCCGCGAAAATCGAACAGTAGGCGGGCAGGGCCGCCGGATCGTGGTAAATCAGCGCCAGATTGTCCAGCACCTCCTGGTAGCGGATGTCGCTCGACGTGGCCTGTTGATTGAGGGCGTGTCGTTTGGCCGCAAGGCTCGTACAACCCGCACAGACTACCAACGATGTCAGCAGCAGCACGCCGTATTTCATGGCCCCCGTCCTTGTTGGCTCGCCCCAGCCGTGGTCGTGCAGCGCCGTACAACCTTTACCGACTGCAATCAAAGACTGGGTTGTACTCGTAGTATCGGGTGTTGCGCATTTTCTCGTTAGGCGTCACGCACGTTGGCCCTGTCGTACGGATTGCGAAGACTTTTTGGGGGGCACACCGCACGGCTGACGGCGGTGTGGCGCGTTTGCGGAAAAGCCTGCGCGACGCACAATCCCAATACTGAGCAAGAATCGCGGGTAACCGTTCTTCAGGCAACCGTGCAATACTACCTGCCTCAATTCGATATGGTTGGCGCGTCGTGTTGGTCGAGAGGTGTCTGCATCACAGTTCTTCTCGATGCCCTGCGCCTCCGCAGGCCGTAGCTCAGCAGGCTCATGGCAGCGGCGCCCAGCAGCACCAACGTCCCCGGCTCCGGCACGACGTTGAGCACCACGTCGTCGCCTTGGACGGCGATGTAGGCCGGCAGGCCGTCGATCGTGCCGCTGTTGCTGGTGCCCAGGCTGCCGATGGGCACAGAGCTGGTGTCAATCAGCATATAAGTGCCCAGCCCGAAGCCGCCCAGCGGCGTGAAGTTGAAATCGGCGAACTGCTGGCCGCTGAGCACTAACGGCCCCGAGGGCATGTAAACCTCATCGCTATCGGCGGGCGTATCTAGAGCGTAGTCCATCTGTGCGCCGGACAACAGTGCAAGACTGCCGCTGACGTTCATCACACCTGGAGCGGCACCCGGCGACAACGACCCGCCAGAAGCCACCGTCACGCTCCCCAGGCTGCCCGAACCGCCCAGCATGCCGCCGCTGTTCACCGTCACCGGGCTGACGAGCGAGCCGTTGATGGTGAGTTCCCCCTGGCTGATAGTCGTCGGACCGGTGTAGGTGTTGGAGCCGGAGAGCGTCAGTGTATTCGCGCCCAGTTTCGCCAGTCCCATACTGCCGGCGATATTCGAGGCATAAGAAAAGTTGCCGGCCGTGGTATCGACGCCCAGGGCCGAACCGCTGGCGAAACCGCTGCGATTGCTGCTCAAGAGCGTACCGACGTTTGCGGCCGTCCAGCCACTGCCAGCCACGCTGACGGCCAACACTCCGCCACTGGCCACGGTGATTTTCCCTGTGCTTGCGTAGCCGGGCAGCGACGCGGTGCTCGTGGCCTGGAGCGTGCCCGCCTTGATGGCCGTGCCGCCGGTGTAAGTATTGCTCCCGGTAAGCGTCAAAATGCCCGGGCCCGTTTGCGTCAGGCTGCCGCTGCCGCTGATACAGCCGGCGTAGGTCAACGCGTCGGCGTGATTGAAAACC
>CAZTPX010000049.1:0-61048 GCA_964615095.1 uncultured Planctomycetaceae bacterium | reverse complement strand
CCAGGTTGCGGCGGAGGTGGCGATCGCCCTGCCAATCGAACTCGTCGCTGACCACGACACATTTCGGCGGACGGAGGATACCGCCGTCGGCGGGCAGGAAATCGCCGGCCAGGGCCTTACAGTACGGGTCGATCAAACGGGCCTGGGGGTCGAAGCGGTAACCTCGTTTTGGCTCATGGGGACCGTCGGCCTGGAAGTGATAGAGTTGCCCGGCGGCGGTACCCGGCACGAACACGCTCCAGATATGGCCCCAGCGGTTCAAATCGGGGTCGAAGTCGATAATATCGGTAGGCTCGGGATCGTCGACACCGTCGTAGAGCAGCACGCGCATGGCGGTGGCGCTGCGGCTGAAGACGACGAATTGCACCCCTCCACTATGGACTATAGCACCGTAAGGAAGGGGATGCGTGAATTTCAGTGCCGCTTGTCGCTGCGACATGGTAGGGGAATCAAGGGTGCAACCTGTGTAGAACGCAACATCCGAAGCATAGCACGAATTGATATCAAGCGACATTTCTTTTCACCGGTAGCCGAGCCAAAGGGGGGTAGGTGGGTAGGCGGGGTTGGGCATCGCGCCAAAAATCCGCCTATATCTCCACTATTTCGGTCAGGTGCTTGCCGGAAAATGAAATTGTCGCAGGAGGGCGTCACCCCTTTGTTTATCGCTAGTCGTCCAGCAGTCGTTTCAAAAGGCGTTGGCGGCCCGATGGTTAGGACCGGCGAAACGATCATGGTCGTGTTTAGCGACACGCGCCACAAGGGTCCAGTGGCACATGCAGAGAATGTGAGCAACCACGCTCGTGGTACCGGTTATAGGAGAAACGCCAGCGGACAACAAATTCGCGGTGGCACTTCATGTACTAACCAAGCAGTAACGGAAAGACTCCGGGCGTTGCTGCGCGAGCGGGTACAACGATCACTATTTTTCCGGATTGACTGCCTGCTTTTCCGGATTGAACACGGCGTGACAATCGTGGCAGGACTTGTCGAGATCTTCCATGGCGGCCTTGGCGCCGGTATCGTCGCCGGCATGGGCCTTGGCGGCTACGTCGCAGGCGGCGGCCTGCATTTGTGCGGCGAAGGCGAGCCACTTCTTGCCTTCTTCGGGCTTCTTCGTGTCGGCCACGTAGAGCTTGGCGTTCTCGGCGATCAGGGCCATGGTGGCCGCGTTGGCCGAGACTTCGGCGGCCCGCTTAGTGAAGCGGCGGAGGCTGTTTTTCAACTTGGTATTGATGTTGGGCACTTCGTTCTTCATTAAGCCGTTGAGCTTGGCCACCTTGCCCCACTGCAATTCGCCCGTGCTGGCGGCACCTTTGCCGCTGATGGCCGCTTTGAGATCGTCGACGGCCTGCTTCGTGGCAGCGTAGTCTTTTGCTGCCGCCAGCTTCCGGGCGGCGGCGGCGATCGCCTTGGCATGCGGCTTCATGGGACTGGCCTGGTCGTGCAAGCCCAAGGCAATGGCGATCAGGGTGATCGTATTGCCGTCGCGAACGAAGCGGTCTTCGACCTGGCTCTTGTATTCGTCTTCCTCAGCGACAGCCTTCTCCAGATCGGCGACCAGGAACTTCACTTCGGCAGCCAGATCGGCGGCGGAGGCGAAAGTCGAAAACTTGGGTGCCGCGGTATCGTCGCCGGCAAACGTCAATGCCGATGTACCCAGGAACAATGCGCCCGCGAGGACGCCAACGATTGCCAATCCGAGCGAAACTTGAAAACGTGTCATACGACTCTCCATGATGCACAAACCGAGGGAAAACAAGCAACTGGCTCGCGCCACGCGGCAGCGGCCATTCATTCTCCAAAACAAAATCGTAGGGCCGCGCGGCGTGTGGGGCGGCAAGGCAGGCATGTCTGTCTCTTTTTTATCCCTGTTTTTGAGATTAACGCTATTTTCGCCAAAGTCGGTGCCGCTGTCAAGCGATTTCAGGAGAACTGCAAGTCCTTCGTAGCACGGAATTAATTCCGTGGCCTTGCCCTAACGGCAGGACCGAATGAACTCCGTGCTACGGAGGGCATGCTGCCGGAACTGCGTAGGCTTGTTCCGGCCTACGCCTTGTTTCGGCCCACGCAAGCGGGCACACCCCTTTGCCGTCTTCTGCCCCGCGGTTAGAATAGCTGCCAACCACATAGAGACCCCGAATATCATGGCGAAAGTAACTTATAAAGATGCCGGCGTCGATCTGGACGTCTACCGTCAATCGATGGCCAAGCTGCCGAAACTGCTGAGCAGGACGTTCAGCCCGCGCGTTCTGCCCCTGGAAGGCGGATTCGCGGGCCTTTTCCGCCTCGATTTTGCTGACCGGCTGTTTGCCCGCAACTACCAAGACCCGGTGTTGGTCTCATGTTCCGACGGCGTCGGCACCAAGCTCAAGGTTGCCTGTGCGGTGGGCAATCACAAGACGGTGGGTATCGATCTGGTGGCGATGAGTGTCAACGACGCGCTTTGCTGCGGGGCCGAGCCGCTCTTCTTTCTGGACTACGTGGCGATGCCCAAAGACGATCCCGAGTTGCTCGAAGATCTTGTCCAAGGCGTGAGCGACGGCTGCATCCAGGCCGATTGTGCCCTGCTGGGTGGCGAGACGGCCATCCTGCCTGATCTTTACGCCCCCGGCGACTACGACCTGGCCGGCTTCTGCGTGGGCGTGGCCTCGCGGAGCGAGATCATCGACGGCACGGCGGTAGCGCCCGGCGACATCGTGCTGGGGCTGGCCTCCAGCGGCCTGCATTCTAACGGCTATAGTCTGGCGCGCAAGATCGTCTTCGAAATCGGCGGGCACAAGGTCACGGACCGCGTCGAGGAGTTGGGCACGACCGTGGGCGATGCCTTGCTTGCTCCCACGAGGATCTACGTCCGGCCCGTGCGGCAAGTCTTGACGCAGCACCGTGCGACGAAGGCCGTGCATGCCATCGCCCACATCACTGGCGGCGGGCTGCACGAGAATCTTGCCCGCGTGATTCCAGCGGAAGTGCAGGTTGTCATCGACCGCCGCTGCTGGACGGTGCCGCCGGTGTTCACCTGGTTGCAGCGACTAGGCGGTGTGGAACAGGCCGAGATGGACCAGGTCTTCAACATGGGCATCGGCATGGTGCTGGTGGTGGACAGCGCCAGTGCCGACGGCATTCGCGATCAGCTCGCGCAGGCCGGCATTGAAAGCTATCGGATCGGTCGCGCCGAACAAGGCCCGCAAGGGGTCGTGTGGGGCGAGGCATGAGTGCAGGCATGCGCAAGGCCGTAGGTAGCACAGAAATCCGAAAAACGAAGTACGAAATCCTAAACAAATCAGAAATCGCAAAGAACAAGAATTAAAACGGCCGTTTCCTGCCTTTGAATTTTCTGCTTTGGATTTGTTTCGACATTCGTATTTCGTATTTTCTTCCTCGGTGGTGGGACTCGTGTTACTCGACCCACCCTACGAATTACGGTTTTTTCTCCAGCGCGGCTTTTTCCGCGGCAAGGCTCTCGACGGCTTTCGTGGCTGCCGCTGCCGTGGCCGCGGCCGTGAGAGCGGCACGCCGCTTTTCGTCGAACAGCTTCTGTGCCGCAGCGGCCTCACGTGCAGTCTGTTCCGCCAGAGCACGTGCCGCCGTTGCCTCGGCCTGTCGCTGCTGGATGGCCATTTCCAGCGTGGGCGGATTCGCGGCCAGTCGGCCCACGAGCTTGCCGTCGGCAGCGCTACTCAGCCGGACCTCGCCCGACCAGTCACCGGCAACGATTCGTCCGCCATCGTGCGTGGCGGCCACCTTCATCACCAGTTCGCCGCAGGGTTCGAATTGGCGAAGCGGGTTGCCTCCGCCGTCCCAGAGCTTCACCAGATGGTCGCGGCCGCCGGAAACGAAACGGCCGTCGTGCAGGAACGCCAGCGACGTCACACCGCCGGGATGGGCGGCGATGCTCTTGATGCGTTTGCCGTTTTCCATCGACCAGAAGGCGATTGTGCCATCCTCGCTGGCCGTGCCCAGAACGTTGGAGTCGTCGCGCCAGCTCATGGCGGTGACGGCCGCCTTGTGGCCTTCCAGTGCCTGAAACTCGCGGTCGGTGCCCGCTTCCCAGACCCAAACTCCTCCCGCCCGATCGGCCGTGGCCAAGAGCACGCCGTCAGGGCTGAACTCCAAGGCCGTTACCCAGTCGGTGTGCTTGCGAATCTCGGCCGCCACGGAGCCATCGCCCACATTCAGCACGCGCACAATCTTTTGCGGGCCGCCCAGCGCGATGAGTGTCTGGCTGGCGTTGACATCGGCGGTCAAAACGGCGTCGAGCTCGTCGCCCGCCTGGGAAAGCCGCTTCCCGCTGTGGACGTCATAGACCACCACCAGCCCGCGGGCTGCCGCCTTACCCCCGCCGGCCAAGAGCAGCTTGCCGGAGCGACTGAAACGGAGCGCATAGGGGATGCCCTCGGGGAACGGCAAAACGCCGGCCAGTTCGGCGGAATCCGTATTATAGAGGACGATCTGCCGCTGCCCGGCGATCGCTACCAGCGGCGCCCAGGGACTGGCCGCCAGGGCCGTGATCGCACCCGCGCGCGGCGTGTAGACGACCGGTTGGCGGGACACGCCCTCGGGCATCACCGGTGGTCCCGCCAGCCGCGCGGCCCCGCCGGCCATTGCCAGATTCACCGTCGGCTTCTTGATTTCCGCCTTCGCGCCGGAGTCTTTCAACGCCCCGGCGGCGATCCATTTCCGCAGAATTTCAAGCTTGGCGGCCGCGATCTTGTCGCCGCCGGGAGGCATGTGCGGCTGGTCTTTATGCGTGACCAGTGTAAACAGATAGGAACCATCCGGATCGCCCGGAGCGATCGCTTCGCCGCTGGCGCCACCCTTGCGGACGCGCTCGTAGCTGTCCAAGGCAAGGTCGTTGGTCGCCTTGCCCTGGTTATGGCAGGCAAAACAGTGCTCACGAAAGATGGGGCGAACGTGTTCTTCGTACGTGATCTTCGAACCATCAGCCGCGACGGCTGCGCAGGGAAGGAAAAGCAGAATGAGGAATTGCAAAGAAGCTCTGGACATGGTTGACGCTGTGAGGTGTTTCGGAAAGTACGGTGGCCGAATGTATCCGGCACACTCCGTGTACCGCTTAGCAACGGCACACGGAGTGTGCCGGATACACTAATGGTTGAAGCAGAACTCCCGGGAATTCAGCAGGCTCCAGAAAATGTCTTCGAGGGCTTCCGCCGGCTTCGGCTGGCCGTCAACCAGCTTCTTCAGCTTGTCAAACTCGTCGGCCGCCGGCTCACGGCTCAGGCAACGGACGTACAGGATGCGGATAATTTCCTCCGTGCTTTTCTTTGCCGCCAGCCAACGCTCGATCGCGCGCCCTTCGCGGATCTTGTTCTGCACCGTATCGCCGTTGAGCAGGTGCAAGGCTTGCGACAAGGTCGGTTCGTTGCGGACGTCGCAGGCACAGACCGACTCGCGGGGCGAACGGCCGAACGTCTCAAGAAAATAGTCGGATGTCGCACCGTCGGCGATCTGCACCGCGCGAGCGCCCAGAGGCAGGCCGCGAAACTTGTCTTTCGTCTCCGTCACCTGGGCGATGCTATCGCGGAGCATCTCAGCCTGGATCCGCCGCACGCGGGCGTGGGCAAAGTTGCGCTGGTCGCCTTCGTTACTCGTGTTGGTCTGCGTCGTCCGCTGGTAGGTCTGCGAAAGGCAAACGTCACGCACCAGCCGCTTGAAATCGTATTTGTATTCAACCAGTTTGCGCCCCAACTGCTGGTACAACTCCGGGTTCACCGGCGGATTGCTGACGCGGACGTCATCGACCGGCTCGACAATGCCAACGCCGAAGAAATGTGCCCAGATGCGATTGGCCACGCTGGGAGCGAAGAAGGGATTGTCGGGCGCGGTCAGCCAGTCGGCCAAGACCTGGCGGCGGTCCTTGCCGCGGCAATCGACCTTCGCGCCACCCAGAAACTTGGGTTCCATCACGCGTCCGCCGACCGGATGGTTCACCTCGCCGCCGCCGCTGTTGAAAACGATCGTCTCGCGGTAGTCCTCGCCTTCCTTGCGGCCGATCTGGCTGAAGAAGGCGGCGAAGCTGTAATAGTCGTCCATCGTCCAGCGGTCGAAGGGGTGGTTGTGGCATTGGGCGCACTGCACGCGCACGCCCATGAAGACCTGGGAGACGTTTTCCGCCGTCTTGAGCGTGTCGCGCTCGATCTGGTAGAAGTTCGTTGGCGGCGAGGAGAACGTTCCGCCGCGGGCTGCCAGCAACTGCCGTACGATCTCGTCCAGGGGAACGTTGGCGGCGATTTGCTCGGTCAGCCAACTGGAGTAAAGATAGATCGACTTGTAGCTGACTTGCCTCTCGCCGCCCGAGCGGACCATGAGCAGTTCGGCCCATTTCATGGCCCAGATTTCCGCAAAGGCCTTGCGTTGCAGCAGGCGATCGACAAGCGCGGCCCGTTTGCCCGGCGACTTATCGTCGAGGAAGGCCCGATACTCGTCCTCGCTCGGCAGCATGCCCGTGATGTCGATCGTGGCCCGCCGCAAGTAGGTCTCATCGCTGCAAAGACCGCTCGGTTCCATGCGGAGCTTCTGCAGTTTGGCGTTGACAAGCTCGTCGATGTAATTGGCCGGTGCAATCGCGGGCGGCGAGTACTTCAGCCCGGCAGGAAGCACGATCGCCTGGCTGCCAACGGTCTTGGTATTGAAGCGTGCCAAAATGAAGGCTTCGCCCCGATTGGCGGCGGTGACCACGCCATCGGGCGAGACCGGCGCGGAATTGTCGTTGTTGCTGTAGAAGAGCGCAAGCGTCGTGACGTCCCGCTGGCTGCCGTCGCTGTAAGAAGCACGGGCGATCATCTTCTGTTTGGAGCCGGCCCCTTCCAGCAGCATCTCGTGGGGGAAGATCTCGACGCTTTCCACGGTCGGCACGGTGGGCGGATCGTTCGGCGCACCGGCCTGCAGCCAGATGGTCAGCGCCTTGGCATATTCGCTCGACGGCTCGAACCGCTTGCCGCCCGAATGCGGCACCGCCCCCAGGGCCTTCTGCAGCACGAGGCTCTCTTCCGGCAGAGCCAGGTTCACGCGGCGATAGCCCAACTCGCGGGTGAGACGAAAGTAATCGCCCTCGGGATCGAACCCGAACAACGAGAGGCGAAAGCCGTCCTTGCCGCGGGCCGAACCGTGGCAGCCGCCCGTATTGCAGCCGGCCCTCATAAAAACGGGCATGACGTCCCGGCGAAAGCTGACCTGCGGCACGATAGCCATGTCCTGCACGGCCAGCGATGTTGAGGCCGCTTGGCCGTCATATTGAGCCTGAAGCGTGGTCCGGCCATCGGCAGTTGGATAAATCGTTGCATTTTCTACGCGGGCGATGCGGCCATCGGCGACCGTGATCTTGGCCTTGGCGGTCACGTCCTCGGTTACGCCGTCGCCGCGTGTGGCCACAACCACAATCTGCTGCCGGGCGGAAGCCGTGCGAAGTTGAATGTCGGGCGGGTAAAGATCAAGCCGGGCGGCAGCGGGCTCGGCGGTAACTGCCAACGCGAGAAAGAGGAGCATGGCAACGCTGTTACTGCGGCATGGAAGATCCGCACGCCAACCGGAAGCGTAAGCGAGGAATCCTCGCTTACGCTTCGGGTTGGTGTTGCCCAGCTTTGTTTCCGGAGTAATAATCTTGCTCATGGCTGCGCCCCTTTCTTCTCCAATCGCAACTGTTCCAAACGGCTGAGTGGCTTGGCGGCGACCGGCTGTGGTGGCGGAGCCGGTTTAGCGACAGGCGCGGCGGCAACCGTAGCCTTGGGTGGCAAAGGCGGCTGGATCCGCAGTTCTCCGCCACCCACGACGTGCGTGATCGGCTCGCCTTGCGACTTCACCACGGCCCGGCAATAGATCGTCTTGTGCAGGCCCGGCGGCGACTTGGACGTGGTGGAAATCGGGAATACGACTTCGCTGGCCGCATCGTCGATCTGCCGCGGTTCGGCGGTCACTTCGTTGGGAAGACCGAGCAGTTCGATGGATGCCGGCGCGTCGAGCTTGCGCGTCTTTGTGATCTTCAGCACGATGTTTGTCTTCTGTCCTTGCTCGACCGCAGCCGGCTGGAATTGGAACCGCAACCGCGGCTCGGCGACTTCCAAGTCGGCCAGTTGCGAAGAGACCACCAGCGGCCCGTCACCCATGGTCGATTCCCCTAGCACGGCGATCTTCCATGTCCGCAACATCGCGCCGCCGTCGGCCGTGAGCGGAATGCCTGCCTGGTTCTGGCCTTCGGGGATCGTGACGGAATCCGGCGCTGAGACGCCGGGCGGGTTGTAGAGCATGCGAAGCGCAATGGCCCCCTTGAAACCGTTGTCGCGGCTGGCGGCGACGTTCAGCACCATATTGCCGTTCTGCACCAGGGGCACCTTGGGCGGCAAAATCTCGATGTGGAACGGCGCCGGCTCGGTAACCGCCACGGCCACGCGGTTGCTGACGTAGTTCCAGACCTCGCGATTATTGTCGCCGCGGACGAGCATCGTCTTCTGGACCAGCCGGCCCTCGATGGTGCGGCCGCCTTCCTGGTGCCTTCCGACGACGTCAACCAAGGTCCCCTGGGGTTTCGCGTCGGCCGGCGCGGAAAGCAGCGCTGGGGCCATCGTCTGGTCGGCGGCGATCGGCAACATCTGTGCGGCAATCTTCTCCGGCAGATTCGCCATATCCAGGCTCACGTCGCCGCCGAAATCTTCCCGCTGGGCATTGAGCATAACGGCGATGCGGTTCCCTTTCGGCACCGGCACGACCATGTCGACATACGTCGATCGCTCGGGCAAGCCAATCGTCAATCGCGGCTCGACAGGCGTGACTTCCACACGGTAAACGTACTCCGGCCCGCCGCGGCCCATCTGATCAGTGATGCTGATCACGTACTGGTCGTCATCGGGAGCGGTGAAGCGGATGTAGCTGTCCGGACCGTTGCTGTCGTCGTTGTAGGCGATGAACTGGCCCTTGATGCGCGAGATGGATAAGGTGCTGTCCAACGGCGTGCGGAGTTGCCGGGCGAAAACGCGGACGTCGAACGTCTGCCCCTTCTTGGCTGGGAAAACCCAGCAGTCGATATCGCCCGGCCGATCGACGATGCCGTTCAGGGCGGCTGGGGCAGTAAACGGCGTGGCATGCTGCGCGTCGTTGTTCGGCTCCTTTTCCAACACATTGTCCAAGGGCGAGAGCCGAAAGGGGTTCGGCGAAGGGGCAATGCCCTGTCCGTCGCGGACCCAGGCGGCGAACCCAGGTTGCGGCCCGGAAGGGAGCGTGAGCTTCTGCACGATCGGACCGCCCGCCGCGCCAATGTAGGTGACATCGACCGTTTGCCCGTATTTGCCCCCGGCGGGGAAAATTGCCAGCGGCCGCGGGAAAGTACCAACGTGCAGGCGGTAGTGGCAGCGGTCGGAACCGCCGAACGCGCTCTCGCGGACCTGTATCACGTAGGCGCCGTCGCGGGGCACGATCACCGAACAGGCGCAATCCTGGCGCAGGAGCGGCGTGTCGTCGGCCGATGCCAGCACAAAGCGGTTCGTGTCCATGATCGCCACCGACGGGTCGAAGAACGATTCACCCAGCCGCAGGCCCTCCACCTCGACACTCAGCCGCTGGCCCTGGCGGGCTTCGACCGCATAATAGTCGACATCCTCGTTCAGGACCACGCCGTTGACCGTCGTATTTAAATTGATCTTCTGCGGTTTAGCAAAATCATTGTTCGGCTCGACTTCGTTGACTTCCGCGAGCGCGCCGACACTGAAAGTGACCAGGTTGCTGGTGCCCGTGGCCGATTGCAGTCGCAGGGCGTGCGGCCCGAGCGGGCAGTCGGCAGCCAGGACCAGCCGGGCTTTCACCCGTTTGTCGGGCAATACTTCCAGCGACTTTACGCCAATGCCTGGTTCGTAGAAGAGCAAGGCCCGCGCATCGGCGAGGCGTTGGCCGGAGAAGATCACCTCGACCTCCGTGCCGCGCTGGCCGCCGCGCGGCAAGAAATGGTCGAGTTGCGGTGCTGCCGCAGGTAGTGCGGTCGCCCAGAGCGCGAACATGGCCGCCAAGAGCGTTCGGAAGAAATGAACGGGTTGGAGTCCCGGCTTTAGCCGGAATGCCCGAAAACTCCGCCTAAAGGCGGGACTCCAACAATCGGGCATCTTCGCAATCCCTTCCGGACGTTCTAAAGCAAATGGCAACATTTTCACGATAGCAGCCCCTGGCGCAGTTTGCCGTCGCGAACGATGTCGATCGGCCGGTTGCCGGGGGCCAACAACCGCTTGGTAAAATCGATCCCCAGCAAGTGATACAGCGTGGCAAACAAGTCGGCCGGGCCGATTTCTTCCGAATCAGGCTCGGCCGCGGTGGCCGTGGAAGTGCCGAAGATCTTGCCGCGGGCGATGCCGCCGCCAGCCAGCAGAATGCTGAAGACCTTCGGCCAGTGGTCGCGGCCCTGGTCGCCGTTGATCTTCGGTGTTCGGCCAAATTCACTGGAAAGCATGACAATCGTGCTATCCAGCAGACCTGATCGATCGAGGTCGCGAATCAAGGCGGCAAAGGCCCTGTCCAGTGGCGGGACTTCACGCCGCGTGGCGGGAACAATCTGTTGGTGGAAGTCCCAGCCGCCGTAGGCCACCGAGACCACACGGACGCCCGCTGCAATCAGCCGCCGCGACATTAGCAAACGGGCACCCGCGGTGTCCCGGCCATACTCGTCGCGAACGGCCGGCGGTTCGGCGTCGAGGTTGAACGCCTCGCGGGCCTTGGCCGAGCTGATCAAGCTGTAGGCCTGCCGATAGAAGGTGTCCATCGCGCCGATGGCCTCGGCCTTTTCCACGGCTTCGAAATGGGCGTTCACGGCGTCCATGGCCGTACGGCGGCGCGTGAATCGCGCGGCATCCACGCCGCCGGGCAAAGACAGGTCGCGCACGCGAAAGCCACCTTGAGCCGGGTCGGCGCCCAAACTGAACGGGCCATAGGAGGAACTCAAGTAGCCTGTCCCGGCGTAGGGATTGGGCATGTTCGGCACGCAGACGTAGGCCGGCAGGTCGGCTCGAGAGCCCAATTCATGGCTCACGATGCTACCCAGGCTGGGAAACTGGATCGCCGGACTGGGACGATAACCGGTGAACATGTTGTGCGTGCCGCGCTCGTGGGCCGCTTCGCCATGGCTCATCGAGCGGACAACGCAGAGTTTGTCGGCCACTGCGGCCGTTTGCGGCCACATCTCGCTGAAGACCTCGCCGGGCAGCTTGGTCTTCACCACCCCAAACGATCCGCGATACTCCAGTGGAGCGTAGGGCTTGGGGTCGAACGACTCCTGCTGGGCCATGCCGCCCGGCAAAAAGATGTGCAGGATACTCTTGGCCCGCGGAGGCTTGATCGACGCGCCCGCAGCCGGCGGCGTCTGGGAAGCTTGGGCCTTTTCCCAATGGAGCAGATCGCCCAGGGCAAAGCCCATCGCACCCAGTGCCCCAACCGTCAGAAACTCGCGCCGCGAGGGAGCGGATAAGGGATTTCCGTGGCAATCGCATTGACGCATTGGTCGATCCTCCTCTGCAATGGGATGATTTCGGTATGAACCGTAGTGAGTTTGTAGGTTATCGTCGAAGCCGGTAAGGACCGGACGATAAATAACTTCCGTGTTTCTGCGAGCGTGGCATGCCTCAAGCCTTCTAGGCTAGGCATGTCGGCGGCAAACATGCCTAGCCTAGAAGGCTTAAGGTATGCCACCCAAATCCGAAACTTATTCGTCGGTCGCCCCTAAGGCGGCTATGCGTTGTAGGCGGGTGTCAGGGAGGAATTTCAGGCAGGATAACCGCTGTCGTCTTCTCGTTCCGCGGTAATTTTAACAGCTTTACCTGTCACGGCAAGGGTTTTCTGAAAATTCCGCCATTTCTCGGCAAACCGCCGCAACATCGACGCCCCTCCAATTGCGTCACGGCGCGCGGCAGGCTACGATAGGCGGCAGGACACTTTCATCAGGAGCCATCGCCATGAACCTCGCATTTCTGCTGCTTTCTTGCACTCTCGTCGCCGGGGATGAACCGGTGCTGCTGGACGCGTTTCATTACACGGATGCCAAGACCGCCACGGCGGAGTGGAAACCCCAGGGCGTCGCGGAAGTCGGCGTTTCCACGGCAAAGGACGGGGGGATCGAGTTGGCCCTGCCCTTTGCCGCTAAACCGGGTCTGGAGCGGGTGATCATCGATCGTAAGTTGAATCTCGATCTATCGGGTCGGAGGGAATTCACCTTGGACGTTGAGCCGGACAATATGGAGGCCGTGGGCGAGGTGATGATCTATTTCAAAAGTGGTGAGGGCTGGTATGGCTGCGGCATTCCGTTGCGGCGGCCAGGTCCGCAGACCCTGCGTTTTGTGAAGGCTTCGTTCCGCGGCGAAGGCCGCCCGGCCGGCTGGGAGCATGTGGACGGCATCCGCATTTCCGTTTGGCGGGGGATGGGGGTCAATAGTTCCCTGCGCCTCAGCAATCTGGTGGCTTGGGCGGGGCGGGCAAAAGTCGTCGAGCCGGCAATGGTCGTGAAACGCGTTGATCCGGCCCACGAAGGCAGGGCTTTCTGGAACCATTCGGGCACCGGGGCCTATCCGGGCGACTGGGAACGAACAGCCAAGACATTGCAGGAGAACGGCATCAACATGATCCTGCCCAATCAGCTTTGGGCCGGCCGGGCCGACTATCCCAGCAAGCTCCTGCCGCAAAGCGACACTTTCCGCAAGTATGGCGATCAGGTGGCTCAATGCCTGGCCGCCGCACATCGGCACGGCCTGCAAGTTCACGTTTGGAAGGTCAATTTCAACCTAGGCAACGCCCCGAAGGCGTTTGTCGAGAAGCTCCGCCGCGAGGGCCGGACCCAGATCTCCGCCACGGGCAAGGCAACCAACTGGCTCTGTCCGTCCCATCCGGAGAACTTCCAGCTTGAGGTGGACACTATGCTGGAGGTAGCGCGAATGTATGCGGTTGACGGCCTGCACTTCGACTACATCCGTTATCCTGATGGGGAGCACTGCTATTGCGACGGCTGCCGAAAACGATTCGAGGCCGACAGCCGCAAGCCGGTGGGCCAATGGCCGGGCGACTGTTACCACGGCTCGCGGCGCGACGAGTATCGCACTTGGCGCTGCGCGCAGATCACCCGCGTGGTCGAGGCCGTTTCGCGCGAGGCCAAGCGCGTGCGGCCGGGGATCAAGATTTCTGCCGCCGTGTTCGGGGCATATCCGAGCTGCCGCCAAGCGGTCGGGCAGGATTGGGTGGCCTGGGTGAAGGCCGGCTACCTCGATTTCTTGTGTCCGATGGACTACAGCGCCGGCGACGATACTTTTGCCGACCTGGTTTCCAGCCAGATGTATTTTGTCGGCGGACGAGTGCCGATTTATGCCGGCATCGGGGCCACGGCGGTCACTCCACCGATGACCGCATCTCAGGTCATAGTGCAGATCGAAAAAGGCCGGGCGCTGGGTGCGTCGGGCTTCTCGATCTTCAATCTCGATGGGAAGACGATCGAGACGCTCGTGCCGGAAATCGGCATCGGGCTAAAGGCCGCTAGGGGCAATCCGTAGCCGTAGAGTGGCTGTCAATTCTTGCCTTCTGCAGCACCAGCCGGCGGATCGCCCGCGGGACGATTGACCGCCGGTGGCTTGCTTCGCTCCGTCTCGCTACCTTCCCGCACGGTCATGGGGACTTCCTGGGTTTGGACCTTCGTGCCAGGATAGATTTGCTGCAGCCGGTTGACCACGACCTGGTCGCCGGCGTTCAGTCCCTTCTCGATCACGCGCAGCCCGTCGCTCTCCAACGGCCCCAACTCGACGCGTTGGTAGGCGATCTCGCCTTTGGCATTGACCACGTAAACGTACTTCACACCCTGGTCCGAACCGATGGCGCACTCGACCACCAACAGGGCCTGATGAGGTCGCCCCATCGGCAGCCGGATCCGTACAAACAGGCCGGGCAGCAACAGCCGTTGACCGCCCGGGGGCAGCCGATTCTCCATTTTCCCGCGCATGACCACGGTGCCGCTCGACGGATTGACGTGGTTGTCGACGAAGTCAGCAACGCCCTTATGAGGGAAGCCGTCTTCATTCTGCAGGCCCATGAGGACGGGAGTCTGCCCGGGGGAAGAGGGCTTGATTCGCTGCTCACCGACGGCCCGCCGCATTCGCAGCATGGTCGATTCGTCGATGTCGAAATAGACGTAGATGGGATCGAGCGAAACGACGGTGGTCAGCACAGTCTGATCCGCCGAAACGAGGTTGCCGGGCGTGAGGAAGTGACGGCTCGCCTGGCCCTCGATGGGCGAAGTGACCTTGCAGAATTCCAAGTTAAGCTTGTGGACCGCCATGCCCGCCTGCCCGACCTTGAGCTGGGCTTCGGCCTGGGCGACCGCAGCGCGGTCCTGGTCGATTTGCTGCGCACTGATCGAGCCTGGAGTGGCCTGCACCGTTTGCTGGTCTCGGGCAAACTGCGCCTGGGCAAACTTGAGTTGCCCCTGAGACAGGTTCAACTGGGCCAAGGCCAAGTCGTACTGGGCCTGGTACGGCCGGGGGTCGATCTCGAAGAGCAGATCCCCGGCCTTTACGATCGCTCCCTCTCGGAACGGCGCCTTGACCAGGTAACCGCTGACCCGCGCGACCACCTTGACCGTGCTGACCGCCTCGGTCCGGCCGGTGAAATCGAGGCAGTCGGTCACCTCGCGGGCGACGGGCCGGCTGACCGACACTGTCGTGGCTTCCGCCACCGCCTGCAACGAAGCAGCCCTGCCAAGGGCGCACGGCAGTAAACCGCTGAAACCGCAAACGAGAAGAAAACTCCGCGCATTCATGGATCGTCTCCTGGCTATCGAGCGAATTTCGGCAAAGCCTGATTTTACCCCCGCTAAGGGCTACATGCAATCGCCATGGCCATAACAGAGCGCGGACAGAAGAATGGGGAAGAGAGAAAACGAAAGGAGGCGAATGGTACCGAGGTCTTGGTTTGTGCCCTCGAAACTGGTAGCCTCGTGCGGATCCGCCGATTATTTTTCTTTCCGCGTTCCCAAGTCTGGTGGACAGAACAGCTTTCTGGTAAATTAGAAATGGACGAACAGACTGCTAGGCTGCCATTAGAACCCCAACGGAGGGGGCGAAAAGGAGATCATGGCCGTTAGCACGGTGGGCGATTACTTGTCGGCGCTGGAAAAGAGCAAGCTCCTCGGTTCGGAGCAGCTTGTCG
Organism: uncultured Planctomycetaceae bacterium; assembly: GCA_964615095.1. Taxonomy (GTDB): domain Bacteria; phylum Planctomycetota; class Planctomycetia; order Pirellulales; family Thermoguttaceae; genus JANXQG01. The sequence goes on along the minus strand of CAZTPX010000049.1, from coordinate 45,880 downwards.
CCGCTCAGCGTCTCGCCGGCGAATCGTCGGATGCCGCCGTCCTGGCCAAGGCCCTGGTGCGTGAAAAGCTCGTCAGCCGCTGGCAGGCCGAAACGCTGCTGGCCTTGGGCCCGCGGGCGCAGTTTCGCCTGGGCAAGTACCGGCTCATTCAACGGCTGGGCAAAGGCGGCATGGGCATCGTCTTTCTTGCCGAGCACGTGACCATGAACCGCCGCGTGGCCCTGAAGATCGTGCCCCGCACGATCACCGAGAATCGGGCCTCGCTGGACCGTTTTTTCGCCGAGGCCCGGGCCATCGCCGCGCTCGATCATCCGAATATCGTGCAGGCCTATAGCGTCGACAATGAAATGGACCGCTATTTCATTGTCATGGAATTTGTCGACGGGCAGGACTTGCAGCGGACGGTCGAGGTCAACGGCCCGCTGGACTTCGCCCGGGCGGCAGACTTCATCCGCCAGGCCGCAGACGGACTGGCCCACGCCCACGCCCGCAACCTCGTCCACTGCGACATCAAGCCCTCGAACCTGCTGGTGAACCAGCAAGGGGTGATCAAGATTCTCGACCTGGGGCTGGCCCGTTTGAACCGCAGCGATTCACCCCGCGGCGCGGCGGCGGGCGAACCGGCCTTTGGAACCGTGGATTACATGGCCCCCGAGCAGGGCCTGGAAAGCAGCAACTTCGATCACCGTGCCGACATCTACTCCCTGGGCTGCACGCTGTACTTCCTGCTCACGGGTCACCCGCCCTTTCCGGAAGGCACGCTTGCCCAGCGGATCGTCCGACACCAGGCGCAGGAGCCCCGCGACATCCTCTTGGAACGGCCTGACACTCCGCCGAATCTGGTCGAGATCTGTAAGCGAATGATGGTCAAAGAGCCGGAAAAACGCTACCAATCGACCCAAGAGGTGAGTGCGGCCCTGGCCTCCTGGCAGACCAAGGCCGGGGGAGCGGCTGGCGGCCGATTGCCGCTGGCGGTGAAGCCGCTGGACGATGTCATTGTGCCATCCGCGTCGGGCGACAACTGGCTGGCGTTTCTGGGCGATGCCTCGCCCGCGACGACAGCGTCCAATGGAACGGCAGCGCCCGCCGCCGCAACCCTCACAAAACTGACGAAATCGGGCAAGCAGCCGATCCGCAAAATCGAGAACCGCAGTGGATTTGCCGCGGCCCTGGCCGGCGTGGCGGTCTTCAGTCGGACCGCGCTGGCGTGGTTCAATACGACGAAGCGAAAGATTTTGGGGATCGTCGGCGGCATCACGCTACTGTCCGCGGCGGCAGGGCTCGCGTCGTTGCCTTTCCTGCTTAGGCATCCCAAGCCGGTTGTGCAGGTAGCGGTGCAGCAGCCGAAGCCGGAGGAGAAGAAGACTTCGGTTGAAGAGGACGTAGGCACGCCGCGCGACAAGCAGCCCGAGAAAAAGCCGGCTGACGCGAAGAACCCACCCGGCAAGGATCCGTCCGGCGGAAAAGCCGAACCAGCCAAGAAGCCGGAACATGGGGAAGAGCCCAAGACGGCGGTTCCGCCCAAATCGGCCGAGCCGGTCAAGCCCGCCACACAGCCCGCCGTCAAGACGGAAGTCCCGGCGAAGACCGAGGCGAACTCCGCTAAGCCCGATGTCAAGACTACGCCGCCTGATAAGAAAGCGGAGACGCCGGCAACGAAGCCGGACGTGCCTGCCAAGACACCGGAAACGCCGCCCAAGAAAGCGGAGCCGCCCGCCAAGCCAGTCTCCTTGGAGGGCCTCGCGACGGCGGTCGACCTGCAGCAACCGGGCAAGGGCGCCGCCCCGGAACTTTCCATGGGCACGTTGGACTTGGATCCCAAGCTGTCGCTTGAGGTCAAGTTGTTGGGCGGCGAGATGGTTGCCAAGGGCAATCCCAAATTCGAGTTGCAAAAGGACGGCGACAGCGGCAATTCGGGCTGGTCGGTCGAGATGGTTGATAAAGTCAAGGATCCCGTCAAGATCGCCCGCGTTTGGCGGGACGAGAACCGCTGGAAGGTTCAGTGGACTGCCGACGCCAAGGACAAGGCCGGGTTGCTCCGCTACTGTGGCCTGCGGTTTTCCTGCGAGAAAAAGACTCGCTTTGTGGCCTTGAGCACGCCCAAGATCGTCGCGCCGCTGTGGTTCGACCTCGACCTGGGCGGCGTCAAGCTCCGCTTGAGCAAAGACGGCCCGCTGCCCGACCCGAGCCTGCTCCGTTTCCAGGTCTTGCCGCTGGATGCGTCGTTGCCGAAGAGCCAGACCAAGATCATGGAAGGCAAGGGGCACGGCCGGCCGTCGCGCACCAAGTCCGCCGAAGCGGCGCCGGGCAATAAGGTATCGGCCAAGGGCCAGGTGATGGTTTTGCTCACGAAAGAGAACACGCCGCGCGTCGCCCTGGAGATCGCCTTCGACGCCGGTCCCCGGGACGTACTGCTACAGACGCAAACGATCTGCGAGATCTCGGGCGTTCCCACGCCGTTCACCATGCAGCGTTTGCAGGCCGCCAACACGATGATCATGGTGATGGAGGCGAACCAGGGCAAGTCCGGTCACAAGCCCTCGCCCGAGCAGGAGAAGATGACAAAGATGGCCAAGGACGGAGTGAAGGCCCTGGCAGAGCTAGCCACCGAGCTGAATCAGAAGGCCTCGGTTCCTTTCCGTGTCTATGCGGCGCTGGGCGACGATACTGACGAGACTTCCCCGCGAGTCGTCATCTTCCAGAGCGGCGACGTGGAGAAAACGAAGGCCGGCGGAGCGAAGAAGAACACCAAGGGCAATAAATCGAAGGGACGCGCGCAACAACCGGAATTCGAAGAATTGGACCTCAAGTGAAATCGCTCGTTTGCCTGCTTCTCCTTTCGCCGTTGCTGACCGCCGCCGAGCAACCGCCCGCCGGGGCGGAGAGCAAGGTTGTCCAGCGCTGGTGCGAGGAGCTCAAATCGAAGGAGTTCCGCCAGCAATGGCATGCGGCCTACGTGCTGGGGACACTTGGTCCGCAGGCGGCGGAAGCTGTGCCGGCGCTGCACGCGGTTCTGGACGTCAAATCGGGCGCCAACGAGTACGCCCGCAGCATGGCCGCCTGGGCCTTGGGGCGGATCGGCCCTGCTGCCGAGTCGGAAATCCCCTTCCTGATCGAGACGATGCATGCGACCAAGCTCGTGGCCGTACGGCGCAGCACGGCGGTGGCTCTGGGCAATTTCGGTCCGGCGGCGAAAGCGGCCGTGAGCGAGCTGGTCAAGATGCTGGGCAATGAAGACGAGATAGTCCGTGTCAACGCCGCCGTAGCGCTGTGGAAGATCAAGGGCCATCCCAAGGCTGTGCCCGCCCTGCTGGAGATGTTGCGCCGTGCGGAGCCGGCGCAGGCCTATCCGGCGGCGGTGGCCCTTGGGCAAATGGAGAAAGAGGCCGACACGGTCGCGCCGGCTCTGATCGATGCCTTGCACTCGCCGTCGGCCGACGTGCGCCGGGCGGCCTCGCGCTCGTTGGGCCAGTTGGGCAAGGCGGCCTTTCCAGCGTTGGGCAAGGCCCGGGCACTCAAGGACAAGGACCCCGAGGCCCGCCGCCTGGTGATCGAGGCCCTGAGCTGGATGGGGCCGATCGCGGTGCCGGCCTTGATTGCCGCGCTGAAAGACGAGAGTCCGCCGGTCCGCCAGTCGGCCGCCCGCGCCTTGGGCAACGTTGGCGATCAGGCCAAAGCGGCCCTCGCCGCGCTGGAGGCCGCCGCCAGCGATCCGCAGGAAGAAGTTCGCACGGCCGCGGCCAAGGCCTTGCAGCAGATCCGGGGAGGATAAATGAAGTAGGTCCTTTCTGCCGGAAAGGACCAATTCGCGCCGACCTGTCGAACAACAGGGAGGTTTTCACGCGGTTCGAAACATGTTAGTCCCTTTCGGCTAAAGGGACCTACTGGTCCTTTCTGCCGGAAAGGGCTAACATGTACCGCCCTAGGAGAAGCCCCAAGTCTTCCCCCAGCGCGGAGCACATTAGTCTCTCTCGGCAAGAGGGACCTACTTGATAGCGGCCCCACCCCACAACTGATTTCACAACACAAACTAGACAAACACCAAACAGGAGCACAATCGATGACTTCGCGCCGTGAATTTCTGAAAGTTGCGGGCGTGGCCCCGAGCCTTTTGTTGGCGGCCCAGTGCAGCCGCGAGGGGCTGGCCGCTTCGCCCGAGGAGAGCAAGCTTCCGCAGCTCGCTTTTGGCAAACACCATATCTCCCGACTTGTCTGCGGCGCGAATCCGTTCAACGCCGGCTCGCACCTTTCGGACTTCGTCAATCGCGAGATGCGGAGTTACTACACGCCCGAGCAGATCCTTAAAACGCTGCGCCGCTGCGAGGAAGTGGGCATCACCTGCTGGCAGGCGGGAATCGGCAACAGCGAGTTGTATCGCCGCCACCTCGACCAGGGCGGCAAGATGAAATTCCTGGCGATCGAATCCAACGCGAACACCATCGCTCCTTTGGCCAAAGCCGGAACCATCGGTATCGCCCATCACGGCGAGACCACCGACCACCTCTTCAAGACCGGCCAGATCGACAAGATTGCCGACTTCATCAAGCGCGTCAAAGACGCCGGCATGATGGCGGGCGTCTCCACGCACATGCCCGACGTGGTCGACACGATCGAGTCCAAGGGCTGGGAACTCGACTACTACATGACCTGCGTCTACCAGCGGCATCGTTCCAAGCAAGAGCTGGAAAAGCTGCTCGGCCAAGCCCCGCTGCCTATCGGCGAGGTGTACCTTTCGCAGGACCCGCTGCGGATGTACAAGGCCGTCCAGCAAACGAAGAGGCCCTGCCTGGCGTTCAAGATCCTGGCTGCCGGCCGGCTGTCGGACCGCCGCGAATGGGTTGAAGAGGCCTTTCGGCAGGCATTCCAGTCGATCAAGCCGGGCGACGGCGTGATTGTGGGCATCTACGATCGCTATACGGATCAGCCCGCCGAGGATGCCATGCTCGTGCGGCGATTTACGGCGCCGAAGACGGCGAAGGGGTAAGGAACTCTAAGTGTATCCGGCACACTCCGTGTGCCGATGTCAGCGGCACACGGAGTGTGCCGGATACCGAGCACGAACAATCCATTCCAAGGTGCAATCATGTCCAACTCTCTTTCTCATATTCCGCAAACTGCAATCTCCCGCCGTCGGGCAATCGGCCGTTTGGCAGGTATCGCCGGCGCGGCGGCCGCGCCGCTGGTCTTGCCCTCGCGGCTGTTCGGCGAGACGGCCCCCTCGAAACAAATCACCCTGGGCTTCGTCGGATTGGGTGGCGAAGGGTATGGGCATAACTTGCAGGCATTCCTGGTCGAGAACGACGCCCGGGCGGTCGCCGTCTGCGATGTCCTCGCCAGCCGCCGCACGCGGGCCCGCGAGACGGTCGACAAGAAGTACTCGGCCACGGGCTGCAAGGAGATCGCCGATTTCCGCGACCTGATCGCCCGCAAGGACATCGACGCGGTGGTCATCTCCACGCCCGACCACTGGCACGTGACGATCGCGCTCCTGGCCCTGGATGCGGGCAAGGACGTGTTCTGCGAGAAGCCGACCTTGACAATCGCCGAGGGGCGCAAGCTCGTGGAGACCGTGGAGAAACACAAGGCCGTTTTCCAGACGGGCATCGAGGACCGTTCGTCGATTTACTATTACCGCATGGCCGAACTCGTGCGCAACGGCGCGATCGGCCAATTGAAGACCATCCACGTCAAGCTGCCGGCCGGATCGGCCTACCCGAAGGAAGAACCGGCCCCGGTCCCGGCAGAACTGAATTGGGACATGTGGCTCGGCCCGGCACCCTTCCATCCCTATACGCCCAACCGTACCGAGGCCATGCACTGGCGGCAGGTCCGCGACTATTCCGGCGGCCTCTTGACCGACTGGGGCTCGCACATCATCGACACGGCCCAGGTAGCCAACTTCGCCGAAGAGAGCGGTCCGGTCGAGGTCGAAGGCACTGGCGAGATCCCCGCCAACTCGATGGCCACCACGTTCGTCACGTTCAAGCTGCGCTATCGCTACGCCAATGGCGTGGAGATGTTTGTCGAATCGGGCGGCGTGGCCCTGCGTTTCGACGGCAGCGACGGCTGGGTCGGCAACAACGGCTGGCTCGGTCGCTTGGAAGGCACCTCCACGGAACTGCTGCGGCGGAAGTATCCGCGGGAGGGCAACAAGATCTGGCCCATGCCGCCCAACGAGCAGCGGAACTTCCTCGACTGCGTCAAATCGCGCAAGCCAACCACCTACACGGCCGAGGCCGATCAGCGGCTGAGCACGACGATGCATCTCGGCAACATCGCCATGCAACTTGGCCGCAAGCTGAAGTGGGACCCCAAGAGCGAGTCGTTCCCCGGCGACGAAGCGGCCAACGCCCTGCGCAGCCGGCCGGCGCGGAACGATTGGGCGAAATAAGCGGTTGGTCGCTACGAATCGATTGGGGGCGGCGTTCCAACGTATCCGGCACACTCCGTGTGCCGCCGCGCAACGGCACACGGAGTGTGCCGGATACGTTGTGCGCCACGCATTGCTTCGCCGTTCAGTACGGCAAGCCCTGCATTTGCACGTTGTCCAGCAGCAGTTCACCCGTAGCGCCGAACATGCCGATGCGCATGATCGCCTCGCGGGCGCGCACGGGCACGTCCAGTTTCTTGCTCTCGGTCTTCCAGTCGCTGGTGCCGTGGGGGGCGCCGAACGACTGGTCGCTGATGATGTTCCGATTGTCGTCGTAGAACACCACCTCGAGCAGCGGAGCGACTGGAATGGCCGGATCGGGCGTGAAGTTGCGGTAACGGACGTGCAGGGAAATCTGCAATTTGCGGACATAGCGGCCGTCCACGGCGAAGGCTTGCAGGGCCTGGGCGAAGCGGCCCGGATCGGTATTGTGAAAGCGGACGCCGTAGCGCTTGCCTGCCGCCGCGTTGGCCGACGTGACGACTTCCATCTGCCGCTGGTAGTGCCAGGCGACCATCTGGGGCGGATCGCCGTTGACATCCTGGAAGTCGCCGTTTCGCACGCTGGGATTCTTTGGGTCGGGCTTGATCTTGCGCCACTTTTCTTCCTCGCCGGTCATGGGCACGAAGAAAGTCGGCAAGAGCGCTTTGCGGCCCATCTTACCGTCGGTTTTTTTCATCAGGTACAACGTCTGCTGGTAGCGCTCGCCGACGGGGATCACGATCCGCCCGCCTTCCTTGAGCTGGTCGACCAGCGGCTGCGGCACCTTTTCCGGGGAACAGGTGACGATGATCTTGTCGAAGGGGGCATGTTCCGGCCAGCCGAGGTAGCCGTCGCCGATCTTGGTATGGACGTTTTCGTACTTCAGCCGCTTGAGGGTCTGGGTGGCCCGCTTCCCGAGCGATTCCAGGATCTCGATTGTGTAGACGTCCTTGACGAGACCGCTGAGGACGGCGGCCTGGTAGCCGCTGCCGGTGCCGATTTCCAGCACCCTGTCCTGGGGTTGCGGATCGATCGCTTCGGTCATCGTGGCTACGAGATACGGCGGCGAGATCGTCTGCCCGTCGCCGATCGGCAGGCCCATGTCATAATAGGCCATGTGCCGCAGGTTGGCCGGCATGAACTCGTGCCGGGGCGTGGCCCGCATGGCGGCCAGGACCCGCGGGTTCTTCACCCCGGCGGCGGCGATGTCCCGGTCGACCATCTGCCCGCGGAGTTCTTCCAGCGTGGGGCGACGGGCCGCGGGGTTGCCGGCCCGGTTCCCTTGTGCCCTCCCCTGCCCCGCCATGAGCGCCGTGGCGATGAAGAGCGCAAGAAGTACCGATCGAATGAAGCGATTGCCGGTCATGGAGGTTTCCTTTTCCTTTACGCTGCTCCTCAACGCAGTATATTATAGCACGCGCGGATAGAAACGGAACGTTGGAGTCCCGGCTTTAGCCCGCAATGCCTCTCTTTCAAGTCCACATTCCTCGCACCGCCTCGACGAGCTTGCCCGGCCCGTGGCGAATCACGTCACAAGTCGGCAATTGGAACTTGTCTTCGACACGGGCGCATTCGGCCGCCACGTCGGCGTCGGAAAACTTCATGCCGTTGACCGCAACGCCGATTACCCGGCAGGGATGCATGATGCTGGCTGCCGTCTCATAGAACTCGATCAACTTGCGCAGCGAAGGCAGCGGCACGTCGGGCATGCCGAAGACCGCTTTGCGGCCCAGCTCGTAGCAAGCGATCAGGCCGTGCGGCATAGTCCCGTGGAGCAGGCTGAGGGTCACGCCCGAGTAGCGGGGATGGAAGAGACTCCCCTGCCCTTCCACGACGATCACCTGGTGATACTGATTTGCCAGAACGAGTTTTTCGGCCGCGCCGGCGACAAAATCGGAGATCACGCGATCGACCGCGCAGCCACTACCGGCCACGAGAATGCCGGTCTGGCCGGTGGCCACAAAGGCGGCGTCGACGCCCGCCTGCTGCAGACCCTGGGCAACCTCCACGGCGACCACCATTTTGCCGCTGTTACAATCGTTGGCGATGGTGTGGATGCGGAGGCAGTCGGCGCGAATGCCGCGGCGCTGGGCGACGTCGTGTTCGTCGTTGTGGCGCAAGTCGACAAGCGTCGCGCCGTGGCGGGCGGCCGCTTGGGAGAATTCGGGATCGTCGGCCAGAAAGTCGTGCAGCCCGGAAACTACGGTCATGCCGCGGCCGATGGCCTCCAGCACGATCCGCCGCCAGTGGGCCGGAATCTTGCCGCCGGGAGGCGCAATGCCCAACAGCAAGGTGTTGGCCGCCGGGGCGTCGGCCAACGAGGCCACCACAGGGATCGCCCCGCCCACGCCCAGCAACTGGCCACTGGTCCGCCCTGCCCCGTCGCGGTCGAGCACTGCCACGACTTCCTCGCTGCGGTAGCGGATCACACCGACGGCCGTCTTGGCCGTGCAAGGATCGGTGTGTCCGTCGACCAGGATCACCATGCGGCGCGCGATTGTCATGGCAGTTCGATTATAGTCCGCGCGGGAAGAAATGCGCCGCTGGAGTTTCGCCTTTAGGCAGAATTTTGGCGGGGCTACGGGCTAAAGGAGGGACTCCAACGGTGCATTTCTTCCCGCACACAATATGGGACCGGCGACCAAAGGGCAAAGCGTATCATAATAACCCGGCGCATGAGCCAGGGCAACGCCTTGCCCACCCAAAGTCCTTCGTACCACGGAATTTATTCCGTGGCCTTGCCCCTCTTAGGGCAAAACGGAATGAATTCCGTGCTACGGAGGGCTGTCCTGCCGGACTTCGCAATTCACCCGCAAAAAGATTGACATATTTCGCGTTTAGCGGTAATCTAACAGTGGCTTCTCTGGGCTAACGGCTGATCGTGCCGTCAAAACCTAACCCGTTTGGCGGGTTATCATCGACGAGGTGGGGTATGTCGATTAAGGTCATTTGCCCGAACGGGCATGCGCTGCAGGTGAAGAGCGAGTTTGCGGGGAAATCGGGCCTTTGCCCGCACTGCAAAGCCCGCATTGCCGTTCCCAAGCCGGAACCGGCGGCAGTTTCGGAAGACGAACTACTGGAGGTCTTGGGTCCGCCCCGCGTGGTTCATCGCATGGCCGTTTCCAGCGAGCCGGCCCATCATCCGCCCGCGGCGCCCAAGGAAGAGCCGGCAAAACAACTCTCCGCCAAGGAGGAGCCAAAGAAAGCGGCGTCCAAGGAGCAAGACGCGGCCGGTTCGTCGCTCCTGCGGCGGAAGAAGGTCTGTCCGCGATGCTGCGAAATCGTTTCCGTCACCCATGCCAGTTGCCCCGATTGTCACACGCCGCTTTCCGCATGGACGTTCCCCCTGCCGGCCGAGGTCGCGGCGCAGGAGAACAACCGGGCGTCGTGCCACTACCTGGGGCTGCGCAAGCAGGGCGACGTGCTCGTGATCCGCTTCGGCGAGCATCGCATTCTTGACGAGCTGACGGTCAAAAAATTCGGCGACGAGTTGTTCCAAGTAGCCGAACGGGCCGATTGCCGCAACATCCTCTTGAACTTCTTCGGCGTCGTAGGGCTATCCAGCGCCATGCTCGGCATCATGCTCATGCTGCGGAAGAAAATGAGCCAAAAGCCGGGCAAGCTCAAACTCTGCCAGGTTGGCCCGGAGATCATGGACATCTTTCATGCCACGAAACTCGGCCAGCTCTTCGAGATTATGGGATCCGAGCAGCAGGGGCTGAAGGCTTTCGCATGAGCGCGCTCAGAAAACCGAGCACCGCCTCGCTATAAGCATCGCCGCCTTGGGCATAAAACTGCCCGTGCGATGCCTCGGGAAAGGCCACGAGCCGAGCGTGCGGGGCGACGCGCCGGTAAATGGCCTCGACTTCCTCGGGCCGCGCGCGGTTGTCGCGACCGCCGGCCATGATCAAGATCGGCACGCTATAGGGAATTTCGGTAATACAATCCACGGGCGACATGCGTTCCATCTCCGGCAGAAAGATCGGCCCGACTACGTTCAGGCCCGCATAGGCGATATCGTCCAGCGGAAAAGGAAGAAACGCCGACGTGCGGTTCCGCACCGCCGAGCGAATGTCGCGAAAGGGACATTCGAGGATATAGCCGGCCACCCGCGATTGCAATTCGCCGCCGGCATAAATGGCCGCCGCCGCGCCCAGCGAGGTGCCCTGCACGAAGATCGGCCGCCCGGGCCGACGTTGCTCGAGGCACTCCACGCCCGCGACCACGTCATGCCGGGCACTGTAACCGATATCGTTGACATTGCCGGCCGAATCGCCGTGCGCGCGGAGGCTGATCGCCAGGACGCTGCAGCCTTCACGAACGAGCATTTCCGCCAGGGGCAACGAATCGCGCCGACAACGGCCATATCCGTGCAGAAGAACGACCGACGGACCCGTGTCCGCGCCGGGCATGAACCATGCGCCGACATCCACGCCATCGGACGTGCGAAGCCGAAGCGGCTCGACGGCAGCCCATGAAACCGTGGGCACGGGTTCGGCAAACGGCGCACGCGGCCGACGGGTGAGCTTATAGGCGACCGCCGCGGAAACCACCAACCAGGCAATCAACAGCGCCACGGCGGTTATGGCCAACCGCTTCAGCCAGCGATGCATGCGAGAGTTCTGGGGAGACACTGTATTGATTCCACCGTAAACATTGGATCGAGCAAGAGCAAAATCACTGCTGCTATCAACGCCCCAACCGGTCCGGTGCGACCGCTGAAAAACTCAAGGCGGATAGAAGATCGAGTACTGAGTACTGAGTACTATGCGTTATGTTCCACTAGACTCTTTCAGCAGCCTCCCCGCGTCAGTAGCGTTTATCGTGGACTTGCTTTTGCCGGACCTAGTAACGATGGCGACTTCGGCCCAGAGCGTAATTCTAACTCCACTGATAAGCGAGAGCAATCGCCGGCCCTACCCAAACCACACAAATGTATTAAACTGACTTCGTAACCATATGTGTCGCCCGACGAGGTTCTTTCATGGATCCGACAAATACGAGCGAAGAAATCTACCGACGACGTGTAGACCAGTTTTCCGCGGTGGAGAGACGGTACGCCGTGCGCGAGCGGCCGGTCATGCATTTTCGCGTGGCCGCGTTTCTCGTTGCCGTGGCGGCGTTCATCCTCGGCCGGAACAGCCCTGCCGGCCTGGCCTGGCACATTGCCTGCGGCGCTGCCGCGTGCGCGTTCGTTGCCGCAGTCGTCTACCACGAGTACGTCCGCCGCCAAATGCTGCGATTCGGCCTGCTCCGCAGCATCAATCAAGAGGGACTCGCCCGTCTGCATCGCGACTGGGCGGCCCTGCCCGAAACGCCCGTCGCCGTGCCGCCCCCGCATCAGGCCGTCGCCGACGATCTCGATTTGTTCGGCCACGCCTCGCTGTTTCAGATGTTGTGCACCGCCCATACGCCGCTGGGGATCGAAACCTTGCGCGACTGGCTCGTGGAGGGAGCGTCGGCCGCAGAGGTCCACCAACGACAGCAAGCCGTGCGTGAACTGGCGCAACACCTGGACTTGCGGCAAACGCTCGATCTCGAAGGGCGCTTGCTGGTCGACCGCGGTCGAGCGGCGTCCCGCTTCCTGGAATGGGCCGAGGACAAGCCCTGGCTCGCCCGGCGTCCACGGCTCTTGTGGTTACTGCGGGCCATGGCGATCACCGTGCCCCTGATCGGCCTGGCGATCGCACTCCATTGGGTTTCGCTGGAACGAGGTGCGATCGCTATTTTCGTCGCCCTGTTCTTGAACATCATCGCCTCGGCCTTCGTGGGCTGGCGGCTGCATAACATCTCGTCCGGCATCAACTTGCGCTATAACGAAATCGGCCGCTACGCGCGGATGTTCCGCCTGATGTATGCCATGCCGGAGGCCAGCCCGCCTCTCGTGGCCGTCAAGCACGAAGCCACGCAGGCCGGCGGCGGCGTGCTGCGCTGCATGACGAAGTTGCAACGCATCGTGGCGCTTGCCAAGATTCGTCACTCGCCGATGTTGTTCATCTTCGTGTTCGTGCCCTTGCAGCTTGTATTCCTGTACGACCTGCACATCTTGTGCCTGCTGGAGGCCTGGCAAGCGAAGGTCGGCGTCCACGCACGGGCCTGGTTCCGGGCACTGGGCAAGCTGGAGGCCCTGTCGTCGTTGTCGACGCTGGCCCACGACTATCCCGCTTGGGCCATGCCCGCGCTCGATGAATCGGCTAAGCGATTCGAGGCCGTCGAGTTGGGGCACCCGCTCTTGCCGGATGGCCCGCGGGTGGCCAACGACGTGGAACTCGGTCCGCCCGGTTCGTTCCTGCTGGTGACCGGCTCGAACATGTCCGGCAAGAGCACGCTGCTGCGGGCGATCGGTGTCAACGCGGTGCTGGCGCAGGCCGGCGCGCCGGTCTGTGCGAAGCGCCTGGCGATGCCGCCGCTGGCGCTGGCGACGAGCATGCGGATTCGCGATTCGCTCGAGGATGGCGTCTCGTTCTACATGGCGGAGTTGCTGCGATTGAAGCAGATTGTCAATCAGGCCCGCAACCCCGGGCCGCACAACGGCCGATTGTTGCTGTACCTGCTGGACGAAATTCTTTTGGGAACCAACTCGAAGGAGCGGCATATCGCCGTGGTGCGGGTGATGGAGCACCTGCTCCGGCACGACACGATCGGGGCCATCTCCACGCACGACCTGGATCTGGCGACCAGCCCGCCATTGGCCGCCACGTGTTGCTGCGTGCATTTTCGCGAGACGCTGCACGGCGGGCCGGCGCAGCAAGCGATGACCTTCGACTACTGCCTGCGGCCCGGCATCGCCACAACCTCCAACGCCCTGAAGTTGCTGGAGATCGTGGGGCTGGGAGAGGACGCGTGATCCGAGCCTTAAGTAGGTCCTTTCTGCCGGAAAGGACTATTGTGCGCCGCCCCAGCGAAGGCCCAGAGTTTCCCAGCGGCGCGGAGCACATTGGTCTCTCTCGGCAAGAGAGACCTACTTGATCTTCTCAACGCGCAACGTCTGTGGCTCCGCGGTAATCTTCAACCGCGGGATGCTAATCCGCCCGGCGGCGTCGGCCCGGACTTCTCCGCTGGCCGTGCCGAACGTCCAGCGTAGCGTTTCGCCCGGGGCCGCCTGCAGCTTCTGCTGCCGGCGCAAGGTGACGTCCGCCGTCGCTTCCGCCGGGATGGTGAAGCGCGTCTTGAGTTCCGAAGGCTTGACCAGAAACAGCGACATCTCGATCGCGTCCGGCGTGTCGCGCAAATTCTTCCAGCGGAAGAAGGCGTTGACCTGCCCTGGCCGCTTGTCGGCGACCTGGTCCGGCCAGGGCAGCGGATCGTTGGTCGAGGCGTTGGTGAAGGCCGGATAGGCCTCGTTCTTCTTGACGCTCAACCAATCGAACGAGTTGATCAGGTCGTTGACCTTCATGATCCGCGCGTGATTGTTCTCGTGGCCGAAGGGGCCCCAGTAGAAGAAGATCGCGTATTTCCGCTCGTTCATGGCCTGGAGGAACTTGTCGTGGCCCTTGGACCAACCGTCGTTCTGGGCGGAGTAGTCGATCGCCACCGGTGGATCGGGTAGGGCCACGTTGGCGGGCGGCGTGCGCGGCGGGAAGTACATGCGGCTGGAAACGTGTTCGACACCGGCCGGGACATTCGCCTTGATGGCCGCGAAGACGTCGCCGTGTCGTATGCCGATGCCCAGGGTGCCGCTGCCGCCCATGGAGTTCCCACACAAATAGACGCGGTTGGGGTCGATACCATATTCCTTGATCACCCATTTCACGGTGTCCATCACGCGTTTTTCCGTGGGGCAGAGGTCCGGCCCCTTGTATTTCTCGTTGCCCCACCACCAATCGCCCGGGTTGGCGCGGCAGTCGAGGTATACGGCGAAGAAGTCATCGGGCGCACGATAGATATCGTGATTGCCCACCGTGGTCGTGCAGGCCAGGCAAGAGTGGACGTCGTGTCCGGCCGAGTGCAGCACGACATACAGCGGGGCGTTCTTGCGGGCCTGCTTGGGATAGAGCACCAGGAACGTGTCGCGCTGGGGCGCTACATAGCCCCATTCCTGTTTGACCCCGTGCTTGAAGGTTTCCAGTTTCCGCTCGGTGAAGACCGATTCCTTTTCCTTCTTCGGCGGCCACTCGCTCGTTTGCGCCTGGGCCATGGCCACGAGCAAGAGGACAAGGCTTGTTGCGATCATCGTTCTTTTCATGTTGTTTTCCTTGCAAGGTGTTGACGCTGTTCTAACTTTTCACGATTTTACCAGATTTTCTCGCGGCCGTAAGGTACGGGGTTGCACCCGTTGACGGCGGCCAAACCAGCAACGAAGATGATATGCTACGGAATGGAAAGCCAAGCCTGATGGACAGAACGCCGTACCAGTTCTCACAGATTCGCCCGTCACAGTTTCTTGTCCACGTTCACCCGCTCCAAGTGGACCGGCATTTTCGTATTCCACAAGCTGTCGCCCGCGTCGGCAATAAAGCGGGCGAGATTCTTGCTGGTGTCCGTGAACTTGGCGAGTTTGTCGTGCTCGATCATTCCCTTGATCTTCCCATCCTTGATGGCGTTCTGCTTAGCTTCCTCATCGATCGCATAAAACGTCAACTTGTCACCATCGAGCTTAAATTTATAGAACATGTAGCCCTCCACTTCACGGGCCTTCGCGTCCTTTTCCTTCCGACCTTTCTCCCGGCCTTTTCCATCCTCACCTTCCACAATCCAGCTTTGCACCAGCTTATCATCCAGGCCGACAGCGACATTCAGGTAGGTCTGGTTCCCGAGGACCGTCGGGAACATCAGGTAATCCTCAGAGTTGTCGACCTCTCCCCGATCGTGCCTGATCCTCACGACCCGCATCACGCCGGCTGGAAACCGCGCGCCCGCATGACCGATATGGTAATAAAAGTCGACATCACTATGCGGTTCCCGCCAGATGCCGGCCAGCCGTTCGTCGGCCTTCGAGGTCTGCGGATCGGAGAGTGGATTGTCCGAGTCGCAGCCGGCCGTGCCAAGGCATACGGCCACGCCGAGTAGGAATAGGGGCTTCATGGATTACCTCTGGTTCTATGGAAGAGTTAACTGACTTGTGATTCTACTTCTTCGCGGCCCCATGCTCCAGATGCCTCCATCCTTTGTCCAGTTCAATCTCAGTGCCGGTCCAGCGGCCGCCGCGTTTTTCGACGCGGCAGAAGCCCGACCACCACAAGGACTCGGGAATCAAGTCGAATTCATAGCCCACATCAACCCGGCTAGCGTCGTGCCAGTAGATGCTGCGCGTGCCGACCTTGATTCGCACGTCTTGCCGGTCTTTACCGAACTCAGACCCCCGCCGCACGATCGGCCGCATCGTGGAAAAGCGGGCAAGAAATGCTTGCGGCGGATCTTGGCCATCGACAGACAAGAAGAACGCCCCGGGCACCGGACTCCTTTCCTGTCGAACACGTTCCATCAAGCGGGAGAAGGCCGCCACAAGAATGTCCGCTTGCTCTTCAGGCGTTTCGCGTAGCAAGGCAATCAGCGCCGCCGTGGACCGCTTTTGGCCAAACTTCCCGCCTTCCATCTTTTCCTCGTACTCCGAGACATCCTTTAACACGGCATCGTAACCTTCAAACTCGAACAACCGCGTCTCGCGGGCCGCCTTCCCTTTGGCCGCAAGCTGAACTCTCAGCACCACCTGGGCCAAGCCGGATAGATGCCCCTCTTCGTCGCGCTCGCCGCCCAGGAAGATCCATTCGCCAGCGGGTCCAATCGCCGGCCTAACGCCGGCGCCTCCCCGCCACCGAGGAAAACCATCCATATCGCAGTCACATCCCGATCGATCGGCGATCACGCCCATTTTGGCATGGAAGCGTAAGGCGGTGCCAAGCGTGATTTGTTCCGTGCCACTTTCCTGGGCGGCGGCAGTGCGCTCGGGGGTACCGCGCGACTTGGGTCCCTGGGCCGCGGACACAAGACCCGCAGCGAGGAGGGTGGCGAAACAGGCGAACGTGCGGACGGCCATCGGATTGCCTCGCGGGGTGGTTCTGGCTGGAAAGAACAGACTGAAAATGTTCATTACGAGATTTCCTGGGGCTCACGTCAGACCCCACCTCGCTTACCGAGGTTCGTGAAGAAGGTTGAACGGCTAACGGCCTTCCTTGCCGAACCGTTTCCTTCGCCGCGGGTGGCCACCTCCGCGGCCACACACGGCGAAGGAAAGAACATAAGGGTGCCGATTCGCATAGCTGTTCAACCTTCTTCACCGACCCGGACAAGCCGTGTGGGGTCGTCCATGGATCTCCTCAACGGCTCCCCCCCATCTTAATCGCTTCGCTATTATTTCGTCAACGGCGGAGCGCGGGATATGCCCTACTCCCGGCGGCGCGAATTGCTATTGCTTGCAGTTCGGATTACGATAGGCCGATAAGCAATTTGCGTAAACTCGAAAGAAAGGCAAGAGGATGAATCGTTTGTCATGGCTTCTGTGTGCGCTGGTTCTCACCCTGTCGGGTGCTGTCTATGCCGAAGAGAAATCGGCCGCGGCGGCCAACGGCGGCGGATGGACCGACATCTCCGCCACGGTCCTTCAGGGCCTGGCGGCCGAAGGGAAGAAACCGGCCTGGCCGGGCAAGACCGCCGGTATCGCCGTGGACCGCGTCTCGGGCGATGTCTTCATGATTGTGCCCGACCAGGGGATCTGGCGGAGCCGCGACCACGGCGGTTCGTTCGGCCGCGTCGATGGCGGAAAGATCGGCGGAAGGTGCGAAACGGGCTTCGCCCTGAACTTCGATCCCCGCGGCAACCGCCTGGCCTGCTTCATGCTCGACGGCCTGAGCGGCTACACGCTCGACGGCGGCAAGACCTGGCAAACGATGCACGGCAACGGCCGGGGCTGGGACGCCGCCTCGGTCGACTGGTCGGCGGAAAAGCCCGTCGATATCTTCGCCCTGCGGCACGAATCCGGCGGCGAGATCTTCACGAGCACGGACCTGGGCAAGAGTTGGAAGCTCAAGGGCAAGGGGTTTACCGCCGTGGGCATTTTCGACCGGCTAACCTTTGTGGCCACTAAGGAGCAGGAAAAGGGTATCTTCCGCTCGACCGACGGCGGTGGGAACTGGCAGAAGGTCTCCGCGCTTCAGCCTGCCGGACGCGATATCCGCATCCTCGACGGGACGGCCTACTGGACGAGTGCCGCGGGCCTGCTGGCAAGCCGCGACAAGGGCAAGACGTGGGCCGTGCAAGGGGCGGCGCTGGAATGTTCCTTCGGCCCCTACTTCGGCAAGGACGTGCGGCACATCGTCGTCGTGGGCAAGAAGGGTTTCTTCGAGACGAAAGACGGCGGTACGAGTTGGAGCCACGCCGCTGCCTTGCCGCCCAAATTCGAGGTGGGAATGCCCGGTTGGTTCCTCAACGCCGGCTGGGACCCCAACGCCAACATTTTTTATATTTCGCGAATGGGCGAACCGGCGTACAAGTATCAAAGGTAATTGAGGAATAGACCCCTACCAGCTTGCCTGGCAGGTGAAGAAGTCTTGATAGCAACCAACACGTTTCTTATAAGACGTCGACCCCTGCCGCCTCGTGCGGCAGGTGAAGAAGTCTTCTTAGCGACGGTAGCGACCGTTTCGCTTACAAGACTCGTTCACCGGCCAGGCAAGCTGGCAGGGGTCCCACAAATACTGCAAACCGTTCCTCGCTTACAAAACTCGTTCACCGGCCAGGCAAGCTGGCTGGGGTCATCGACTTTACGTTGCTAGGACATTACGAAAGAACCAACGTGAGAACCAAAACACTTTGTACCATCATGCCGACAAATCAAAAACGCACTTCCCTCCAATCCATCATCCTTGCCCTTGGCCTGCTTTGTAGTTCGCTTCCCGCCCTGGGCGGCGAGAATTGGCCGCAGTTTCGCGGCCCAACCGGGCTGGGCTTTAGCGACGAGAAGAACCTGCCGCTGCACTGGGGCGGGCCAAAGCACGAGAATGTCCTCTGGACCAGCCCGTTGCACGGTGCGGGGCACGCCAGCCCTATCGTTTGGGGCGACAAGGTCTTTGTCTGCACGGTCAAATGGCCCGGCAACGGCGACTCGCAGGACAGCGTGATGCCCGAGCACCACGTCGCCTGCTACCGCGTCAGGGACGGCAAATTGCTCTGGGACACGCTCGTGCCGCCGGGCCCTTGGCTGCGGAACGATTTCCGCAGCGGGGCCGGCGGCGGTTACGCCGCCCCCACGCCGGCGACCGACGGCAATCTCGTCTACTGCGTCTTCGCCTCCGCGGTCATTGCGGCGGTGGATTTCCAGGGCAAAATCGCCTGGCGCAAGGAGATCTCGCCGCGGAGCTTCGACGTGACGATCGGCGGCAGTCCGGTTCTGTATCAGGATACGGTGATCCTGCTCTGCGCGATGGCCAACGCCAGCGACTCCAATGTGGTCGCTTTCGACAAGGCCAACGGCGCGGTGCGCTGGCGGCAGAAGTTTCCGGACATGGCGTTCGGCCACAGCACGCCGGTGATCATCTCGGTGCAGGGACAGCCGCAGTTGCTCGTGCTGGCGTCGGGGATGGGAGAGAAGGGCAACGCCCTGCGGAGTCTGGACCCGGCCAGCGGCAAGGTCTTGTGGTGGTGCCGCGGTGCGGGCGACGCCTCGTCGCCGGCCTTCGGCTCCGGCATCGTTTACTTCGACAACGGGCGCGGCGGCAAGGGCGTGGCGGTCGAGGCCGGCGGCACGGGCGACATTTCCGCGCGTATCCGCTGGACGGGGCCGGAGATACCTGAGGCCATCAGTTCGCCCATTATTGTCGCTTCCCGTGTCTATCGCCTGCACAGGCCGAGCACGCTGAAGTGCTGGGACGCCGCCACAGGCAAGCAGTTCTATTCGGAGCACCTGAGCGGCATCTCGTCGACCTGGGCCAGTCCTATCGTGGACGGCGACGGCCGGCTGTACTTCGCCAACGGCGGCAAGAGCTACGTGGTGCAGTCCGGCCCGGAGTTCCGCATCCTGGCCGTCAACGACCTCGGCGACGCGAACCATCCCTCGCCCGCGGCTGCCCAAGGCCGGTTGTTCCTCGTGGGCATGAAGAACATTTATTGCATCGGGCAGAAGTAAGCCAGCGTTTCCATGTCCAACATACCTGATCCGAAGAACGTGGACAGGACAGCCAGCGATCAAGCCAACGATGCACCTGAGGCCCGGCGGCTCCGCGACCTCTCGCCCCAGCAGTGGCGTTCGGGCATTGCCGCCTGGCTGGGCTGGACATTTGACGGGCTCGAACTGCATCTCTACACGCTGGTGGCCACACCCTTCGTGGCCGAACTGCTCAATGTGGATGTGAAAGACGACGCCGTCGGCTATTACAGCTCCTTGATCCAGGCGGCATTTCTGCTGGGCTGGGCCTTTGGCGGCGGACTGTTCGGCTGGGTCGGCGACCGCCTGGGCCGCAGCCGGACCCTAATGCTCACGATCCTCACTTACGCCCTCTTTACCGGCGGGTCCTATTTCGCCGTGAAGTGGTGGCATCTATTGATCTTCCGCTTCCTTACGGCGTTGGGGATCGGCGGCGAATGGGCGGTGGGGGCGGCGCTGCTCAGCGAAACGTGGCCGCGCCGCTGGCGGCCCTGGATTGCCGCCGTGCTGCAAACGGGCGTCAATACGGGGATCATCGCGGCCATGATCGTCGGAAGCCTGCTCTCGGACCTTCCGTACCGCGCCCTCTTCCTGGTTGGCATCCTCCCCGCTCTGATCGTCGTTTGGATTCGCCGTGCCGTGCCCGAAACCCAGGAGTGGCGTGAAGCCCGTAGCCGGCGGCAATCGCGTCAGCCCGGCATTCTGGACCTCTTCCGCGGCAAGATTCGTCGGACGACGGTTCTGACGATCCTGGTATGCGGGTTTTCGCTATCAGGCCACTGGGCGTTCCTGTTCTGGTTGTTGCAGCATCTGCGGAATCTGCCCGACCTGGCTGCCTGGAGTGGTCCGGAGAAGACCCGCTTTGCCAGCCAGGCCATGATCGTGGTGATTGGCGCTTCGATTGTAGGGAATTTTGTCGCCGCTGGGGTTGCTCGGCGGTTGGGTTATCGGCGCACGATTGCCGCCGGGTGCCTTCTCTATTTCCTTTTGATCGCGGCCGCCTATAGTACGCCGCTGGGCCACGTCAGCCTGGCTTGGTGCCTTGTTCCCATTGGCATCTGCCAGGGCCTGTTTGCCCTGTTCACGATGTATCTGCCGCCGCTGTTTCCCACGCTCCTCAGGACCACGGGCACGGGATTCTGCTACAATATCGGACGGGTCGCTGCCGCCGCCGCCACGGTGTTCTTCGGGCTGTTTTCCAAGGTGGGCGACTATCGGCTGGCGATACTGTACGCCGGTCTGCTCTTTCTGCCGGCTGCCGTGCTGGTCATGCGGTTACCGGAATCGCCGGATGAGCAAGATGCATTTGCTGGACTTCCATGACCAGACTGAGTATGTTGAGTGTGAGTTGGCGATAGCAAGACCCCACGAATCTTGACCCTAATGGAGAAAACCATGAATACTTCCCGACGACAGTTTATCCAGGCAAGCCTAGGGCTGGCCGCCGGTTGCGCCCTTTGCCCGGCGATGGCCGCCGAAGTGACCGCAGCGAAGAAAAAGATCCCAATTGCCCTGCAACTTTACTCGGTGCGCGGCGATTTCGAGCGCGATGTGCCCGGCACGCTTAAGGCGGTGGGCAAGCTGGGCTACAAGGCCGTCGAGTTCTGGGGCTACGGGGGCACGCCCAAGGTGTTCCAGGACTATAGCGCCGAGCAACTCCGCAAGCTGCTGGACGACAATGGCCTCAAGTGCTGCGGCATGCACCACCAACTCAAGGCCTTGGAACCGGCGCAACTCGCCACGACCATCGAGAACAACCGCATCCTCGGCAATCGCCTCCTGGTCATCGCCGCTGCTGAGGACCGCATGGGCTCGGAAGACGCCATCCGCGGGTTCGCTGCGATGTTGAACGAGACGGGCAAGAAACTCCAGGCGGAGAAGATGCGAGTGGGCTACCATAGCCATCCCTTCGACTTCAAGAAGATCGGCGATCGCACACCCTGGGACCTGCTCTTCAGCCGCACCGATCCGCAGGTCATCATGCAGTTGGACGTGGGCAATTGCCTTGCCGGCCACGGTGATCCGTTGGCCGTGTTGCGAAAGTTCCCCGGCCGCACGCTCTCGATCCACATCAAGGAGCATGAAGACAAGACGTTCGGCAGCAAGTTCTACGAGCAGGTCTTCGAACTCTGCGAGACCAGTTGCAAGACCCAGTGGTACATCGTCGAGATGGGCGGCGACAACGGTTTCGGCATGGAGATTCCACGCAAGGCCCTGGCGGATTTGCGCCGTCTGGGCAAGCTATCGTAACAACAAGCGAGGTCGAATTATGAGCAGCAAGAATACTCTTCCCCGCCGCGAGTTTCTCGGCGCGGCGGCGGCCGTCGGCGCAGCGGCCATCATCCCCCGCAGCGCCTTGGGCGGGCCGAAGCACGTCGCGCCCAGCGAGAAGGTCCAGATCGGCTACGTCGGCTGCGGCACGCAAGGCTTGCGGCAACTCATGCCGGCCCTGGAGCACACGGCGATCAAGGTCGTAGCCGTGTGCGATCCTAATCGCAAGAGCGACGACTATCCGCAATATGGTCCAAACGAACTGAACGACAAGATCCGCAAGTTCCTCGGCGATACGAACTGGGCCGCCGGGGCCCGCGGCGGCCTCTGCGGCCGCGAAGTGGGTCTCGAACTGGTCAACCGGCATTATGCCGCGCAGGGCCAGGCCGGCACGTGCCAAGCCTATGCCGACTTCCGCGAGATGCTCGACAAGCAGAAGGGCCTCGACGCCGTCTACATCATGACGCCCGACCACCTGCACGGACTGATCGGCATCCGGGCCATGCGGCAGGGGAAGCACGTCATCACGCACAAGCCGATCGCCAACGTGTTCGACGAGGTCCGCATCGCCCGCGACACGGCCCGGCAAACGGGGTTGGCCACGCAACTCTTCTGCATGGCCGACGTTCCCTCGACGGCGACGCTCTGCGAGTGGCTCGCCAGCGGCGTGATCGGCCCGGTGCGGGAAGTACACAACTGGTCGACGCGTCCCTTCTGGCCGCAGGGCATGACGGAGCTGCCCGCCGACAAGCCGGCGGTCCCGGCGGGTCTCGATTGGGACCTCTGGCTAGGCCCGGCGTTGGACCGGCCCTACCATCCCGCCTACACGCATGCCGTGTTCCGCGGCTGGTACGACTTCGGCAGCGGCGCGCTGGGCGACATGGGGCACTACAGCTTCTTCCAGATCTTCCAGATGCTGAAGCTCGGCTCGCCTGTGAGCGTGGAGGCCAGCCGCAGCCAGTTCTGGAAGATCGAAGACTTCACCTGGCGCAAGCAGATCAATCGCGTGTCGTACCCGCGGGCCTCGATGATTCACTGGGAGTTTCCCGCGCGGGGCGAGCTTCCGCCCGTGGCCCTGCACTGGTACGACGGCGGCCTGCGTCCGCCCATGCCGGCGGAACTCGAGGCCGATGGCGAGGCGATGCCCGAGGAGGGCTTGCTGCTGGTCGGCCAACGGGGCAAGATCCTCGCCGGCTTCTTTGGGGATAAGCCGCGACTGATTCCCAAGGCCCGTATGCGGGATTTCCAGCCGCCACCGGCCAGCTTGCCGCGGCCCATCAGCGAGTTGGATCAGTTCGTCCGCGCCTGCCGCGGCGAAGGGCCATCGGCCGCATGTTTCGAAAATGCCTTTCCTTTTGCCGAAACCATCCTGCTGGGCACCATCGCCCTGCGCGTAAGCAAGAAACTGCGCTGGGACGCGGCCAAGATGGAATTCAGCAATTCGCCCGAGGCCAACCAGTTGAGATTCCGCAAGTATCGCCAAGGATGGGAAGTTTAGGGTCGTTCAAGTTCACTCGGCGCCCCGGATGAGCACGCCCGTCTCGCCATTGACCTTCACATTTACGCTCTGGAGCCGCACCCGCTGGTTGCCGCCGACCCCTGGCGTTCGCGGCCTGGCGCCTGCGGCGAAGAAGTCGAGGCCGCGCATGATGGCCGACTCCGCCTGCGCGGCGGCACTTTCGCCGGTCGCGGTGTCCGCCGGACGCAGGGTCTGACTTCGCAAGGAGGGTGCCTCGAACGTCGAAAGATAGGCGCCCGCGCTTTTGCATTTTGGGCTTGAAGCGTTGCTGAACATGTCCTTGATTTCATGCCGGCTCTTGGCCTGGAAGCACGTGCCGAATAACAGGACCGAACCTTTGGAACAGTCTCCCTCGAGCGCGAGTCGCGGGCCGGTGTCCGCGCCGGCGCATTCGACCATGCTGGCCACCGTCATAAGGGCGCGGCCGGAGAAGTCCTGGAACTTGAACATGGGGAAATCCGGGGAGGAGCCTGCGGCGCAGATGCCGGAATCGTAGAACAGGTTCGTGTCGCCGTGCATGGAGACGATCGGGATAACCCCGCCCGCATCATAATAGACGCCGCTCAGGATCGCAGTAGCCCCGGCCGAGATGTCGAACACCTTTTCCTTCGACTCTCCCGAGGTCCCGCCGAAGACGGAAACAAGCCCTTGGAGGGCAGCGGAGCCGGTCCTTGCTTTCCCTCCCTTGACGCGCAGGCTCCCTTGGTCCCAGGCCAGGCAGCGGAACTGCACGGAGGACTTGTGCATGCAATCGACCCATACCGCCGCGCCGGATTTCGCCCCGGAGTTGAGCCGGTCCGCATAGAAGCATCCACCATCGCGGTCGCAATGCTCGAACACGATGCCGTTGCCGGTGTTGTTGCTGAGGAACAGATCCCTGAGGGAAGCCTCTCCCGGGCCTTCGACGCGGATCACGAATTCTCCCTTTGCGCCGGTCCACACGAGCGCGGTAGCGTCCTCGTTGGCGCCGTCGCCGATGATCTGGAGGTCCGTTCCGGCCGGTATGACCAGGGTCTTTTCGATCTTGTATCTGCCTCTGGGCAGGTGGACAACCGGCCTTTGCCCCGGCAAGGCCGCCGCCGAATCGATCGAGGCCTGGATCTTCGCGGCGTCCGCACTAGCTTCGACTTCGAAGACCTTTCTGGCGACGTGCGCCGGGGCGCCCGGCAGGAGTGGCTTGGGATCGGCGATGCTCCCGCGCTGCATGACCGACTCGCCGCCGGCGAGCGTTCGCGGGCGGTAGGGATGTCCATCACGGGCCTGGTAAGGCAGCGCGGCCACCGGCTTCGCGGCGCTATAGGTGTTGCCGAAGAAGCCCTGGTCGCCGCCCAGGAACACGGCCGGACCGGGGTCGTCCGCCCTGTTCCGGATGGTGTTGCCCCAGAGTAGCGAGGGGCCGGCTCCCAGTCGGATCGCGCCTTTGCCGCCCGTGCAGTTGAAGATACGGTTGCCGCAGATGCTGACCGGAGCGCGGCTGAAAACTCCGCCGGGCGCCCCGCTGAAGTCGAGGAACATGGCCGAGCCTATCGACACGTTGTCGATGAAGCTGAAACTGCTGAGGTTCTGCGTGGTCACGTCCCATTTCTTCGACCGCAGGAAGACGCAGGAGTACGCGCGGAAGTCGCCGGCCACGTTGCGGAGGGCCTCTCCGCAATCCGCGAAGAGACTGTCCCATACCCAGATGTCTAGGCTGTTGAAATTCGCGGTTTGCAGCCCCGTCCCGCAATTCAGGAAGCGGCAGCGCAGGACCATGTTCTCCGCCTGCCCACAGTCGCCGCCTTGGCCGCCAAATTGCAAGGCGGTGGCGGAGTCTTTGAAGACCATGTCCGAAGTCTCATTGTAGGTGGAGAACTTCTCGCCGTTGAAGAGCAGGGCGATGGAGGCCCGCCCAGACCCGTCGATGGTTAGCCGCGATATTCTCGAATACCAGGCGGTGTAGCTGAAGACGATCCCTTTGTCCTCACCGTCCCATTTGATGACTGTCGTCGCCGGGTCCTCTCCGACCACCGCGATCCCGCTCCCCTCGTGATGCGTCTTGCAAGGCGACGTCGTCAGCGTCTTGGCGACCCTGTAGACGCCTGCCGGGAAGTAGAGCACGGAGAACTCGCGTCCAGCCTTCCTCAGTTCCGCCAGGGCCTTGTTGATGGCATCGCTGTCGTCCGCCACCCCGTCGCCTTTCGCGCCGTAGTCCCGTTTGACGTCCCGCCAGCTCGGAAAAGGGCCGTTGAACTCGTCCGTCTGCACAAACTTCACATCCTCGCCCGCGGACGTGAGGGCGGCGGACATGAGCGACGCGAAGACGACTGCAACTCTGAGCATTATCTGAGACCTTTCTACTCAAACTGTAAACGCCCCCACTGCCCCTGTGGCAGTGGAGCGGTGTTTGACCACTACATGCGGCCCTGCAGTGTGCCCGCGCCGTGTCTCACGCAGATTGGTACTTATGGTTTGCGCTGGAGTTCCGCCTTTAGGCGGCATTTCCCGGCTAAAGCCGGAACTCCAACAGATACGGCAATTCGGAAACACTGCACTAGATTGCCGTCGCTTGTAGTGGTCAAACACCGTTCCGCCGGGACAGGCCCAGCGGTGGCGTCTACAATTTGACTTTTTTTCGAACGTTCCGGTTCAGTGAGCCTTTTGTCGTTTCATGGTCCCTGCACGCTGAATTTGTAGACGGTTACTTGCGCGTATTTCTGGCCGGGCCGCAGCAACGTGGAGGGGTAACTCGGCTTGTTGGGCGCGTCGGGATAATGCTGCGTTTCCAGGCACAAGGCCCGTGGATTCCCCGTGTAGAACTGCACACCGGGCTGCGTGGTGTAGACCTCCATCACGCGTCCACTGGTCGGTTCCGCAACTCGCGCAGCCAGCGCGGGCCCTTCTCCCGGCCCCTTCTTCAGCACGTAGCAGTGGTCCCAGATACCGTGCAGCGGGCCGGTCCGCGCGCCGATCACCGTCGGCCGAGTGAAGTCCAGCGACGTGCCTCGCACCGCTTTCGGCTCGCCCAACGGGATCAGGTCGCTGTCGACGGGCAGGTAGCGATCGGCATGGATCGTTACTTCGTGGCCCAGCACGTTACCCGCCGCCTGGCCGGCAAGGTTCCAATAGGTGTGGTTGGTGAGGTTCACATGGGTCGGCTGATCCGTGGTGGCTTCGTAGGCCATGCGGAGCTCGTTGTTCTCGCTGAGAGTGTACTTGACGGTTACGGCCAGATTGCCCGGGTAGCCTTCCTCGCCGTCGCGGCTAAGGTACGCCAGTTCTACGCCCACCCAGCCCGGGCCGCGGATCGGCGCAGCCTTCCAAAGGACGCGATCGAAGCCGACCTTGCCGCCGTGAATGTGGTTTACGCCGTTATTGCACGCCAGGCGATACTCGACACCGTCGATGCTGAAGCGGCCCTTGGCAATGCGGTTGGCATAGCGGCCAATCAACGCGCCCAGCGGGTGGTCGCCGGCCAGGTAGCGCGGAAAATCGTCGGGTCCAAGGGTCACGTTGGTCAATCTGCCCGCACGATCGGGAACCTCGACCGCGGTGATCGCAGCCCCCCGCGGCGTGAGCTTCACCCGCAGGCCGTGACTGTTGCTGAACGTGTACCGCTCGACGGCGGTCCCGTCCGGCATCGCGCCGAAGACCTCTTTGGAGACCTGCAAACCGGCCGCCCGCGGTGGGGAAGCGTTGTCGCCGGCAGGCGCCGTCGCACACAATATCAGTAAGGCCGTGTTGAGGCAGAGGATGGAAACAAGAGTCTTAAGCGGCATCGCCGTTGCTCCTTGTGCTGAATTTGTCATGGAGTCACTCTCACGGTTAACGAGAATCTCGGATTGCAGGGTACTGCGGTCGTGCGGCGATCTTCCGATCGCGTAGCGTCAGAATACTTCACGGAACGGCGATTGTCCAGCATCCTGCCAACCGATGCCTTGCGGCAACTTCCCGGAGGATTACAATACTCGCATGTCGGCAGACCGCTAATCCCCGCAAGCAAGGAGTCATCTCATGTTCCGAACTTCTGTGTCGTCCATCGCGGCGCTGGTGGCGCTGGCATTCGGCATGGCAGCCGGCGTTGCGGCCCAAACCGTGCCCGGGGCTCCTACTAATTCTTGATGACGCATCAGGGCCCCAACGATGCGGTACTCGCCTGGACGGCGGCCGTCGCCGGAGCAAGCCCCGTTTCCTATTAGCCGGCAATTCGCCGATAGTCGCCGTACAACGCGGGAGTTGAAGTACGGGCGGCAAGGCCAGGCTTGCGACCGCGTAGTGGTCACCTGTGAATAGCCGCGGGTGGAGCGCAGCGCAACTCGCGGAGTCAGATTCATTTGGTCGGGTGTGGCACGACAGGGTTCGCGCGAGGTATGGCTCGCCGTACGGAACGCTGCTTTCGCGGAGCAATCGCCGATATTCATCGAACAGGGAATTTGTCGCCGCTAACGCGGCTGAGATCGCATTGGCATATCATAACCGCGGGTTGCGCTGCGCTCCACCCGCGGCTATTCACATGGCGCCGCTAACGCGGCAGACCTCGACCGGCAATGCGGAGTAACCGGCGTACATTGCAGAAAATTCCCGCAAGAGCCCGCTCGTGGTCTGAAAATCCGAATCAATCACCGCCTCGTTGCCGAATTGCGGAGAAAGATCGCTGTCTTGCAGGGAGCGCTGTTTGGAACCCAATTGCACACCCTTGCGCCGCAAGCGTGTGCGAACAGCGCAATCGGCTCCGCGAGGACTGGTGAACCTCCCAAACGTGCGCAAATTATTGTACAATTTGCGCTCTGGAGTTGCCAAACGGACCAGCGATTGGAAGATCGACTATGCAGGATGAAGTCAAGACCAGGGAACAGCTTATCGCAGAAAACGAAGACCTGCGCGAGCGAGTTGCCGGATTAGGACAGGCTTTACAGGAGAATCAATCGGCAGCCGCCCTTCTTCGGGTGGCACCACTGGGTATTCACGAGATTGATACTACGGGAAGAATCACCTTCGTCAATATATCGCAGGAAGCGATCACCGGATACACGGCGGATGAGTTGGTGGGCACCTACTGTTGGGACCGTATTGAACCTGGGCCGGCGAAGGCTGCTCTTCCGTCGTACCTTGAGCGTCTCGTCTCGGAGCAGCCTCCTCCGACACCGTTCTGTGCCAAGAACGTCAGAAAGAACGGCGAGGTGTTCGATGCCCGTGTCGATTGGAACTATAAGCGGGACGAACAGGGACAAGTCATCGGCTTCGTGTGCTTTGTCTCCGACATTACCGAACCGAAACGGGCTGAAGAGGCATTACAGAAGGCCCACGACGAACTGGAACGACGTGTCGAGGAACGTACCGCCGAACTGGCAAAGGCCAACGAGAACCTCGACATTTTCCGCAAGTTTGCCGACACCTCAACCCAGGGATTCAGCATGGCCGATCTCGACGGCCACCTGATCTACCTCAATCCATCCTTGTGTCGGATGCTGGGCGAGGAGAGGCAGGAAGTCTGGATTGGCGAGCACTTGTCCATCTGCTATGGGGAGGAATCGAATCGCAGGGGGAAACACGAGATCGAGCCTGCCTTGCTGCGAGAAGGTTATTGGCAGGGCGAATTACCGATGCTTTCACGTCAGGGGAAGTCGATTCTGACTTGGCACAATGCCTTTGTGATTCGAGATGAGCGAGGAAATCCGTTGCGTCTCGCCGTGGTAGTCACGGACATCACCGAACGCAAACGGGCAGAGGAGGCCCTGCGGACGAGCGAGGAGCGATTCCGGGTCACGTTCGAGGAGGCCCCTGTGGGAATGGTGATCTGCGTGGGCGACGGCCTTATCACCAAGGTCAATCGTGCCCTCTGCCGCATCAGCGGCTATAGCCAGGAGGAACTGGTTGGGCGGCATGTCCGTGACCTTGCCCATCCCGAAGACCGGGAACTCAGCAGTCCCTTGGTCAGGAGACTCCTTGATGGGGAGATTCCCAGTTTCACGCTAGAGAAACGTTATCTTCGAAAGGGCGGACAACCCTTTTGGGCTCAGGCAACGACCGCTGCAATCCAAAGCCCGGACGGTAAGTTCGCTTTCGCTCTCGGCGTTGTGGAGGACATCGATGACCGAAAACGAGCCGAGGAGGCCCTGCGGCAAAGTTACGACGAACTGCGGGCCATTTACGAGGGTATGGTCGACGGACTGAACATCCTCGACCTGGGGACATTGAAAGCGGTCCGAGTCAACCCCGCATTGTGCCGCATGCTGGGATACTCCGAAGAAGAGGCGTTGCAGCTAACGCAGGCGCAAGTCCATCCACCCGAAGCGTTGCCCCAAATCGTTGAAAGCATGCGGGCGCACGTTGAGGGACGGGCTTCTCGGGAAACCGACATGCCTCACGTGCGGAAGGACGGCAGTATATTCTACGCCGACATCGGCACGAGTCGCATAACGCACAACAACCGCCCCTGCCTGATGTGTTTCTTCCATGATACTACGGAACGGCGGGAAGCTCAGGAGGCCCTGAAACGCGAACGCCGCTCCCTGGAGCACATGCTCCAGGCCAGCGACCATGAACGGCAACTGATCGCCTATGATATTCACGACGGTCTGGCCCAGGAATTGGCCGGGGCGATCATGCAATTCCAGGTCTACGATTCCCTCAAATCCGGCAATCCCGTTGAAGCGCAGAAGGCCTATGACGGCGGTTTATCGCTCCTGCGTCGGGGCCACGCCGAGACCCGACGACTTATTAGCGGCGTAAGGCCGCCCATCCTGGATGAGTCGGGGGTCGTGGCCGCCATCGCCCATCTCGTCCACGATCCGATCTTCGACCAGGGACCGAAAGTGGAACTCCATAGCAAGATCGCTTTCCACCGCTTGGACCCCATTGTCGAAAACGTCATTTACCGCATCGTTCAGGAAGGGTTGACCAACGCCCGCAATTACAGCAAGAGCGACAAAATCCTCGTTAGCTTGAAGCAGCGGGACGACCGCCTGCGGATCGAGATCCGGGACTGGGGCGTCGGCTTCGACCCGAAGACTGTCCAGGAAGATCGCTTTGGGTTAGAGGGCATTCGTGAGCGTGCCCGGTTGCTGGGAGGAAATTGCAACATCAAGAGCAAGCCCGGCAAGGGAACTTCCATCGTCGTAAAGCTGGCTATTCGGACATGAGCGAAGCCATGTCGTTAAGGAAAAGGCAGCACTATCAGTCTTTCACCGACAGAACTGACGATCTCGTCGGGCGGAACTCTCGCCTCCATTATAAGCCGGGAGCGGGCAGGGCCGCCAGTGTGGCGACTGACCAAGCTCGGCATGCTGGCCCAGCTATCGGCCGCTCACAACTCCCGAGCGACACCCTGGCCCATCTCGGCCGTCGGCCGCCCCGATTCACGCGCTGCCAGGACCGCCGTCCGTCCGCCTTTTGGGCCTCCGCCTACCGGACCTGTCCCCTCGGCTCCTCGGCTCACCACCCCCTGTTTCGATTCCCCCGCCATTACGGCATGTATAACGACCATCGAACCGGTGAAGTTTGGACGATCATGCAGCGCGTTCTTGACTCCGATCGGCGTTTAGCGTTCGGTTGGCGACGGCGGAAAGCGGGCGGAGGCGGAAAACGGGCTTGCCGCGCGGGCCGAGCGGATTCATAATAATTGCAAGGAGAAATGTGCCATGGCTGCTCTAATTGCCGATCCGGGAGTCGAAGAACGCCTTCTCGCGGAGCGCCGCGCGCGTGGATGGGATCGCAAAGATGAAGTTTGGAACGGAATCTACATCATCATGCCAGACCCGAATGTCGAGCATCAAGAACTGATGGGGCAACTGACGGTCGCGCTATCCGCAGTGGTTCGCCCACCAGCCGGCGGCAAGGTTTATCCGGGCTTGAATCTCAGTGATCGCATCGACGACTGGAAATACAACTACCGCTGTCCGGACGTAGCGGTGTTTCTGGCAGGCAAAACACCGCCCAAGTGTTTGAATCGCATATATGCGGCCCGGCCGATTTCTTGGTTGAGATCATCAGCCCAGGCGACAAGAGCCGTGACAAGCTGGCGTTTTATGCAGAATTGGGAGTCCGCGAGTTGCTCGTCGTCGACCGCTATCCCTGGTCGCTGGAGCTTTATCGCCTGGGCGGCAACGAACTGGTCCTGGCGGGCCGTTCGAGCGACCAACGGAACGACGTAATCGCCAGCGCGGTCCTTCCCGTCAGCTTTCAGCTTCTTCCGGCCCAACCGCGGCCGGAAATCCGGATTGCCGAAGTTACGGGAGTGCGGAACTGGATCGCTTGAGAGCCCCTCAAGAAACACGCTGGCCCGGCGGCGAGACGCGTGTTTCGCCTCCGGACCCAGTTATGCTCCAGGCTAAAAGCCGCAAACGCAACGAGCGATTGGGCTTGCGACGCAAGTTCGCGTCCCGCGCGCAATGGGGCGGAGATTCGCCGCGTATTATGTGGGTATAAAGCGCGCTGAAGAAGACTCGGCCACCCCTGAATACTCTGCGCGCGCATTTGTTCTTTGACAATTTAACCAGCCCTCGGCGTTGCGAACCGGGGGCCATATATTACGCGCGGCGCCGATCTTCCCAAGTCGGCGTCCGCGCTGGCGGCTGCGCGGAACCTGCCCAAGGGGCTTGTCTTCGGCAACGGTCGCGCAGGGTCGCACTTACCGTGACGACAATTATTTTTCTGACTCTGCACTCAAGTATCTGCAAGAAAGCGCCATGTGCCCTACTCCTATATACTGTACACATGACCACATATGGTACAGAATGGGAGAAAGTGGCACAGAAATGACACAAAATGGCACAAAGTGGCACAAAATGGTCACGAATTGGCTACGGCCTTTGGCTGAGCCAAAAACTATCATTGGAGTGTCAAGCGGTGGTTTCTCGGCGTTTTTCGGTGGCTCGCACCTACCTCTGGTAAGCGACCCAACCTCTTCCGGCGGTATGAAACAGCGATTAAAAGACAAAACGAGGACTTTTTGTGACCAAGATAAACACGTGAAGTACTCTCGCGAGTTAGATGATGATCGATCACCCGCCCGCTACCGGGGAGTTGTAACTCGTCCGTTTCGGAATTATCATGGCAGTCACAGCATTTCATGTTTTTTTGGCTTCGGAGGATAAGATCATGCGGCACGCAACTCTTGCACTTTTTGCGGTTCTCGTCGGTTCCAGTTTCGCGTTCGGCCAGGCCATCCAGCTCGACGAGCTGCGCTGCGAGTACCTGAAAGACCCCCTGGGGATCGATTCCGCCCAACCGCGCTTGACCTGGATCATCCAGTCGCGGGAGCGCGGACAGCGCCAAACCGCCTACCAGGTGCTGGTGGCCTCCTCGGCCGGGGCACTGGAAGACGATCGGGGCGACCTGTGGGACAGCGGCAAGGTCGCTTCCGACGAGACGGCCCACATCGTTTACGCCGGCAAGCCGCTGGCCTCGCGGCAGGTCTGCTGCTGGAAGGTCCGGGCCTGGGACCGCGACAGCAAGCCCAGCGCATGGAGCAAGCCGGCCCGCTGGGAAATGGGCCTGCTGAAGCCCGCCGATTGGTCCGCCCAATGGATCGAAGCCAACCTTGCGGCCGATGACCCCGCGGGCGTTTCCCTCGTGAACGCCAAGTGGATCTGGTGTCCGGAACCCGGCACCGATCTGACCAAAGTAGCGCCGGCCGGCGACCGCTTCTTCCGCTGCCCTATCCGTGTGCCCGTCGGCGAGAAACCCGAGGCGGCGAAGTTGACTCTCACTGTCGACGACAAGTTCACGGTTTTCGTCAATGGCAAGCAAATCGGCCAGTTTGCCGAAAAGGACGGCTGGAAGCGGCCGCAGCATTACGACCTCCTGCCCCACTTGCACGCCGGCGAGAACGTCGTCGCCGTAAAGGGGACAAACATCGAATTCATGGCCGGACTCTGCGCGAAGATCGCGATCCACTACGCAAGTCACTGGAGCATACTCGTCAGCGACCGGCATTGGAAGACCTCGAACAAGGCGGACGAGGGCTGGAACACGGTGAGTTTCAACGATTCCGCCTGGCAGGACTCCTTCGAGATCGCCGACTTTGGCCAGAACGTGTGGGGCAAGGCGGCGGGCGCCCCGGCAGCCGGGCCGGTGCCCATCCTCCGCAAGTCGTTCACCTTGGCCGACAAGCCGGTCGCCTCGGCCCGCCTTTACACCACCGCGTTGGGCCTTTATGAGATGCACATCAACGGCCAGCGCGTGGGCGACCACGTCTTGGCGCCGGACTGGACCGACTACCGCAAGCGGGTGCGCTACGACGTCTACGACGTGGCCTCTCTGCTCAAGCAGGGCGACAACGCGGTAGCCGCCCTACTGGGCGACGGCTGGTACTGCGGGCATATCGGCAACGGCGGCTTCCAGTTCTTCGGCAGCGCCCCGGCCCTGCTGGCGCAGCTTGAAGTGACCTACTCCGACGGTACTGTCGAGCGGATCGTGAGCGATGCCGCCTGGCGAGTCCACGCCAGCCCCATCCTGTCCTCCGACTTCATGCTGGGCGAGTCTTACGACGCGACGAAAGAAGTATCCGGCTGGGATGCGCCGGGCCTGGACGCTCATTCCTGGCCCGCGGCGACCGTTCGCAAAGAACCGGCCCGGCTGCTGGAAGGCCAGGTCATGCAGCCCGTGCGGCAGACGGGCGAGCTCAAGCCCAAGTCGGTTACTCAGCCCAAGCCGGGCAAGTGGACCTTCGACCTGGGGCAGAACATGGTGGGCGTGGTGCGGCTGAAGGTCGCGGCCCCGGCAGGTACGAAACTGACCCTGCGGCACGCCGAAATGCTCAACAAGGACGGCACGTTGTATACCACGAACCTCCGCGGCGCCCCGTCGGTGGATACCTACGTCTGCAAGGGCAGCAGCGATTACGTCACCAAGGACAGCGACGTTGAGGTCTGGCAACCGACGTTTGCATTCCACGGTTTCCGCTATGTGGAACTCACCGGCCTGCCCGGCAAGCCCGGGGCGGACGCCGTGACGGGCATCGTGCTGGGGTCCGATACACCGCGGACGGGCGAGTTCGCCTGCTCCGATCACCGCATCAACCAGCTCTACTCGAACATCTGCTGGGGGCAGCGCGGAAACTATCTCAGCATTCCCACGGACTGCCCGCAGCGCGACGAGCGGTTGGGCTGGATGGGCGATGCCCAGGTCTTTGTCCGCACGGCGGCTATGAACGCCGACGTGGCGGCCTTCTTCACCAAGTGGTTGGTGGACGTCGACGACGGCCAGACCCCGGACGGGGCCTTCAGCGACGTGAATCCCAACACGATGGGCTGCGGCAGCGTGCCCGCCTGGGCCGACGCCGGCGTCATCTGCCCCTGGACCATCTACCAGGTCTATGGCGATACGCGGATCCTGGAGCGGCATCTGCCCGCCATGACCGCCTGGGTCGAGTGGTGCCGCAAGCATAGCACCGGCCTGATTCGCGACAAGGACCGCGGCAACGACTACGGCGACTGGCTGGCGATCGGCTCCGACACGCCCAAGGACTTGATCGGCACGGCCTATTTCGCCTACTCGACGGACCTCGTGGCCAAGTCCTACAAGGCCGTCGGCAATGAGGCCCTGGCGGCCAAGTACGAGAACCTCTTCCGCGAGATCAAGGCGGCGTTCAATAAGCGTTACGTGAAGCCTGACGGCCGCATTGTCGGCAATACCCAATGCTGCTACGCCATGGCCCTGAAGTTCGACCTCCTACCCGAGGAACTGCGATCGAAGGCGGCGCAGTATCTGCAGGACGACATCAAGGCCAAGGGTTGGCACCTATCGACGGGTTTCGTGGGCGTGAGCTACTTGTTGCCCGTGCTCACGGGGGCCGGCAAGCTGGATACGGCCTACCACCTCTTGATGCAAGACACGTTCCCCTCGTGGCTCTTCTCGGTGAAGCACGGGGCCACGACGATCTGGGAGCGCTGGGACGGTTGGACGCCGGAGCGCGGGTTCCAGGACCCGGGCATGAATTCGTTCAACCATTACTCGCTGGGTTCGTGCGGCCAGTGGCTGTACGACTCGGTGGCGGGCATCGGCCTGGATGCGGAGAAGCCCGGCTTCCGGCACATCGTCATTCATCCGCGCGTGGGCGGCGGGCTGACTTCGGCCAGCGGGAGCCTGCGCTCCATCCGCGGTCTCATCAGCAGCTCGTGGTCGGTGAAAGACGGACTGTTTACGCTGGACGTCACGGTGCCGGCCAACACGACGGCTACGGTTTACGTGCCCGCCGCCAATCCCGCAGCCGTACAGGAGTCGGGCAAGCCCGCGGCCGAGAGCGAAGGCGTGAAGCTGCTTAAGGCAGAGGGCGGCGAGGCGGCGTTCGAGGTGCAGTCAGGAAGCTACCGATTTACGGTGAAGTAAGATTGTAATGGGACCCGGGCACCATGCGCAGCATGGTGCCCGGGTCCCACCCTACAGCTCACTGGAAGAGTTGTTTATCGATACTGGTCGTCGTCCAGTTTTTTCGCCTCTTTGAGGAGATTGTCGAAGACGGTCCAGACGGGATATTTCTTGCGGACCTCCTCCATGAAGTCCTTCACTTTCCGGTCGAGCCGCTCCTTTTTGATCTTCTCCTTGATCTCCTTCTGGGCGTCGAGGAAGCTGGTCCGCGTCATCTCCCGCCGCTCCACAACCCTGATAATGTGGTAGCCGTTTTCCGACTCCAGGATCTTGGGGCTGAGTTGTCCCACGGGCTGGCTGAAGATCGCTGCATCGATAGTGTCCGAGGCCAGACTGCCTTTATGGGTCCAATCCCATTGCCCGCCCTGCTTGGCCGTGAGACCATCGGAACTGGACTTGGCCACGTCGGCCAACGTCGCCCCGGCCAGCACGCGATTCCCCAGGGCGGCCATCGCCGCATAGGCCTCGTCGTGGTTCCGGTGCCGCGCGAAGGAGATCATCAACTCCTCCCAGCGGGCTTTGGCGGGCTGCTCGAATTCCTTCAAGTGCGCGTTGTACCAGGCCAGCATCTCTTCATGGGTGACCTCTTCTTCCGCCTTGTCCTTCTCCGGTTTCACCTTCTCTTGCAACCATTGCGAGGCGATGACCTGCTCTTTGAAAATCTTCTTTTCGCGATCCAGGGAACTGCCCTTGGCTTGCAGGGCGTTCTCCAAATCGGAGAGCGAATCCACGTTCTCCCGCTTCAAGAGGGTCTTGAGCTGGTACTCGTCGAAGTGTTTGCGGACAGTCTCTTCAATCTGCTGAAGAGCCTCTTTATTGTCTTTCGGCATGTTGGCGCGGAAGTCCTGGTAGAGCATCTTGGTGTCCATCTGCTTCCGCAAGAGTTGCATGATGAGTCCGCGTTGCGAGAACGACATCGCCTTGGCTGGATCGGGGTCGCGGTAGTGCGCGTTGAAGGCCTCGATGCCGGCGGTCACTTCCTTGACCACCGCGGCCCGCTGCTCGGCATACTTTTCGGGCGGCATCTTGCCTTTTGCGCCGCTAATCAAATCTTCGATTGCCACAAGCACGTCGCTGGTGAGCACGACGTCGTTGCCTACACGACCGAGGATTTGCGCCCCGGCACAGAGCCGCCCGGGATCGATGGACATGCCGGCCAGCGGGCCGCCGGGGGAGCGTGGCGGACCCGCTTGCAAAGGTCCATAGGGCGGAGCGGTTTGGTACGGTCCATAGGGCGGAGCAGCGGGCATGGCGGAAACGATGGGTGGATTGCCCGGATTCGCATCCGCCTGCGATACGGGCCAAGTGTTGGGCCGGCTCGGCGCTAGCGGCTGGGTTTGCACGGGCGTGGGCATGTATCTGCCGGGACCCGGATTGTATCCATCGGGACCTTGGCCGTTGGGTATCGGCCCGTTGGGCGGGATTTGTGGAAACGGGTCTTGAGCCGGTAAGCTCACCGAGTTTATGGCCACGAGGGCCGCGATCAGCCCTACTGCGGTGGTCTTGACAAGCCGATTTTGCACGAGAATCGCCCCGGTTGGGTGGCAGGATAGTCAGGCCCGTGCGCGAGCCTAGGCGTCGGGGGCGGATTATAGGCATTCGCCTGTTTTTATTGCAACAGCGATTTGACCTGCCGGCGGATCGATTCGGGCGATTCTCTGTCGCCTTCTAGCGGAAGATAGGCGCTTTGAGTGTCGACAATCCGCAGTCTTCCCCCACTTTGATCGGCCAGTTCGCGGATCAGCCGTGCCGAGCGGTAACGGAAGACCACGTAGGGCGGCTCCACGTGGATCGATTCAATCCGCCAGCGATGAGCGACAATCCGCAGTTCGGCCAGCCAGAGGAGGTATTCGACCAACGGTGGCGGCGGCCCGAAGCGATCGCGGAGTTCGCTGCGCAGGTCGCGCAGCTCGTCGCTACTGGAAATGCGGGCCAGTCGGCGGTAAAGATCGATCTTCAGCCGCATGTCGGGCACGTAACTTCGCGGGATGTGGCCTTCGCCCGGCAGATCGATCTCCACCTCGATGGCCTCCTTGGGCGGTTGCCGCTTGAGATGGTGTACGGCCTGTTGCAGGAGCGCGCAATACAGCTCGTAGCCCACCACGGCGATATGGCCGCTCTGTTCCGTGCCCAGGATATTGCCCGCGCCGCGGATCTCCAAGTCGCGCATGGCGATGGCAAAGCCGGCGCCCATCTGGCTGAATTCCTCGATGGCCTTCAGCCGCCGCGCAGAGGTCGACGTCAGGTTCTTGTTCGGGTCGAGCAGCAGGTAGCAATAGGCGCGGTGGATGTAGCGGCCCACGCGGCCGCGAAGCTGGTGCAGGTCGGCTAGGCCGTAGCGGTCGGCATCGTCGATGAAGATCGTGTTGGCGTTGGGAATGTCCAGGCCGCTCTCGATGATCGTGGTGGCCAGCAAGACGTCGAAGCGGTGGGCAACGAAGTCGAGCATGACCCGTTCCAGTTCGTGCTCTGCCATCTGGCCGTGGGCAATACGGATGCGGGCCTCGGGCACGATTTGACCCAGTCGCTTTCCGAGCTTCTCGATGTCTTGCACGCGATTGTGGACGAAGAAGATCTGCCCCTGCCGGTTGAGTTCCCGCAGCACGGCCTCGCGGATCAGGTCGGGATTGAAGCGCGTGACGCGGGTCTCCACGGCCAGGCGGTCTTCGGGTGGGGTCTCCAGGTTGGAAATGTCGCGGACGCCGATCAGGCCCATGTGCAGCGTGCGAGGGATCGGTGTGGCGGTCATGGTCAACACGTCAACGGTCTGTCGCATGGCCTTGAGGCGCTCCTTGACCTCGACGCCGAACCGCTGTTCCTCGTCGATAACGATCAGGCCCAGGTTATGGAATTGTACGTCCGGCTGCACGAGGCGATGCGTGCCGATGAGGATGTCAACGGCGCCGGCCTTCAGCCGCTCGATGATCTCGGTCTGCTGCCGCCGCGTAGCGAACCGCGACAGGGAGGCGATCGAGAAGGGAAACTCGGCCATCCGCGCCGAGAACGTGCGCATGTGCTGCTCGGCCAGGACCGTTGTCGGCACGAGCACCGCCACCTGGTAGCCCGAATCGATCGCCTTGAAAGCCGCCCGCATGGCCACTTCGGTCTTGCCGTAACCGACGTCGCCGCACAGCAAGCGGTCCATCGGCCGCGGGGCCTGCATGTCCCGCTGGATGGCTTCCAGCGTGGTCAACTGGTCGGGCGTCTCCTTGAAAGGAAAGGAGGCGTCGAATTCGTGCTGCCACTCGGTATCAACGCGGAAACTGATACCGGGCCGAGAGGCGCGAACGGCCTGGAGCTCGAGCATCTCGGCGGCCATGTCGGTCACGGCCGATTCGACCCGACGCTTCTGCTTGTCCCAGAGCCGGCCGCCGAGCTTGGCGAGCATCGGCCGGCTCTTGGCGCCGCCGATGTACTTTTGCACCAGGCCGATCTTCGAACTGGGCACATAAAGCTTGGTCTTGCCGTGAAACTCCAACTCGAGGTGTTCCTCGACCTGTCCGTTCTTTTCCATCAGCCGCATGCCACGGTAGCGGGCAATGCCGTGACTGAGGTGTACGACGAGATCGCCTTCGTGCAGGTCCAGGAAACTATCGATCGCCCGGCCCAGCCGCCGGTGGACGGCCGCGGGACGCTGCACGTCGGCCCGGCGGAAAAGTTCGCCACTGCTCAAGAGCACGATGCGGTCCGGCACCAGGCGGAAGCCGTTTTGCAAGGCCCCGATGGCAAAGTGCAAACGGCCGTCATGGGCGAGTTGCGTGCCCGCAAAGACCTCTCCCAACCGGCGGACTTCGGCCTCGGTCTGGCAGATCAGAAAGACCTGCTGGCCGCGGCCGGCATCGTCGAGCTCGTCGCGGACCTTCTCGATGTGCCCGCTGAAACGCTCGACCGACTCGATGGGCAAGCGGCAGGTGGCTTCCAGCGAGCCGGTGGCGATGGCCGAGGCGGTGATCGAGGGGAACTGCACGGCCCGGCGGACCACGTCGGCAACGTCGTGAAACCCTTGCGGCCGCTCCATGCGTTCGAGGTACTGCCGGCCTTCGCTCTCCAGTTCCCCCGGTTCGACCAGCAGGAACCAGCTCTGCGGCGGCAGATAATCCGCCAGGTGGGCCATGCAGTCTGTATCTGCCGGAACCGCGCAGGCTTGTTCCGGCCTACATGATGTTGTCGTTCCATCGAACTCTGCGGTGATTTCAACCGTGTCGATGCGTTCCAAGCTGCGCTGAGTTTCCACCTCGAACCAGCGCATCGATTCGATCTCATCGCCAAACAACTCGATCCGCACGGGGTTGAACCAGTCGGGGGCGAAGATGTCGATGATTCCACCGCGATGCGAGAACTCGCCGGGCAATTCTACGGCCGTCGTGTTCTGGAAGCCGCCCTGCACGAGCCAACGGGAAATCTCCTCCACGGCAAGCGACGCGCCGCTCCGCAGGGTGCGGGTTCGCTCGGCCAATCGCGCGCGGCTGGGGACCG
Organism: uncultured Planctomycetaceae bacterium; assembly: GCA_964615095.1. GTDB lineage: Bacteria > Planctomycetota > Planctomycetia > Pirellulales > Thermoguttaceae > JANXQG01. Next base: position 5,779 of record CAZTPX010000049.1, on the reverse strand, counting down.
GCTGCAAGAGGGCGGGAATGCTGGTCACCAGGATCTTGGGTGGCTGCGGCCCCAAGAGGGTCTTGAGCGTGCGGACCCGATCGCCGACGGCCTCGTCCTGGACCACGCGCTCGAGTAGGAGCGATTCGCGGACGGGGAACCGCGCCGGCTCCAGCGTGGAAAAGAGGCCCAGTTCCCCGATCAAGCCCTGGACCTCATCCAATCGGGAACAAACCACCACGAGCACCGCCGGGGCCGCTTTGGCCAAGGCGGCCGCCGCCAGCGCGCACGACGCCCCCCATACTCCATCCAGCGTTGCCGCATGCCCCGCTTGCAGACTCTCCACAACCTCTATGAAGTCCGGCAAGGCCTCGATGCGTCCGACCAGTTGCACGAGTCGATCAGACGCCACCGTTGCCATGGAAGCGGAAGACATAAACTACTGGCGAGTCCCACGGTCGTAAATCAACGGCGATCCGGCCGGCGACCGCGGCCACGCCCGCCACGGCCCCCTGAACCGTGCGGCCCACCCGGATTTCGCGATCGAGATTCCATATTCTTGGCGATCATCACGCCGATGGCGTCTTGCCAGGTGGGAATGTTGCGGAAGCCGATGCGTGGCGATTCGCCGCCATCATCGTCTTCGTCGTCGTGCCCGTCGACATCGTCAAAATCGGGCTCGTCCCCGGGCTCCGTCGCCGCTTCGGCGCCGACTACTTCTTCGGCCTCATCGGCCTCGTCGCCATCAAAATCGGCGTCTTCATCTTCGATCTCAAGCTCCTCGCCCGACGTCGCTTCGTCCCGGACCTGGTCGCGGTCCCGGCCACGACCACGGCCACGACGGCGACGACGTCCTCGCCGCTCTGATCGTTCTTCGTCACTGCGGCTCTCTTCGGCAGGCTCCTGTGTCACGCCCTCGATGTCCACTTCGAGACTTTCGGAGACCACAAGTTCCTCGCCGACCGGTTCGTCGTCGGCCGGTTGGTCGCCAGCCGGTTCTTCGCCAGTTGACTCCTCGCTGCCTGCATCCGCGGTTTGACCTTCCCCCGACGGTGTGTCTTCGCGTCCCCGACCGCGCCCGCGGCGCCGACGACGGCGACGCGGCCGCCGCTCGTCCTTGGCAATTTCTTCGCCAGCGGACAGTTCGGCCGCTCCTTCGGTCGGCGCAACCGATTCGTCGCTCGGCTCATCGCCAAACTCGCCAAACTCATCGGCCGTCTCGTCCATGATGTCCAGGGCCTCTTGCGGCTCGAACGATTCCGGCTGCGTGGCCGACGACTCCAAATCATCCCAACTTGGCAACGGCACTTCAGCGTCCAGGGCGATCTCGAGCGGCTCAGTGATCTTGGGCGGCTCCGAGACCTGGGGCGAGGCAACCAGCGGTACCCGAGGCGGGGTCACGCTCGCGGCGGGCAGCGATTCCACTCGTGGCGGGGGGGGCGGCACTTCAATCCCCAACTCGCCCGGCAGTTGGTCCCAAGCAGAGGGGCGGGCCGGTCGCCGTTGAACGGGCACGGGCTTGGCCGCCAGTCGCAAAGCGGGCGAGGGCGGACGAGGAGCGACTGGTCCTGCTTCCACTGATTCCGCTCCCGCCACGCCTTCCGGCGTCTCCGCGGGTACCGGCTGCTTCGGCTCTTCGGGGGCCGGTTCGGCACCAAGGTTGCTTGCCAAAGAGGCCCAATGATCTACTTTGTCTGATTCAGTCATAATTAGTTCAGGAATTACTTCCCAACAAATAGGGGGTCACTCATTTCCGGCCGCGAGCGATTTCACTCCTGGCAGCCGCTCCGTAATGCCAAGCATACGCGACAAGCATCTAAGTATAGGGCTTTTTCCACACCGTGGGAAGGTGAGTCGGAGCAAGTCGTGCCGCCCTGTAGAGACCACAGTATCCCGCCAAGTTGACCAGGAGAACTGCAAAGACCTTTGTAGCACGGAATTTACTCCGTGGCCTTGCCGTTCTTAGGGCAAAACAGAATGAATTCCGTACTACGGAGGGCTGTCCTGCGAGACTTTGCAACTCGCCCGCCAAGTTGACAGCGTTTTTCCGGCTAGGTAGGATAAGGACCGACGCTGGATGCCTGTTCGCGCGCGGCGCCCGCCTTTCCTCTGTCCATCCCTCCTGGAGAACGTACTATGGCAAACTCCACTCATCCGAGTCGGCGTGAATTTCTGAAAATCTCAGCTACCGGCGCTGCCGCCCTTGCCGGCCTGAGCATCGCCCGCAGCGCACATGCCGCCGGCAAACAAGAGATCAAGATCGGCATGATCGGCTGCGGCGGACGCTGCAGCGGCGCGGCGGAAGAGTCGCTACAAGCCGGCCCCGACGTGAAACTGGCCGCGATGTGCGACATCTTCCCCGACCGCTTGCAATCCAAGTACAACTGGTTCAAGAAGAACCGGCCCAACCAGGTCATCGCCGATCAGGACCATCTTTTCGCCGGGTTCGACGGTTACAAGAAGGTGATCGAGAGCGTCGACATAGTGTTGATCGCCTGCGCGTCGAAGTTCCATCCGATGTACGCGGAGGCCGGTATCCGCGCCGGCAAACACGTCTTCGTGGAGAAGCCGCACGGCATCGATCCGGTCGGTGTCCGCCGCATGCAGGCCGCCGCCCTGCTGGCGAAACAGAAGAATCTCAGCCTGCTTTCCGGATTGCAGAGTCGCTATCACAATGGGTATCGCGAAGCGGTCCAGCGGATCCACGACGGGGCGATCGGCAAGGTCGTCGCCATGCAAGTCATGTTCCTGCGCGGCCCGTACCAGATCGTCACCCGCAATCCGGCCTACACCGAGACGCAGTACCAGTTCAGCAACTGGTACCATTTCCGCTGGCTCTCCGGCGACGACGTGACGCAGTCGCTGGTCCACAACATGGACCGGGCGGCCTGGATCCTGCACGAGGAGATGCCCGCCTGGTGCATCGGGCTGGCCGGCCGGTCGGCATCGTTCGGTGAGGCCTACGGTGACATGTTCGATCATCACACCGTGGTCTACGAATATGCCAGCGGCACGCGGGTCTACGCCCTCTGCCGCACGGAGAATAATTGCTACGACAACTCCGGCGACATCATCATGGGCAGCAAGGGCCAGTGCGATCTCGGCAGTTGCAGCATCACAGGCGAGACGAATTGGCGCTTCAAGGGTCCCCATAACAATCCCTATGTGGACGAACAGCGGGCACTAATCGAATCGGTCCGTAACGGCGCGCCGATCAACAGCGGACCCTACATGGCCGGCAGTACGATGTCGACCGTGCTGGGGCAGTTGGCCTGCTATACGGGCGGGAACCCCCGTACCGGCGGAAGGCTGAACTGGGACGACGTGGCCAACTCGGAATTTCAATTCGGCCCCTCGCCCGACGCCGCCAGTTTCGACACGCCGCCGCCCTCGAAGCCGGACACCGCGGGCGAATATCCCATGCCCAGACCGGGCATCTATAATGAGCCGTTGAAAGCCCCAAAGCTCCCGGCGAAGGAAGGGTTTCGTACTTGGCAGGAACGCGAACGACAATTGAAACGCGAGAAGAACGGCGAAAAGTGAGGCCACTGTCATGAATACGATATCTCTAGTAATCGCCCTGGCCGCAGGCGTTATTGCGGCCGCTCCCGAAAAACCCGCGCCGCCGGCCAAGACCCGCGTGCTGATCGTCGCCAATGTCGATCCCTGGCACGACGGCAAGAAGACCGCCCCGGTCGTCCAGGCGAAACTGGAGGAGGACCCGCGGATCGATGCCCGCATTGTCCAGGATCCCGAGTTCCTGGCCTCGCCGCTGATCGCCGATTACGACGTGATCCTGCTGGAGTTCTACAACGCCGAACCGCTGCGGCACCAGGCCGAGGCCCAGAAAAACCTCGAACAACTGGTGAAACAGGGTAAAGGGTTAGTCGTGCTGCACTTCTCCTGTGGCGCGTTTTCCACTTGGCCCGGCTATGCGGACCTGGCCGGCCGGGTCTGGGACCGCAAGACCACGCACGATCCCCGCGGCCCCTACCAGGTGAAGATCATCGACCGCGAACACCCCATTACCCGCGGCCTGGCCGATTTTCAGGCCGACGACGAACTTTACATCTGCCTGACCGGCGACAAGAAGATGGACGTCCTGGCCACTGCCCATTCGAAAGTAACCGGGAAAGATCACCCCATGGCGCTGGCCATGTCCTACGGCAAGGGCCGTGTGTTCAATACTCCGTTGGGTCACGACGGCAAGGCGGTTGCCATGCCCGGTGTGGCAAAACTGCTGCAACGTGGCGTGCTGTGGACAGCCGGGAAGGAACCGTAAAACAACTGGAGTTTCCCATGCAAATCGGCTTTCATACCGACGCCTTCAACTCTTCCTACTGGAACTTCGACAAGTGCCTCGCCTGGGCACAGGCCAACGGCGTACACTTTATCGAGTGCGGGCTGATCGACGGCGTAAGCTGGATCCACGGCCTGGGCTACCAGCCGCACATCGCCCTGTACCAGGACCCGTTGCTGTTGCGACGGAGAATGGAACGCTTCGGCGTGCAGTTCTCGCAGTTGGATGCCGCTTATCCCCTCTCGGGCAGCGACGGGCCGCTGTACGGCGTGCCCTACGTGCTGAAATCGATCCCCTGGGCGAAGTTGGCCGGCAGCCCGCGGATCGCCACCACCGACGGCCTACACAAGCCCGAGGGACTGAGCGACGACGAGGCCATGGAAATGATGAAGCGGAGCTATGGCCAGATTGTGGAAGTGGCCGAAGCCTACGAGATCTTCGTCAACATCGAGGTCCACGGTTATTTCACCACAAACCCCGATCGCCTCGAGCAGATGCTCGCCTTTTGCCGCTCGCCCTATCTGCGATTGAACCTCGACACCGGTAATTCCTTCATTGCCGGGCAAGATCCGGTGGCCTTTTGCCGGCGGTTCAAGGAGTGTGTCAACCACGTACACGTCAAAGACGTCAGCCCCTCGCTGGCCGAGGCAGCCCGCGGCTCGCAGACGGGCATCGCCGTGAGCCACTGCGCCATCGGCGACGGCGTGAACGCGGCCAACATCCGCCAGGTTGTCACTATCCTGCGCGATCGCGGTTATAATGGCGTGCTGAGCATGGAGTGCGAAGGGGCTGGCGGGCCGATGATCGAGCGCTCGCTGGCCTGGCTGCGGACGACCTTGAAGGAACTGGGAATACAGGAAGTATAGAAGACAATATGTAGGGTGGGCCGAGTAACACGAGTCCCACCAATTCGATCCGGAATCTGGTGGGACTCGCGTTGCTCGGCCCACTCTACGATTGCCACAGCGCAAAGGATCCTGCCATGACGCCAAGCATCGACAAAGAGTGTCTTTATCAAACTCGCCTGCGCCGTTACCTCACGGCCATGCACAACGGCAAGCCGGACATGGTGCCGATCCGGCCTTTCGTGGCCGAGTTCACGGCCAAGTACGCCGGCTACACGTGCCAGGAGGTGGCCCACGACTACGAATTGGCCTTCGCCGCCGCGCGGCGGTGCGCGGCCGACTTCGATTGGGACGCCGTGGTCTCGAACATGGTTTACGTCTGGACCGGGCTGACGCAAGCGATCGGGCTGAAGTACTACGGCATTCCCGGCATCGACATCCCCGCCGATACCGGTTTCCAGTACCGCGAGCCGTCGCAGAACGACGCCTACATGCAGCCGGAGGAATACGACGCCCTGATCGAGGACCCGGTGGGTTTCCTCTTGAACGTCTGGCTCCCCCGCGCGGCAGCGCCCGTGTGTGCCCCGGGCCAGCCGACAACCACGGCCAACCATCTCTCCTTCCTCAAGGGCGGGATGGCGATGATGAAGTATTT
>CAZTPX010000048.1:0-61093 GCA_964615095.1 uncultured Planctomycetaceae bacterium | reverse complement strand
GTGCGAGGTCTGTTCTATCGTTGCTGTGTTGCAGATTTATTCGGATGAGCCATACAGCGGCCAGTCTGGCGGAGGTGTGTTCGTCCTGGAGGAGCCGGGCCGCTCCCTGAAGATCCGCGACTTGACCGTTGCCCGATTGCCGGCGGGTTGTTACACGTCGTTGGCCGTGTCGAACGATGCGCGGACGGTTTACTTCGCCTTTGCCGAGTGGACGGGGAAGAAGCCTGCCTTCGGCTCTGTGGATCAGCGCTACTACCACATCTACGCCCTGGACCTGGCCGGCGGCCAAACGCACCAATTGACCGAGGGCCCCTACGACGACACCGATCCGTGTCCGTTGCCCGATGGCGGGCTGGCCTTCGTTTCCACGCGGCGCGGCGGCTATACGCGTTGCAACAACCCCTGGGAACCCATCGCCGTCTATACGCTGCACCGCATGGACGCCGATGGCAAGAACGTCCGCGCCCTTTCCTTCCATGAGACGAACGAGTGGCATCCGAGCGTCTTGCACGACGGCCGCATCGCGTATTGCCGCTGGGACTACGTAGACCGTTCAGCGGCCAACTACCATGGCCTTTGGGTGACTAATCCGGACGGGAGCGACCCCGTGGCCTTGTTCGGCAATTACACCAGTCGGATCAGCGCCTGCTTCCAACCGTATGCCATCCCCGGGTCGCAGCGCATCCTGTTCGTTGCCGGGGCACATCATGCGGATGTCGGCGGCTGCCTGGTTCTGCTCGATCCGTCGCGTGCGGCCTTCGACCGGGATACCGGCCACGACCGTTTCGAAGCTCTCGAAGTGCTGACGCCCGAAATCCGCTTTCCCGAGGGCGATGAGGGGGACGGAGGCTGGTCGCAAAGCTACTTTCATGCTCCTCAACCGCTCTCGGAGAACTACTTCCTCGTCGGTTTCGGTTATGGTCCGGTTCCCGGCATGGGCAGCGGCGGCCAGTGCGACATGACGGGAATCTACTACTTCGATCGATTCGGCAACCTGGAACTCCTCTACCGCGACGAGGCCATGCCGTGCACCTATCCGATCCTCTTGACGCCCCGGCCTGCGGCCCCGGTTGTGGCGAGCACGCGGGATGCCATGCTGGGCGACGAAGGGGAGTTAGTGCTGACCGACGTGTCACGGAGCCATTTTCCCTTGCCCGAAGGCCGCTCCGCCTGTTCCTTGAGGATCTTCCAGGTGTTGCCCAAGACCACTCCGGTGGCGAACGAGCCACGTCTCGGATATGCCAATGCGGAGGGGGCCCGAATGTTGCTGGGCAGCGTGCCAGTCGAGGCGGACGGGTCGGCCTATTTCCGCGTGCCAGCCCGTAAGCCGCTCTATTTTCAAGCGGTGGACGCCGAGGGCCGCGCCGTACAGAGCATGCGGAGCATTGTCTATCTCCAGCCGGGTGAGCGCCGCTCGTGCGTCGGTTGCCACGAGCAGAAGGGCTCTCCAGCCCCGAGGCGCACTGTAACGGCGCTGGCGCGAGCACCTTCGGTGATCGCACCAGGGCCGGATGGTACACGCCCCTTTTGTTACCCGCGGCTGGTTCAGCCCGTACTCGATCGTCACTGTATCCGCTGCCATGACGGGACCACGGGGAACGACAAGAGTCCGCTGGTGCTGACGGGCAGTCCAGACGGCCCTTTCACGCGTTCCTACAATAGCCTCAAGCCGTATGTCCGCTGGTACGAATGGGGCGGCGCGAGCATTGCTGGCGCCGTGACCCACCCCACGCAGATCGGGGCGGACGAAAGCCGCCTCTCGGCCGTCCTGGTCGATGCCACGCACCGGCGGAAACTGGCGTTGCCGCCCGAGGATCGCCAGCGGCTTTGCATCTGGCTCGACGGCAACGCGCCGTTCTATGGAACGTACGACCAGGGCCGGCAACGGCAAAGGCAGCAAGTCGGAGAGGCCGTCTCGCCACCCATAGTCCAGTAGCCAGTAGCTCCAACGGCTAAAACTTGGCAAGCCTGCGAAACTTTAGCGGTAGCCACCCACAGGCCAAACCCGCCGTCCCTTCTGGCCGATTGCCCGACTGTCAGATTGTACCGAGGAACCATATCGATGGCTAGCACGCCAGCAGCCCCGACTGAAAAGCCTGCCAACCTGACGGCCCTGCAACTTCAACTTGCCGATCTGGCCGCCCGCTCCCAGCAGGCGGACCGCCCGGCCCAGGATCGATCCAAAGAGTCTCGTGGCCCAGTTCTGGTGATCCGCGGCAAGTAGCTCTGGCTCGGCTGCACCAGGTAGCCTGGCGGACAATCCCGTCCTGGGCAACCCGCTGGCTGGTCCCCGACCCCCTCTTTTTGCTCCGCTGAGCAAAATCCAAGTCGGCCGGCATCCAGTACCGGCCGCTCCGATTGCTCCTTGTTCTAATTCGCAGCGGCCCCTGGATCACGTCGGATGGTTCCTGTTGCTTCAGGAGAAGGCGATGTACTTCGGTGTGGTCCGAGACTTCGAAAGGAATACCACGGCCCGCTTGCCATCGGTGTAATACGGGTCGCCGGTCAAGTTGTGCCGCGGTTTCGCGTGGTCGCACGGGCCGACGCCATCGACGTACCCGGTCATCTCCAATCGCTCGACGTGCATCAGATCCTCGACGACATAATCCCGTGCTTCGTCCACGTCGGGATCGATTCGATGAGTCGTCAGATTCCAGGTCCGCCAAGTGAGCCGGACGCCGATGTCGCGGCTGACTTGCCCAATCCATACCCTCTGCCCCTGGAATTGCAACGGCGTGGCCCATAATCGCAAGTGCAGGCGTTCGTTGATCGAGCTGCGAATCCGCTGTAAAGCGAAGTCCTGGCAACGATCGAACAGAAACAGTCCGCTAACAGGGGAGTAACGGTACTCGGCACCAATGAGAAACGCCCGAGTGGTTTTCCAGCACGTCGCCAGACTGATCACTTCCGTCTCGTCCCAGCGGGCACCGAAGGCCGCGAGTACTACGGGAAAATCACCGACGACGACGAGGTTGACCGGATCACCGGTCCGCCGCCCGCGGCGGTTGGTGGTAGCCTGCGGTGCGGCAACCAAATACTGACGAAGTGCCGGAATGTCCACTTCGGTCAACTCGTCGGCTGCATGAATGGCGTCGAACTCGCTTCGCAAGTAATCGGTGCGGAGCCCCTCGACCTGTACCGAGAACTCGAAGTCATGAAATCCGTCTGGGCCAAGCAGTCGCACGAGAACGATCTTGTTCCCTTCCGACAGGTTGGTGAAGACGAAACCACACTGTTCCCCACCAGATGGAATCGGCCGCATACGAAAAGCGTGCTCCAGGAAGAATGCATCCATCTTCCTGTTTGCGCGACGAACGGCGAATAGCTTGATCGGCAGCAGGATCAGCAGCGGCAGAAAAAACAGCCACGCCAGGAGGCCGAACCCAAGCAGCCGCTTTCCACCCGAGTAATGGTTGAGGGCTGCGGCTTCCAGCGGAGAGAAATGGTTCGGGTCGAGCGCCACGAACTGAAGGCGGCATTGTTGGTTGGTACGGTTGAGGACGTGAACCCAAACCGGCTGAATGCCCCGTCGAGCCATTGGGACGCCAAAGAACTTCCGACTCCCCGCGTCATCCAGCACCGCCACGCGGACTTGGAGGTTGTCTCGCTGCTGGGTGGCGGCCGCGTCCAAGAATTCCCGCGCGTCTGGCCGCGGTGAATACGGGATCAGGAGCCAACGAAAAATGGGCCTCGCAGCGATCGGCATGAACACGGGCCTTCTGGGTAGGTGAAATGATCGGTCGTTTGGAGTATTCTAGGGGCCGAACACGCTGAGTCACAGATAGTGGTCGATTCGATGACCGCTACCACCGTTGTTGACCAAGATGGCCTAACAGCCGTTCCCACCCGCCGACCCCGAGGTGACAACTATACGTGCTAATTTGATACACCCCTTGCGCAATCATCGCTTTGGCGGGCGCGCCAGTTCGTCGCCAAGGAGCTTTGCCACGTCGGCATAGGGCATCTTTACCGTAACCTCGCTCTCGTTCGGGTAGGCCGTGGCGGGGGAATGTGTGATGTCGTTGACAAATTGCGGGCGTCCGGCGACGACGTCCCATACCTCACCGGGACCGCGCACGGCCAACCACGATGCGGTCAAGTCCCAACTCTGGCGGCCGGTGCGGAGTACACCGAACAGATCATAGGCCACGCGAACCGGGTTGTTCTCCGGCGTGTTGATGAGTGAGGGTCCGGTGCCGATGCCGCTCCCGACATAGGTCGTCCACAGGATCTTCGTCGGCCATTTGCCCAGGACATAGGCGTCTTGCGGCTGGGTATTGGCCATGACGACCAGTTGCCTCACTTTCTTACGCACCAGATCGAGACCGCTAAGATTGCTGACCGAATCAGGTTGGGATTGTACCAGGTCTTGCAAGTTCTCCATCATGCCGACGCTGGCAATCACGACCGTGTCGTCGGCGGCTGACGCCAGCGCCTTGCGGTAGACATCGACCCCCGCCGGAAGCCTGTCGTCATTGGGAAAATCGGGATTGAAACGCCGGTGGATCTGCAGCGTGTAGCTGCTCCCGCAAGCGATCGCCGGTCCGTGGTAGGCCTGCGGCGGCGCCGGCAAGAGCACGGAAGTCATGCGGGTCTTGGGACGCGGCTCTCCGTGATATTGCCCGATGGGAATCGAGGGATGGCCGTAGTAGGCGTTGATGGCCTGGATTGTCGCACACGACGACAATTGCACATTGCCGGTATTGTGGATGCAGGCGAGCAGCCTGGCTTCGCCGCGGACCATGAATGAATTGAGAAGCGCGACGGCTCCCACGTCGTCCACGTCGCCGTCCAGATCGGTATCGATGATGACGGGGATGGGACCCTTTGGCTTTTTTTCCAGCGGGGCCAAAGGCTGGATGACGATCTTGGTCCTGACCGGGACGACGCGGCCCTTCGCAACTTGCAACGCGGCTTCCCGCTTCGTATCAGCCCGGGGATCGGGCTTGCCCTGGAGCAGCAGGGAGCCGGATATGCCCTCCTGTTGTTGCTGCGTCCGCACGCCGTTGTCGACGTCCGAGAAACGTCCGCCAAAAGGGTTCCCCCATCCTGGCATGGCTGCCGCAAGATTGACACCCTTGGCCAGTTCCCGGGAAGCGAAGTCGATCTGCTGGTCTCCCCAGTAGATCTTGGTCTGCGCGGTGGGGAGATTCTTCACGATCAGCGTGTAACGATTCAATTCCTGGTCAAACGTCAGGCATTTCAGGATGGGCCACGGCTGAGGATCCGTGGCACCGACCCCATGGCCGGGAAACCAGAAGGGACAATGTGCGCTTTCGACCGCCAGCGTGTTGCCCTGGAAGGAGAGAATTTTTTGCCCCGGGCTTCCTTCGGCCTTGCCCGCGGCAAAGTCTACGGTGATTGTGCCGATGGCGCCATCGCAACCGAGCGCCTTGAGAAATGCGGAAGCAACGACAAGGCTGCAGGCTTCGCCCGCCTCGTTCTCGAACACATAGCTCTCGCCACGCGCCATTTTCGCCTTGATCATGGCGGCCAGCGTGGCGCCAAAGACATCGGCGTAAAGCACGCCTTCCTTCGCCGCGACGTGCTTGGCGATGTCGGCCAGGGCGGCGCGCCGGTTATTTTCGCCAGCGGCCTTGAGGGGATCGTGTTGGTAAGCGAACGAATCGACGCATTTAGGCGAACCGATGACAATGGTGCGAACGCCGGCCTTCTTCAAGGCTTCTACCAGATCGGTCTGGGCCCTGCCATAAATACTCGCCGCGTACGCGTCGGTCGAGAGGTTGCCGAAGCAAGCCAGGACGACCGTCGGCTTGAAGGGAAGCAGATCCGTGTCGAGCCGCGCACGAAAGCCCGATGGATCTTGTGCGCTCCACTCAAATTCGGCAACATCGAGCCCTGGGACAGATTGGCACGCGAGGAGGTAGTCTTCGAGGTAGACGGCATAACCACCGCCGCAGATCGCCACCCGGTCATCGGGCCGGAGAAGCGGTTCGGCGGTGGCTGTGGCGGCAAGAAGCAGCAGAAGGGAGTATCCAAAGACAGGAGGTTTCATGTTCGATTTCCTTGTACCGAAGCGCATATTCATACACGACGCGAACCGACGTTTCTCATCGGATGCCTACCCAGGACACGCTCCGGACCATAAGCTGCTCCCATAGTAATTACGATGTACGCGAACCGCAAGCTTCGACGTCACGCAGCCATTCTCGCCCTGAACATCTCTCTGATCGCTCCACTCAACTTCTTGCTCAGGTGAACATAGAATCCCAAAGCCGGCCAGCACCCAGCGCCGGCCGCCCCGATCGCGCTTGTTGATCGGGGCGGGGTGGCCACCAGGACGTCGTTGGAGCCCTTGGCAATCGGACTGGCCCAGACAGCCTCCTGCGAGATTTCCTATTTCTGCACGGGCGCTGCAACAGACTCCGTCGTGAGGTTGATGTCATCAAAATCCACCTCGCCCTTGCAGGGCAGGACTCCCATGAACAAAGCCACGCGGATCGCACCCGCAGGGGCCGTGATTTCCTGTTTGACCTCGGTCCAGTCATAGGTTTCCGTAGTCAGCTCGGGACGCACGAGTTTCTGACCGGGTTCATTTCCCACCACGAACGCTCGCCGGCGGTTCTGTCCGGTGGCGTCGATGAACTGCAGGTACACTGCCGGGCTGCCCTTGGCGGTCGAAGCAATGTTCTTGCCGCGAATTCTCAGCGACACGGTCATCTTCGCGCCTTCGACGGTGGACAGCCAGGGCGTCCAATATCCCACGCCCTGCGCCGGGACGTTCTCGGGCGCGATGGCCTTGACCACCAGCCAGCGATTGCCCATGCTCAGTTCGCCCGTACTCTGGATGCCTTCGACCTTCACCGGCTTTCCGTCGGCATCCTTTCCGAAGTCTTTCTCGGCCCCAATATACCACTGGCAGCCGAGTCGCTGGCCTTTGTCGCCGGTGAGTAGGTCGCCACCCTCGGGCTGCCAGGACACGTCGTTGTGGTACCACGGCCAGTTGAAGGCGAAGCCGTCGCTGAAAGTGCGGTCGTTGTAGTTGCCGTCCGAGAACCGCCAGAAAAAGCTGGGCACGGAGATGTTGTTGGCCATCTCCGCGGTTGAGGGCCACTTTCCGTTGATGCCCGCGTCGGAGAGCATCGGGCGGGCCAGGTGCGACTTCTCGCCCCAGGGCACGCGGAAGGTCACGGCGCTGCCGCCCATCGACTCGGGCGTCAGGTCGTTCTTGTTCTCATCGTACGTGGCGAAGTCGCCGTGCAGCTCCCAGCCGTACTGCTTGCGCACTTCATCGAGTGTGCGGACCTTCGTGCAGGCGTCATCGACCAGCGGTACGTCCTTTCGCATTCGCACGTGGTTGAAGTCCACCAGGCAGTTGCGGAAGTTCTCGGGGAACTGCGTGCGTCCCCAGCCTGCGGAGAAATGCATGAGGTAGGGCTGCGCCAGGTCGATCAGGGCGTTTCCGCGCATGACCATGAAGCTGTTGCGCATCGGCCAGCGGTCGTGGTTGTGCCAGGTCACCTGGCAGCCACTGAAGAAGTTATCGATCACGCTCAGCCGCGTGCACCAACTGCTGGACAGCCCGTTGTTGAGGAAGTAGTTTCCGATGCATAGCGTGTCGTTGGCGCCGTACTCGTTGTAGAAGCCGTTTCCGTGGTTGTCCCAGAAGGCGTTGCCGATGACGCGCGCGCCGACCATGTGGCAGTCGTACCATAGCCCGCTGTCGTTGTCGGCGATGATGTTGTAACGGAAGATGTTCAGCCGCCCGCCCTTGGACTCGACGCCACTGAAGGATTCGCCCTCAATGTTCCCACGCCGGTGGGCGATGATGTCCTGCCAGTCCGCACCGCACTTGACGACCAGGCAGTCCTCCACGATGTTGGCGTTTCCGCCGGGATTGACGGAGCTACACGCGCGGTAGAAGTTGCACCGCCGCACCGTACTCAGCCCACCGCGAATGCTGACGGAACCATGATACAGGTCGTGAAAGTAGCAGTCTTCGACCAGATTGCAGTTGCCGTCCAGGTACAGGGCCAGGTGCGCCCAGGCGAATTCGAGCTTCTTGAACGCCCAGTAGCCGAATTTGGGAGGCTGGTAGAAGCAGACCATGTCTCGCGAAAGCTGGATCCTGTGCCCAGCCGGACCTGCACCGCCCAGGTTGAGCATCAGCGTGCAGTCGGAGGCGCGGTACGTGGCCCACCGGGCCTTGTTATCCGGCGGCGGGATGTCTTTTGGTTCCGTGACGATCGGCTTGCCGTCGAGGACCACCGTGAGGTCCTTGGGCTGGCCGCCGGGAAGCTTCACGCCGTAGCTCTTGGATTTCTCGATGGGCTTCCATTGGTCCGCTGCCGGTGCGTCGTGCAGCATCGAGCCGATCCGCACGCGGTCGTCCTTCCACGCGGAGAGCGTAATCGGGGTTTCCATGTTGCCGGAACTCTTGGGCAGGAGTTCCTCCTCGTAGACGCCCTGTTTGACCCAGATTGTGTCGCCGGCCTGGACCTTGTCCACGGCCGCCTGGATCGTCTGGAAGGGCAGCGCCTCGGTACCGGGGTTCTTGTCGGCGGCCCTGGGGTCGCTGCGGGCGACGAAAATCTGCTCCGCCAAGGCGCTCGACACGCCTAGTGCCGCCAGCATTGCCGTACCGGCACGGATCACTCGGAAAAGGAAATGTTTGGAAATAGTTCTCATGGATTGGCTCTTCTAGCAGGTGGCTGAAAGGGGCTCTTGCAAAGCGGAGCCCCAACCATTTGCGAGGGGCGTAAGGGGAACGGGGGTGAGCGGTTGGTAGGAGAACCAATTATGTTTGCCGACCGCGGCGTACGCAACCAAGTTGAGCCCGCGGCGGCAAACTAGCCGGCGGTCAACCGGCAAAATGTTTGGAAGTCGAGACCCAGGATGATCCCGGCATGTAGTCCACTTGGCTATGCCGTCTAGCGTCAAGCTGCTCGGCGGCTACAAAACTTCGGTTGACTTTGGGCTCGGACTCGCCTTGACCTCATGGCGATGGTACAATACGCGGACGAATTTCGGCATGGCCGATCCACACTTGCAACGAATCCGGAGGAAAAATGGCAACGTACATGGTCTTCACCCGTGAAAGGACCCGTGACCCATCAGAGCTTCAGGCCTACATGCAAAAGGTTGGCGACACCCTAAGCGGACACCCGATCAAGGTGCTCGCTGCCTACGGTCGCCAGGAGGTGGTCGAAGGACCGGAAGTCGAGGGCGTGGTCATCCTGGAATTTCCGTCCTTCGAGGCGGCGAAGGCGTGGTACGATAGCCCCGCCTATCGCGAGGTACGCCAGCATCGTTTCAGGGGCGCCGACTATCGCGGAGTAATCGTCGAGGGGGTATAGACCTGCGTTTCCACGTTCTTCGGCCCCTACATCCTGCCGACCGGACCTGCCCTACATTTTGCTCCGCTGAACAAAATCTACTGGCCGGCAGCCTGTACCGGCCGCTCCGATCGCTCGTTGGGTACGTCCGCGACGGCACTCATACGGAACTGTCTTGGCCGCTTCTCGCCAGCTCGATGCTTGACGCCCTTCTTACGTCAACATAGACTCAGGGTCGTCAGAGCTTCGTTCCCGCCCTCTTCAGGAGCTTCGCTGATGAAACCCAACGACCAAATCACCCGCCGCCAAGCACTCGCCGCAGGAGCCACCGCGGCAGCAATTATCATCGTGCCCCGCCATGTTCTGGGCGGCCCCGGCAACCTGCCGCCGAGCGAGCGAGTGAACGTGGCCGGGATCGGCGCCGGCGGACAAGGCGGGAATGACATCGCCATTCACGCCAACAACGGGGCGAATATCGTTGCCCTATGTGATGTCGACGAGCAACGTGCCGCCGGCTCATACAAGGTGTTTCCGAAGGCATCCCGCTATAAGGATTTCCGCGTCATGCTCGACAAGGAAGCGAAGCGAATCGATGCGGTCACCGTCGGAACTCCCGATCACATTCACGCCGTTGCCTCCATGGCGGCAATCCGGGCAGGAAAACACGTCTACTGCCAAAAGCCTCTGACACACACACTCGTCGAATGCCGGACGCTTTCAGAGGCTGCCCGAGCCGCCGGCCTGATAACGCAAATGGGTAACCAGGGGCATGCCACCGAAGGTGCTCGCCTGACTAATGAGTGGATCCAGGCCGGCATCATCGGCGAGGTGCGCGAAGTGCATGTCTGGTCCGACCGTGCCGGACGGTGGTGGAAACAAGGGATCGACCGTCCCACGGACGCACCTCCCGTGCCCAAAACGCTCGATTGGAACCTCTGGCTCGGCCCGGCTCGTGAGCGGCCTTATCATCCGATCTACGTGCCGGCTACTTGGAAAGGGTGGTGGGATTTTGGTAGCGGGGCGCTGGGCGACATGGGCGCCCACATCATCGACCACCCGGTCTGGGCTCTCGGGCTCGGGTCGCCCACGGCCGTTGAGGCCCGTTCAACGATCGACGGCACGGTGCTGGAGGGCAACAAGCGGAACTTCGAGACGTATCCTATCGCATCGATCATCACCTTTGAATTTCCCGCGCGCGGCAGCCTTCCACCCGTCACAATGACCTGGTACGAAGGAGGATTGATGCCGCCGACCCCGGTGGAAATGATCCGCGGCAAGCACTGGCGACGATTGCACGAGAACGGCGCTTTGTACATCGGCAGCAAAGGCAAAATGCACCACGGGTCTCATGGCGGGATGCCGGAACTCTTGCCGGCCGAACTCCACGAAGAGGCCGCCAAAGTCCCCAAGAAGATGAAACGCTCTTGCGGGCACTACGAGGAGTGGCTGCTGGCGTGCAAAGGCGGCCCCAAGCCGGTCTCGAACTTCGACTACGCCGGCCCGTTGACGGAGATCCTGCTCTTGGGCGTGCTCGCCCTCCGTGCGCCGGGACGGCGGTTGGAATGGGACAGCGCGAAGATGAAGGTTACAAACGCCCCGGAACTCGACCGCTTCGTTCACAGCGACTATCGTCCGGGCTGGTCGCTGTAGACCCACCGAGAAGCCCCTTGCCGGCCCAGGTCTTGGCCGTGCCGTCGCGATCGTCGGCTCCCGCGCTGGCAATCATCGAGCATCCACCTGCTGGAGAACCGGTTTGCCATCCTGGAGCATCACGGTGTAGACGCTGCCGATGGCCCGCGCCTGCAACGTGACCGACCCCAGCACAGGGATCTCGACCGTCGCCGGCCCCTCGATGCCATCTGAGGCCCAGGCGGTGATCAGCCACTTCGGCTGGTTGGGCATTTTTCGGGCCAGTATGCGCAGGTGTGGTTTGCCGGTTGGGAACTCATAGGCCGGTTGGTCCGTGACCTTGACATGTTTGTTCGGGCCGGGCAGCAGGTCGCCCTGGCGCAGGAATGCCTCCTGGTGGGAGAAGATCGCATGCACGCGCCCGAGAATGACCATCTGTATCAGGTATTGCGGCGGCTTGTCTGGCGAGAAAGCGGCATCGAATCCACCCTTGGGATACGAGAAGTAGCCGGCCACTCCGCCGATCATGCCCTCCGTGTACAGGCACTTGAGGAAGCCCTCGTAAAGGCGCAGGTCGCCGAAGGGTTTGGCGTCGTTGTCGATCGGCCCCATCGCGTCCCACAGCGGCGCAGTCGGGGCTTTGTCGACCTGTTTGTACCCGGGGCACAGGTAGTCATAGCTGTTCTTCATGCCGAATCTCAATTCATAGCCTTTGGCGCCAAGGGCCTGGGTGAGCATATCGTCTTTGCCGACCCAGCCCGAGTTGAAGTCGTGATAGTAATACTCGTTGGTGGCGATGTCCGCGCAGGCTCGCATATCTGAATAGTCCCAAGCCCAGTCATCGTGGAAAGTCTTGATAGTGCCATACCGGTGCGTGTCGCCGCCGCAGGTGTAAAAGACATAGAGCAGGCGGTCGGGCGTCGCGGCGCTCACGGCATCCGCGACGGCCTTTTGCTCGCGGGCCTTTTGGTGGGAGATGTACTGGTACCAGTTCATGTCGCCCTTGGCGGCGACTACCCTGGGGTCCTTCTCCCAGTACTTCTGGGCCCAGCCTGGGACATTCAGCCCGTACTCGCCGCCGTTCTGGATGATGGCAACCGGACAGCGGGTATGGAGCTTGGAAAGCCCTACGGCGCTGAGGTGCCCAGCCTGCTTCAGGCAGTCCGCCGGCATCTCTGGACTCAGCATCTTCGGTTCCCCCTTGTCGGAAATGAAGTTGCCCTGGGCGTCGCGGAGATATGCCTCCGGCGGCATGTCCTTGGGAAACTGGCGATCAAGCAGGACACCTAGCTTGTACTTTTTCGGGTTGCTGGCGACCAGTGCCAGGCACTGGCCGTTGCGGCCCTTGGGATTGGCCAGCGCCTCATCGGCGACCTGCTCGCTCACGTAGCCAAAGAACTCCACAGCATAGCCCCAGCGGTCGGCAAGCTCTTTGGCCACTTCAAAGGACATGGCCCAGCCCCAGCGGCCGAGCGGCGGAAGCGTGGAATTGGGAGCGAAGTCAGGGGGCGTCTGGGCCTTGAGCCAGTCGAGCGGCTTGACCGTGACGCCACGATCCGGCGAGGTGGACTGATCCGCAGCATGTACGCTGTTGGGCGGGGACTGAAAACAGGCGGCCATGGCTATCACAAACAAGGCGAGAAACAGCACATGCGATCGCTTGCAGACGGGTTTCATGGAGAGTTCCTGCTTACTAATGGAGATTTTGAGTTCCGATTCACAGGGTCCTTAACTTTGTCGTGGCCACCGGGTCCCCACAACTGTGTCGCGAGGGAATTCAGTTTTGTTGCAGCACTTGGCGTTGTCAATACTTTCACGGCCATCCTCGCCCTCTGCATCCTGCTGGTCAATCCAAGTGGCTGACTTTTTGCTCACGTGAGCAACATCACCAAGCCGTCTTACATCCATCATCCAGCAGGAGTGCTGAACCGGATGAGCCGCCCTCGTGCTGTGGTTGCCGGGCATCAGGTGCAGATTATTTCGCCGGTGCAGGTTTGCCATGGACCAGGGCCTGGCTCCAGGCGTTAGACCGGGCATGATAAGGGCCATGCGAGCCCTTCGTCTCGCCATGTTCACCCAAGGGCAGCACAACGATTTCCTTGGGACCCTGAAATTGGTTGTAGGCGGCAAACACGCCCGGCGGAGGGCATGTCGTGTCGATCAGGCCAACCCCGATAAGAACTGGGCACTTCACCCGCGAGGCGAAGTTGACGACATCGTAGTAGCCCGCGGCGCGTCGGACCTTGGCATTGTTCTTACCCTGGGTCTTCCAGTACCACATCGGCCAGCCAGGTGCGCGACCGGCCACTGGACCGTTCAGATCGCAGCCGGCGGGCACCTCGGCCAGGACCGCCGAGATTCTCGGGTGCAGCCCAGCCGTAATGATCGACAGCAAGCCGCCCTGGCTGCCGCCTGCGACGACCAGCGTATGGCCATCCCAGTCGGAGCGTTCAGTCAGGTACTGCGCAGCGCGGAAGCATGACAGATACATCCGCAGGAAGTAGCTGGTCTCGCGGTCGTCGTTGCCAATGGCCGCATATTCATTCAGCGGCCCGGCACCCTGGGCCGCGTAGAACTGCCGGGGCTCATCGATGGGCAGGTCGTGGGCGTTGATGTTCACCACGAGCCAGCCTTCGGCGGCCCGATCGATGACCCAGCCCTTGTACAGGGGATAGACGCCGGCCCATTGGACGATGAGCATTGCCGGGAGCTTATCGCCGCGCCTTGGGCGAGCGAGCTGGCCGCGGATGTGGGAGCCGCGAATGTTATCCATCGTGATCTTGAGGTAATCGACGTTGGGCTTGCCGCTGTCGGCGGGTTCGAGTTTCGGGTTCGTCGCCACGGCCGCAAGCTCCTTGAGTTTGCCGTCCCAAAAGGCGCCGAAGTCTTCTGGGCGGGGCAAGGCAGGCTGAATCTTCTGCGGCGAGACTAGGGCGCCGCCCAACGCCGTGATCTTCTTATCCTTGCCGGACTTGATGCTTACTTCCACCAAGAGCCAGCCTGGCTCCTCAAGTTTGGCTTCGATCTGTCCCTGGCCATCAGAGAGCGAGACCTTGCCCTTGGTCAATTCCGTTAAGCCACCTTTTTTGAGGACGAAGGCGGCCTCGGAGACGTCGGTGCCCTTTACCTGGACTTTCCAACGAATAGTTTGGCCGGGTTGGTAGATACCGTTGGCGCTGTCCGGGGCGACAAGCAGTTCCTGGCCGACGGAAACGGCCGGGAGCACGAGGCAGATCGCAACGGCGAACAACGAACGGGGGATATGCAGGGTCATCGAGTGTTCCTTCTCATCCAGCCAAATGGATAAAACGTATGGTTAACTTCCAGGGTGCTAGCGGAGATTATAGCGCCCACAGTCTGTGTCCGCCAGGACCGCCACGGGTCGCCAAGAGCATTGGCGAAGCCGTTGATGTGTATCCTAATCCAAAGCTGCCCCCGCCCGCCCAGGTCGCCAGCGGGGCGGCAAGAATCGCACAAGGCGTGCTGGCGACGGCCAGCCGGCTCCTGGCCGTGGCCGGCGTCCTTTCTCGGCCGAACCTGGGCCGCGAGACCAGCCAGGTGCCCGCTCTCCACCAAGGCGGGGAAATGGTAAAATGAGGCCCTCGGGACAGCCGCCAGCGATTGCAACGCTGTGGCCAAGCGGCTCGGGCCGGCTTCGACGGGTTATTCGCCTTTCACGTGACCGGGTCGGGCAGGCCCGCTTAGGAAGGCAAAATGATGAGTGAAGAGTCAGAAGCTTACCGGCGCCGCGAAGTCTTGCGGTATTTGGAATCGCTTGGCCAAGAGCAACGCATTGACACCGCTGAGTGGCTGGCCGATCTTGAATCACACCCGGGTTGGCAGGCGCTAGTGAAAGACCCGGAGTGGACCCGAATAACTGCCGAAGGGCAAAAGGCAATCGAGCAAGACAAGCAAGATCGGGCCATTTTCGAGGGGCGATACTGGGACGAGTTGTCGGAAGCGGAAAGGGCAAAGTGCGAAGAACTGGATGTCGCATTGGACAAGCAGTTGTTTCCACTAAAGCGGGCGCTCGTCCAACTGCAAATGGACTTTTCGATACCATCACGGCCAAGCTACATACCGCGACTGAAAACGATTGCCGCCATTCGGGTGGCTATTGCGCAATGCCAAAGGTCATGGATCGAGGCGGATTCCCTTTACCGGAAGATTGCTCATTTGGACGTTGTCGAATGGTGGAACAGTGCCCGACTGATTAAAGGGGCCCCCGCGGTCCCACCCATGCCGCCGCCGTTTCCGCAACCGTGTAGCGATCTGCAAGAGGCCCTCGTTGCGGCCGATGTTCTGTTGCGATGGTGCGACCAAGTGGAACCGCGCCACGCCCCGGCGACGCCAGCATCGAATCAGGCGACCGGTAACGCTTCTGGCGGCCTTTCTTCGGCTGGTGAAATCGCCGCACTTTGTGATGACTTCATTCGACACGTCGATAGCTATCTCCTGTGGGAGAATCTGAAATCGCCCCCACACCAGGCAGGCACGCTTGAAGGGGTATTGCTTGGGGACTTTGGGGCAACGTCGGCCGACTACGAAGTGCGAAGGACAAGAGAAGGGTTATGGCTGCGCAAAAATGGGCCGGCTCTAGCCGACGCTTTGGTACGACACGCCTTCGATTCATCCGTGGTATTGCGACTAGCTCTTGACGTTGAGGATCCAGACAACGGGCCTTCAACCGTCAGGACAAAGTGGAAAGATGCCAAGGTGACTCTACAACAGGTCGCACTTCAACTGCGCTACGGCAAACCGATGACGAGCAACGGGCCGCCAGCCGTCACACGGGTAGCAAGCGAAGGGAACGGCGGGACGGATTCGTCACTCCCGCCTTATTCGGAATCGGAACCCGTCCTCAAGCAGGACGACTACCAGCGAATCCTTGAGATTCTTCGCAGCATGTCCGTCCACATCGAACGCAATCCTTCCACCTTTGCTGCCTTAGACGAAGAAGGCATCCGAAACCACTTCCTACTCCAGTTAAACGGCCAATTCAAGGGCGGGGCGACCGGCGAAACCGTCAATGGTGCCGGGAAGACGGACATCCTGATCCGTGTGCGGGATCGCAACATCTTTATCGCCGAGTGCAAATTCTGGTACGGCCAAGAGAAGTTCGGTGAGGCTATCGACCAACTCCTAAGCTATCTCACTTGGCGAGATTGCAAGTGTGCCTTGCTTATTTTCAACCGCAACAAAGACACGACCGCGGTTGCCCAGAAGATACACGAGATCATGCAGGCCCGCACGGAACACAGGCAGACTCTCGCGCATGACTTACTGGGTGATTCACAGTACATCTTCGTCAAGGCGGACGACCCTGACCGCGAGATCCTCATCACAACACAGTTGTTCGACGTACCCAGAAACTGAATCGTACAAACCCTGCCGTCTAGTGCTCGACTTCCCGCTGAAGGAGCTTGATCTCGTCGGGAGTCAGGTTGAACAGCAGGTAAACACGGTCGTTCAACTCAGCTTCGGCGTCGGCCAGTTCGCGAACAAGCCGATGGACCAACGCCTGCTTCTCGGCCAGGTAGGGTTCCCATTCGTCAGCAGTCCGGGGATTCTTAAAAGGATCGCCTGACAACTTGAAGCTGGCCTTCAGGGCGGCCCCAAGCTGGGGCAAGGACAACTCCCACCATTCGTCGGCCTTCTGGTTAAGGTCGCCAAGCGGTGTGCCGTCAGCAGCGACACCGAGCGTGGTTAGGATGCGACGCCGGAAGCTCTCTTGTGCGCCGTAAAGGTTCTGCCCCATCGAATTGCACCTCTCAGCCACGGTTGCCAATCCCTGACGATCCGCGTCGTTCGCGATGGGAACCGGCAAGCGGTCGATGTACTGCGAGAATAGCCGATAACGGTACTCGCCGGCACGTTCGCCGAATGGGATGCTGATTCCGCCAAGGGCGAACCAAGTCATCTTGCTGTTGAGGATGCCCAGCAAGTACCAGTCGCCGACCGGCAGAAAGTAGGTCGTGTTACTGCTAAACAGGCCGGTGGTATCCAGGTGGAAACGGTTCGACTTTGCAATGTCCGGGTACAAGATTTTGGGACGCTCGAACGCATCGTAGTAGTCACATGGTCGCAACTCCCACCAAAATTGCCCCTTGTCGCCGCGGCTTCGGGCCCTTGCTTCAAAGGGCCCCAGGTAATCGGCGATCGCAGGATACGTCGCACGGAGCCAGTGGTCTGCTTGCTCCTCACTTGCAGGGGCGCACCTCGCAGTGGTTATCCCGTTGGGGAAAAGGATCAGCCACCGCCCCGAGTGTTCGCTATACCATCGTCGAAGGTCTTGCCCGCCAACGAACGGCTTGATCATCTCGGCCGATGCGGCATGTACACGGACCAGCCGGTCCCTCGTCGGAGTGTCAATAATGAAGGCGTCATTTAGTCCAGTTTTCAGCCCTAGATAAATCTTGCCGTCGATGTATTCGCGCAAAGCCTTGCTGTTGCCATGCAGTTTTTCCCGCAATGCCGTCACTGCCGGCTCATCAAACTGCCACCCCTCCGCACTCAATCGGCTATTGGGGATGTCCCAGCCCGCGCTTTCAACCAGCTCTCCAATTCGAGACGGATCATCCTTCCGACGCAAGCGGACTGTTCGCACACGATGCGATTCACGAGTTCCTGGTCCGTTCGGCTTCGATAGTACGACAATCGCAGGGTACACATCCTTGGCGTCGGAGAAGACCTGCGTGTCACCGAAATCGATGAATTGCTCCAAGTTAGGCCGCAAGTGCTCCCGGAGTTGCTCCGCGTACGCTGCACGAGCGAACGCATTGCTCGAAATGAAGGCCAGTCTCGCTCCGGGGTTCAGCAGTTCTAATCCCAGTGCGTAGAAGTAGACGTAGATGTCGGCCGTTCCAGCGTATACGCACGGGAATCGCTTCGCCCAGAACTCCTTGTACGGCTTTAACCACTCCTGGCGAATGTAGGGCGGATTGGCCACGACCACGTCAAACCCACCGCTGGCAAAGACCTCGGGGAACGCTACCCGCCAGTCGAACGCCTTGGGATGGACCTGGCAGTCATCGACGACGCTGTTGCCGACCCGAATGTTATGGTCGAGGCTCGTCAACATCTTGCCACGCGAGGCCGTCTTGATCCAAAGGCTGAGCCGACAGATTTCGATCGCCTCTTCGTTGAGATCCACGCCGTAGAGGTTGTTTTGCAAAATTTGCCTGTCCAGATCGAACAGCGTCTGGTGCCCTCGCAATTCGACAAGCCGGTCATTCGATTGCTGCAAGGCAGTGTGCATCTGGTCGAAGGCTTCGATCAGGAAGGCCCCGGAGCCACAGGCTGGGTCGAGCAATCGGATCGAGACCAGTGTTTCCTGCCATGCCTCCCAGAACCGAATCAGGGCGTCACGCTGCGGCCTGTTTAAGCTCTCCAGGTCCATACACCCGTGGATCGGCCAGCGCTTTGGCTGCCGTGCCGGCTGCCTCGGCTGCATGGATCTTGCGGAGCTTCTCAAACCGTTCCACCAGCACCGCACCAAGGCTCTGTTCCACGATGTAGCGGGTGATGAACGCCGGCGTGTAAAAAGCCCCTTCCTTCTTCCGGCGGGTCTTGTGCTTCTCCTTGCCCAGCGGAGCGACCAACCCGTCAAGCTCGTTCCGCAACTGCTCCAGGTCGATGATCGACTGCTCGAAGATGTGGCCCAGAATATCTACGTCGATCACGTGGGCATCGGTGGTTTCGTCTACGGCAGCGGCAACTTCATGGGCACTGCGGTACTCGTATTCGCCCAGGTCGCGGAAGTAGGCGCAGACATCATCGGGCACGTTGAGCCGGTCGATCAGGGGATCGTCAGCGAACAGCCCTCCGTTGTAGGCGGGAATCTGCAAGGTTTCGTTGCCGGCGTTGATCGAGCGGAAGAGGCCACGGAAGTTCTCCCAAACCGGCCGCGGGTTGAACGGGTCGCGATGCTCGAAGGCCCTGCGTAAGACGGCATCGGGAAGCAGGCCACGGTCTTCGCAGAATGCGGTGAATAGCACGCGGTCCAAGACCTTCTGCGTGGCAGTAAGAACCGCGTGGCGGGACTCGCTGGCGTTGACCTCGCACAACGCCTCAAAGGCTTCCTGCCGCATGTTCGCATAGCCGACGTAGAAATCCTTGGTCAGTTGCTTGCCAACCTTCTCGGAGGCGGCGAGCAGATCGTATAGATGGCAGCGGCCATGCGTGGGCACGACACGCGAGGCCGCGAGAAGGAAGACCAACTTTTTGAGCAGCGTTTCGTTACGGGCCACTTCTTCGGTATCGAACCGCTCGTAGGTCTGCTGGTCGCAGCCCTTGTAGTAGAGCCGAGTCTGCCGAATCGACGTGACGATGATCCAGTCGCAGGGCAGGTTGATGGCGTAGCGATAGCCTTGATCCACGGCCGACATATGCCGGCCAGCGAAGGGGCGGTCGAGCGGATCAAGCGGTCCCTTGCCCTCCAGCGCCACGACGAACTGCTCATTGCCCTCACGGAAGTCACCCAGCACGGCGTCGGCGAACTTGCCGTCGACCTGGACGTGCTTCTCACGGGAGATAGTGTGGCGGTCGGGATCGTCGGCCGGACGGGCGTAGTCCAGCACGCCGCAGAACACGTCGTTGAGGAAGTCGCCCAGGATCTCCTGCTCTTTGAAGCGGTCGGCCTTGCCGGACGCGAGCATCTCGGCCCACTTGGCGAGAAGGGCCTGGTAGCTCTCCAGCGGCCGTGGCAGTTGAAACGCCTTCAGGTGGGGCCGTAAGGCATCGGGACGGAACAGCGGTTTGGCTTCGACGGGCAAGGCATCCTCCCACAAGCAAATGACTCCGGCGACAGGGCAATCTTGGCCCGATCGACTGGATTGGGGTCTATTTTAGCCGCTGGCGAGGGGATTGTCAGCGACCCAACCTTTCAGCTCTCATGGCCCTGAAATCCACTGCATTTTCGAGGCATGTTAACTGGGCAATTGGTTAGCTGTGCCGAAACGGCTTCTTCTGCCCTCTCCGCCCGCAATCCGGCCATTCTGGTCGCTTGTAGGCCCCCTGTGCTGCTCGCGGCGTTCGCGGGCGGTTTCGTGTTTCCCCAACACGGGCCGCCCTGAACGGCGGTCCCAATCCCCAAGGAGATCGCCGATGAGTGTACGACGTAATGACCCACGTCGCAAAGTCCCCGCATGGCATGCAAAGCTGCTCGCCATGCTCCCCACGATCATCCGCTACGCCAAGCGGGCCTTTCGCAATTACGACCCGGAATCCAGGCAAGAGGCGGTGCAGAATGTCGTCGCCAACACGACCGCCGCTGTCGCCGGCCTGGCCAAGCGTGGCAAGCTCGACCTCGCGTACCCGACCGTGCTTGCCAAGTTCGGAATCCGGCAGACCCTCGACCATCGCAAGACCGGCTCGTCGCTGAACGTGAAGGACGTCCTCAGCAAGTACTGCCAAGAGAACAAGGGCGTCAAAGCCGAGCGATTGGACAGGTTCAACGAGTTGGAGGACTG
The DNA here is from genome assembly GCA_964615095.1 of uncultured Planctomycetaceae bacterium. Classification (GTDB taxonomy): domain Bacteria; phylum Planctomycetota; class Planctomycetia; order Pirellulales; family Thermoguttaceae; genus JANXQG01. The sequence continues at coordinate 40,698 of CAZTPX010000048.1, read as the reverse complement.
CTGGGAAGAGGCCGTCGTCGTTGACACCCGCAATGCCCCTGTGCCGGCGACCGTCGCGTTCCGCGTGGACTTCAAGGACTGGCTGAAGAACCTGCACCCGCGTGACCGCAAAGTGGCCCGCTACCTCAGCCTCGGTCACCGTACCGCCGACGCCGCGCGCAAATTCGGCGTCAGCCAAGGCAGGATTTCACAGCTTCGACGCGAGTTCGCCACGAACTGGCGGAAGTTTATCGGTGAAGAGCCCGGTGACGCCGCTGCGGCCGTCTGCGCCTGAATCTCTGGCGGGCATTCTCGCCACGCCCATGCAGCCCATCCCCGGCAGCTTCCTTTCCTCCGAGCTTGCCAGGGCTGGGCTCTCTTATCCACCCAGGATCCCCACCATGTCTTGCTCAACCCTGGCCATCATCGCCGGCGGCATCATCGCCACCTTGCTGTGGTGGGCCTGCTCGCAGAGTGCGATCGCCAAGTACGAACGCGACCAGCAACACTTCCGCAAATGGCAGAAGCGGCAGGAACGAGAGGGCGATCCCACGTCTCCTGAAGATCCCGAATGATCGGGCGGGCCAAGCCCGGCCGGGCCGAATTCCTGAGAGGGCATTCTAGCCCTTCTCCAGTGGGGTGGCGTTTGGATCGACCGAGAGCCAATCGGGCCTCCTGGAGCGTCTAGCGACGTCTGGGACCGCTCGACGGTGGGGTATCGGCCCGGATGTCTCAGAACCCAGCTTCTGGTTCGTCGATCGAAATAGACGACGTGGTTCGAGCGGCGATGCCTTGTGAGGTTAGGGTGTCACAAAGTAAAGAAATTGATCGTCTCGATGGCTGAAGGCCATCAGAATCTATCTAAGTGATAGATAGACTAGCTCAGGCCATAAGGAAAATCTTAGAATTTCTGCTCGATTATTCAGGACTTTGCTCAGCGGAGCAAAATCTTGATCGACGGGTTCCAGGTAAACCCTCTCTGCCAAATCGCGACCCCGATCGAGACAGTCTACTCTGTCGGCATCGCGAACATCGTGTACGGCGGGCCCGATCCCGCCGCCTTGTCAACCAAAGGCGAGATGCAACGCAGGACCGTTCCTGCCTGCGATCTTGCCGTAAGCCGGCTGCCCTCGACAGGCGGCCGCATCCGTTTTGGAGACATCTATGAAACGAGCTTTCAACCGCATCCTTACGCTCGCCGCCGAGTTCTTCGCTGTTCTGGCGGCCTGCATCGGCTGCTCCCCGAAGCATGGCCAAGCTCCTCCGCAGCGCCAGATCCGCTGGAGAGCTCCGGAGACCGGCTTCAAGAGCACGACGGCCATCGAGTCCGACAACGCCAGCAAGGCCAACCATGAGGAGGGACAATGAGAACAACCGCCTTTGGGCTCGGCCTGCTGGTGTTGCTTGCCGGCATTGCCCTCTTCGGCTTCTATCACCGCTTCGAGCCGCCTTCACAACCGGTGGTCGTAACCAGCCAAGGTCCTACCGTTGCTCGGCTGGAACGGCTCGCGAGGCTTGTCGCAAGTCGCGCCCAGATCGTCGATGTCCTGGTCGGTGAGACCGATAAATGTCGTGGAGTGTGGTTGATCCGAGGGGACGCGCTGCTTGCGATAGACCTCGATCGTGCCCAGATCACCGAAAAGAACGAGGAGACCCGGAAGGCAACCATCCTGCTGCCACAACCCACGATCCTTCAGCCCCGCGTTGATCACGAGCACAGCCGTGTGTTTGAGATTCGCAGCTTGACGTTTATTCCCTGGCACTCCGACCAAGACCGGGTTCGAGACGCCGTTTACCTTCAGGCCCAGCGCCTCGTGAGCCAGGCCGCCGGGTCGAAGGAGAACATCGATAATGCCAAGCGGGCCGCCGAAGTGATCATCGGAGCGTTCTTCGAGCAATTCGGCTGGGAGGTGAAGGTCGTCTGGGAAGGGACGCCGGGTGCTGAGGCTGCCACCCCTATCCCCAAAGCCTCGATCGAAAAGAAGCCGTAGGCATCCATCAACCGTCACTTTCAACAAGGAAAAGGAGGGCAACATGCCCCTCAAAACGAACGTCGGCGTGAGCCGTAAGGTCGCCGACAACAACTATGGGAGCCGCGGTGCGAGCGTCAATCTGGAACTCGAACTCGACTCAACTTTGATTCAGGACCCCGAACGCTTCCATGATCGTATCCGGCAAGTCTTCCGGCTTGCCCAGCAGGCCATCGACGAAGAGTTGAACCGGCAGCAGGGCAACAACACGGCAGGCCACGCGACGAACGGTACTACCAATGGCCAGCCCGCCCAGAGCGGCAACGGCCATGCCGCGACCAACGGCAACGCCACCAATGGTAACGGCCGCAACGGTCACGCTGCTTCGACCGCATCCGAAAAACAACTCGCTTACGCCCGGCAACTCGCCAAGGGCATCCAGGGCCTCGGCATCCGTCGCCTGGAAAGCCTGGCTGAAAAGATGCTTGGTAAACAGATCGTGGCGCTCACGACTTTGGACGCTTCGGGACTGATCGACACACTCAAGAGTATTAAGGCCGGTGAGATCGACATCAAGGCCGTTCTGGAGCCGGCGGCATGATCGCCGTACCGGGCCGTGAGCGATTACGCGTAATGCCTGCCGCCCTGCGAAGGGCGGCAGGTTACCAGGCTTTTTCTTTAACCGTTGGCCCAAGTCCTTGCCTTCGTCAGGCAGCGAGCTTCTCCTCAAACGGCGATACCGATTGTCCCTTGATCTTGCTCTCGCCTATCACCAACTCAAGCATTCTCTGCTTGATCGCGTCTCTCAGGCTCGGCTCCTTTGCATCGATAACGTCGCCCTCTGTCTCCTCATAAGGGCCTGCATTCGCGGGGCCGTGCGTCTTCTGAAACCACTGGATGGCCTTCTCGGCTTCGTCCTTCGTATCAACATGATGGCCTGTGGCCTTTACGTACTCCCTCTTTACGTGAGCGATCCTGGGGTCGAGTTCGCTGTGCGAGGTGGCATAGTTCCAGAAGGGTGCGTCGATCTCGACCTCAGGCGCCCAGGGCTTACCCTCGTAGGTGCCCTGGAGCGTCCTATGCCTGTCGGCATGCTCTGCGTCGAGGATTGGTGGATCGGTGGCACTGAGGGCGCTGCCGATGGTGGCGTGAGTCATCTCGTGCTTTCGTGCCCCCGGCTGGCTCGCTTTCGGCGCATCCTTGTTGAGGAAGACGATCTTGTCGCCGAGAGTGGTCTTGAGGGTTATACCTCTGTCGTTGTCCTTGACCTTGCCTCCCGGCATGTTCGAGGTAGCGGCAAGCAGTTCTGGGCTAGGCCAGTGCTTCGGCGTGATGATCGGGACTGGCCTATCCACATCCGTCGGCTTCCAGCTCGAAAATCCCTTGTCCCTTCCTGGATCATGCAGGTGGGCCTGGGCAAGCTCGATGGCTTTGTCGAAGCCGCCAGGGGCATTGACGTAATCGCCGCCGACCTCGTTCCTCAGCGTGCTGTACTCTATCTTATCGCCAGGAGCTTTCGCGTTGAGCGCGCTCTTCACATCGTGAAACGTCCAGGCGGTGCAATGGCTCAACCCGTCGTCAGGTTTGACTTTCAGGGCCTTAATGACTTCGCTGGCGGCCTTGCGAACCTGTTTTTTCTCCGCAAGGGCGACGGCTAGGCGAAAGTGCGCATGAGGATCTTTCGGGTTCAGACGGATGGCCTCATCGAGGTCGGCAATGGCTGCGTCCAGGCGGTGCAGCTTGCGATAGGCAAAACCCCGAGCACTGAGGGCTTCCTCGAAGTCCGACTTGAGTTCGATCGCTTTCGTAAAGTCTGTGATCGCTGTCGCGTAGTCCTTCTTGTCCAGACATGCCTGCCCCAGCGCCAGATACCGCTTGGCGTCAGGTTGCTCAGCCGCTGCGTCGTCGCCAGCCGAGTTTTCGGGCGGAGGTAGGGGCGGATTATCCAGATTGCGGAAGAAGGTGCATAGCCACGAGAACAAGAGGATGAGAACGAAGCCCGACCCGCCGGCTATTTTCGCCCAGGAGTCTGTCGAACTGCCTGCTGGCAGAAGGGCCTTCGCTTTGCCCGCCCAACGTGCCTCTGCCGCATCCGAATCAAGGTGTGTCAATGCCCAGATGATGACGAACGACACGATCGGCAGAAGTCCCCAAGCCCAAGATCGCCCCCTGGACTTGGCGTACTTCGCCGCCGCGATGCTATGAAGAACCAATACGGAAGCCAAAGGAACGAGCTGGGCGGCCAGACTCTGTTCATCTCTCCACGCGGTGACAATACTCAGGAGCACGAAGACCGCGACGAAAACGAAGAGCACCGTGCGAGGGGACAGCGGCTTTCGAGGCGATGGCTCCTTCTGGGCTTCTGGTGCCGCGGCTAGTTCGGCTGGCGGAGCGGTCGGAGACGCGGTCTGCTCGTGTGGGCCGGCGTTGCCTTTCCTTTCTCGCTGGCGGCGTTTCTTCAGACGCTTTCTTATGCGCGAGATCTGCCGCTCGGCATGGGCCTCTTCAGGCCGGCCAGCCCATTTGACGCGTGCCTGTTCGTACAAGGCAATGGATTCGTCCCACTCACCACACTTCTCAAGTCGGCTCGCCTCGTCGAACAAGGCGTCCTTTTCTTCGTTGATTCCCATTGCGGGGTCCTTGGCGAGCTAGTTCTTAGCCATGGCTATCAAGAGCCACGCCTACTTCGGCTTCCCGCCCAGTTTCTCGGCCATCGCAAAGTCTTCTGCTGCTTTTGCCTTCTCGCCTTTCTTCTCATAGGCTTTGCCGCGATTGAAGTACGCCACGGCAAGTTTTGGATCGAGACGGATGGCCTCGTTATAGTCCGCGATCGCCTTGTCCTGGTCACCCTTGTTCCCGTAGGCAAGACCGCGGTTGTTGTAGACTCTGGCGTCTTTCGTGCCGAGCCGGATGGCCTCACTGGAATCCGCAATGGTTTTGTCCCAGTTGCGTTTGTTCAAGTAGGCCAAGCCGCGATGCCAGTAGGCATAGCCGTAACTAGGTTTGAGGCGAATTGCTTCGGTAAAGTCGGCAATGGCGCTGTCCCAGCCCTCTTTGTTCAGGTAAGCCAAACCCCGGCCAAAGCATGCCTTAGCATCATCGGGTCTGAGCCGAATGGTCACGGTAAAGTCCGCGATAGCTTTGTCCGGCTCGCCCTTGGCCGTGAATACTCCGCCACGGCATAAGTAGGCATCGGCGTCATGGGAATCAAGCTTGATCGCTTTGTTGAGGTCTGCAATGGCCTGATCCAAGTCCTCCTTGTCCGCGTAAGCACCGCCCCGGCCACAGTACGCCTTGGCTTCATCGGGCTTGAGCAGGATGACTGTCGTAAAATCTGCGATGGCCTTGTCCGGCTCGCCCTTGCTTGCGTACGCATCACCGCGGGCGCAGTACGAATAGAAGTTATCGGGGTTGAACCGAATGGCTGCGGTAAAATCCGCGATGGCCTTATCCCAGTCACGCTTGGCCGTGTAGACTAGGCCGCGGTAGAAGTAGGCATCGGCACGATCAGGGTCTAGTTCGATGGCTCTAGTACAGTCAGCAACAGCCTTGTCCAGTTCGCCTTTGTGCTGGTAGGCCATGCCGCGGTCGAGATACCCGTTGGCGTGTTTCGGGTCGAGCCGGATGGACTCGGTGTAGTCCGTGATAGCCTTGTCGTAGTCGTCTTTCTTCTCGTAGGTATGGGCTCGTCTGAAGTAGGCAACGTCGGCGAGTTTCGGATTGAGGCGGATGGCCTCAGTGTAGTCGGCAATGGCCTTGTCCAGTTCTCTCTTCTCGACGTAGGCGACGCCCCGGTTGAGATATGCTCTGCCATAATCGGGTTCGAGTTTGATAGCCTCAGTGAAATCTGCAAGGGCCTTGTCTCGGTCCCGCTTGGAGCTGTAGGCACAGCCCCGGGCGCAGTACGCCTTGGCGGAATCCGGTTTGAGCCGGATTGCCTCGGTGAAGCACGTGATGGCCAAATCGAGATCGCCTTTCTTATAGGCAAGCTCCCCTTGTTGGAACGCGTCATCAGCCTTGGCCCAGCCTGCCAAGGCCAAGATAACGAACATCACAGCACCACAAATTGGACGAATGTTTCGCATCTTCCAGTTCTCCTTTCGCTTCTGGATAGTTTCAGCCTGGTATACTCGAATCGCGTTGTTGCTTAATGGACAAATAAAAAAGGAGCGCCGGAAACCAAGGCCGCTCCAGGAGCCCCGACCAAGGGGCACAAGTGAACAGCACCTGGTCCCGACGCTCCTTACGGAGCGATCGGGCCAAGCACTGCTTCACTTGTTCAAGAGCCTCTCAGCGCCTTTCGGCAGCAGAGGGGCTCAGGTTGGTCGTTTTCCTGAAAGCAGAACTTGACGCTTACGCGTCGATCAAATTGATTTCAATGGCCGTCGAGCGGCCGCGTTTATTTCTGCATAGGTCTCCATCGCAGATCGAATCTTCGAACGGGCCTGGCCAACGTGGTTTCACGAGGGCCAGTCCCAGCTATCCAGTTTATTCCGCAATACGGGGGATACAAGTGGCCCAACCAAAAATTAACTGGCAGAGCAGTGCGTCAGATGATTCGAGGCGAAAGGCCTTTTCCGGCAAGGGTTTAGGCCGAATGGAGAGACCTTGCCGGCCGGCAAGATAGCGTCGGCTGCCTGCGGACGGCAGGAATCTTGCCGGCGGCAAGATAAGGCCAGGCAGCCACGGGCGAGGGAGGGCCGGAGCATGCTGGGTCGCGAACACGGCTTCATGCCGGCCGGGCCCGCGGCCCTATCCATTAGCTCGAACTCCGACCGATGCCAGGGCTATTTCGCGCCCGGGAACCTCTTGCCAACCGTTTCAGGTTCCTTCTTTTTGCTCAGCGGAGCAAAGTCTTCGGTCCTTGTAGAACACCTCACGCCAGATCTTCAGGTAATCCTTGGGCGCCTCGAAGTACACCACGAGGTCCGCGACGGCCTTCAACGATTTATGGCCACTATCGCATGTGCGGCCCCTCGTGCTGCTGACCAGCTTCTTCACGCCGGCCAGGTCGAGCAACTTGCTATCCGGCTGCTTGGCTGTCAGCTTGACCTGAAAGTCGCGTTCGAGCGTGGCGACGGCCTTCAGGAATTGGCTTATTGCAACTCGATCGTCTCTTGTGATCTCGCCGGCTGGGCTTTCTCGCTCGTTCAACAACGTCCCGCACCAGGCTCTTCGGGAACTCCGGGTACGGCGTGCAGTTCTCGATGGCATAGATCGCGGTCAGCCAATGCTTCGCGTACCTGACGTATGGAGGCTTCCATCCGCGAGGCCGCAAGGGCAGATACCGGACCTGTGCCTTGGTCCAGAGGATGTGGTCGGGCAGTTGGTCGAGCCGAGTACGGATGGCTTCTTTCGAGTTGCTGAGCATAGGAATGTCCCCCTTGTGACATCCGCAGCTTAGCAAAATTCCCTCACCTTATCAAACGCAATGGCCTACCTTTTTTCACCTTTGCAAATTTAATGGCCTCCTTTTTTCACCTTACCTCCGGTAATGACCATCAAAAAGTGCCTTATTCCTCGGGGAAAACGGGGTCTGGAAATCTTCAACGGAGACTCCACGAAGATTCTACGAGTACGTCACTTCGTTCCGTCCTTTTCTCTGTCGGTGGCCTACGGCCACCGCCCCTCATGCCGTTACCCTCAATACCCAGCATCCTCGATCCATGCTGTGATGCTGTCAGCTCGACCAAACCACGTACATCGAGCGACATGACCATCACGTACCCATCGATCACAGCCTTGCTCTGTTCACCGACTAACCCCACGAGCTTCAGCTTGACGGTTCGACACTCTCGAACATCTTTGGCATCACGACGATCGAGCAGACGGTCTCGTCAGGCTCTGTGCGCTCATTGAGGCAGTCGAGCTACCGGCACAAGGCGTCGATCAGATCTCGACCGGGCTCATAGCCTCGATTACCCGACAACCCTTCGATCGCAGTTGCCCGACATCCTGGCGACTATCCCGCAACTCGAAGCATGACATGGGTTCACTTGGTTTCCATCGTCGGCAGCCAGGTACATCGAGCCGCGGCCCGTCGCCATCCAAGACCGTTACCACCATTTTCAGCCGATTTCCTCCGTAGGCTTCGTGGACGCTCGTACGCGGCCGATCGAGCTTGGGTGGCTCCCGACACGTCGGGAGACCAAAAAGCCCGCCAGACGCCCGCTAGAGGCCCTTCAGAGGGGTATTGGCTTAGTAAGTCGAGGAGGTCTCTTGCCGCAGGCAAAAAGTCAGCCTGCCAACCTGAAGGACGGAGGGCATAGGCCAGTGCTTGGGTAGTGAGTCGAACCACGGTGGCGGCGGCCATGGCCATGAAGATCGCGATGGTCGAGGTCCGGTAGCTCTCGAAGCTGGCGGATCCGACTTCTCATATCTGCCGGGTTCGCAGATGCCTAGTAAGCAGAAACTTTGCTCAGATGAGCAAAATCTGCATCGGCGGGAGCGCGGTAGTCGTCGTTGCCGCCGTAATCTGCTCGCTGTCCGATGCGGCCGAGGGCTTCGAGCGGGCGGACCGACGCCGAGATCGGTATTGATGATGCCCCCGCCTTAAAGCCGCTCCCGAGCTGCTCGACTCACCCCGTCCACCGTTGACCTTTCGCTTCGGCGGGGTCGGCGGCATGGGCGGGGTGGATTGCAATGGAGCTAGATTATTTGGGGCCCTTGGCTTAGGTATCCGCACGCGATGTTTTGCCAATGTCAAGCAGTTTCAGAAGGTCGCAGAAAATGGTATTACCACGGTCTGAAAATGGCACCTGGTAGTACCCAAGCCGAGGGCCGACGTGTTCCTGGGAACGACGCCATCGACAACCCTGCACCGCCGTGCTACAAATAACGTCAGCCCCGCGGTGCGGGATGCCTACCGCCCCCGAAGATTACAATACTCAAGGCCGCAGTTGTGTTCAGGTTATGGGCGGCTACGTGGCCGCCGACCTTACTCCCGAAACCCAGCGGAAGAGGAGACCCTCCCGTGCGACGAACGATTCTGGTGATCTTGGCGGTTCTCGCCGTCCCCGTGGCAGCCATGCCGGCGTCCAAACCCGCAGGCCAGCATCAAGGCATAGAACCCATGCGCAGCATTACCCAAGATGGATTTCGAGTGCAACTCGACTTGAGCGACCAGGTGTTGCGGCTTAGCGTGCCTGAAGACAGAGACTGGTCCCTCGACAACTCCCGTGGCAAAGTGGAGGCGGCTATCATGCCCACGCTGGCCGAGTTTGACGCGGACCGATTTGTCTCCGCCTCGATGCTGGCTCAGAAGGCCAAGCAGTTCGACGATGGGCTGTATGCCGCCGTGGAGCTTGCCGCCCAACGAGGCGCGGGCAACTTCGCGGGCAAGGCGTCGCTGTTTCGGAGCATCGCCGGCAGCGTGAATCAGCAGCCACCCAGCCAGGCCGTGGTCACGGTGTTTGCCGGCAGCAAACTGGGCAGACTCGCAATGGACTTGCCCGCCGTCGCACGTCAGCCCGTCCAGAAAGCCATCGATGCATTCCTGCGGGACGACGTCCGCTCCAAGCCGATTGCCTTCTATACATGGACGGACGAGTTGGCTGCGATCTTCCAACAGGACCGCATGTTGCAGACCGAGCTGAAAGACAAGGCCGGCACGGCGGCCATGGTCAAAGCCCTGTCCGGCGACCGGAAGGCCCGAGCGACCTACGAAGCCTACCTGGCCCTGGTCTCCCGGCTCACCAATCCGATGGCCTATCCCGATCTGCGCGAGCAACTCGCAGCCTTGGACCGCGGCAGGCTGAACGTGCCCGCGGAAGGCATCTACTTCTTCCCGCCGTCTCGCGCCTACGAGACCGACCTCGTGAAGAAGCTCTACGGAAACCGGCCCATTCCCGAAGGCTTCAGCCTGATCGACGAAATGATCAAACGGATCCAGACAGGCGAGTTAAAACTGCTCCCGACGGATGACTCCGGCTGGTACGATTATCAGACCTGGGCTTTGGAGCCGTTGGTCATTCCCGAGAAGATGCCCGAGGCCAAACACCTGTTCTTTGACACCACGTACCGCAAGCAGTTGATCGAGTTGTTCAAAGGAATCCTGGCTCTGACGCGCGAAACGCACGTCAAGCAGCTTGAGGTTTCCAGCGTGGGAGCGGCGGCCCATCGGCACGAAGTCGTCATACGCATCTATCCGGAACTCAACGCTGAACCGTTGGTAACGTACTATTTCCGCCGCGCGTGGTCCTACTATTTCATTCGGACCGTGCTGGAGGAGACGTTCGGCCCATCGGCCCTGGAGAAGATACACCGACTGACCGCGGCCGGCCCGGTCCAGGCGAGCCTTGCCGAAGAGCTCCGGGCAATGGAGGGCATCTTCTACGGAGCGCACGTGAGCGTTTGCCGGCAACTCGGGGCAGTACCGACCACCTCACCCCACATCGGCTCAGGCAAAGGGAACGATGCCGACGTGGGTGTGTTCGCTGCTTGGCGGGGCAGGTTGGCTGGCGACTTAGACATCGGCCAGGACTCGCGGATGATGGTGCCCGTGTTCTACGACATCCAGCGAAAGAAGACCAAGGTGTGGGTATTCCTGGGCTGGGCAAGCAAGCCGGTCACGGTCGATTTCGGCCGGTCGCCATCGGCCACAATTTTCGACAAGGCGGGCAAGAATGTGGAACAGGACTCGCCGGACGCGCCAAGGCTAGTGTTCCATGGTGCCAGTTACATCCTGGCTTATCCGGTGACGGCGGAGTTGTACGTCACCAAGATCCTTGATCGCACCGAATTCCGCGAGCACTGCGACCATTACATGACGCGCTCGGCGATCTTGGCGAACCTCAAATGATCATCCGCGGACCAGGCTGCAAATGCGTGCCGGTGTAGTGCGATCTTATTTTCGGAATCAAGACAACCGAAACCGGCATGCTGCATCCAGTTTATCGGCGGCTCCTGGTGGTCGTCAATCAGGGCGAACCGCCTTCGGGCGGCAGGCCCCGGGCTCTTCTCTTAGCTCTCCGGGCTTGCATTCGGCGATCGGCCTGACGATGCGACCGTCGAACCGGCGGCAAGAGCCGGGTGCATTCTCGTGCCGGCCGGCTTCGTTGCGTGCATAATTCGGCTATACGATGGGGGACGACCGATGCCAAGCCAACTCGACGCTGGCGCCTGGCCGGCTTCTGCTTGGCTTGCTGGTCGTGGAGTGCCTGCTTTGGCCGGCTGGTGATAGGTCAAACATGTGAGGGAATAAAGAGAGGCAGTCGAAGCGATAGAGAATGTAGGCGAGCTAATGGGTTTTGATCGGCAACTTCATGGATCGGCCTTGTCCTGAAGCATAGAAGTACAAGAACCAAAGAAATGAACGCCGCTGAATCCAAACGCCGGTGGTATCATCTCACGCCGGATCGGGCCATTGTGGCCCTGCTGGCAGTCGAGTGTCTGCTCTGGCTCTCATACAGGCTTGGCTGTCCGACTTGGCATAAGGGCTATGCCGTGCTGACCGGCGTGGCGACCTTGGGGGTGGCCTTCCTGGTCATGCTACTTTGGTTCCTCGGCAGTCTGCTGTGCCGCAGGCGATTTCAGTTCAGCATCCGGTCGCTCTTTACCTTGGTGTTGATCGTCGCTCTGTCGTTTGGTTGGCTGGCAACAGAGACGAAGAAAGCGAGGCAGCAGAAGGAACTCGTCGATCAGATAGGAAAGCGGTCCGTGGGATATGATTGGCAGCACGATGCGAAAGGCAGTGCTTCGCCAAACGCACAACCACCAGAACCGATCCCGGTGCGGAAGCTCGTGGGAGATGATTTCTTCTCCGATGTAGATCGACTGACCTTGGGCGGCGACCCCTTCGGCAACGCGTCGGACATCGACCCGAAGCAGACCACGGACTCCAGCCTGGAACATATCAAGGGTTTTTCACAGATCAAAGAGCTAAACCTCGAAGCGACTCCGGTGACAGACCGCGGGCTGGAACACCTCCAGGGCCTAAAGCAGCTCCGCAGGCTGATCCTCGACGATACTCAGATCACCGACACAGGACTGGCACAACTTGCCGGGCTTGGTGAGCTGCAAGTGCTATCGCTCAACAGCACTCGAATCACGGATGCTGGAGTCGCCCACCTTGCACGGCTGAAAAGACTCCAAGTGTTGTCGCTTAACTACACCGGGATCACAGGTGCAGGACTGGCACACCTTGCCGAGCTTGGCGACCTTCAAGTGCTATCGCTCAACGGCACTGGGGTCACAGATGCAGGGTTGGCACACCTTGCAGGACTGACCAAACTCCACGAGTTAAGCCTCTGCAACACCAAAATCACAGATGCCGGGTTGGCACACCTCGCAAGAATGAAGCAACTCGGCATGGTGACGCTCTACGGTGCCATATACACCGCCGATGGCTATAGGGAACTCCAACAGGCATTGCCGAACTGCAAAATACGCTAGTAATTTGCCTGCCTGCGAAGCGCGGTCGTCGGTTATCACGGGCTTGCTCCCGGTCTTGCCTCCTCCTCCCCGGCTCCCACGCAACCCGCCAGGGCACCAGCGGCTGCCGGATGCGAGACTGCGGTGACGGCATGGGCGTCGATGAAACTGCTGCCGAAAAGGCACGTCGAACAACCCATAAGCGGCATAGCCAGTTGACGGCGGCCACGTCGGCGGCGAAGATGAAGGAGGCCGTTGGTCCAAGCGGAGGTGCGACCGCCCGTGGGCTGCTTCTGCGATCCTACGTTTAGAAAGGCAATTCCATGAACCGTATCACGCTGCTGACGCTGGGCTTGTCGCTTGCCCCTGTTCTCTGCTGGGCGGAAGAACCGAAGGCGGATGAAGCCAAGGCGATTGCCGAGATCGAGAAGCTGGGCGGCAAGGTCACGCGGGATGAAAAGAGTCCAGGGAAGCCAGTGATTTCGGTGAGTTTTGACGCAGTCGCGATCACCAATGCCGAGTTGATCCACCTCAAAGGGTTGACCCAACTCCAATCGCTTAACCTGAACACCACCCAGGTCACCGATGCCGGGCTGGAGTATCTCAAAGGATTGCCCAACCTCAAATCACTTGACCTGGGGGCAACCGAGGTCACCGATGCTGGGCTGGCTAACCTGAAGGGATTGACCATTCTACAGTCTCTAAACCTGGAGTCGACTAGCGTCAGCGGCACTGGGCTCAAGCATCTCGGGGCTTCGCCTACGCTCCAATCGTTGAACTTGGCGAGAACCAAGCTTACCGACGCTGGAATGGTTCACATTGGAGGATTGACCCGACTCGAAACGCTGGACCTATCGGAAACTGGGATAAGCGACGTGGGATTGGTTCACGTCGAAGGGTTGGCCCAACTCAAAACGCTGAACCTATCAGAAACCGGGATAGGCGTTGCTAGGTCAGAAACCGGGATAAGCGATGCTGGGTTGGCACACCTCACGAAGTTGACCAAACTCCAAACGCTGGATCTTGGATGGAACAAGCACGTCACCGACGTCGGATTGACACACGTCCAAGGATTGACCAACGTCCAGACGCTGAACCTGCTCGCTACGTCCGTCACGGACGCTGGGTTGCAACATCTTTTGCGATTGAACCAACTCCGAGAACTGAATTTGCAGGGCACGAACATCACGGACGCAGGACTGGAACGCCTCAAAGCCTTCCCCCAACTCGAAATCTTGAACCTTAACGAGACTCAGGCGACTGATGCCGGGTTGAAACACCTCAAACACCTGACGCAGATCAAGAGCTTATCGATTCGATCTACCGGGGTGACAGGCAATGGACTGGAAGAACTCAAAGTGTTGCGTCGACTCCAAACATTAGACCTCGGCACAAACGTGCTCACAGATGCAGGGGTGAAAGGCTTGAAATCTTGTTCACAGCTTCGATACCTAAGCGTTTCGGATACTCATCTCACGGATACGGAACTCAATCGGCTCAAGCTCTTGTCCAACTTGCAGGGCTTGTATCTCTTCAACCCGCAGACGACCAATGACTGCTTAAAGCGGTTTCAGGAGGCACTACCCAAATGCAAGGTCGATATCATCAGCGTCGGTTTTTGAGTTGTAGTCGGATTACTGGGTACCGATGCCGGAATGAGTAAGATGTGACAAGCGTTGCCGAACTGCAAGATAATCCGATGACATGACCGACCCCACGCCCCAACGCCGCCCCCACCTCACGCCCTCCTGGCTGATTTTCGGCTTGCTGGTCGTGGAGGGGCTGCTGTGGCTGTCTGAAAGATATAGGTGGTTCTGGTTCAACGAGCATAAAGGCTGGACGGTGCTGATCGCGGTGGCGGTGGTCGGCGTGGCGATGCTGCTCATGCTCGGCTGGTTCATCGTGGCACTGGTTTTCCGCTGGCGGTTCCAGTTCTCAATCCGGTCGCTGCTGGTGCTGACGTTGGTCGTGGCTCTACCGTGCAGTTGGCTGGCGGCGAAAATGAAAGAGGCCAAGGGCCAGAAGATGGCAGTGACCAACTTTCCTGCGTATACCTATGACTACCAAGATGACCCGTTCCCCAATTTCGGTGGTGTTCCAAATTGGCAACCGAGCGGCCCTGTTTGGCTGCGATGGCTGCTTGGGAACGACTTTTTCAATGACGTCGTCGGAGCCCATGTATTATCCGACGGTGAGACGGAGCATTTGAAAGTGCTACCACGGCTCCAGTGGCTGGAACTCTACGCCGAAGTCACGGACGCAGGACTGGCCAACATTGTAGGGCTCACTCAACTCCAACGATTGAAACTGGACGGTACTCAGATCACGGATGCAGGGCTGGCACGGATTGCAGGGATGGTGCAACTTCAATCGTTGGAACTCGGCAATGCCCAGATCACGGAAGCAGGGTTAACCAGTATTACGGGGCTCACTCAACTCCGCGACTTGTCGCTCCACAGCCGCCAGATCACGGATGCCGGCCTGGCACGCCTTACACAGCTATCCGAAATTGGTCGGTTGGACCTCAGTCACACCCATATCACCGATGCAGGGCTAGTCCACCTCGCAAGGTTCTCCCAACTCAGAACGCTAATACTCGAGCACACCAATATCACGAATGCAGGGCTGCCATACCTTGCACGGTTGACCCGGCTCCAAGGGTTGGACCTCGCCTACACCCACATCACGGATGCGGCCACGGAACGGTTGCACGAGTCGTTGATAGGGTGTCACATCTTCAGCTATGACCACGATCCCTAAAACCATCGCCACTAAGGCAGCGGCCGAATTTGCCTCTGGGCGGTTAGGGCCGGGCTGGTATTCTGATGGGCATGGAGAATCCACCGCCGTCTCCCCGTCCTCGGCTCTCCGCAACCCGCCACGGCACCAGCGGCTGCCGGAGGCGAAGGGCGGCGAAAAGGATGCGGGCGGGTTTGGCGATGGATATTATCTGACGATTAACGATGAGCGGCACCTTAGGCAACGGCAACGTGCGGTTGCTGCCAATACTGTTGATGAGATGAAACTCTGCGTGGCGTTCAGTGGTGTGTTCGCAAGGTGCTCGTTTGTTGAGCGGCCGAAGACATCAAGCGTCGAAGATATTCAGCCTGACCGTAATGCAACGCGGCTTCCATTCCTTCTCGCGTGATGGCCGTTGCAATGAGCAAATTCATTCTTCCATTCGGCAAGTCGCCGCCGGCAGGAAAGGGAGGCAGAGCGGGCCCAATAATAAAATCCGAACGCATGTCTTCACCAAGTTGGACATCTTCGACCGTGACCGCTCCGATCTCCTGCACACGGTCCAAGAACTCCACGTCCCGGAGAATCTCCATCTGCACCGCCCAGTTCAGAAACATGAGGGGCCATTCCTCTTGTTGCCGCGTTACAACGAGGATTTCGTAGCCGTAGCCCGCGAGACCCGAAGGTACATCGCGGGGCTCACGGGCGACGCAACGCATTGTATACGTTCGCCCGTCCTCCGTGTCCTCGACCCCAAATTCGTCGGTACGTGTAGTCGCTGGCATGTCGGGATTCGTCAGGCCGAACGAAGAAGTAATCCAAACGCCGTTCAACTTCGTAGCTTCAAGACGAATCAGGCAACCACCCGGCCAGACGCCGCTGAGATTCATGAGCTTGTGTACCAAGTCGGGAAAGGGGCCGAAACGCTCAGCGTAGAACCGCTCCCGAGCGTTGTAAACGTCGTCCCAGCACTGTTCCTGACTGTCCATTATTATCCTCGCACTGGCCAACGGCTCGCATGCCGTCCGCCGCCCTACCAGAGCCTTCAGCGTCGCTTCGCCCCTATTCTACGCCACTTCGCCCGCCTGCACAGCCCAGGGGCATGCCCGATGGTGGCTAGCGGGAGGGCGGGGTTGCACGCGTTACCGGATTGGGACATTGAGGTATAAGCGAGCAGCGTTCTCAGCCTCTCGACGGCTCTGTTCGCCCGATGTGAATGCAACCGGAAATCTGTTCGACGATGCGATTTCCACGCCCGACTCCTTATCGGTTACCGCCCACCACCAGTAATCGTCTTCCATCCATTCTGCACGAAGGAGAAGACCTGCCCAGTCCGCACTGCAATCATCATCGAGGTCGCCATGCCATTCAGGCCCGTTATTCTCAGCGGCGATTCGTTGCCAGTACGCGATCTTCATGACCTTACTCGTGACGGCGAAACGAAGAAATCCAAGGCATCCAGCGTCCAGCCGCTTCAATTATCCGCAGCGAGGGCGGGCTGCACAAACAGGGCGGCGAAGGCGGGCGGGCTTGGCAGGCGGCGTTACCGGCTACCTGAAGTCCGGGTCACTTCCGCTTCCCATGGCTTTCGGCCACAAGAGCACGAATATTGTCGGCCGTCAACGTCGCTAGGCAATCGGGCATCAACCAGACCACGTTTGAGTGGAACTTGCCGAGCTGGTCACGAAGGCGAAAGGAAATGGTGTGATCGCGTGGAGCACGGTGCCCACCATACGCACTATGGCCGCCGAACACCGGTTCCAACTCTGGGTAGGCTTCGGCGATGACCCGCCGCACGTGGGCCATTTCATCCTTTGTCGCTTTTCGATTCTGGTTGCCCATTTCCGCTGCTCAGCCAACGGTCTGCTCGCCCGACACCGCCCCTACCAAGGCACCCAGCGTCGAGCCACCCTCAATTATCCGTCGCGAGGGTGGGCTGCACAAGCGGGTGGCGTGGAAGGCGAAAGTGGATACAGCCAACGAGAACAGATGCAGCCGATGAACCAGCCAAGCAGCCCACCCAGGATGCAGTCGCCGAGCAGCCCGGGAATCCGCCCAGAGAGAAAGAAGATGGCATGATCGAGCCAATGACTGCTACTAGGCATTCCCGCCGCGATGAACCCCGCACTTGTCCACACGCAAGCGTTGACGATGCGAGGGAGGTCACGCCGATGCCCCACAAGCAGGATGCCGCTCACCGCAACCGCCATAGCGGCCACGGCCACCCACCACGAAGTCGGGTCACGGTCCGAGCGAAACATCCCGAATCTTTTGGCGTAGAGGCTGAACGTGCCGAGGATCGCAGCAAAAACAGCGACAGCCAGCAACATCCTGCGAAGCGAGAACTGCATGTTCGAGTTCCTGCCAAAGTGCCCACCGGCAACTAGCGTCGAGCCACCTGCAATTATCCATCGCCGAGGCGGGATGCACAAGCGGGCGGGCTGGGAAACTGGCATGGCTGGTGCTGCGGGTTGACTCGTTCGTTTACCAGAACCAACGAACAATGGCCACAAAGCCAACGGTCGCCAAGGCGACAACGACTGCAAGGCAGCCAAACATCAACCATCCAACGAATCGTCCTCCCAATGGCAGTTTCACTGGCGTGCGGGGCGGCAGTCCGTCCACAACGTATAGCGTGAAATCGATAGGGTCCGTATCGTCGGCAAGTAAGGAGCCCAGATCGACATCCGCAGTTGCTGGCCCAATGGCGTTTTCTCTGGGTTTCAACGCCGCCTTGATGAGGGTGAGTGCGAGGCGTGCGTAGCCATGTTTCGTGCCATACACGGCACCCCCTTCACCGTCGCGTTCGACTCGAAGAGACGCATTCTGCAACGGCACCAAGTCGTCAAGCTGATCTACCAAGTCGGAAATGTTCGGCTGTCGGTCCATCTGCATGACCTCGACCTGCGTAATATGGGAGCGAACGAACGGTGACCACCAAGAGGGGGCCACGCCGCAGCAGCCTCCCGCTTTCACGAAGAACTCCAGTTATTCTACCCGTGGCCCCGAAGTCGAGCCAGCGGGCGGCGGGCACGGAGCGGGTCTGCGGCTTGATGGACGGAATCTGTGCTCTTCTCGGACATCGCCAAGCATTCGATGATGGGCGTTCAGTGGGCAAAGATCCAGGTCAATAGAGTCGCGAACGTGACCGCCGTCGTAACCAAAGCAATCACCCCAAGCGAAGCCCGTCGGTTTAGAATCGCAGCCACGATTGCACCAACGACGGCTCCGGTGAAGATGGCACGCAGACCGAATAGATAGACAAAAAAGATTGCACCGGTGAATAGGTCGGGGGCACTGTGAGGGGCTGACATTCTTCCCAGGCCGGCGATGATGAACAACGAAACGACAAGGACGATTGGGCCAACCACGAGACCGATCAACGTACCAGGGAGTATCCTTGTCCAAAGGTCGTCCGTCGAGGGACCACGACGAATCACCCTCGCTGCCATTGCAAGTATGCTTTTTGGTCCGTAGGCAATGACCAACCCACCGCTGATCCCGCAGCCCATGATCAGAACGCCAAGCAAGACGTAAGCCGCCCAATCTGGCGAGGTCCAAGTCGCGACCAGCAGCAGCGAGCCCAAGACCCCGCCGACGAGACTGCCATAGACTACTGGTCGAGGGACATTTCGTGCGGTCATGGTTGAATCTCCGCCGTAATCGTGTCGGTCCAGCCGTTCGCCTGTCCGCTGCCGTCTTCTCCGACGCCAGCCAGACCCGACCTGTCGATTTTACCAGCGGCGGGCCGCGGGAGCCATCGGCGTGGCGGCTTGCGTTGTTCCCGACATGGTTGGGCATCTCATTGGGTTCACAGCCCTAACCTCTTTAGCGTCTCCTGGTACTCCAGCCAATCTGCATCTGGTTCAGCGGTCAACTCAATTGGGTACGGTGGATCGTGCGGAAGAAGATCGTTTATGCGACGGGCCGACTCTTGTAGATCCGACGAATAAAAGACCCACTGCCGTAGGCCATCGCACATCAATGTATGCGTCAAGATCGCATGGTTGCCTTGCTCAAGGGCTTCGGCTAGCAAGTTTTCGCAATTCGTGATTGCTTCCAAGTCCGCTGGGCAAGGCATTCCCGATTCATTATCAGGTTGATATTCCCAAACGACTCGTAGCCGCTGCGGAAAACGCGAGCGGAACGCAATCGAGCGAACTCGCTGGCGAACTCGGACTAGCATTGGCTTCCCGTCAAGGACGCCTTCCGATGCTGCCCAGGAATCGTCGATCCCTGCGTCGCCTGTCTCCAGCTCGTCTCCGCCCATGTCTTCCTCTCTTGGCCTGTCCAGCAATTGCCACGGTCTTCGCCGCAGCCTCCCGCTTTCACGAAGAACTCCAGCTATTCTACCGGCGGCCCCGAGGTCGAGCCAGCGGGTGGCGGTGTGCTCTCAAACACTCGACGCAATTCCATGGCGAGCTTGGCATGGTGCGGGATCCTTCGGTTCTGGAGATAGTCGCGGAACTCAGCGGGCGTTCGATTGGCAAGGAAGTTGAGATAGATGGCGAGCTTGATACCGAAGCCCGAGCCAATGCCAAGCACTCGGGACTCACCGTCTTCGTCCTGTTCCTCGCCATCGGGAAACTCCTCTTCGTCCTTGGTGGCTTCCTGGTCGGTCAGAAACCGAACTCCAAACGCAACGAGCATTTCGCGGTTATTGGCAAGGAACTTCTCGATTTCGTTCGCAGTCATTCCCGAAACGCTTATCTCCGCCTGCGTGTCCTGGGTCGAAGAAGTGGAATAGTCACGGATGATGCTCAGGCCAACCTGCGGAGCGACGCTGTCCTCAACCGCATGGAGTGCGTCGGAATTCAAAAGAGCCATGACCTCTTGGTAGGATGTCGGAATGACCTTGATTTTCCGAGTCGGCATGTTTCCTTCAAGCGGCCTTCGCCGCAAGCCCCTGCTTTCACGAAGAACTTCCAGCTATTCTACCCGCGGCCCCGAGGTCGAGCCAGCGGGTGGCGGACACGGACAGCCTTGCGGCCGATGTCACATCACAGGTAGTCCAGCAGCCGCTCCAGACCGGGCGTTACCGCGATCTGCCGCTTGCCAGCAACAAATCGCAGTGCCTCTTCGGGGTCAATTCCGCGGGCCGTTACCAAGTAGCCAGCCACTACGACGGCTGATCGGCTCCTACCGGCATGGCATTGGACGAGAACAGGCGGAGCCTCCTGGACCAACTCGCTGAGATAGTCCACGGCGAGCTTGTACAAGCGAGGTTCGTTTCCAGGAGCATCTTCGAGCGGCACTACTTCAATTCGCCGCAGACCAACATCGGCGGGGGCTTTGCCATGGAGCGTGCCATCCAAGCTCAGGGCCGATGCGAACTTCTCGCGTTGGAGCAGTTCGACATCCAGGGCTTCGAGATAGTTGCCCACCGCAATTTCGTCAGTGATCCAGTCCATAAATCCCTCATGCTCGTTTATCGGTCGCCAATCTCACGCGACTGCATTTTCATCTTATCATCAACTTCTGTGGCGTTTCTTCCTCGACAAGCCCATCCACGGCCTTCTGCCTCTTCACGCCCAGGTCACTTGCGGGCCTGTGCCCAGGCACGGTGGGCGGCATTGACCGCGGCTTATTTCCTTTGTGCTTCCTTGCACCAGGCCCGCAAATTGTCGAAGGCTTCTGAATGCCCAACGGCTTCCGCCTGCCCGAGCTTCCAGCACCGGCACCACGTATCCGCAAAGATAGGGTCATCCCGTACCGCCTGTTCCACGCGAGGAAACACGAGCTGGAAATGAACCTCCAGCAAATGTTCCAAGAGACAACAGGCGATTGCGTCTCGTAGATCCTCCTGCGGATAGCTACCCCACCGGCGAACGAATTGCCAAACTTCTTCGGGGTTGGTCTCAACGTAGTTTTCGACATGGAGGATCGCTTGCCAGCGATTGTCTTTTTGATCTCTCGACGCGGGTATACCCGGAAGCAGGGAGTCTGCATATGCGATGGCTTCGAGTACGTCTGCGTCTGGCGGCGTCGCATCTGCGTTCGGAGATTCACTCGGGTTCGGCTCGTCCATCGTCTCGATTCCTGCGTCGTCGCTCACCCAACGTGCCAGTCTACGCCCCGCAAGGCATGCTGCCAAGCGGCAGCCACGGCCTGGCCGGCATGTGCGGCTCGGGCTTGCGGGTCACCCAGGGGGCAGCACAACCTCGTCCTCCTCGGTCACAACGCGGAATCGAGGCGAGTGACCGTTGAGGCCCGCTGGGAAGAACCGGGCGATGCGGTTGATGGCGCCGCTAGCAACAGGGTCATGGAAGCAGGCAGGAATTGCAGAGCTGGGCCTGGAAGACATTGGGCCAGGCTGAACGAGAGCGTCAGGTCGGCAGCCCGGCGGAAGATTCTTGCCTGCGGCAAAAACTTGAGGCGAGAACGAGGGATGCCGCTATCCGAAACTGTTTTTGTTTAGCTGAGCAAAATGTCAGCTTCGAATGACCGACCAGCGTCGAGGTGTCCCAGACCCAAGCGGCCGGCTCATGGCCATGCAAGGGGCCAAGGTGAACTTCATCTGCCTCGACGATGCCGGGATTACACGGCATCGAGGCAAGATGCCCATGCAGAAGCCTTCGCGGGTTGTTGAAGCACAATCCGAGGTTGGGCCGGCGGGCGTGCAACCGGCCGCACAGCGGCGGTGAGCCTGGTCGCCAAGTCCGAAATCCAAGGGCACGTTCGTCCAGCACTCCAACCTCATGTTTTTGCATGCAGAGTGGCAGCATGATGGCATAGCACGCGCTGAATCTGGGCCTGGCAACGAAATTCGTCCGCCGGAGGCCGTACCAAAGTCGAGAAGTTGGGTCGAAATGCAGGGTAGCTGACAGCACGGGTCACGCTTGCCGGCCAGAATTCGGCCGGAATGTCGGGCCGGTGATGCTTGAGAGGCCGCTTCCATGATGCCCCGGCCGGCTACGGGGGATCTAGTCGCAGAATTTGCGCGCATCCAACGAGTGGGATCGGACGGTCTTGGCGACTTTCAAGTGGAAGTCCAACGGCCTGTTTGGGCTTGGCCGACAAGCAGGCCGTAGCTAGTACCTTGTTGCCATGCAGCGACCTTCTACCCACTATGCGTGGGGGTTCGCGTGCCTTTTCGTGGTTCCGTGGCCAGAAGCGATCCCAAGGACTATTTTCGCCAATTATCCTGGAGTTCGAGGTTTTTTGAAAAGCGTTGTCCTAAAACGCCGTTCCTGTGCTGTTTAGTTAATGGGCGGAAGACAAAGTGATGGAAATAAGTCCTATGGGGAATTCTGAAGGCGACAATCGCAAGCTGATGGTTGGCCTGCTGACGCAACACCAGCAGCGGATTTTCGCTTACATCCACGTGCTAGTGCCTGACCCACACTCCGCGTGGGACATCTTGCAGCAAACGTGCCTGGTCATCTGCGAGAAATTCGACGAGTTCGATCCCCAAACGGATTTTGTTGCCTGGGCACGGCAGATTGCCTGGTGGGAAGTTCGCGCGGCACGGCAAAAGTTCGCCCGCGGCCGTCTACAAGTGCTGGACGACGAAGTGCTTAAACTTCTCGCGCAATCGGAGGAGGCCGGCGATGAAGCGGCCAACGCGCGGCGAGATGCCTTGTCGAATTGCCTCCAGCGGCTCCAGCCGCGGGATCGCGAGATGATTCTGGCCCGCTACGAGGCGGGCAACGGAGTGCAACAGGTCGCCGAGCGCTGCGGGCGTTCGCTGGTGGCGGCTTACAAGTCGCTAAGCCGCATCCGCAGGCTGCTGTTGGATTGCATTACCCACCGCATGGCCGAGGAGGAAGCCTAATGACGCTGGGCGATAAAGAGATCTTGGAACTCCATGAATTGATCAACGGAGCCATCGACGGGTGGCTCTCGCCGACCGAGTGCGATCGGCTCCGACAATTCTTGAGAGATTCGGCGGAGGCCCGCCGCTATTACTTGCGCACGATGCACCTTTCCGCCGCCTTGCGATCGATCGCCGAGCAGTCCAGTGCCGAGCCTGGCAACACGGTGTCGCCATCCGCCCTACCGCCCTCGGTTCTGCGCCGCTTGTGGAGTTCAAGCTCATCGATCGGCGGACTGGTGGCAATCGTCGCGGTTGTCCTTCTGGTCGCCGTGGGAATAGGAATAAGCGTTTGGCATGGCCGGACCGTGCAGCCCAAGGAGTCCACCTTGGCAGCCATTGCCGTGCTGTCGCAGACCGTCGACGTCCAATGGGCCAGTCGGGCCGAGGCCCGTGGTCAGGGCAGCCCGATTTTGCCGGGTTGGCTGAAAATTCGCTCCGGGCTGGCGCAAGTCACTTTCCACGACGGCGCTACGGTCATTGTCGAGGGGCCCGCCGAGTTGCAACTGATCTCGGCCGACGCCGCGTTCTGCTCCTCCGGCCGGCTGAGCGCCGAAGTGCCGCCGCCGGCCCGCGGATTCCAAGTGAGCACACCGCAGTTAACCGTCAAGGATCTGGGCACGGCGTTCGGGCTGGATGTGACCACACAGGGTTCCGAAGTCGACGTTTTCAAGGGCCAGGTGGAACTGAGCCAGCAGGCCGACGACCGCCAGACCCTTCACGAAGGCGAGGGCCTTGTGGTAGACACCGCCGGCAAACCCCGCCGCATCGTCGCCGACCAGTCACGATTTGCTCTGGCTGAAGATCTCCATCGCCGCAAAGCCGAGCATGCTGCGGACGGCAATGTTCGCGCGGGAGACGGCAAGCAGGGCTTCGGCGAGGCGATCGATCTCAAGCGGCCGACTATCGTCTTCCGCAAGGGATCGCGGCAAACGATCAGCGGTTGGGGCGCCGGGGCGGGCGAAGATAACGGCCCGGGTCAGAACTTCGGATCGCTCAGCGAGGCCCGAAAGGCCCGCCTCGCCGCGCTGCTCTACAGCGATGCGCACATCGACACCCTCCGCGTCTGGGCGAGCCTTGAATCGATCAGTCGCAAGGCGGGCGAAGTCGATGTCTCGCGCTTCGTCAACGGCTATGTCAAATCGGGTTTTATCAAGTACGCTCGGGACACCGGCATGAAAAGGCTCCTCTTGGCCCCTGGCGGCATTCCCCAATACATGCTGGCCAAGGACCCGTCGCCGGCCGCCGCCGGGCAGCGCCCGCTCACCGATGACGGGATCAAACAGTATGCCGCCTTGATCGCTGGCATCCTGCACGAACTCAAGCTGAAGCACAACGTCGACTTCCACATGACAGGTATCGCCAACGAATGCTGTGCCATTACAATTCCCCAATGGCCGCGAGTGATACGCGAGTTGCGCAAGGACCTCGACGCCTACGGGCTGCGCTCGGTCAAGATCACCGCGGTTGAGTGGCCCAACAACGACGGCTGGGCATTCGATCGGATCCGCTCGATCCAGAACGACCCGGCCGCCTGGCCGAGCCTCGACGCCATCTCGACCCATTCCTATGCCATGCCCGCCACGGAGGACTTTTATCGACAGTTCTGCCTGAAGCAGCCCAGGGAGTTCTGGATCACCGAGACCGAGTGCTCCGGGCCGAAACCGGTCGATTGCGGCAAGGACCTTGCCGGACACATGATCAACGACCTGAACCACGGCGTCACTTGCTGGATGTATCACGAGATCGCCTTGAACTGCTCGCCCGACAACCCGGCCAACCTGGTGGGCTACGATTTCAAGGCGTCCGACGCCTCGTGGCTGATCGTGCCGCCGAAGTATCACTATTACAAGCAGCTTTCATCGGCCCTGCCGGCCGGGACGGTGCTGCGGCAAGCTTCGAGCAACGAGACACAAGATATGCGCTATCCCGGCTCGGCAACGAAGTACACGGCCTGTGGCGGCCGGACCGCCGACGGTTCCTGGGCAATGGCCGTCGTGAACCTGACGCCCGTCAACGGCGGAACTACCGTCACAGTCCAGCTTGCCGTGGAGGAACTGGCCGCCGCTGCCCAGTTGGTCATGAAGGCTACTCACAGCGGCAACGGCAAGAACAACGAGCCCGCCGCCGACGTCGTTTTCCGGCACGGCGTCACCACCGTTACCCTGGAGCCTGATGAACTTCTGACCCTGCGCAGCAGCCCAATACCTCCTACTGCGCCTTGATTATCACCCCTTCAGTCCGAAAGACCTTAATGAAACGTCACCTGTTAGTTGTTGTGAAAAGAGACTTGATGCAGATTGTGTTTATCGTTCTGTTGAGCGCGAGCGCGCGTGCAGCGGACTATCCCGCCGTGGCCGTGCCTGCCGGCGGCCAGTGGCGCAACATGGCTGGCAAAGTGCTGACTCCGGAAGCCCGCGCCAAGATTAACCCCATCCCGATCAATGGCGTCAACACGCGACGGTTCAAGTTCACCGGAATTGAACCGGGCGCCTACCGGGTCGGCTTCGTTGTGGGCACTGGCATGCAGCGCAACAGCCCGTACGAATGGCTCGGCAACTATCGTGTGAGCGTCGAGGGTGGCGCCAGCGAGGCCGCGGCCAAGGCGGTCGTAGTGTCTCTGGCGCCACCGGCGGATCCCGGCCTGAAGCCACAGCGCAAGCCGGACGAGGTTGGCAAGGATTGGGCAGCGTGGCGAGGTTTCGCCGTGGCTACCCAGCCGCTGTGGCTGGACACCCATTCCACGCTGGCCTTGGCCATGGGCAGCGAACAGATCGACATCATCCCCGCCTGCTGGCTGCAGAAGATCGACAGGCCGCAGGATTCCGTGGCAGTCAGCGTGGGCGCTGACGCCATTGACCACGCGTTTACGATCGCCAATCCGCCGAAGCTCTGCATCGCAGCCGTGAATGCCGCCAGGACCGCGTTCACCGGTCAGGTTCGGATCGATTGCTGCGATATGTTGACCGAGAAGACCACACCTGACTTTGTTGACTGCCGGATCGAAGGCACCGGAAAAACCGAGATCACCTACCAGCCGAAACTCCCCTATGGCGTCTTTCGCCTGACGATCCGGTCGTCGGTCGGGAAAGACGCGAGCCAGACCGGGTTCGCGTCCAGCGATCTCGTCTTTGCCTTCGGCCCGGCCCGCATGGCCCGCGAATTGCCTGAGGACTGGCCCCTGGGTGCCCATCACTCCAATCCCAGTCCGATCCTCAAGGCTCCCATGGCGGGTTTCAAATGGTATCGCTTCTTCAACTCGTGGTCCTATATGGAGCCCAAGCGGGGCCAGTTCGACTGGAAAGGCATGGATGCCACCATCGCCGACATGAAGGCGATCGGCGGCAAACTGCTCTTGGCCTTGGAGGGCGCGCCGGCCTGGTCCAGCGCACGGGCGATGGCGGCAAAGCAATCCGACAGCCGTTTTGCTCCGGATAACATGGACGATTACCGCAACTTCCTTCGCGCACTGATTCGCCGCTATGACGACGGCAGCGGGGTGCTGGGAGCGATCGAGGTATGGAACGAGTACAACGCCAATCTTCGCTGGCAAGATAACTCGGACAAACTTGTCGAGATGCACAAGGCGACCTACGAAGAAACCCGGGCTACCAACGGGCGCATCAAGACGGTCGGCATTGCGATCAGCCCCGGGCATCACGTCGGCTACGTTGAGGACCTGACCGAACGGGGCGTGCTGAAGTATTGCGACATTGTTTCCGGCCATTTCTACGAGGAGCAAAACAGCCTCGGCCGTTACAATCCGCGGAACAACCTTGAATTGCACGTCGATATGCTGCGCTTGCCGATGGTCCGCGAGCGGCGTTGCCTGCCGATCTGGGACACGGAGTCGGGCATGGGCTACGAAGGTGCCAACGGCGGCCCGCGGCCAGGAGGACGGATGGCCACACAGGAGGAAATGCTCCGGCAGCTTCACGCCCGGCCGGACTTCAGCCCTCAGGAGCCTTGGGCTCTCTGGCCGCCATCGAGCGAACGGCGGATGGCGGCCCGCGTGGTCTCGGGCACCGTCGCCATGCTGGGGCACGGCGTGGAACGGCGGTTCTTCTTTCATCCCAACTGGTTCAGTCTCGACCGCGCGTTGATCCTGCCCTGGGTCTCCAACACCACGCTGGGTAGCGTGCTGGAGCAGGTCGATTTCCATTACGTGGTGCCGCTGGGTGTCAACGCCGTGGGTGGTGCCGACGACATCGGTGGATTGGCCTACCGCATCGGCAAGCCGGGCGGCAAGCAGGTCGTGGTGGTTTGGGCCGAGCACACCAATCCCAAACACCCCTTCAGCGACGGCTGGACGAACTGGCTCGCCCCCGTGCCGATCCAACTGCCATGCGCGGCCGACAGCGAAGTCACCGTGCAAGACATGTACCTGCGGACCAGCAAGACCGTGAAGGCCCAGAAGTATCCCCGCGGTGATGCCGTGACCATCGAGGCCGGCGAAGAGCCCGTCTTCGTCTGGAATTGGAAGTTCCGGGACCAGTGAGAGGCTGGATTAGGATACAAGACGGGGTCGTTTTCAGCGAGTGACGAACACACAGCAACGGGTAACCCACGGGCCGATCAATGGGCAGGATTTCTGGAAGGGCGACAGCAAGGACACTGTGGTTGTCAAGCTTTACTGGCGGGCAGATCCCGTGCCGTGTGGAAAACTTGATGCCGATCAACGTGGCAGGAACGTGATCCAGTTCATGGATAATATGAATCTGATGGAGGAAGGGGCAGTGTTCATCGACGATCTCAAGGTCACGGTTGCGAGAGGTAGGTCGTCAGGGACAGATCATGAATAATGGCAAGTGGGAAAGGCAATCCGGACCTCGGCCGATGGCAAGCCGCTGGACCGTTCGGCCTGCGGCGACTTCCTATATGCCGGGGAATTACTTGGATCGAGTTCGCCCTTGCGAAGAACCAACAGTTTCGGGCGAGTCGATGATGCAGTGTTCGTATCGTATTACCTGGGCGGCGGTAGCCCTGGCCGTCTTTTGCAGTTTGACCGGGTTGCCGTGCCTGTCGTTGGCAGACGCCGCCGTGCCGACCGATAATCCGCTGAAGAAATACGATCTGAAATGGATCGAGGACATTGCCTGGACTAAAGTGGTCGACATCTCCACAATGCCCGGGACCACGGCCGATGAGCGCTTTGAGGCTGCCCAGAAGAAGCTGGACGAGTACGGGGGCGTGGTCTACTTTCCGGCCGGCGAGTACGTCTTTCACGATCACCTGAACTTAGTGGGTGGAGTGGTGATTCGCGGGGCCGATCCAACAGGTTCGACCGACGCGCGGGATGCCAAGTACTCGCTCGGCACGCGACTGGAGTTCCCCCGCTACGTACCCAAGTTCAGCGGCAGCGGCACGCCCAACGAGACGTCGTTCAAGGGCATCCACTTGGCCGACCCGGCTGCCGCGAGTAACTGCGGTGTGGTCAACGTGTCGATCAATCGGGGGCATATCCACTTCGGTGATGACTCCGAGCACCGTGCCGGACGGAATCGCATCGTCTTCGGCTGCATCCTGCAAAACGCCGCTTTGATCGACGAGCAAGTGCCCGACGCCGCTTCGGGCCAACACGCCTGGCAGCGCTATACCAAGTGGCACCAGGCTGCGATCCATGTCTATACGGGTGAGAACGCCCTGGTGGCCAACAACCGTTTCATCCCGTCGACCGACAGCTTCCTTATGCCGAACTACAAGCTGAAAGACACGCCACGGCGCGGCAAGGGAATCCTCGAACTCAAGGACGACGTCTGGTTCGACTACGACAACCGGGCTGCAATCTGCGTCAATGCGTACGGGATCGGGGGCGGAGGAGGCGAGGACCCCAAGGGAACTCCGGAGACCTATCCGCACGGCTTCCGCAAAGGCATTGTCATCCGCGACAACTACATCTACTTGACCGGCCGCACGGCCATCGAGTTCACCGGGGACGGCACGATCGCTTCGTTTAACGTGATCCGCTTCAAACCCGACGTAGTCCGGCCAACCAACACGGGCTTGGTAGTCGCTACGGGATCGAGCACCAACGACAATCGTGCCATGACCATCCGCGGCTGGCGCTACACGGTCGAAGGCAACGATTACGAGGTCTATCGCAATCGCGTCTATTACGAACGCGTCTACATCAACGACGGTGAGGGGCTGATGCACGAAGGCCACGTCAACAGCACGATCAAAGACAGCCGGATTATCCACAACAGGGGCAACTCTTACCTGAGCATCTTCCTCACGGCCGGCATCGACGGTTTGCTGGTCGAGGGCAACGACATCCGGCCCAAGGGACCGGGAACCGACACGCAGATCTCGTCGATCTTCGTGGTTTCCGACCGCAATTGGGACCGCCACTATCTCCGCAACGTCAGGATTGAGAACAACACGACCGCCGGCAGCGGCATTTCGATCATCGGTGCCCCGGCAGCGAATAACCTGGTCAAGGACAATCGCCACGTTGGCGAGCGTCCCGGCGTGATCGTCAACGGCGCCGAGGCCAGCCTGGAAAACAACACTGGCTACACGGTCAAGGTTCCGGAAATCAAAAAGCCTTTGGCCGATCCGAATCGTCCTTCGGCAATGGCACCGGCGAAAGGCAAATAATGACCATCGCCAAGACTGCTAAGCGAAAACAGTACGCCGACCTGGTCGCCCAGCGGCTGCGTGATAAGCTGAACATGGTTAACGCACAATTGCGCACCCTCGTCAGTCCGTTGCAAATCACACGACGGAGCAGCTTGGTATAATGATTGACCATGTGAGGCTGAGATCGGTTCCAGCTTTTCAAGAGAAGCAACCAGGAAAGGGCATGATGACAACTCACCAGGGAAATTGCATTCTGTTTTCGGTTAGCATTCTAGCCACTGCCTTTTTGGCGGCATCCGCCCCGACCCTCGCTGGCGAACTGGCCGGACACAAGTTCCTCGTCACGTCCGTGCGCACCGGTGACACAGAAGTTTTCGTCGTCGACCCTGATACGGGCGACGCGACCAACCTATCGCGAAGTCCAAAATCGGAAGATCGCTATCCCTGCTGGTCGCCGGACGGCAAGCGGGTCGCGTTCATTTCCGATCGCGCTGGCGGCGCGAACCTGTTCGTCATGAATGCCGATGGCGGCAACGTGAAGCAGCTCACGCACACGAAGGCCATCTGCTACATGCCAAGCTGGGTGTGTGATCGTATCGTGTTGGGGATGCACGGATTGAGGCCGGAGATGGCCAACATTCGCGACGACGGCACCGACTTGCGGATGTTGGGTGAGGGTCACGACCCTTGCCTCTCTCCGGACGGCAAGAGAATTGTTTACACGGGACAAGTATTCGGCGGAGTTACGGTGTTCGTCATGGATGCCGACGGCGGCAACAAGCGGCAACTCGTGAAGGAATCCAATTCCTGGGGCGCCATCTTCCCAAGCTGGTCGCCGGATGGGAAACAGATTGTCTATTCCTTCAAGGCCGGCGAGGCATTGGAGTTATTTCTTGTCGCGGCGGACGGATCGAACCTCCGGCAACTCACGCATCTTGGGAAGGTTGCCACGCCGGCCGCATGGTCGCCTGACGGCCGGTGGATTTCGTTCCGTTTGACGGATGAGCGGTACTGGGGCAAACCGGAACGCATGAAGAAGATTTATGGCGAGAAACCGGGTGACAAGCGGCCCGTGTGGGTGATCCGCCCCGATGGGAGTGAGGCCCACGTGATTGAATCGCTCAGGTATCAATGCGCCATGGATGGCAGCCGGGCGGCGTGGAAGCCCCTGAGTGTTCGACGTGCGAACGAGGCGAAGTAGTTGTTGTGTCGAAAGACACGTTCTCAGATGATCGACTTCCACCTCGCGTTTGGCCATGCGGATGGGGAAAAGGACATCACGAGTCATCGTATCATTCGTAAGCGAGGCAGAAAACTTGGGGCGGTTTGCAAAACAACCGTGCCGTATCTTGCGTCTTGACTCTCTGGATTGTGTCGCAAAATAAGGGTAGACGAGGCCGTCCTTCATAGGTGGCCGGGACATTCCCGGCCGACACAGAGAAACAGGATGGCTCTCGTCGTTTCTTGGACCACCGCCCCGTCAGCAATACCAAAGCTGCCCTATTGGGAAGGCCCGCCGTTCGGTGGCGGACAATCGCATGCCGAATGTCGCGGCGACGCAAAGGCATTCAACGCAGTCCTGGTCGCGTTCGCCAAACTGGATGTGAAACGTAAGCGAGTCGTCGTGCATGACGGAGTCGGGAACAGCTTCTGGCTCAATCCCAATCGTGAGGCGACGAAGAAGGCCGACGCACGCATGGACTGGATCTTCATGGTCTGGCAATCCGCCAACTGGGATCGGCTGCGGAAGCTGCCTGCCGAGCTCAACCCCACGGATGCAAACGATGCCGACAAGGGTCCTCCAGCACAGATCGATGTTTACGCCGGAGGCAGTATTCGATCAAGCTGTCCGCCAAGTGAAGCGAAACGGCAGATCGTCGACGAGCCACGCTACGCAACAAGAGCCCGCTGACTGGCCAGGGAATGATTCGGCTGGCTTCCAGGCCGAGTTCTGGCCTTTCGATGCCACGGAGGCGATCCAAGGCGGTCTGGAGGGTCCGGGTTGGGTGACGCGGGCACGAGAGGATTTTGCTCGGCTGAGCAAAATGTGGTCTGCGGGTTCGACTGGATAGTCACGAGGAGGGCAGGCCAGGTCGTAGGTTGGGCCAGGGCATCGAACCAGCCCTGCGGAGGCAACCTCGACTTCCTTGGCGTCCACCCCCGCAAGAGTCAATTTTAGGGCCTGCTGGAGCCCGGCCTGCACCCGCTCAACTCCAGGCTCCGACTGGGCAGTTCGGCACGCCCCTCTTGTGGCTTTTGGGCGCGGAGTGGGGGTGACCGCCGCAGGCAAGCTGGACTACTTTTCGGGAACTTCTCCGTCGTGAGAAGAGTCTAATTTTGAAGTCTAATAAGGTAAAATATCGGAAGTCAGTATTTCCCAAGGACATGTGAGACATGCGATTTCGCTTCATTACCGCGGCCCTTGTGCCCTTGAATTGGTTTTACTCGGGGCGGTCGAATACCGGTTCTGGGAACAATTTGAGAAGTCACCAAGTTGCGAGTCAGAGCTTTATGAAATTCAAGGTCATATCCTTCGCAACGACGATTCTCGCTGCCTTGCTCGCCATTCCGGGCCCGCTGGCAGCGGAGCAAGAACCTGCCAAGGTCGAAAAGAAAACCGGAGCGATGGATGTCCGGACCCTTCTGGAAAAGGGGCGAGCGTCCGGCTCATTGCCCGAGGGCATGGTCATCCGCATTACCGCTTGCCTGGGGGCCTCCGATGTGAAGGCTCCCAGAGATCGTGTCGCGGAAGAACTGCACGAGAAGTGGGAGTTCACCTCCAATCAGGTCCACCGCGTCGTGCTCGAATATAAGGAGGACAAGATCACCTACCGCCGGGTCGAGTCGCGCCCCTTTGACTCGAAAGGCATCTGCAAGGATCTCCTCGAAGGCAAGGCGATCGAAGTCCAAGCCAGCAAGGGAAAAGGTCCAAGAGTCGCGTTCGTGGGTACCAGTTACCATCTAGGTTCGCGCTTCATCGAAGTGGTGTGGAACGGAGAGACAATCCTGGATCTACACGAAACCAACGGTCCAGCTCTCGATGTCTATCGGGAATCGGATGCCCGCGCCTTCGGTGCACTCTACGAACGGCTGGCGAGCCAGGCGCGTGATCTGTTCAAGTCGAAGGCTGCCGAAGCAAAGTAGTGCATCCGGGCGGAATTCGCATTGTCGTTGCCAGCGGTTATCGACAACAACCGATCGAATTTCCCCGTTGCGGCGCGTCCGTAGCGAAACGGATGGCGACTTCTTGACGACTACCGACGGTACGCCAGAAACCATAGGTTTGCTCAAACCCATCTCTTGGCGTTTGCCTGCGGCGGCGGGGCACTCCTCCGCGCGCAAGGAAATGCCCGCTAGCCCCCACGAGTGACCATGCGGGCTACCCATAGCGTGCTCGATAATCCGCTAGACGACCAATCTTCACACATGCTGTCGCATCCCAGGTACTCCGGCGGTCGACTGGCCCACTGGCGGCCTGGGGAAGGTCTGGGGAAGGTGCCGTCCAGGACGAGTTCGGCACCGGAAGGTGATGCAGGGCGGCCTGGAAGTGACCGATCTGGCCGGAGGTGAGCACGGAGGATTTTGCTCAGCTGAACAAAATGTGGGCTGCGGTTCAGGGCTTCTCTTTCTTCTCTCGTGCTGCCTAGTTGCGTCCCGTACCTAGCGTGAGGATTGACCGCGTAGCATAATGGCAAATTGTTCCTGACAGGCCACCGCGGCCGCTCACGACGAGAAAAGGGCCGCCAACCACACCCAAGAGAGGTCGCCATGAGATTCGACAAGAGAACCGTTACCTGCACTACGATGTTGTCCGTGGTGGTCATGTTGCTGCTTGCCGGGCCAGCGTGGGCCGGCCATGCCAAAAAAGGCCCACTGAAAGTCTTCATTCTCGCGGGCCAATCGAACATGGAGGGGCAGGGCGTGGTGTCTATGGACGACCCGCACAACTACAACGGCGGAAAGGGCAATCTGGTCTGGTCCATGAAGTATTCCAAGAGTGCTGGGAAGATGAAGCACCTCAAGAACGAAAAAGGGGAATGGGTGGTCCGCGACGATGTCCAGATCTCGTTCAAGGTTAACGGGAAGGTGCGTAAGGGAGGTTTGACGGTGGGCTACACCGGATATGGAGGCAGCAGCCACATCGGCCCTGAACTGCAATTTGGCCATGTCATGGGCGACTACTGGGATGAACCGGTGTTGCTGATTAAGACGGCTTGGGGTGGCAAGAGCCTGTATGTTGACTTCAGGCCGCCAAGTTCCGGCGGCCAGGTGGGACCGTACTACACGAAGATGATTGAGGAGGTTCGTGCCGCGCTGGCAGAACTCGGGGAGCAGAAATACGAGATTGCCGGCTTTGTCTGGCAACAGGGCTGGAACGACATGTGTACCCAGCCGGCTATCCCGGAGTACGCTCAGAATCTGGTCAACCTTGTCCATGATGTCCGCAAGGAGTTGAATGTGCCGGACCTGCCGGTTGTCGTCGGGGAACTTGGCAATGGCGGACCCGTGAAGGATGGCCCAATGTTCGAGTTCAGGAAGGCGCAGGAGGCCGGCACCAAGCGGATTGCGAATGCGTTGTTCGTAAAGACCACCGGCTTCGCCCGTCCGCCGGAGCTTTCGCCCAATACCGGCCATGGACATCACTGGTTCGGCAATGCAGAGAGCTACTTCCTCATCGGTGATGCGCTGGGCGAAGGGATGAAGATGCTGCTGAAGAAGTGACGGATGTCAGCAAGGCAGGTTGAAGGAATAAGTCAGATCCCTTCGCCCCGTTTGAAATGCGACATGAAAGAATTGACTTCTAAGGGGGTGCCGGTAGACTGACATTGCTGCCCGCAGGGTAGAAGCGGTTGACGACTGTTGGCATATTTGGGCCTGAAGAGGGTAAGACATGAACGTGGAGCCAACCTTCTTGGAACGAATCGCGGCAGGCGACCCGTCGGCCATCGAGGGGTGCCTGGAGAAGTATCGGGGGCTGGTCTGGTCGATGGCTCGGCAGTCTGCCGGTAATTATGCCGATGCCGAGGACGCCGTGCAAGAGATTTTTGTCGAGCTGTGGCGGCACGCGAGGCGGTTCGACGCGGCGATGTCCGCTGAGAGCACGTTCGTCACCACGGTCGCGAGGCGGCGACTCATCGACCGGCATCGCCGGCGGGCGCGGCAGCCTAAAGTAACTCCGTTGGTCGCCGAACCGGCTGCTTCAGCGGTGTCGGAGACGGATCACGTGGAAACACGTGACGAGGCCCAACGTGCGCGCGGGCTACTCGAACAACTCCGGCCGGAACAGCGGCAAGTGTTGGAGTTGTCGTTCGATCAGGGGATGTCACAGCAGGAGATCGCAGAGGCTACCCGTTTGCCGCTGGGAACGGTCAAAACCCACGCGCGCCGCGGTCTGATGCGGCTCCGCAAGTTGCTCGAAACGGGTCCCACCAATGCGGCCTCCGGCCATTACTCAGGCCTATCACATGAGGAAACGAAGCCATGACACAACCAGAACAAGTACTCGCCAAGATTCTAAAGAGCGGCGCTCGGGCATTGGCCGGTTATGCCGCAAGTGAAATGCCACTGGACACAGAAGCGACTCAAGCCCCCGTTGTCGCACAGTTTGGCGGCTGGCAAAACGTCTTGACTGCCCGGCTTGAGGAACTAGCCGTCGCCGTTTCGACTGGCCGGCCGGAGTTCTTTGTCGAGCAGGTCCATTGGACCCAAGCGGCGCTGGATGCCCAGGGCATTCCCCCTGAGACGCTACGGGCGAAGCTTGAGGCGCTGCGCCACGTCTTGGTTGAGCAGATCCCGGCCGAACTGGCGTCTATCGCGACTGCCTGCATCGAACGTGCCCTCAACGAGTTCGGTGGCACGCTGGCCGGGCTGACCCCGCGGCTGACGGCCGAGACCCCCGCGGAGCGATTGGCCGCGACGTACTTGTTAGCGATCCTCGAAGGCGACCGCCGTAAGGCGATCGGCCTGATTCTCAAGGCAGCCGACGAGGGACAAAGCGTGCCCGATCTGTATTTGAAGGTCCTCCAACCGGCACAGGAGGAACTCGGCAGGATGTGGCTTCTGGGCGAGATCAATGTTGCGGAAGAGCATTTCGCCACGACAACAACCCGCCTGGTCATGGCCCAGCTTCACTCGCGAGAATCGTGTGGACCATCCAACGGCAAGACGCTGGTTGCCGCGGCAGTTGCCGGCAATCAACATGACTTGGGCATCCAAGTCGTAGCCGATTTCTTCGAGATGGACGGTTGGCGGGTGATCCAACTCGGTTCCAATGTGCCGGCTGACGACCTTGCCCAGGCCATCGAGTTCTACGTCGCGGATCTCGTCGTGCTTTCTGTCTCGCTCGTCACGCAGTTGACGTCACTGGAGGAAACCATTGCCGTCATGCGGAAGAACCAACGGGGCGCCGCTATCAAGATCCTGGTTGGCGGCTACGCGATGATGGTCGCCGCAGAGGTAGCCAGGTCCACGGGAGCCGACGATTATGCCTCCAACGCCGTGGAAGCAGTGACACGAGGCAACGCGCTCGTAGGACTGCCCGAGAGAACACGGTAGGAGGGGCCATCCTTCACAAGATTCGTTTCCAAGCGGCCCGCCGACTTACTCAGCCCGCGGGTACGCCTGGGAAACGCCTCTTCAGTTCAGTGCGCCGCGACCGGCATGGATGCATGGCGATGGCTAGCTTGCGATGTCGTAGCGATGCCTGCCAACGCGATCCCCGCCAATCCCACCAATGAGTAAACCAGTCGACTGAGCCCTGATGCCGGTCCGAACAGAGCCGCCACAAGGTCGAACTGGAACAGGCCAACCAATCCCCAGTTCACGGCGCCAATGATTACCAAAACGAGAGCAAGCCAGTAAGCAGTTTTCATGGTAAATTCTCCTTTCAAGAGAACGAGTGATCTTGAGAACGAATCCTTTCACCAACCAAATCCTTCCAGACATTATTCGTTGGGCGACGACCGGGGGTTTCAACCACTTTCCGATTCTCGTTGCCCATCTCTGATTTCAGTCGGCCTTCGCCCCCTTCACGGGTATCTGAACTTCGAAGAAATTCTTGTCTCGCGGCACGAACGGGCTGTTGTAGCCCATGATCCGCATGGGACCGGCCGATATGTAATCGGCCTTCTTCTGGTCCAGCCAGGTCATCAACTTGTCGCGGGCCTCGGCGATCGCGGACGTCGTCCTCGATCCGCGGCAACCGATGCTGACGACCGTTATTGCCGGGACGTCGCTGACCTCGACACTGCCCTGTTTGCCACGAGAGCCCTGGTCGGGCCTCTCGTACAGGAACGACATGGAGCGTTCCTTGTTTCGTGCGTCACGAGGGTCGCCGTAATCCATCTCGACCGGGGCTGTCATGGTCACGTTGTTCTGCTTTATGTGCTGGAAAAGGGTCCAGAACTCGGCCGGTCCCGAAGCCGAAGCCTTGCGGTAGGCCGGATAATGCTTGATTTCGATCTGGCCAACCGGCGTGTAGGCCGGAAACCCTTTGGGCATCTCGGCCTCCTTGATCGGTTGAAACTCTTCCGCCGATGCCCGATGGCTCATGGCAGTTCGAACGGTCAGTACGCCAAGTCCTGCGAGCGCCGAGAGGGACATGGTGGCAAAGGCACGAAATGAGAAACACATGAGTTCACTCTCCATTAAACAGTTTGGAACCGGGCTTTTCTGCTCCCTGAAACTATTCGCAGGGCAGATCTGACTGGATTCACGTAAAAGAGAAACAACCACCTGGAAAACCGGCAGACCTGTCTTGCTTGATATTCTGGCGTGCGGTGAAAGATAGAAGGGAGGGGCAGCATAAGCCCCCTGTCGGGATCATGCCAGTCACTCGGGCAAGATCACCGCTTTCCTAACGTGCAGCCAGGAAGGGATGAGCGGTACGCGCCCGATTATCGTGTTGGCATGCTCCTGGCCGCATGAATGAGTCCTTTGAGCATCCCGGCGAAGACAACTCGGTGCATCGGGTAGAGCGTGTACCAGTACGCCAGCCCGCCGAGACCAATCGGGTCGAAGATAGCCGTTTGACAAATGAGCGAACCGTTGGCTGTGGGGGTCACCTCAAACTCCAACCAAGCCCTGCCCGGCAGGCGCATCTCAGCAGCCAATCGCAGCCGGCGACCCGGTTCGATGGCCTCGGCACGCCAGAAATCCACGGCATCGCCGACCTGCAAGTTCACTGGGTCCCGGCGTCCCCGGCGCAGACCGACGCCGCCGACCAGCAGATCGAACCAGCCACGTAGCTTCCAGAGCCAGTTGCCGTAGTACCAGCCCGTCTCGCCGCCGATCCGCTGGATGGACGCGAAGGCCGCCTCCGGCGGGACCCCGACCTCGGCCGTCCGCGAATCGATGATCCGCGTGCCGAACCGCACACCACCCCAGCCGCGCGGCGGGCCGGCGGAGGAAAGCGCGTCGGACCAGCGAGTCTCGGCAAAGTCGCGGTCCTCGTTCACCGCCGCCCGGCGGATCGCCTCGGCAAGCGAACGCGGGCGGATCGGGAAGGCGTCCTGTGCCGACATGTCCCGCGCCACAGTCGGGTTCCGCAGGCCCTCGACCAGCTTTCGGCCCACGCGGGCGTAGACCGGCGTCACCAGGCCCAGCCACAGGCTCGAAAGGTAGGGCGTCAGCAGCGGCACGGAAATCATCATTCGTCGTAGCCCGCGCAATCGGGCGTATTCTCGCATGATGTCGCCGTAGGAAACCATGTCCGGCCCGCCGATCTCGAAGATGCGGCTCTTTTCCTCGGGCAGGTCGAGCGCGGCCAGCAGATACTGTAGAACGTCCTCGATGGCAATCGGCTGTGTGGGTGTGGCGACCCAGCGGGGGCAGATCATCACGGGAAGCCGTTCCGTCAGTGCCCGGATTAGTTCGAAGGACAGGCTGCCGGAGCCGATGATGATCGATGCCCGCAGCTCGATCACCGGTACGCCGGAGGACCGCAGGACCTCTCCCGTCTCCTGGCGGCTGCGAAGGTGCGGTGAGAGTCCCGGTTCAGGATTACCCAGACCGCCCAGGTAGATAATCCGCTGGACACTTGCCTGTCTTGCGACCTTCGCGAAGTTGGCCGCCGCCTGCCGATCTTCCTGCTCAAAGTCCTGCTTCGACCCCAGGGAGTGCATGAGGTAGTAAGCCGTATGAACGCCGGACAAGGCCATGCGGAGCGAATCGGGGTCCAGTACATCGCCCTGGACCACCTCGGTCGTTGTGGCCACGCGGGAGCACAATCGTTCCGGCTGCCGGCACACGCAGCGCAGGCGAAGGCCGCGTCTTTCAAGCAACGGCAGCAGACGGCCACCGACGTAGCCGGTGCCGCCGGTCAGCAGGATGACGGACTGTTCGTATGCCATGCTTAACTGATGGTTCCCTCGGTTCGTCGGTCGTCACTTTCCACGAATGTCATGGGCTACCTGGTGGTCTCAGTGGAGTAGCGTTGGACATAGTCCCTAATCCGGACCTTGCGCGCCGTGTTCTCGGAACTCATGTAGCGGATGGTGCCGAAGATGGGCCGCTCTGGCCCCCACGGGCGGTCGTAGCGGCCAAGAATCCAGAATATGCCGGAATACGAGTTCGGGTCCTGCCCATCCAGCGCATAGCGGTTATTCAGTTCGATCATGATGGCGAGGGCTTCCTGTGGGCTGGCTGACCACTCCAGGATCTTCTTGCCCCAAAGCATCCGCAAGTAGTTGTGGATCTGCCCTTCGGTGATCAGTTGTCTCTGAGCCGCGTTCCATAGTCGATCGTGAGTTCCTGCCGATGCGAACTCATCTAACGTGTAGATGTAGGCACGCTTGTCGGTTGCGTGTTTCGTCAGCGTTGCCCTGGCCCATGAGGGTAACGACTGGTATTCATCATAATCCGACCGGCACGCACAGCAGTTGAAACCTACCTCGCGCCAGATGATCAGTTGATCCAGGAACGCCTCCGCCGACTCACTCATCCCCCACCATCCTTCGCGCGAGCCCGTAGCTTTTTCAGCCAACCATCCTGGCGACCAGCCAAGCTGTCGCACCAGATCGTAGAAGATCTCGTGTACCGAGATGTGGCCACAATGCAGATACGGCGCTAATCCGCTGGTTGCTTCGGAATCAGGTTGGTCACGATCTTCACTGTAGAAAGGCAGTTTCCTGGCCAGGAAAGCCCTCCAGCGGGCGCGAGCGGCTGCGGGACCGCCAACGATCGGTGCGGCGGCCACACTATGGTCGATCGGTAATGCCATCAAAGCTGCTGTCTTACCGGACAGCAGGCGAGATGATGCGGCTGGCCATCTTCGTGTAATCAAGGTCGGTAGAGACTTCAGTCGCGGCAAGGCTACCCGCAGGAAAGGATCGGCCTTCGGCGCATCGAGCAAGTGCTCTCGCAAAGTGCGTTGGAGGAACCGCCGAAATGCGTATGCCGTTGGAAACACCTGACCCGCCGCGCGTAAGGGCAGCAGCCCGCTTCCGTCGATCCTCTCGACGCGGATAGACACCTGGCCTTCCGCCGCTTTCACCGCGGGCAGTGCGATCGGGTAGTCGTCTGTAATGACCACGCATGCCTGACCGCAGACTGCCTCAAGAAACTCCCTGCACTCGCCCGGGTGCGTCTCGACATAGGGATAGTAAAAAGCTGGCGCACCTGCCAACCGCCGTGCATTGTCGCGCATGCCCTGCAAGACGAATCGGTGGTGCCGGTCCGAATCCCAGCGGCCACCACAGGTGAGAACTTCAATAATCACAAGTGGCCGTTTCAATTCCCTGGCCCAGCCGATCGCACGCTGGATCGCAAAGTTCCACGCTGTCCGACGTACCGCTGTCATCCAGTAGACGACGTAGCCGCCATCCAGCTTCGGCGGCCGATCGTGCAGCACTCTGATGCGAAGTGACGAAATCCCCACGATTTCCTCCGCGTCTCTCGTGAGCGTCCTGTCTGTCATCAAGCCTCCCATCGCCTCGATCAGGTAACCACTACGTCCTGGGAAAGCCTTTGGGCATCTAAGCCTCCTTGATCGGCTGAAACTCATCCGCCGACGCCCGATTCTCCGTAGTAGCTCGAACGGTTAGCATGCCCAGTCCAAGGAAGGTCGAGAGGGACTTGGTGGCAAGAGTGCGAAGTGAGATACATGGTTTTGTTCATAAGTCGGGTCTTGTGTGATCGTTTCTGGACAGGCCCAGAAACTGAAACGGTTTGTAAGCCAAGCTTTCATACTTCATCAAACTATTCGCGTACCGGAACAGATTGGATTCAGGTGGATAAGAAAGAGGG
>CAZTPX010000047.1:0-63657 GCA_964615095.1 uncultured Planctomycetaceae bacterium | reverse complement strand
GCCAAAGGCGAAACGGATCGCCCGGAGCTTAAGCTAGTGCCATTCGTCACCCCCTTCTCCGCAGCGAAGCCACACGGCCGGCGGCAAAAAGTTAGAGAAACATCGATTTTCTTGACCCGCAGGCAATTTGACAACTCGACGCACCCGCCAGACTTTTCAGCAGAGGCAGCCAATTGACAGGATGAGCGTCACGTTGCCGTGGCACCATCAGCCGCGGTTACTGCAATCGACAGAGTGGGGTCTGACGTGCTTGCCCGTCCTCGGCTTCGACAAGATGTTTGATCTTGCAGAGCGAGTGATTCCAGAGGACATCGTGTAGGAAAGCGGGAAAGACCAGCCTGAACAGGCGCCACGCGAGCCTTTTGAAAGGGCTCTTGCTGGTAGGGAAGTTGAACGCGACGAAGATCGTCAAAAGGCTTCCGCCTTTCTCCCGGTCGATGTCGAAGGCGAGAATGCCGCCCTTTGCAAAACCGTCGCACACTCGGTACAGCAAGTAACGCGCGGCGACGACTTTCTCCAAGGCGACGCTGCACGACAGTCCTTGAAGGAACACGTGGTAGCGGATCGTGTTGCCCACTTCATTCGCATTGCCGGCGGTTCGGTGTACACGGATAAATCGCGGTGTGAAGTATTGGCGGTCGGTGTCACCGAATTTTCCCAACTGATGGTGTATTCGTGCCTCGTCCGCTTTGATCCGGATGGAGTACATCCTCTCGAATTCGGGCGATCGTTGGAACGGCTCAATGCCGAGCACATCGATGATTTCACGGCGTTTCTTTTCTACATTGTCGATGGGAACATCCCTGGAAAATCGTCCAAAGCCCGCCCAGCTCAGCCCGAATACGCATTCCACCAGATAGTTCCTCACGGTCACCAGCGCGCCGCCCACCAGGACCAGCCAAACCGTCGCCGGGTGAAACATCGACACCAGAATGCGATGATAGGTGTCATCCCCGCTGGCGATTTTCCACAACAAGCTAGCCAATCGGCGTCTGTGCTTGGGCTTCGTTTTTCTTTCCGTCCGCAGTGCCTGATAGACGATCCTGCTCAAGACCGGATGCGAGAATACTAAACGATTCAACAGGAAGACCGCACGGCCAAAACGGTTATCCCGATGAAATCCCTTGACCACCGGCCAATAGCGGGCCCGCAGGCTGGCCCGGTCGATGCCTTCCTCAAGAACACAGTGGGCCAGCGCCGAGGCCGTGGCGTACGCCGAGAAGATGCCGTCCTTGTACAACCGCGAAACGACCATGTCTCCCACCAGCGCGATGCGGTGGCCAAAGGGGTTGCTCGCGACGCCCACGGTCATGTTCGGATGGCACAGACAGACCGGCGTAAGCTCAACCTACCTGGGGAGCAATCGTTCGATGTGCGGCAGTTTCAGAAAACGCTCCAGGACCTCTAGGTATTGTGGATGATCGGCACGATCCACGCTCTTACCGATCAATACGACTGTGATCCATCGGCCCGTGGGAATCAGCGAGGACATCTCGATGTGGAGGTCCTTCGAGCCGTATTGGGCAAAATGCACTTCACCTTTCATGTTCTGCAGCATTTCTTCCCCCGCCTGCATCTCGCAGATGAGCGCTTTGCGGACCCTAGTGGGCCGGAACCGGGGGAGCATTCGCTGAACGGACTGAAAGAGGCGATCCGCTTCCACATCCATTCCGGGCGACGAATTGACGCCCCCTGCCAACACCACGAAATCGACCTCGATCGTCTCGTCTCTACTTCCCACATTCGTCGTCGACGGGTAGCTGACCAGCGGTCTGCCTCTTGATGTATACGAACGTCCCGAACGTTCGCCGTGATTACTTTGGCCCCCGCGTCAATGGCCCGATTGAGCAAATACGAGTCGAAATTCGCTGCCCGGCCGGGACGCTGCCCGGGCCGTGAACTTCGGAACACGGAAAGCATGTTCCTCCCCTCAGGGATCGGCAACTCGATACTCTTCCAATCTCCATGGACGGTGACTGCCGCCGCTGTGCCCTCGACGGTTTCATCGGGCAAAGTGAGGCCGTTCTCCAGCAAGACGTCGGCCATTCGTGGAGAGATGCTGCCGGCGCAGTAGTTGTACCTCTCCCAGAAGTCCGGCAACAACGCAAGTTGGCTAGAGTGGATCTCCCTTTTCTTCTCGATAATGAGAACCTCGAGCTTCTTGCCCAGTTCACGCGCCTTCCTTAGAATCCGGATTGCGAAGAATGCCCCGGCAGGTCCCCCGCCTACGACGATGACCGTAGCGCCGTCCGGGAGCGACACGTGCTGCCTGTCTGTTTCCGGCAAGTGAGCCATGGGCGCGATTCAGCCGTAGTAGGCGTACTCTCCTTTGTTTCGGACCCGGTTGCGATGCTCCCAGGTTCGGCGCTGCTGTGTGAAGTGATCGAGCATTATCGGCAGTCGGTCCAGGATTCCCATTCCCTCCGTGCATCTCCAACCAAGCCTGTTGCGCGTATAAGTGGTGTCCACGACCCACGGGCGATCGACGTATTTCAGCATCCACGGCTGCTCAAAAGGCACGCGGCCGAGGATTGTGCCGATCGCTCGCCTTGCGTGCCGACCGACTCTTGCCGCCCACCGTGGAATGGCGATCGCTGCCGGCGCTGCCTTTCCCCTGGCCCCCTGATGAATGACGGGAAAGAGGTCTTTATGCGTAACGGTCCCCTGCTGCGAAGCCAGGAAGACCTCGTACGAACCCAAGGTCTCGTGGGCCTCGATGCAAGCTCGCACGATTCGGACGACGTCGTCGCGATGAATGTACGGTATGCCCGTCATGCCCTGTCCCACCAAGAGACGGCCAAACGGGGAACTTCCAGCCCAGAGCCCGATCAAACTGGCCAGCGGCGGGAGTTCACACCATTCGCTGAAAGCCCCGCCGATGCGTAACACCAAGCCGGGTAATCGCGCCGAGGCATCGCGGACCATCGCCTCACCGGCGGACTTGGACTTGGCATAGGGGATGTGCCCGGCTGCCGGCGCCTTCTCGGTGAGGACTGCTTCCGCCGGCGCCATGGCGGCGATACTACTGGCAAAGACGACACGTTTGGCGCCGCTTTCTTCGGCAGATCGTAACACGTTGAGCGTTCGTGGAGACGTATCTGCGAAAGCTGCTGGAAGGCAAG
This sequence comes from uncultured Planctomycetaceae bacterium, assembly GCA_964615095.1. GTDB lineage: Bacteria > Planctomycetota > Planctomycetia > Pirellulales > Thermoguttaceae > JANXQG01. The sequence continues at coordinate 60,535 of CAZTPX010000047.1, read as the reverse complement.
GTCAACCGCGTGATTGGCGGCATTCGGCAAATGGCAACCAAACGTGATCTGTCGCCGTCAAAGTGGAACAAGGTCGAGGACTGCCTAAGCTACTTCGCGGCGCGGTCGGAATACATGAAGTACGACGAGTACATGGTTGCCGGCTACCCGATCGGCAGCGGCGTAGTGGAGGGCGCTTGCCGCCACTTGGTCAAGGACCGAATGGAACAAGCCGGCATGCGTTGGCGGATCGCCGGTGCCCAGGCGATTCTCAGCCTTCGCTCGATCTACCTCAACGATGACTGGGAGGCGTTCCGTTCCGATCGAATCCAAACGGAACAGCGGAAATTGTACGCCTACAAGAAACATCTGGGCGTTATCCTAAACTGCCCAGGTTAATGAGAAGCAGAGGTCACAACCATCGGCTATAAGAAAATGTGGCTGGACAGCCTCATGTCGTTGAAGGAAGCGGCAGCGATGTACCGGTTCTTAGGATTCGTCGAGATTCCGGCATATGGGTACAACCCGCTGCCCGACGCTGTGTTTATGGGGCTTGAATTGTAACGGCGTGTCTTTTCAGTGCGGCATCTCGATCTCGATGCCATACCGAGGAGACAAAGAATGCTTCATCTTCCCTGCTCTGAACGTGTGGCGGCGGCCCGCCGCCAGGATATACGAGTGCCTCGAAAAATGCGTACCGGCCTTCGGTGTCGTCGCCTGTCGCCAGGAACCTGTAATGATCGCCAACAACGGCATACGTGCAGCCGCTATCGATGATGATCGTGCTGGCCATGCCCTCTGTGGCCGCCGTGGTGCTTCGCTTTCAGGGCCTTGGCGTGTTTGACCGGATGAGGATACTTTCCCGGCCTAGCGTGCTTGACGGCATGATGCGGGCGAGCGACGTACGGATGCCGATGAACCGCAGGTCCACGCCAAACGCCTCCCGCCCAAACACCCGGTCTGCGGTGCCATCCACTTTGCCAATACCAGCCGTATCGCCAGGGTCGCCAGTAGGTCCAAGCCCACGGATAAGCGACTCGAACCGAATATCCGCTGCTGCCACAATAGCGAGTGTAGGCTGCTAGGAACTCTTGCAGGCTCACCAGCCCATTATGATTCGTATCCATCCAACGAAAGAACCTTGTCGCCCGCTGCCTGTTTTGGACCCAGGGGGCGGCAAGGAATTCCTTCAAGGTCAGGAAGCCGTCGTGGTTCGTGTCGAGCCATCGAAATACCTGGCGGGGCGATAGTCGCTGTGGTGCTACGCCTTGCGGAACAGGGGCACTTGGATAAGCATCAGCCATTGCCGCACAAGGCAATGAAATCAGAACTGCTGCTGCCAAACCCAATATACTGCGTGACATGATTTCTCTCTCCTCCACAGGATTAAAGCGGTGCCGTGCTCTTCCAACATTTGGAAGAAGCGACAACGGAACTGCCTTCTAAGTATTCCAACCCCGGCCTGATGGAAAGGTTTCGGAAGTCTGAAATCGGATTCGGTCGTTGCCGATCTTGGAGTCCTTTTGCCGAGCGGCCTGCTCAAAATCTGCCCATGTCGGCTGTTCAGAATTTGAGCGGTGCGACCAATCCTTGCTCGCATTAAAGTGCAGCCACTACGTCGCAGCCTATCCGCTCCCCAACTTCGATCACGCGGCGGAAATGATCGGCCTCGTAGGTCGCTTTCGGAATTACTGTCATCCGTTCTTTCTTGGCGTAAAACGAATTCCAACATCTTCTTTCTTACAACGAATAACGGAAAAGGAGGAAGCACTATGCACGAACAGGCACAATTCTTCGTCGGCTGGGGGACGCTGTCACTTATCAACGCCGGACTGGCCCAAGCCAAGGGGAGAAGCGGTCTACTCTGGTGGCTGCTGTCGCTGATGCTCGGCCCCATCGCCACGTTTTTGATCGTGGTCCTGGAGAAGGTCGAGTCACGGCCCTTGGTCAAGTGATCCCAGCCGATCTTCTCGGCGATCGTGACCGCGCGGCGGAAATGATCGGCCTCGATGGCGGCCATCTGACGATTGGCCTTAGCGGGGAATCGCCTGAATTGGCCAGCAGGGCGGTTCTCAAAATTCTTTTGGGCGGGGCCCAGCATCTGACCAACCACCTGATTATGATGGTGCTTTGGAGCCTGATTGGCGGCGGCCAGCCGCAAACTTCACCTGGCCGGCACAGCTAACCTGGCTCCATGACCGGTCCCGGTTTATTGATGTTCCAACTGTTTGCGTGGGTGCCCACGCCGGACTAGAATCACGTTCTTACCCCGTACTTTCAAGCTGTTGGCCCCCGAAATAGCCCTTGGACAGAAGCCGCCCTCCTTGAATTGGAGCAAAATCGCCAGGGGTGTAGGCCAAGATGCATTCGGAACATAAAACAATGATGACCTGGCGACTAATGAGTGCAGTGCTGCAACTCACGGGAACGGAGTGTAGACCGATCTAGGCACTAACCGCCGGAGGCCAGGAAATCAATAACGCGGACCTGGTAATCCCCGGTTTTCAGCAGTTGGTAAAATGGCTTAATGGCCGGATGGCGGGCCACTTGTTTGTCGGCGGCTGCACGGATCCCGAGGCGATCGGCGAGGTTGTGAAAACGCTCGCGGTTGCGTTTGCCAAGAGGATTATCGGCGGCTGAACGGTGTCACACGGCAAAAGGCGTGTAACTTGAAGGAATGGAAATGAGTACGTGCAAATGCTGGATAACAGTGTTGATCGCAGTCTTGCTACTGCCGAATGTTGCGGCTAGTGCCGATTCGGCGAAGGAAGTCTATCAGAAGGGCGTGTCAAGTCTCGCCAAACAGGATTACAATACTGCCATCGTTGCTTTTACTAAGGCCATCCGGCTGAACCCGAGATCCGCCGGGGCGTATTACCGCCGGGGTTTTGCCTATGCGAACGTTGGTGACTACGACAAGGCACTCGCCGACTGCGACAAAGCAATTCAACTCGCCCCAAATGACCCTACCGCTCACTACAGCCGCGGTGTCGCCTACAGGAAAAAGGGTGAATGCGATAAGGCCATCGTGGACTACAACGAGGCCATTCGGCTGAACCCGAAGGATGCCGATGCGTACTACGGTCGGGCTGTTGCCTATAAGACCAAGGGCGACCAAGACAAGGCCATCACCGATTATAGCGAGGCCATTCGCTGCAGGCCGAGTTTTGCTGCATCCTACTGCGGTCGTGGTGTCGCCTACGCGGCGAAGGGCGACCAAGATAAGGCCATCGCGGAATACGACGAGGCCATTCGGCTGAACCCGAGGTTAGCCGAAGCGTATTATGACCGGGGCATTGCCTATGAAAAGAAGAACGAATACGACAAGGAAATTGCCGACGAAACGGAAGCCATTCGGCTCGATCCGAAGAATGCCGTGGCCTATTACGCCCGCGGCGTCGCCTACTGCCGCCAGGGCGAATACGACAGGGCAATTTCGGACTACACTGGGGCAATCCGGCTCAACGCGAAATTCGCCAAAGCGTATTGTGGCCGGGGCGTCGCCTATGAAAAGAAGGGTGACTTCGACAAGGAGATTGCCGACGAAACGGAAGCTATTCGGCTCGATCGCGACTTAGCTCTGGCCTATTACGACCGCGGCGTTGCCTACAGGAACAAGCGCGACTACGACCAAGCGATTGCCGACAACACAGACGCTATTCGCCTCGACCCAAAATATGCAAATGCCTATTTCAACCGCGGCATCGCCTACCAGAAGAAAGGCCAGATTGCCAAAGCGGAAGAGGATTTCATCCAGGCCGAAAAGCTAGGGTATAAGGCGAAACCGCGTCAGAAAATGCTGGGCGTCGCTTCCATTGCTCTGGGGGTCATTGGTCTGGTGGTGGTCGCCGTTATTGGCTTGGTAGTCTATTGCGTGCAAAGAACATTGCGGGGAAGGCCGGACACGGAGCCGATCGAGGCGGAGATTTTGTAGTCAAAATGTGTTGACCGGCTTTAATCGACCTGCGCAAGTAAATTCACTTACCGCGTAAATCGTAAAGAGGCAGTTGACATAATGGAGCATATTGTCGAGGGCTACCCATAATTCGAGGACGGCAAGCCCGTTTGCACCTAACGCGTCGCATGGCTTTGTAGGGGCTGGCTCGCAGCTGCTCGATCGCCAGTTCTGCGATGGTCGGGGTGACCTTCGAGCTTTGCACCGCGAGCACAAGCCACGTTGTCCCCGCTACACAGTACGCATTATCTGCCAGTTGGCGAGGATGAAGGCCACGACACCCCAGATCCAGGGCGGCATTTGTGGCTCGGCGGGCACAAGGAAAAGCCTCAGGCAGGCGGTGCAGTAGTTGGGGCCGTCGGGGTTCCTGTCCTGACCTAGCAGTTCACCACAATTAGGACAGGTGTATTTCATGACTGGATCTCCGGTGCCGAGCGATTGACGAGCGGTAATCGACGAATGTCATTTCAAATATAGCATATTTCGCTCGCTCCCCATCATCGCCTTGATTCTGCGTGGCCCTGCATCGAAGTTGCTGGAACCGCCGCAAAGACGCCAGATTCAGCCCCAACTGCCGGCTTTTCCGGCATATCCAGCACGCTCGTCATCAAATGGGGCCTTTGGCGTTGCCTTGTCGGTGGTCATGTCAGATACGGGATAAGCCCTTCACTGGTCTCGCCAGTGCGGGGCTTCTTCATTTGGGTCGCTTATTCGGAAATCCTGCTGATGCTGGTCCTCTGGCGAATGACCTTCACCAACTCGTCCGCGATCGACCTGGGCCTCTGCTTGCTGTCTGAACTCGTTGGATTATTCACTGGACGTTCTGCCAAAAATAGCAGCAAGGATTGCACGTCTCATAGGCGGGTCGCCGCACAGCGTCGATAGGCGACCATCGAAAAACCACTGCAAAATAGCGTCGCACGTCGGAAATGCACGTCGAAAAATCAATTTGGCACGCTAGGTGCTACTAAAACAGTCAACTGAATCCAAGACCCGAAACGGAGGGCATGTCATGCAAGAACCCCCTGGCCAATTTGGGAGCGGGAAGACCGCTCCCTAACGAATGTCGTTCCCCAACCCCCCAACAAATCAAGGAAGCAAGCTCCCACTTCATTAAATGAAACGCGATTCTTCCCCCTCCCGTTTTTGCGAAAGGAGACGCCCATAAACGATAGCCAACGCTGCTCGCTCCGGGCAAGTTGTTCTTTCCGGGGCGAGGCACAACGTATAATCCGAAATGCACATCACCCGCTTCATGCGGGTCTAATCATGCCCGACGGCATCTGATCGCCCTGAACGAGAAAATCTTGCTCAGGGCGATTTCGTTTGTGGCTTTAGCAAACAGGCACCGGAGAGTCCTCAACGCCTGCACCCTTGAATTTTGCCCCTTACTTCTTCTCGTCTGCTTGCCTATGGCGATCAACCGACGTATACTCTTCAAGCACAATGGCTGCCGAAGCGGTCTGGCGGCCACTTCTTCTGCCAGATGTTTTCTCGCACCACCAAGGACTGAAAGACATGCGTTCGATTATTGTTGCTGCACTGCTCGTATCCATCGCCTCCATGGGTCACGCGGCCGCCGATAACCCTTTCACGCGGGCCAAGGTCGGCGATTGGGTGGAGTACAAGATGACCGGCTCCAACAATATCGCAGGCACCACCAAGATGACCGTGGTCGCGAAGGACGACAAGGAGTTGACCTACGAAGTGGCGGCGACGTTCTCATTCCTGGGCAACGAAACGACTGCTCCCGTCCAAAAGATGAAGATCGATCTCACCAAGTCGTACGACCCCATCGTCGCCGCCAACTTGAAGCAGAACAACGTCAAGATCGAGAAGGAGGGCGAAGGCACTGAGAAGATCAAGGCAGGCGGGAAAGAATACGACACGAAATGGACTAAGTGCAAAGCAACCGCAACCGCGAACAACATGACGATTACCACCGACTACAAAATGTGGTTCTCGAAAGACGTGCCGCTGTCGGGCCTCGTAAGGATGGAAACCACGATATCGACGATGACCACGACCTTAGAACTGGTCGCGACTGGCAGTAAGTGATTTCGTAGCGGGTCAACGGGGGCAACTTCAAGGCGTGCAAGTCGGTCTGCGAGGTCACGGCCGCGGCACTCGTAAGCATGCCGGCTTCGGTGTTGACCACGAATGACCTCGAGAAGCTGACCACGACATTGCCTAGATCAAGGACCGAAATTCCGCAGGAGAAACAAGCGTGGACACTCGCCGCAACATCCAATTCAGTGATTTGGGCCAAGTGGCCGCCGACGTAAGCAAATTGCAGGCAAAGGGTTACCAGCCGTGCGGCAACTGGACTCTAGGCCAGATCTGTGACCACTTGGCCATCTTCATGCAGGGGTCGCTCGATGGCTTTTCCTGGAAGATCCCCTGGTTCTTCCGCGTGACCATCGGCCGCTTTTTCTTACGACGCATCCTGCGGCAGAAAAAAATGGCGGCGGGCGTTCGAGTACCCAAGGTTTTCCTGCCCGGCGAACCAGTGGACGACGTTGCATCCGTCGAGTCATTCCTCCAATTGGTCCGCCGGTACCAAAATCACACCGGACCGATGGCCCCCAGCCCGCTCTCTGGCAAACTTTCACGCCAGGAATGGGATCAGTTGCATTTGATTCACGCGGCTCATCATTTGAGCTTCTTGCGAGCGGGAAGTTGAAGGATCGCGGAGACCTTCGGTCTTTGCACAAGCCACAATGTTGGCGGCACGTCGCACCTCGTTGTCCTGATCGTAGCAGGCAGCCAACGTCATTTCGATCGCATGCCTGGCAGGCGTCGATAGCATGCAGGCGACATCCACCGCTAACGTAGGATCAACACGTCGGCCACGTCGAGATCGAACGTGAAGACGCTCTGGTTCCCCACCTTCTTCACTACGATTTTGGAACCGCTGGCCAAAGCTGCGCTTCGGGCAGGCAGCGGGATGTTGGCGGTGACGACTAGCTCGCGGATCGGCTTGCCGCTCCAGTTGGCCAGCACGAGGATCGCCCCGGCAGGCGACTCGATCAGGCTCACCTCGACCAACGCCTGGCTGCCCACGACCGGAGGGGCCACACTCTCGGCAATCGAGCCGATCAGTCGGCCTGCCGCAGCGTCGAACTGACTGGGAATGAAGTGGGCCATCGAGTCGTCGGTCGTGCCGCGGTCCACCGGCCGGCGCGGAATGGCTGGATGAAAGTAGGTCAGGCCGGGCAGGAAACCGCACGAACGGACTTCTCCCTTGCCGACTTGCCGAGCCACAACCGCCGGCGAACCGTCCGAAAACGTGCCCTCGACCGTGGCGTCGGTGGCCACCTTGAGTCGAGTGATCGCTCCGCTCACAGGCAGCCATTGGCCGGACCAGGTCACCGTGTCAATCGCCCGGGCAAAGGGCAAGTCCTGTTTGCCGAAGTTCACTCGGGCATCTTCGGGGGCCACCAGCGACGCCGTCTCCGCGCGCAGCAGATCGCGGAGCGTCTTGTTCGGCTGATGGTACTCGTCGAACATGCCCGCGCCAGCCGTGGCCAGGAGCCTGCCGCCGTTTTGCACCCAAGCGGCGATTCTTGCCGACGCGGCCCGGCTTACGTGCCGGTCGGTCAGATAAAGGACCTTGTAGCGGCCGAGCGTACCGTCCAGTGCGTCTTGCTCGACGAGAAAGTCCAAGGGGAACTGCTGGTGCAAGATGGCGATGTACAAGGCACGCTTGGCTGCGCCGAAGGAACCGTCGTAGTCGTCCCAGATATCGGCCGTCTCGCTGAACCAGAGGGCCACCTCAGCGGGCCGTCGCTGGCCGGTCTGCACAATGTCCTCGTACTGCCCAAACTCGCGGAAGGTCTTCAGCACCGTGGCGTAAGACTCCGGATTGGAGACATGGTTCTCGGTGTAGGCGGCCTGCACCGGACGGAATTCGAACAAGTCCACGATCTTCATCCCGTGGCCCAGGGCATTGTGGAACATCCGCCGCCAGGAAGCTGGCGTATTGCCGGGCCAGTGCGGCATGACATAGTAGAGGATTTTACGGTCGGGCTTGCCCCGCAGCCCCGCGCGGAACAGGTCCAGGTTGATCGCGTTCATCTGCTGCGTGCCCAGCGGCACGCCCCAGGCATAATCTTCGGCCCAGGGGAGTGTCAGGCCGTCCTGGCGAAAGCAGGTGACCCATTGAAAGACTTGGCCCTGGTAGAACTGGCCTGGACTCCCGTGCTGCGGCGAGAAGTTGGCCCCGATCCCGGCGTTGGGGAGCCAGCGGCGCAAGACGTCGGTCTGCCGCTTAATCGACTGGATGCCGTAATGGTGTTGGTAGCGGAGCGACCAGTAGTAAAGCCCCGGCTTGGACTGTTTGAGCTTGGGATCGGGCGAAAAAACCAGTCTGGACCAATCCCCGCCCGAGCCCGCGTCCACGTCGGTGGCGCTGGCCCCTTCGGATCTGAGAAAGGCGGTGAAACCCTCGGTAGCCGCCTTGGCGTCCGGGGCCTCTAGCCCGATCTCGTCCCCCAGGCTCACCACGGCTATGTTCCGCCGCTCCGATTCACTGAGCTTCTTGCAGGTTTCCTCCAGTTGCCGCGGGTTCTGGCCGCGCCAATCGGCGTACGTGCCAGCGATCGGCTCGGGCGCGGTCAGGCGTAGGCCGAACATCGCTCGGAACTCGCGCAGGGCGGCGTCGTATCGCGGACTCAGCCCAGGGTCGAACGTGTAGCCGTAAATCAGCGTTTGCGCGGGCGTCCTGCCCTGCATGGGAATGGTCTTGAGGTAAGCCAGCAGATCGTGGAGCACTTGCTCTTGACTACAGAACCGCCGCGAATAGCGCGTATCGGCTTGGTAGGCCAGACGCAAGGCCGGCTCGCGGCTCTCGAACTCGGCGATCTTCTCGATCGCGCCGGCCGCAGTGCGCACGCCAAGTTCCAACTTGTAATGCAACGGTCGGTCTTTCTCGGCCGGCGCGGCCTGCAGATTCCACTGCCCATCATTGAGCGTATCCAGTAAGCTCCCCACCTCGGTCCAGTCGGTGGTCTTGTCCGGGCCGGCTTTCAGGACCACTGGCTTCCATTTGCGCTGATGAACCCAGTAGGGAGAGTGCTCGGTACCGTTAGGCAACGTGAGCGACATTGTCGAGCCGTCAGGTCGGTTCCGCAGGCGAGCCCAGACGTCGCCGGCCTGGGTGAGCATCCCGTCCAGCGGCAGGTAACCTTCCTTTGCAAGGCGCTCGCGGATTTGGGCTTCGTCACGAGTGAGCATCACCAGATCGACGTTACGCCGGGCCTGCGGGGCCGGTTGCCGGCCAGCGAGGAGCGTGATCTTGGCCGGACCGCGGTCCAGGTCGGCATAAGCGTCGTGCCCCTCCCAAACCATGTTTTCCCCCGCGCCCCAGGACCAGGCGACTTCCTTCTGCAAGCGTTCGCCGAAGGGCCAGATCTTCACGTTGTTCCGCGCTCCGTAGAGCCGATTCATGCGGACTCGACCGGCCTGTTCCACCTTCACTCGGAACTGTGTTTCGAAGCGATAGGCCGCCTCGTAACGGACGAGGACCAAGTACCGGCCGGCGTTCGCGACATTGATCGCGATCGTGGCCGTGGTCTCGTCGCATTCCTCCGCAGCGCCGAGGAATGCCTTGCGTGAGAGGAAGGTGTTGGCAAACGTGCCCGAAAAATAGTTCTCGCCCCACGGCCGGGCCTGCCAGCCGGGCTTCTCCACGGCAAACTCCTCGGCTTCGCAGAAGATCGTACCGTCTGGAGCCGGCGCGACCGGCTGCCCGCCGCGGTACTTCGTTGCCGCGATTGGTCCTTCGGCCGCAATCGCCGCGGTCCAAGTCAACACAAGAATCCCCAATCCCAGCGAACTTCTCATAGTCATGCTCGTAGTCTGCTGTTGTGTCACAAAAATAGCCCTTCAAGGTCCAGTCCACGCTGGCCGTCCTAGCCCGATATTCCCCATCTGTTCCGATTCTCGGGGATCTCGAATTTGCCGTAACTAGCGGGACCTCAAAGCGGCAACCAGACGAATCTGAGTTTCGTTGCCGGGCTTGGCATTGTCAAGGGCCGGCCTGACAGGGCCGGCCTGAACCAGCCTGAACCAGCCTCCCGTCGCTGAAACGACTCCCGGATCTCGCCAGGGGTATCCACCTTCACGAAATGCCAGAAGGGGCCGCCAGCCGCTGCAACCGGCGATCGGCGGATGAAGTCGACGGGCGCATGGAAACGCCCCCGACCAGAGCATCTGGACCGGAGGCGTTCTTGGTACGAATCGACTGCCTCGACGTCGACCACGAACCAGCAGCCATAATCGGGCAGGAATACCACGATATTTCAGTGGACTGACCGAGAGTCGAACGGTGACCGAGGTGGGACTTGAACCCACAGGCACGAGGCTCCGGGCACCGTGCGCAGCATGGCCGTCGCCGCTATGCCAATTTGCGTACCCGGTCATTTTCCAAGCGACCTCGACGGGATTTGAGCTGACCGTCTTGTGCGCCCGGGGCATGCGGAATACCAGGCTTTTTCGGTATATCCGGCACCCTCCTCATCGAATGCGGCATTTGGCGTCGCATGGTAGATTGTCCCACCGGTTCTGCGAGTAATAATTGTGCATCCAATCAGTAACCCAGAATCGCCATAATCAGCGCTCGCCACATCCCTGAGAGTAAATCTCAGGGCCACGCGCGTCATTCGGAATCATGGAGATAGCACGATGGCGAAGAAACGGACGCCCAAGAAAACGGTAAAGAAACCCGCTGCGAAGCCAACGAAGGGGACAGGCAAGCCCGGCAAGCGGTCATCCGCAAAGGCCGCTAAGCGGCCACTCGCAAGGCCAGTCAAGAGCCCGGCCAAGGATAAGACTGTCGAGACGGCAATCACGGCCCGTAAACCGGTGGCGAAGCTGACGCAGATCCCAGCGAAGGATAAGACTGTCGAGGGGACAATCTCGGCCCGTAAACCGGTGGCGAAGCCGACGCAGATCCCAGCGAAGGATAAGACTGTCGAGGCGGTAATCTCGGCCAGCAAACCGGTGGCGAAGCCGACGCAGATCCCAACCAAGAACACCACGATCGAGACGGTCGCCACGATCAGTGTGCAGGCAACCGAGGAAGCGAAACCGGAACACATTTGGGTCGTATGGCAGGATGGAAGGGGTATCTGGGTTGGCACCTCGCAGGAATTCAAGCACTCCAAAAGGCCGGAGACCATCGTCTGTGACGTGATTGATCGTGGCGCCCATCAAGGTGCCGCCGCCCTGCATCGGGCAATTCAACTCGGGCAGACCCTGCGGCGGGCCTATGCCGACCACATGAAGTCTTGGCTGCAATACGATGATGTTGCACAAAGGCAACGGATTCAAGATTGGTACGAACGACTGGGCGAAAAGTGAGCCGAACGAATCAGGTAGCCAAATGGAAGAGAGTTCCTTGAGTATACATTGACGTTCTTTCGTACGTTTCTCGTTTCTCACGTGGCGACGAAGCGCTGTGCTATTTCAACTCGTCGTTCGGGGATGTCCCAATTCAACGATCATGTCCCTATTCCCTTGGCGGGACTCCCGGGGCCGGGCGGGCGTTGCGCTCGTCGGCCATGATCCTGGACGCGCTTGCACCAGGCTGCTCTTCGTTCGGCGCTCGTGGATGGCGGGGGGCCGGCCCAGTCTTCAAAGAACCGCCTGGCCACTGTTCCGGGCCGGGGACGATAGCCAGCCGAGCTCCTGATCGAGGACCGGAGCCTACACCCCGTTGGGGAACGAACCAGCCTTTATTCGCTACGGTTCCCCCATCGGCTGGCGACGATAGCTCGGGAATTGTGGCAGGAGACGGCTCGGAATTCAATTGCGGAGATGTGCCGGCGTCGCCATCCGCCGGCGTGACCGGTTTCAAAACTTCTCGGGCAGTGCGTGATTGTGTGCCAGGGTTCAGACCGCGGGGGCCAGCCTTCCCCGCAAAAGTCGTTATACCCGCTCCTTGCGCAGACACGGCCGGCAATCGCGTCCGATCTGCCGACATGCCCGGCGCGTGCAGCGTGGCAATCGTCTGGACGCCCCGCGGCAGTGTGGCCGTTTGGGGGCTGTCGCTAAACGTTGCTGGACCATCGTGAATGAGACCTGTCCCGGCTTGGCCGGGGGGGCGGGCTGTTGCCGCCTTATTATGAGCAACCAGTTGCGGTTGGCCCACGGCTGGACCGGCGGGTATCGTTTCCATGCGCAGGCGTTGCGTCTCGCACTCGCGACTGGCCCGCACGGCCTCCATGACCTTGTTGCGGTCCGCGACACTCATCCGCGCCAAGCGGATGGGAAAAATCGAGTTCTGCCAAACGGTCCCCAGGGGCCGCCCAATCATCAGGAACTCGCGATCCGGCCGCCACGTGGCCTCCGTCGCCAAGGTCTGTTCGGCGGCCATGTCACGGGGTGGCCGCGCTGCGGGATGACGCCGATAATAAGCGTTCCATCTTTCCAGGTTATGCATCCAGTCCGGATCGCGCGCCGCGTAGTACCAGCGATCGTACGCCAACAAAGGGTCGTAGTTGTAATCGGGAACGCTGCCAGCGTCAAACCACGGATAAATGCCAAGCCGAACGTACTTGTCGGCGAAGTAATCGCCGAAATAGTAGTGCCCGTAGGCCGGCCGCACAAACAGATAAAAGCTCAAAAGGGCCGGATCGATAGCGACGGACGGAACATACGTGAAGTCCGCCTTGCGCATAGCCGCGTCGATCGCCAGCGGAGCGAAGAGCATTCCACGGTTGTCGAGAACAAAGTCCCAGTAGCCGTTCGCAATAGCATATCCCCGCGGCGTCCAAGAGTAGGAGCTTGGGACCCAGACCCATCCCGGTATCGCTTTTGCCCAGTAACCGCGGTTCCATGCGAAGTCGCTCTTCTGCTCTTGCCAGGTCCAAGACCCCGGCACCCAGAAGTCGTCCGCCGCAGGCGCCGCGGCAGTAGGCCCGCGCTCGGCGGACGGAGGAGGAAGAGGGTAATAGCGCACTGCCTGTGCGGAAACGTCTGTCCAAAAACCCGATACCCAGCGGTAACCGCCGCTAACTGGGGCCCAGTACCCGGCGATCCAACGCATGGTCGGCGGCGGGACGCGCCACACGCCGCTGACCCAGAGAAAGTCGTCGCGGTCATCGTCCCAACTCCAATAGCCCGGGATCCAAGCCACGTCCTCCGTGTCCGGTCTCAACTCCGCGGGCATCTCGTCGATAATTTCAGGTGGCCGATGATTGATGACCGCCGCCAGCCCCCTGCCAAGATTGACCGGTTGCGCAAACGCCTCGTGGACCGGGCCGCGGGTCAACACGTCGACGCTACTCTTTGTCGCTGCCGGCCCTGATTCCTCGTTGGCGGCCCGCCCTTGAGCGCCATTGCCTTGGCCAAAGGTGGCGGGCGATTGTGCAATCAGGAGTCCCAAACCGGTCGCCATCAATAAACATTGCGAAAAGAAATATCGCATTTGTCCGTTCCCTCAACAGATAGGGAAGAAGGTTACAAGAAGAGACCTCTCGCGGTTCCGCGCGCGAGCCCGCTATCCTTTTGGAGGACGAGCCATAGGTTTTATATGCAGAGAACCGCCAGAGGTCAAACCGGTCAACCACCGCCCACTTCGATCTCGGTTACCACCACCATCGTCCTCGACCGACTCGCACACCCCATGCCGGCCCACCAATGTAAACTCCCGGCCTGCCATAGTAATAGTAACCGGGGTAGCCATAATAGTAGGTCGTCGATGGCACCGGATAGATTGGTGTAGGCGCAACGGCCGCCGGAGCCGGCGTGATCTCGACACCGCCATAACCGGTAGTATAGCTGCCTGACGGCGAATAATACGTCCAACCGCCGGGCGTGGAATACCAGAGCCATCGATTATCGGGACCGTAATACCACCAGCGATTGTTCTCCCATTTGTATCGCCAGGCGTCGGGCCGGTTATCGGTAATTACGCGCCGTTCCATGGCGCCTACTGGGGGCGGGTCGGCGTTGGCCGCTGCCCCTCTTTGGTTTTGCACGTCGACGCCGACATTCGGCGTTCGGATTTCGACACCGGGCGCGCTGCGGTCGGCATTTACTCGAACGCCCACGCCCGGCGAGTTGACGTTTACGCCGCCTGCGGCGCCTTCGCCGGCTCTTTGAACATCCGCCGCATAGACCTGGCAGACTGCGGCCCCGACAACGACCAGGGTTCCCAAGATTATTTTTCGCAGCTTCATAGCTTGCTCCTAATTTTCTACTTTTTCGAGCGAGATTTCGCCGAATTGGCTTCGCTCCGTTTGATAAATCCGTGCCTGAGGGTTTACGCTCCCTCTCGGACACTTTCACAAACCTGCACTTTCAATGCCAAAAAACCTCCATGTCCCATCTCCGCATGACAAATAAGAAACGAGCCGGGAATTTTCATTCCCGACTCTCTTCCTCGGCAACGCACTGGACATCCCTGAGTTTCCGTTTTACCGATTCTCTTCATGAATTCTGGCCGCCTCACGGTTGGAACCGTAGAACTTCTCAAGGTCTATTACGAAGTTTGTATCGGCAAAGTCCGGCCAGTGGTCCTTGTCGAAGCTGGGCGCCTTCTTCAAGGATTCCTTGGAAATGTCGGCCGTGGCATACACTTCCTTTTGCGTACCGGCCGAGGTCGTCCCCTTATAAAAAACCTTCAGGTCGTTCCAGGGAACCGCAAAGTACTTATTGCCCATGCCGAGAATCCCGCCAAACGACAATACCGCATAGCGGGTCTTGCCCGACACTGGGTCCACCACCAGATTCTCAACCTTGCCAAGCTTGTCGTTTGCCGAACCGTAGACCGCCAGAGACATCAGGTCCGACTCGCGGCCTGCCGAAAATGGGAATGTATACGCAAACAAGTTCGGTTTGTGGAATGAGCAAAAGGTGGGCCTAACACGCGGCAAAACATTGCCAAGCGGGGACCACTGCGATCCCTTCATTCTGGCACGATTGTTGCGAACACTCTTTGGGGACTTGTTTTCGCCCTGAGGCATCCGGGCATGCAGTCCCAAGGCGGCGTTGCAAGATGTCATAGGCGCGAGTCTCGAGCAGTGTTTTGCTTTCTCGCCAGCTTACAAGGAGACAGAGGAAGGAGTTAGTAAGGACTAGCCCATGGATATCGACAGCCATTGCTTTGATGTGGCACTACAACGCCTAGCCGGGGACCAAGAACTCTTTCGCGAGTTGACGCTCTATTTCACGGAAGACGCCCCTGTGCTTTTGCAAGCACTGCGGAAAGGCTTGGCCGCGGGCAACGCGGAAAGCGTTCGCCGGGCCGCCCATTCTTTGAGAGGCTTGGCAGCGAACTTCGATGCCGAACAGGCGATGACCATCGCCGCGTCCATCGAGCAGATGGCATGCGAAGGGAACCTGAGATCGGTGTCAGCGGCTCTTCTCAATTTGGAAGTGAAGATCCGCTCATTGTCAAGTGCGCTGGCGGAGTACGCAGCCCGTGCGACACCGCCCATCGCGAGCAAATAGAACATGGGTGATCTGCAATCACCCGAACGGCTACTCTCGCACCAGGGTGAACGCTTCGCATTCAACGTTTCGAGCCAAGGAATACCGCGTGTCCCCGGCATCCGACTTGCGACAAAAAACGTGTTCGCGGGCACGAATCCGGCCTATGTGTATTTCACTAGGCTCCTACCGGGTTCTGAATGGCGACAGAGGAACTGATCATGATCCCATGCGTCCGCAGTTTGCTGCGTAGACAGCCGCGCGTGATCCCCAACAGCAACGCGGCCTGCGATTGATTGCCGTTGGTATAACTAAGTACCTCCGTGAGGAGGATGGATTCCATGTACTTGATGCTATCGGCATAGAGAGAATCGGTCCCCTCGCGGAGTTGGCTATCGATGAATTCCTGGAAAGCGACTTCGCCGCGCCCCGACGAAGCAGTGGCCACGGCCTCCTGCGGAGCCGAAGCCGCATTGGCGGGAACGGCAACGGCCGCTGGCCGGGTAGCTGATGGCGGCCCCCTCTCGCCACGCACCTCGGCGGGAAGAAAGTCGGGCACCAGGATGGGTCCAATAGCGTGCAACATCGCATGCCGAAGGACAGTCTGCAACTCGCGGATGTTCCCCGGCCATGAGTACTGCTTCAGGCGCGCCATCGTTTCCGGCGCTACGCCGGTGATCGCTTTGCCGATTTCGGCATTAAAACGGTCAAGGTAATAGTCGACCAGCAGCGGGATGTCGTCGCGGCGGTCGCGCAGCAGCGGCAGGAGGATCGTATAGCCATTCAGGCGGTAACCGAGATCGGCCCGGAACTCCCCGCTGACCACCATGGCGTCGAGATCGCGGTTGGTGGCCGCAATGATGCGCACGTCCGACTTGATCGTATGGTTGCCTCCCACGCGTTGGAATTCCTTCTCTTGAATCGCGCGCAGGACTTTGCTCTGCATGAGAATCGGCATATCACCCACTTCGTCCAGGAAGAGCGTGCCGCCGTCGCACTCTTCGAACTTCCCCATCCGCTGGCTGACCGCCCCGGTAAACGAACCCTTTTCGTGACCGAAAAGCTCGCTTTCCAAAAGGGCTTCGGGGATGGCGGCGCAATTGACGGCCAGGAATTTCTTCCCCACGCGAGTGCTATGTTGATGGATTGCGCGGGCCACGAGCTCCTTGCCCGTCCCACTCTCGCCCCGGATGAGCACGTTAATGTTCTGGCCGGCAACTCGCCCGATCGCCTTGTACACCTCTTGCATGGCGGGACAATGGCCGATCAAGGCATCGGAAGACGCCGTGCCCGGCAAATTGGCCGCGTCCTTGTTCGCCGCTTCAGCGCGAGTCACCGTCACGCGCATGAGCTTGCTGATCGCCATGGCCTGGCCGACGACTTCTCGGATTCGTGCCATGTCCAGCGGCTTACTCAAGTAATCCATAGCGCCCAGCCGCATCGATTCGATAGCCGTGTCGCTTGTGCCTGAGGCCGTGATGAATACGATGGGAATTGCGGGATTACAACGGCGGATTTCCTCGTAAGTGGACAGGCCGCTTTGGTCGGGCAGAAAAATATCCAGGACGACAACGTCAGGCTGCAGCTCCGTCGCGGCTTCCACGGCCTCAGCCCCCGACGCGGCGGAAATTACCGTCACGTCGGAATTCTCAAAGCAGCGCTGAAAAATGCGGGTAATGCTCCGATCATCGTCCACGATCAAAAGCGAGGGCATCTTACCTCTCCCTGAAAGATCTCCGGCCTGTCCATTCTGTGTTCACAGAGAACAATCTTCCCGGAAAAACGGCATACGTTTGACAAGTTTCACTGCCTCAATCTTCAGTATAGGCATCATGGCCCCAAGAGAAAACTCGAAATTTCCATTGTTCAGCGAAAGACTGCCCGTTCCAAATAGATTCCTGCAATTGCAAAAAACAAGAACAGACACTTGGGCAGCGCGACTTTACTGCTTTGGCATGGTTCAAAACAGAGTGACAATTTGTCGACGCGGCTCTGTAATTCGGGACGGCGCGTGCCCCGCCGTTCCCTACAGAACGTCATCTGTTTGAGTCACTACACCAAATTGAAGACTACTTGGCAGCGACGACTTTAACAGCGATGGCCGGCAGAAGACGGATCACGTTCTCCTTGCCGGTGTTCATGGTGCCGCTCAGTAGAATCGTCTGCCGCAAGCCGACAGGCGACTTCGGCGGAACGCTGATTGTGACCGTGGCTTCATCTTTGTCGGCCGAGATGGGCGCCACCTGCACGGTAGCGCCCGGCGGCGGAGGCGGCGCGCCCTGGGGGGACGGGATGAGCGGGGCAGGCGGCACCGCGGCCAGGTTCACGGGAAACTTGCCCTCCGCGCGCCGCGAAGCCTTCACGACAACCTTGGCGCTGTCCCCCTGCTTGATCTCCAATACCTTGCCAGGCGGGATGTCCGACGAAATCGCATAAACGGCCCCTTCCTTCACCTCCAGCACGCATCCCTTGGTGGGCACCCAATGCTTGATGTAGAAGGCCTGCACCACCGATTCCACGGGGACCGCCTTCCGCACCAGGGTTTGCTTGTCCGCCATGACGGTGCCCACGATCGTCGGCAAGTAGAGGCCGGGCGCTGCGTTGGCGGCCGCTGTGATCGTCAATTTGGCTTCCTGCTCCTTGGCCGGAATCACCGCTGCGCCGGCCGTCAGTCCCGGCGGCAGATCTTGTACGGAGAGACTGATCTCGCCGTCGAAATCGTTCTTCCGCAGCACGGTGACGCTCATCACGGCGCTGTCCCCCTGGACCAGGCGGGCCGTGTCGGTGTTGATGCGCAGCACGTAGTCCGGCAGGGCCGGCACGATCTTCAGCCGGTAGGCATACTCATCGCCGCCCTTCTCCTGCGCATCGCGAATGCGGAGCACATAATCCCCCGCCTTGGCAAACGTGTAGACGATGCGCGAGTCGGCCATGTGCGTCACCAGTGCGTCGCGCGGATCGACTTGAGAAACCGCATCGGGATAGAGCAGCGGGATACTGGCGGCCGGGTTCGGCGTCGCCATGGCTGGTGGCGGGTCGTCGTTCTCGGCCAGCTCCTTGCCCGCCGCGTCAAACAGCGTCAACACACTGTCCAAGGGCGAATCCAGCCGCCGGGCGTCGACCTCCATCAGCAATTTTTGGCCCGCTTCGGCCTTGAAGATGAAGTAATCCTCGTCGCCGCTCTTCTGGATGCGGCCGTTGATCACCACGGGCACCGGCACGCGGTTCGCCTGGGCGATGGAATCGTTCGGCTCGCTCTCCTGCATCTCCGGCAGGTCGTCCACGGCAAAAGGCACGAGGTTGGAAGTCATGCCATTTTGCTTGACGCTCAGGTAGCGCAGCGGGGGGCTGTCGGCCGCCAGCGCCAGATCCATGCTGGCGGTGGGCAGGTTGACGCCGTGGAGCTCGATCTTCGCGGTCGAGTTCCGCCGTCCGCCCAAGGGGTAGACGTGGGTCACGTAGGGCCATGCCCCAATCCGCACACGGTAAATGAAATCCTGGCTGCCGCGGTAGAGAATGTCGCGGACTTCCAGCAGGCACTCGCCGTCCTTTTCCGCCTTGTGGAACAAGACGGGGTCGGGCTTGAAGCGGAAGTCGTCGACGAATTCCAGTCGCTTGCCGGCCGTGTCGGAGAGGGTCAAGCAGGCATCCAGCCAACCGGGCACGGCCCAGTAGCTGTAGGGCAGTATGGACTGCGCCTGGCACTCGCAGACCAAGGTCTGCCCGGCCTTGAGCGGCAGGCGCCAGTAGCTCCGGTCCGGCCCGCCCTGACCTGTCGTGGTCGTGAAGATCTGGCCGTTGATGATCGCCGGGAGGGGCGGCACCTGGACCGCGTCGGCCTTCTCCGAATTCCGCTGCGTGGCCACTGTCTCGGCAACCTCGTCGACAACGAAGCGGACCCGCGAGGAAACACCCCCGGGAGTGATCAGCCGCAGGTCGTGTTCGCCCGTCTCGGCGTCCGGGGCGATGGTGATGGAGATGCGCACCGCTTCCGAGGGGCGAATGTTGCTGCTGATCCAAGGCCGCGGCAGCGGCACAGGTGCGCCCGGCTTCGGCTTGGCCTTGGGATCCGGCTTCTCTTCCGGCGCTACCCGCGCGGTGAGCCCCTTGCCGGAAACCCAGACGGCCGTGGCCCCCTTGAGCTGCTGGCCGGCAACGGTGGCCGCGACCGTTTTGCCCAACTGCCCGCCCGCCGGGTAGACGAAGAAAATCGCCGGCCCGGTCGTTTGGCCAAAACAAGGAGCAGCCAGCAGGGATAACAGGAGGAAGACGACCGAATAGAAACGAAATCCGAAATCCGAAATTTGAAATCCGAAACAAATTCGAAAGAAGGAAATCACAATCTTCCAAACTACCGGGCACGTCCTATACTGCCCGCGGTTGAGCTTGGCCCAATCTACACTAACCCGAAGCGTAAGCGAGGCGGGGTCGCAACAGGGATGTGCATCGCGCGTTTGCAGGTAACCGGGACTGTTTTGAGCTTGAGACATTGGAGTTTTGTATTTGTTTCGGATTTCTATTTCGGCGGGGCTTTCTGCCCGGCCAACACCTGCCGGACCTTCTCGGCATCTTGAAAGCCCACGGTTTTCCCCTGCACCGCGGCAGGGTTCGAGGTGGCAAAGTAGCCCTGCCCGGTGACGATCAGCCAATCGTCCGTGCCGGGCGAAAGCTGCACGAGCGTGGCCAGCAAACTGCGGTCGGCGAGGTTCCAGAGCTTAACGCTGCCGTCGCCGCTGGCGGAGGCAAGCCGCTTCTCGTCGGCGCTGGCCGCCACCGCATAGACCCAGTCGTTGTGCCCGCCAAGCGTGTCCATTAGCGTCAGCTTCTTGCCGTCGAAAGCATACGCCTTCACCGTGTTGTCGGTCGCGGCGACGAAGGCCCATTGGCGATACCATTTGCCGGGATCGGGATCTTTGAGCCAGACGCAGTCCAGGGGCATGCCGGCATCCAGGTCGGTCTTGACGTCGCCGCGGTAGTCGGGCGGTATCTTGTCGTCCAGGCGATTTTGAACCGATCTTGCGTCGTGGCCGGCGACGACCAGCCCGAAGCGGTACGTCATCCTCCCCCCAGCCGCCCAATGCTGTGACGTTTCCCGCAGGCAACAGCGGCGCGGCGGGGCCTCGAGGATCGTCTTCTTGCGGTCCGGCTTCCAGGTTGCAACGTCCCAAACTTCCACGGTCTTGTCGAGGCTTGCGGTCGCCAAATACTTGCCGTTGGGCGCGAAGGAAACGCTGCTCACCGCCAGCGATTGGTCTTTGAGCGTGGTCACAAGTTTCTTGTCCGGCAGGCTCCAAACATAGGTCGCGGCATCGCTGCAACCGGCGGCCAGGAGTTTTCCGTCGGGGCTCAAGTCCAGCGCGAACACCACGCCCTTGGGCTCATGGAAGTCCATGGCCACCTGTCCGCTCTGGAGGTCGAAGAGCTTGACCGCGCCCGCGGCGCACGGAATGCCTTCCGACTCGGCCAAGCTCTTGCCGTCCTTGCTGAAGAGCACCGCCTGGACCATGTTGCCGATCTGCCCGGCGCCGATCCGCTTGGCCAGTTTGCCCGCCGCCAGATCCCACAGTAGGACCTCGCGATAGCCGCCCACGGCCAGCGTCTTCCCGTCGGGGCTGAAGGCCACGGCCGACAGCGGCAACGCCATCCCGCAGGTGACCGAGTACTCCCCGGCACTTGTGGGAGAGAGCGGAATTGTCAGCGTCCGCTGCGGCCGCGAGACCGTTGCGGCCGGTTGCGCGAAACACCAAGAAGCCCCTAACGACAGCAGCAGAGCGATACCCAGTACACGTTTGAAATTCATGGCAAGCGACCCTTTGCTAATTGCACTCTTCTCCCCTTCTCCCCTGCTTCTTCACCCCTCCATGATCTCCGTGAGTATTCCGCCCCGGGCGTACGAGCAGTCCGTGGCGGGGCTGACATGCGCCACGCAGCCGTCGGGGTTGGGAAGCCGGTCATTGGGGTCGATGCCCAGCAACTGGTAGACGCTTTCCCAGAGGTCCCAGGGATAGACGGGCCGCGACTTGACGAAGCGGCCCTCGGCATCGCTCTCACCCACGATCCTGCCTCCCTTGAAGCCGCCGCCGCCAACAATGGTCGAGATGACTTCGTTATAATGCTCTCGCCCGCCGGTCTCGCCGGGGTGCTTGCCGCCGAGGGTCTCGGGCTTGACGTTCCACTCCGGCGCTTTGCTGGACTCGCTGTACAGTATGATGATCGTGTCTTTGAGGAGTCCGCGCTGGGCACAGTCCTCGAAGAGGGCGGACATCGCCTGGTCCAGGATGGGGCAGAGCAAGCGCAGGTTCACGTTCACACGCTCGTGCATGTCCCAGCCATCGGAGCCTTTCACGTCGCCGCCGCCCCAGGGGACCGTGATGAAGGGAACGCCGTATTCCACCAGCCGCCGGGCCAGCAGGCAGCTTTGCCCGAGCTGGTGCCGGCCGTAGCGATCGCGGGTCTCCTTCTTCTCCAGCGAGAGGTCGAATGCCTTCTTGGCGTCGCCGCTGAGCAGGCGGAACGCGCTTAGCCGCAGGGCGTCGGTGGCTTTCGCGGCGGGGGCCTGCCCCTTGCCCGCCGGGCTCACGACTTCCAGCAGGGCGCGGCGCTTCTCGAAGCGCTTCAGTTCCTCGGGCGAAAGACTCACGCCCGGGGCCTTGAAATACTGGTCGTTGGGATTTCCCACGCAGAAACCCTGGTACCTGGGCGGCAGGAAGCCGTAGTTGTTGCCGCCCCATGGGATGCCGGGGATGCAGACCCAGGGCGGGATATCGCCCTGGTAGCTGCCGTTCTCCACCTTCTTCATGCCCACGACAGCGCCCACGCAGGGATAGACCAGCTTGGCCGAAGGGTGCAGGCTGGGCGACTCTTTCGGATTCATGGCATTGCAGAGCATGACGTAGCCGCCGTGGCCGCCCCCCGGCGCGGTCGTTGAGCGGATGATCGAGTACTTGTCCGCCACCTTGGCCATCAGCGGCAGAAGCTCGGTGATCTCCGTACCTGGCACGTTGGTCGCGATCGGCTTGAAGAAACTGCGGACGCTAGGCGGGGCGTTGGGCTTGGGATCGAAGGTGTCGATGTGCGTCATGCCGCCTTCCAAGTAGACTCCGATTACCGACTTGGCTTTGGCAGGCGGAATGCCGGTATGCGCTTCCCCCAGGGCGCGTAGCGCCAGCCCCTCGGCCAAGCCGAGTCCCAACACACCCGCAGTTCCCAGCCGCAGGACATCACGACGACTAATGTTCGACTTGGACATGCTATGCACCTCTAGTGATTCAACAAAAACTCGTTAGCGTTTAAGAGCGACCACAGCATATCGTGGATCGCCCGACCGCGGTCGCTCTTCTCGGCGGTCAGGTACTCGAGCATCTTTTTCTTCTCGACTTCTTGGGGCAGCCGCGCCAGCGCCAGCAGGAAAAGCTCGTTGACGGTCTCCGTGTCGCTCTTCTTGTCCTTCAGCAGGCGTTGCAGTCGCGGGCTGTTCCACATCGAGTCTTCAATCGCGCTGGAGTTGACCAGGAACTGCACGTGCATCGGGTTCAGGTCGTCGGCCCGTTCGCGTTCCATGGCCGTGCCCCTTTCCGGCCGGCCGAACATCGCGGCAAGCAGGGAGCTCTCACTGGCCTCCGCAATCTGCGCTGCCTTGACGTCCGGGGGAATGCTCGTGTCCGGCGCCGTGTTCGGCCGCCTGAACTGGCGGAAATTCTGCGGCTGTTCGGTGATCTGCGAGAGCGCATCGAGGATCTGCTCCGCGGTCAGCCGCTTGGCCCGGTAATGGGAGAAGTGGGCTCCGTCCGTCTGGTTTAATGGAGTAGGCTCGCTGGAAAGCTGGTAGGTCTTCGAGTTCAGCACCAACCGGTAAATGTGCTTCAAGTCGTAACGATGCCCGACCAGTTCCTTCTCCAGGTACTCCAACAGGGCGGGATTCTCGGGCGGATTCGTCGCCCGCAGGTCGTCGGGCTCGTGGACGATCCCCCGCCCCATGAGCCAGAACCAGATGCGATTGACGATGTTCTTGGCGAACCAGGGATTCTGCGGCGCGGTGAGCCAGTCGGCGAACTTGCGGCGAGGATCCGTTTGCGGGTCGCCTTCCAAGGTCGCCGCGTCCAGGGGCTTCATCGCCACGGCCTTGCCAGTCCGCGGATGGAGCAGCACCCTGTCCTGGTCCCGGCAGACAATCTGCTCCTTCCACTCGCTGGTGAACTTGATTTTGACCTGGCTGAAGAACGCGGCCATCCCCAGGTCGTCGTCCCGTCCCCAGTTTTCCACCGGATGCGCATGGCAGCGGGCGCAGGAGAGCCGCGCGCCCAGGAAGAGCAGAGCGGTAGACTCGCCCAGGGTCCGCGGGTCGCGCTCGGGGACAGCCCGCACGTAATTGCACGGCCCGTCGCGGAAATCGCTGCCGCTGCCGGTGATCAGCTCCCGCGCAAATTGGTCGTAGGGCTTGTTCTGGGCAATGCTCTCCCGCACCCAGCGATAATACGTCTCGCAGGCCTTGGGCCAGAGGGTGATTGGGTCCTCGGCCTTGATCCGCAACAGGTCGCGCCACTTGGTCGCGGCGAAGTCGGCGAATTCTTCGCGTTCCAACAGGCGATCGATCAGCTTGCTCCGCTTTTGCGGGTCCTTGTCGGCAAGGAAGGCGCGGGCCTCGTCGGGCGTGGGCGGCGTGCCGATCACGTCAAAAAACACCCGTCGCAGGAAGACATCATCGGCCGAGACATCCGAAGGCGGAAACCCCAACGCCTTGAGGTTGGCGAAAACCAGTTCGTCGATCTTGTTGTTGGCTGGGAAATCGGCAAAAGGAGCGACCAGCGGCTGCGGGGCCCGCAGGCGAACGACCCCCGACTGACGCAAGTAAGTCGCCACGATCACCGCGCCCCCGAACTCTTCTGCTTTGACCTTGCCGTCGGCGTCAACCGAGGCCACCTTGGCATCCGTGGATTGGAAAACGGCCAACCGCGTAACGTCCTGCTTCGTACCGTCGGCATAGACCGCCGTGACTGCAAGTTGCTGCGTCTGCCCTTTTTGCAGCACCTGCTCTTGCGGAAGGACCTGCACACAGACCAATTTGGGCAACTTCTCGTCGTTGAAGCGCGCTCCTTGCTCGATCCAGGCGAGCAGCGTCTTGTAGTCCGCGGAGCCGGGCGGGATTTTCTGAGCGCCGCCGTGCGAAATGCCGCCGCTCACCTTCAACAAAAGCAGGCTCCGGGCGGGATCCATGCGGTTGATGCGAGTGCCCCGCTGATCCTTGACGATCGTCTCATAATCTTCTTCCGCGTCGCCCCCGAACATCGCCAGCGGCATGCCGCCTTTGCCCAGCGGGGCCCCATGGCACTGCACGCTATTGCAGCCCAGGCGAGTTACCAGCGGCATCACGTCGCGCTGAAAGAAGACCGCGTTGGGGGCAATCGCGGGTTGGGTCTGCGCCGGCTTGGGCGGTTCCGCACCGCCAGCGGAAGCAAAAATCACCGCAAGGAGGCCCAGCACGACAAGGGATATGGCGTTCTTCTTCATCGCAACGTACCTCCAAGCACCGCGCCGTGGACGATCTGATTGATGCCCAGTTCCGGCTGGGGTGCATCGCCGCGGGTCCAATTCCGCCCATCGCTGGAGGTCCAGACTTTCCCGGGCCAACCGGTGCCGATAAAGAGCGAGCCGTTCGACCAACTCACCTCGCAGGGAATTGGCTTGCCCAAGACCTTCCAGGAAATGCCGTCGACGGACGTGTAGGTAAACTTCTCTCCAGAGAGGAAGAACTCGCTGCCCGTATAGACGGCTTGGCGGAATTTGTCCGTAGGGGCACCAAGTTCTTTGTGCCAGACCTTGCCATCCTTGGTGGTGTAAATGGCACTGCCGGAAACGAGCAGGAATGTCCCGGCGCCAAAGGCCAGGCTGTTCACCGGCGGAAGATTGCTGGCGAAGCTGTCGATGGTTTTGCCGTCGTGGGTGGTGATGCACCACCAGGTTTTTTGGTCGGTGTTGGCGTTGCCGGTAAAGATGAAGGTACCGTCGCCGGCGATTCCGCCGCGGAACCAGAAGGCCCAACCCGGAATCCCCTTCGGCACTTCGACTTTGGGACTCTCCGACCATGTTTCCGCATCGTCAGACCAAAGGAGTTGGTGTTCCGGGCCGCCGGCCACGAATTTGCCCGCTGTGAACAGGATGGGGCTGATGCGGAAGGCCATCTTCTTCGTTTCGCGCCAGTGGGCGCCGTCGCTGGAGACAAGGATATGCCCCGCCTGCGTATCCCGCGACCACCCTCCGCCGCCGACGGCAACGAACTTGCCCTTGCCATAGGCGAGACTGATCAGATTATTGCTGTCATCCTCCGCTTTGTTGACCCACTGCTGCACATTTTCCCAGTGGATGCCATCGCGCGACGACATCCGCCGTCCGCCGTATCCCACAGCCACGAAAATGCCGGCCGGCGCCTCCTTTGAAGCGGTTTGGACCTGTGCAGGCTCGGGCGGGTCCGCGCCTCGGGCTGAATCGGTAATCACCGTGAGGAGGCCCAGCACGACAAGGGACATGGCCTTCGTCTTCATCGCGACACACCCCCAACACGGTTGAGATCGTCTACGGGAACACTTTGAAAAAGAGGGCTAATACCCACCGGCGGCTGGGTCGGCCCTTTGTGCGAAAAGGCAATTCCTTCGATTTCCACCAGCAGGTCCGGGCGGCAGACGTCGGCCAGGGCGTAGATCGTGGGCAACTCGCCCAGACGCTTCTCACAGGCGGCCCGAATCCTGACGTAGTCCTCTTCCCGCTTGATGTAAACCCGCACCAGTCCCAGGCCCTCCAATGTAGCGCCGAGACCGGGCAGCCCGTGATGGCAGAGGTTATCCTCGCAGATCAGGGCCGCGATGTTGTCAAGCGTTTCGTGGGTCTGGGCGATCGCGTCACCCACGTGCCGCGTCTCGGAATTCGTGATGCTCGCCGTGCCGGAGATGAAGATCGTCGCATAGTTGCCGCAGGACAATGCCATGGCGCGGCTGAACTTCGGAGTCTTCGGGCTGTAGTGCTGGGCATAGTCGAAGGCGGAGGTCTGGCGGGGGTTCTCCAGCGGCACGGCGACAATGTCCTTGCGATCGGTGGCCAAGGCAATCGCGCTCATCATCACTCGGCGGCCTTCAGTGCCGATGCCCGTGCTGGCCGGAAAGACCCGCGGCGGAAACGGGGTCGGGAAGTTTTTGTGCGCAGCATTCTGCTGGCCGTTCCAGCCAAAGGTCCCTGACACCGGTTGCGGCAAGCGGTCGGCCAGAAAATGGATGTCCTCGAAGAAGTCGGTCCGTGCGCGGTTGAGTTCCTTGTAGCGTTGCGTGGGGCCTTCATCCTCGACGATCCCGCCCAGATAGAGCCAAGTGCGGACCACCTCATCGATGGGGATATTCACGCTCCCCAACAGCTCGCGAATTTGTTGGAAGCAATCCAGGGAGGCCTCGTAGACGTTGTCGTTGCCGTTATCGCTGCGGGGAACGACCTCCGCACAATGGCACCAGGCGATGTGGTTGTGCCGGGCGATGACCAGTTGCTCGCTGATCCGCTCGATCTGGACGTCACCCGGGGCGCCCGGCGGGTACCCACTTGTGGGTGCGGGTCGCGGGTCGCGGCCGATGCCCAGGGCCTCGATCGCCAGCAGCTTTCCTTCGCAGGGGGGCTGCGGGACGTAACTCGTGGCCGGCATCTCTTTGCCGTAGAAATCGCGCATGATCTGGCGGCACTCGTCGATCAGGTTGACGCTGGGCACGAACACCGCCTGATGTACGATCGATCCCCGCGTGCCTTCCTCTTGGATCACGGCTGCGATTGTGCGCAGTGCATCGTCGGCCTGCTGGCGGAGCGTCAACCCGCGGCGCGGCACCGCCGCTGCGAACACGTGGCGGACGTCGTTCAGTTCGACAACCGAGTAACCGATTCCAGCTTGCGACGACTTGCGAATGGTCTGCGTGGCCAAAGGAGCCTCCTGTCTGGTACAGATTCAAGGCGTGAGGCGGGGCGGGCGAAACGTAGCGGCTTCAAGGCGTGAGGGCAGGGCGGGCAAAATGTAGCGGGGCTGCTGGGAGGCTGCTGCCTTCAGGCCAGCGACCATCCCAACATTTTCCCAGTATAATGCGTCCGGGGCCGGCGTCAATCATACTTTGGTATAGGTGGGGCGGAATTTTCCCCCGGGAGCAGCTTTTCGTAGAAGGCGAACCCGTGGTTCTCGAAGACGAGGTGCGCGGCAGTCGCGTCCGCGAGAAATCCGCGCACGTCGGCCGCCGCGCCCTGTGTCCGCACCAGTACGTAGCCGACTTCCGGCCGGTCGAATGACCGCCGGAAGGCCGCTAGCTCCTGGCAGGTGCAGACAACGCGCCGCCCTCCCATGTCCGGCAGCCACTCCATGGCCTGGTAATCGGTGGCAATCGCCGCACAGTCCGGATGATCGGCCGCGTAGGCGTAGAGGCAACGGTTCAGTTCCGGCACGCCCACGGCCCGCTGCTGCTGCCGCTGGCAGTCCAGCAGTGCGGCATCGCTGACGCACAGGCAAGCCGCGGCCAGCAGCGCCGCCACGGCCCCGGCCAGATGGCCAAAGTGGAGGGAATCCAGCCACGCCGTTGGCGAACTCAGGGACGTGTTACCCTCGGAACCGGGTGGGAGAATACGGAATCCGTTCCCTAAGTGGTCAGTTTCAGGAATTATGTCAGGGGTAGGACGTCGCCGGTACAACGCGGCTGCCCAGGAACCGATCCGCAGTAGGCCGATGCCCGCGGCTGAACCGGCCAAGGGGAGGATCAAGGCCAGGTTCCGCAAGTCGTAGGAAAAGGCGATTGCCCAGAGCAACCCCAACGGCAAGACGACCAGCGCCACGAGCCACCGCTGGAAGCGGTCGCCCAGCGAGGCCGCCATGGAAATCGCCAACAGCGCGGCGCCCCCGGGCGTGAGCGACTCGGCGATCATGGCGCCGCCGTGAGCCATCCTTTGCCAAAGGTTTCTTCCCTCGTGGAAATCGGTCAGCAGCGCCAGCGTATTGTTGGTGTCGCCGCCGGCTCGGAAATCGAAGAACTTATAGAGGTACCAAGGTGAAACCAGGATGCCGATGATCGTCCACATCTCCACGAGCAAGGCCACCTGCTTCCACCAGCGGCCAGATCCTTCGCCGCGAAGCACGAATCGCCAGGCGAGCAGGGGGTAAAGTGCGGCGATGTAGAGTCCCATCTGCTTGGTCGCCGCCGCCCCGGCTGCCATCGCGACGCCCAGCATCAAGTACTTCGCGCGCTGGCTCGCTAGCCTGGTGCCTTGTGCCAGCATGATCGCGTAAACCGTGGCCAGCGCGAAGAAAGCCAACGGCACGTCGGCGTAACCGCTGTTGAGCATGCGAAACCGCAGCATGGCCACCAGCAGGCCGTAGGTAATCACCACTCCCGGCACGTAGCCGAAGTTGCCCTGCAGCCGGGCCATGTCGAGCATCGCCAATAGCAGGAGTAGGCAGAAGAGGAACTGAAACGATTTGGCGAAAATCCAGACCTGACTGCTTTGCACGAACACGTAGCTCAGCGACAGGTTGGTCGGCAACAATTGCGGGTAGAAGCTTGTAGCGGAAGGCAAGCGACCGGCGGCCCAATCGACGGCCCAACGGTTCCATGAGACGACGGCATCCCATTGCTGAAAGATCTGGCCCACCTGGGCGAGGCCGGAAAGCGCGAAGCCGCCGATCACCAGGACCGCCGCAGCCAGCATGGCCCGCCGCAGTGCGAGCGCAGGGCCGGAAGGTTGGCTTGCCGTGGGGCTATACTGCCCACGGTTGGGATTGGCCGAATCCATACTAACCTGATGCGTAAGCGAGGAAGCGACTTGCGATCCTCGCTTACGCTTTGGGTTAGTATCAGTCTCGACCGCGAGCGGTAGATGTTCCGGATTTTCCAGTTCCCCGAAAAAGGCCCGCGCGCGTTGCCGCCAGACCGCCGCCACATCAACTAGGCAGGTCCGCAACCGCCAGCCATCCAAAGCCGCCAGCCAGGCCAGTTCCGCGGCAAAGATCGCGTAGATGACGCTGGGCCGATAGGCCCCCAAATGTACAAGCCCGGCTACCAGATAATAATTGATGACCAGGCTCAGGGCAAACGATAAGACACACGTACGCACCGCGCCCGCGCCAACCCGCAGGACCCGCAGCGCCAAGTAGCCCGGCAGGACTACGATCTGCGCGAGCGACAAGATACCCAGCAGCGTCATTTCATTTCTGCGTGGGGGCGTTGTAGGCGGTCGGCACCACCTGGCTGGGCTGCTGGACCGAGACACCCTTGCTGGGCGAATGGCTGGCCGCCGGATCGATGAAGTTGTCGATGACGGTCCGGTCTTGCATGCGCTCGTAGTACTCGTTCATCGCCAGGCGTTCCTTCTTCTCGCGAATGTCTTCGAAGATGTCCTTCTTGACACTGGCAAAATCGACGTCAATGGGCTTGGTATAGCTCTCGCAAAGGAGAATGATGAACTTGTCGTCCAACTGGATGATGCCCGATATGTCGCCCGGTTTCAGGGCGAAGGCTTCCTCTTCCAGGATCGGTTGGCCGCCGAAACGGCGAATGGGGGGCACCTCGCCGCGGAGGGCGCGGCTGCTGCGTTCTATGGAGTATTTTTCGGCCAGGTCGCCGAAGTTCTCCAGGGTCGGATTACGGCGGGCCGACTCCCAGGCTTCCTGGGCGCGGCGGAGATTGTTCAACACGATCGCCCGGCAGCGAACCCGCGGCCCGTAATTCGCCTGAAAGCCCTTCTTCAGGTCCTCGTCGGTGATGTCGATCTTGCCCACGGCCAGCTTCTTCAGCGCCACGGCGGGCCAGACCACCTCGTTGCGGTAGGTCTCGACGGAAACGCCTTGCTGCTTGACCGCCAGGGCCAGCCACTTTTTGACGTCGGGCGAACCGTCGGGCAGCGGATTGGTCAGTTGCGCGGCCGCGCGAGCGATCTCCGCGTCGATTTCCGGCTCGGAAACGGTCACTTGGTGCTGTTTGCACTCCAATTCCAGCATCCGTCGGCCGATCAGGCCTTGCAGTACTTCTGCGCCGTGGCGGGTCATGCATACTTCGTCGAGTTGGCGGAGATAGATCGGGGAATTGTTCACCAGCGCGACGACCCCTTGCCCCACCTGCTGGCGGAGCGACGGATGGTTGAGAACGTTCTGCACCTGGGCCTTCCTCTGCAGGTCCTGGAAGATGTCGGTGGCCACTTGCCGCATCTTGCGGTCGCGGATGATTTTCTCCAGGCGCGGGGCGGCCTTGGCCATGGTGATCGCGCGGGCGACGATCAGGCCGTCGCGCTTGAGGATCACGTACTGACCCGCACTGGGAATGACGCCGGAAACCTGGCCATCGGCCAATCCGAAGGCGGCCTCTTCGATCTCAGGGCAAGCGCTGTGCTTGCGGATGGGCGGGACGATGCCCTTGATGCTGGCGCTGGGTCCATCTTCCGAATACTTCTTGGCCAAGTCGCCGAAGCCGGCCGGATTGGCCGCCGCCAGGGACTGGATCTTCCGGGCGTTCTCGGCGCTGGTACAAACGATCAACCGTGCCTTGACGGCCGCGCCATACTCCATCTCGAAGGCCTCGGTCAGCTCTTTCTGGGTGACCTGCAGCCGTTCGCCCGCCAGTTTCCGCAAGGCCAGGCTGGGCCAGATAATGTCGTCGGCATATTGTTCGGGCTTGATTCCCCGCTCTTGCATCAGCAGTTTCATCCACTGCTCACGGGGCAGATTGAAGCTCTTGGCCATCTGGTTGATTTCGTCTTCGACCTCGCGGCGGGAAATGGTGATCCCCATTTGCCGGCATGCGGAGAGGATCAGGTACTTGTTGACCATCGACTCCAGTACTTCCTTGCCGTAATGCAGGCGGCACTCCGCGGCCAATTCGTCGCGGGTGATGGCATGGCCGTCGACCGACGCCACGACGTCAGGAATCTGCACGCGGCCGGGGATGACCGACTCGCTGCGGGCGGCAGCCGGGGACGAATCGCCCGACGCTGCCGTCCCCGAGACGGTGGCGGGCGAATCCGGCTCGCCCGAGTTTTGCGCCTTGGCGGCCGACGTTCCCCAATAATAGCGTATGATCCCGCAGGCGGCCAAAACGCACAAGCCGCCGAGAATCATGCCCAACCGCGCCTTGAAAGCACCTGGCGCGAAAAGATTGCGGAATCCATTCCGAGTCATTGCGGTTCCTCCTTAAACCTACAAAAGCCACATGGGTCGCGGCCAGTATATAGAATTGCGCCACCCGCGGGCAATACCGCTTTTTGCCATTTACGGCAGTGTCGAGGTTTGGAGCTGTCGGGCGGGCTTTAGCCCGCCCAGCTTCAGCGGGCGTTTTGAAGAATTTACACTACAAGCGGGCTAAAGCCCACTCTACGGCCTACCGCACCACTTCGCCCGGCACCTGCTTCATCGCTCGTAGGATGATCCGGGAAATCGACTTCCAGGGCACGATGGTGACCGTCGAAAGGCCGTCCGGATCGCGGGTCACCAAGACAGCATAATCCTTTTGAGAGTGCGACCTTACATAGCCGTCGGGCACCAGCACGCTACCGCTTTCCAGGTGGACCTCAACGCGGCTGTTTTCACCACGGGCGGCCCAAAGCTCGATGAAAAGCGCGGCCAGGGGATGCGCAGATTGCGACACACCCGCGGAGCGGGGAACTGACTCGATAATTGCCTTCTCGGTCCCCCCCGATGTGACTGGTTGTTTTGCCGGCTGGGGAGCGACCTCCTCCGTGACTTGAACGAACTCCAGCGTTTCCGCCGACTGGATCGGCTCAGGCTCAGGCAGAGGCGTCGGGCTTTCCAGTCTGATTTCTTCCTCCAGGGTCGGTATCTCCGGCTCGGGGGCCACTTCAGGCTCCGCCAGGGATTCGACCTCTGGCTCCTCGACGATCGGAATGCGAAAGCGCGAGCCGCACTCGGGACATTCGCCCGCCCGGCCTTGCAAACTGGCCGGCCCGTGCAGATGATGGCCGTTCGGACACAAGAACTCGATCTGCCGCTCTTGTGAAGGCGACGGGGGGGCGGGCGTTCTGCTGGGCGAAGGGGCGGGGGCGCTAGGCGATTCCTCCTCAGCCAAGGCGGGATCGACTACGCCCGGTTCCTCCAATCCCAGTTCTTCAATGGTCGGAATGCGAAAGGCTACGCCGCACTTGGGACATTTTGCGGGCCGCCCCGCCCTCTCTTGGGGGCAACGGATCTTGTGTCCTTCCGGGCAAAGGAATTCGATCATACGCGTCTCGTCCTGCGATACGGCACTGAAAACCGGGGTTTGCCGAGCACTGTCGGGAATAACCCACTGGCATTCTATTAGATTAACTCACAATGCTGTCCGATACAATGATCTTTTCGTCGCTTTCTTGACATACGATGCGAATATGCGAAACTAGAAGACGGAACCGAGTTACACCCCTCTGGCGAGCTAGCTAATGGCGATTCAGATTGTTTGTCCCGGCTGCAAGAAGAGCTTCAGTGTCGACGATAAGTTCGCCGGCAAGACGGGGCCGTGTCCCAAGTGCAAGACGAAGATCACGATTCCGGAGAAAAAGCCCGAGGTCACGATCCATGCGCCGGACGAGTTCTCCGGCGGCGGCAAGGGCACCACGGGAAAGTTGCTGCTGAAGCCCATTGCCCGGCAGGAGACGCATGTCAAGCCGGCGATGGTCGCCGTGATCGGGGGCGCGGTTGTTGCCGCGATCGCTGGGGCTTTGGTGGTGCGTCTGATTGCAGCGGAAGCGGGCCCGTTCCGCTATCTGCTGAGTGGCATTGGACTACTATTAGTCTCGCCGCCGCTGGCGGTGGCAGCCTACACGTTCCTCCGCGACTCCGAATTGGAGGCCTATCGCGGCAAACAACTCTATCTCCGCGCGGCCGTATGCGGACTGGTGTACATGATCCTCTGGGCGGTGTTTGCCTACGTGAAATTCGCCTTGCACTCTGAAATCGAGCTTCCCTATTGGCTCGTGATCGCCCCGCCGTTCTTCCTCGTGGGAACCCTGGCGGGCAAGTTCGCCTTCGATCTGGATACCGGCAATGGTTTTTTCCATTATGCGTTCTACGTGGCCGCGACGATGATCTTGGGAGCAATTGCCGGCCTGGGCTGGGCGTGGCAGTAGGGTGAGCCGAGACCGTAGGGTGGGCCGAGTAACACGAGTCCCATCAATTTCGATCCGGAATCTGGTGGGACTCGTGTTACTCGGCCCACCCTACAGTTGCGGCAACGCCACTCCCGCGAAGGGCCAACCGTGTCCAGTATTCTCGACATTCCCGAAGTTGCCGCCCTGGATGCGCGGCGGTCGCTGATCCGCATTCCGCCGGAGATCGACGTGCCGCTCACGCGACGGGTGCGGCAGGTGATCGATACGGCCGACTTCCGCCGCCTGGCCCGCATCAGCCAACTGGGCCTGGTGTCGCTGGTCTACCCGGCGGCCCACCATACCCGCTTCGAGCACAGCTTGGGCGTCTTCCGCCTGGGCCTGCTCTATCTGAAGCGGCTGGCCCACGACGAGCGCTTCCAGGCAGCCGTCAGCCCCGAGAACGCCGAGGTCTTTCTGGCCGCCGCCCTGCTGCACGACTTGGGACACTGGCCGTTTTGCCATCCGATCGAAGACATCCAGTTGCCCGGCGTGCCCAGCCACGAGTTGTTTGCCAACAGCTTCTTGCTGGAAGGCGAGATTGCCGACGTGCTGCGGCACGACTGGAACGTGCCGCCGCGGGAAGTCGTGGCCCTGCTGAGCGAGAAGCCGCGCGACACGGCCTCGCGGATCCTGGCGAGCATGCTCTCCGGGCCGATCGACATCGACAAGATGGACTACCTCTTCCGCGACAGCCTGCACGCCGGCGTGCCCTACGGCCGGCATTTCGACCAGCAGCGGCTGCTAGGCAGCCTGTGCCTGAATCGCGGCGGCGACGGCCTGGCGATTTCCGAAAAGGGCCGCACGGCCGCCGAACTGATGGTCTTTGCCCGCTATGTGATGTTCAGCGAGGTCTATTGGCATCATGGCGTCCGCGCGGCGACGGCCATGTTTCAGCGGGCCTTTTACCTATTGCACGGCGCGCTGGACATGGACGCCCTGTTCCGCCTTTCCGAGCACGAGTTCGTAGCCGAGTTGCGGCGCGTGGCGGCCAAGAGTCCTGCCGGCGAGATGCTCGACGGGCTATTTGGTCCCACGCGGCAGCTTTACAAGCGGCTGGCACAGTTTGGGTTTTCCGACGCGGGGGAACTCTACCAACGGCTTGCCCGCCGCGCTTATCCCTGGCTGGCGGCCTGTTGCGAGCAGTTTGCCGCGCTGGCCAGCACGGCCCTGCGGCGGGTCGTGGCGCCCCACGAGATCCTCATCGACGCCCCGCCCGTCTCGCGCGAAGTGCAGATCTCGATCGAGATCCAGTTCCCAAAGGAAGGCACGTGGCGGGATTTCGCCGAGGTTTCGCCCGTCGTGCGGGCACTGGCCACGGAGCAGTTCGACGATTACGTCAAACGCGTCCGCATCTACGCCCATCCCAGCCTGGTCGGCGACCTCCGCCGGCTGAACAACTTGCCGCAACTGCTCGACCAGGCAATCCAGCGGACGGAATAAGCCGTAGGCGGGAACAAGCCTGCGCAGTTCCGGCAGGATTCGGGCGAAACCCTGCGCTGGAGTCCCGCCCTTAGGCGGCATTCCGCTCGATCCCGCCGACTATGAGTACATGGTGCCCGGGCGGGGCTCCAGCGGGCGTTTGCACCGAAAAGCGGAAGAGCTCGTCAGAGGGCATTGTAGGGCAATTGAAAGAGCTTGTCGGCCTGCTTGAGATTGCCGCTTTTCAGGCCCGCGCTGAACCAATATACCCGCTGCTTGGACGTGCCGTGGGTGAACTGTTCCGGCACGACATAGCCTTGCGCCTGCTGTTGCAGTCTGTCGTCACCGATTGCTCGGGCGGCCGTGATCGCGTTCTCCACGTCGCCCGGTTCCAGGATGTGCCATTTCTGATTGGCGTAATGGGCCCACACCCCAGCCAAAAAATCGGCCTGGAGTTCCAGCCGTACCGAGAGCTGGTTCTCGGTTTCATGGGGGAGCTTGTCGTGTTTCGATTCAATGCTGATGCCCCGCAAATTCTGCACATGGTGGCCGACTTCATGGGCGATCACGTAGGCGTTGGCAAAATCGCCGCCGGCGTGGAAGCGGTTCTTGAGCTCGTCGTAGAATTCCAGGTCGATGTAAACCTTTTGGTCGCCGGGACAATAAAACGGGCCCACGGCCGCGTTGGCCAGCCCGCAGGCCGACCGGACCTTGCCGGTGAAAAGGACCAGCTTGGGGTCTCGGTAGGCTTGGTGCAATTGCCGCTGGAAGAGGTCGCTCCAGACCTGTTCGGTCTGGTACAGCACGTGCTTGACGAGCTCGATCTTTCGCCTCTCCTGGGGACTGTCCTGCCGCGGCGCCTGCGCGCCCGGCGGCGCCCCTTGGTTC
Organism: uncultured Planctomycetaceae bacterium; assembly: GCA_964615095.1. Lineage (GTDB taxonomy): Bacteria > Planctomycetota > Planctomycetia > Pirellulales > Thermoguttaceae > JANXQG01. The sequence continues at coordinate 24,726 of CAZTPX010000047.1, read as the reverse complement.
TGCAATCGTTGCAGCAGGGTCAGCGGGTTCTGGCCCAGCAGCAGGCCGATCACGACCACGATCACCGCGCCCGCGCCGCTCATGGCCATGCCGACAGGCAGCCCCCGCTGATCTTCCACGTTCTGGCTTTCGCCACCCTCTTCCCAACGCATGTGTGCCTCTCCGCTTTTGCGTTGGAAGTTCTATTACTTCGCTTGCAGCGTGTCAAGTCTGTCAAACCTGTCGCTTGCCGAGACATTTCTTTCCCTTCGACGTAACTCCCTTCGTGTGTTGAAGATAGACGATTGCATCTGGTCACCGTCGGCCACTTTCGCCGAATCGCGCGACACATTTGTTGCGATTTCCCGCGATGAGCATTTGCGTCGTCACCATCGCTGCCAGTGCGGCGACCTTCTTTTTCTTACCCGTAAATTACCAGTTTTTTCGCGTGCAAGTTCCTTGTCGGCGGAGCATTCGCCCGGATTTTCGGCGTTTGGCATGATCATAGCACTGAACGACAGCATAATATCCTCCCCACACCCCTGAGGTAACGTCATGCATACCACGACTTGCAACATCACCCGCATCCGCTTCGCCAGCACCCGCGCGACAACCGTTTTTGCCGCGATCCTAGCCGCGCTGGCTGCCCCCGTCCGCGCCGACCTGCTGACAACGGAGAGCGTTGCCATCCAAGGCAGTGGAGGATCAGGCGGGAGCGGCACGAGCGCCAGCGACATGATTTACGCGCAATATAACGCTTCGGACGGTTGGGGCTGGGCCGGCGGCGCGGGGGCCGTGCAAGGTAACCTGGCCATAACCAACAACGGCGGCTATTCCGCGCCCGCCAATGAAGCCTTCAGCTTCGTTGTCGGCCCGACGGTCGCTGCGTTGAACGCAACGTATGGGGCGGGCAACTGGACCATCACCGACCCCACACTCACGTTCACATCTTCCTACAGCGTACAGAACAATTCGCGCTTTGGTATCGGCAGCGGAACGTATGAAGTCTATTGGGTTTCCAACGACAACTGGTCGCAGAGCAAAGGAACCCTCGCCGCCGGCCCCGCTCCCAACCCTATCTATGCGACATCGGAGGCCCAACTGTTGACCTGGACTGCAACCGATTCCGATCTTGGCCCGCAGACATTCACCGTCCCCGCGGGCGGCAGCGGTTACGTCGACCTTTCTGACAGCCTTGCCGCGAACTCGCCACTCGTCAGCGATATCGTCGACGCCTCGACAAGCGTCGATCCCAACGTGTCTTTGTATCTCATGTCCACGAGCAACACGCTGGGGATGATCATTTTCACCGGCGGGCAGAGCCAGCCCCTGCCGACCCTGAACTTCGACGTGGTTGCCGTCCCCGAACCGTCCACATTCATCCTGCTCGCCGCCGGCGCCGTTGGTCTTGTCGGCTTCGGTTTGCGGCGTCGCAAGGCAGCGTGACTGGCGGAAAAGCGCGGCCGGATCGGATGGCAATGGCCATCCGGTCGGCTGTGTGCGCCGCCCGCGAACTTGCCCGACGTCTCCCGCCTGCGATGAACCTTACGCCCGACCCGATCCTGACGCGAAGCATGAAGCGAACCGGCCGCAGAGCGTTTACACTCGTCGAGCTTCTGGTCGTGATCGCGATCCTTGGAATCCTCATTGCCCTATTATTGCCGGCGATCCAGGGGGCGAGAGAATCGGGGCGGCGCGCGCAGTGCATGAACCAGTTGCACCAATTGGGTGTCGCGGCAAGCTGCTACGCCAGCGAGACGCGCCAGTTTCCCTCCGGGGTCAACCAGTGGTTTTTCAACAGCGCGGTCACCTTCCGCGGCATACCGTTGTTCGTCTGCCTGCTGCCTTACCTGGAACAGAATGGCCTTTACGCCTGCTGGCAATACGGCGATCCGATGCTCAACGCCAGCCAGGGAAACAATTCCAACACGGCAGTCGTGCTGCCGAACCTCGTATGCCCCTCGGATGAGATCGTGCAGAATCCGATCGTCTATACCAGCCGCAGTTGGACCTACGCCTTGAGCAGTTATGGCGGGAACGGCGGTACGCGGTCGTACTTTCCGTCCGCGGCGACGGCGGATGGCATGTTCCATACGACGGGTCCGGCATCGGAACCGGCCGCCAACCAAGGGGCCGTTCGTCCACAGGACGTTACCGACGGACTAAGCCACACCTTGCTCTTCGGCGAACGATCGCACCAGGACCCTAACTACAAATCGTTTAACGCCGCGGGCTGGGGCGAGTTGCTCGACCAATGGGGTTGGTGGGCCGCTTCCACGGACCGCAAGATGATCGGGCACGTGACCATGAGCGGCTTTGTCCCCATCAATTATCAATTGCCCTTTTCGTACGCCAACCGCGCAGGGCAGGACCCACCGGCAGACACGTACGCCGAATTTCAAGCCACCTACGTCGACATGCGGATCTGCGCCTACGGCAGTTGTCATCCGGGCGGCGCCGACTTCTGCTTCGCGGACGGGGCCGTCCAATTCCTGGCCACGGAAACAAACCTGGCCCTGTTACAGGGCCTGTGTACGCGGGCCAAGGGAGACCCGACACCATGAACGCGACTCGCTGTGTCCGTTTCGCCATAACCGTCTCGTGCCTGGCCGCCACATTTTGGGGGTGCCACGCCGCACGGAGCATCTTGCCGGGCTCTCCACGGCAAATCCGCGTGGCGGTCATCGGCGGTATGGTAGAGACGGGATTCTGGCAGGCCCTGGCCGAGCGGTTCGAACAATCCACGGGGAACCGCTACAAGATTGAGGTCGTGGCAGTGGGGCCCAAGCACATTATCGCCGACGCCTTTCGCAAAGGGCAGGCGGATCTGATCACCATGCATGCCAGCGACACGATCATCAATCTCGTGGCCGATGGTTATGCTGTCGATCCGCAGCCCTGGCTCAAGAACGACCTGGTCATCGTCGGCCCGCCGGACGACCCCGCCGGCATCCGCGGCATGCGCAGCGCGGCCGAGGCCTTGGCCAAGATCGCCTCGGCCGGCGCGCCCCTGGTCGTACATGCAAGTCTCGGCGCGCAGGAAGTCATGCGCGACGTCTTGAACGCGGGCAACGTGAATATGCCCTCCGAGCACATGACGTTCCTTTTTACCGATCGCGCCCGGGAGGTGCTCAAGGTGGCCGGGGAGAAACATGCCTACACGCTCGTGGGCAGGATTCCCTTTCTCAACGGCAAGTTGCCCAACGCGGGACTTGTTTTGATGGTCCGCGGCGATCCGGGGCTGCGGCGGCCCTACCTGGTCGCCACGGCCAATCCGCGGCGTTTTCCCCAGGCGCACGTCGAGGGCGCCGCGGCCCTGGCGGCCTTCCTCCGCAAACCCGAGACGCAAGACTGGATCAAGGGCTTTGGTGTCTCGCAGCTCGACGACCAACCGTTGTTCTTCTCCGTTGACCAGTGATTGCCAGCATGTCCCCGAAACTGAATTCCGCGATTTGCCTGCTCGCATGGGCCAGTCCGGCCTGGGCGCAGAGCGTCGTGCTCCTGCCCAGCAAGACGAACACCTTGATCCAGGTTACCAGCGCAAGTGTCCAGCAATTGAGCAACGGGCAGGGCGACATTTATGTAGGACGCACGAACCAGGATGGCCAGGGGCCGGCTACCATCAGTATTCGCCGCGGGCTGGTGGCGTTCGACGTCGCCGACAACGTTCCCGCCGGCGCGACAATCACCGGCGTGACGTTGACGGTGGACGACGTGCGGGAGTTGAATGGGAGCCAAACGATCACGCTGAGCCGCATGCTGCGCGATTGGGGACAGGGGGCCTCGTATTTCGACGGCGGTCAAGGGGCCCCGGCGGCCAACGGCGACGCCACTTGGTACTACACGTTCTACAACGCCGCTGACCCGGCAGCCAGCCCCACTTGGACCGCGCCCGGCGGCCTGGCCGGAGTGGACTTCAGCGCCACGATCAGCGCGGCAGCGCTCGATCCTGCCACGGGGGTCGCCAATCAGTCGCTCTCTTGGTCGAGTACGGCCAATCTCGGCATGTTGACGGATGTACAACAATGGCTCGACAACCCCGCCACGAATTTTGGCTGGATCGTGCTGGGCAATGAAAGCGCCGGGCAGACGGCCAAGCGTTTCGGCGGCCAGAATGCCACGTCGCCGGAGACGCCGCCGCAACTGGCCGTACAATACTCCGAACCGACCTGGATCTGGACCGGCAACGCCGGCAACGCCGCTTGGACGTCGTCGGGTAACTGGTCGTCCTCAGCGGGCACGCCTGGCGGCAATGCGGCCATCGTGCTCGGCAGTTCCGCGGCAATTAGCGCCACGGTGGACCTGTTGGCTGCCGCCCCGAGGGTCAGTCAACTGACTTTTGATGCCAATCACACGGTCACTATGACCAGCACAGCGCCCGGCGGCGGCCGCTTGACGCTGGACAATGGCAGCAATCCTGTGGCCGTGGTCGTCTCGAGCAGCGGCAGTGTCATCGACAACACGATCGTTGTCGGCCTCGACAGCGACCTCGGCGTTACCATTGGCGGAAGCGGCGATTCGCTCACCATTGCGGGTAGCATCGTCGACGGCGATGCAGCGCATGGTATCCAGATGGACGGTGCCGGGACATTGATCCTCTCGGGCGACAATACGTACACAGGCCCCACCAGCGTCGAGGCGGGCACGCTGCTCCTGACCGCCAGCGATGCCCTGCCGGACGGGACGAGTTTGACCGTGGGCGCCGGCGGTACGCTGATCTTCGACCCTCCCGCGGTCGCTGCCTCGGCCGATTCTTCGGAATCGACCTCGTCCACCGCGGCGAGTGCCGTGCCCGAGCCGACAATGCCGACCCTCTTGGCGGCCGGCGCGTTGGCCGCGGGAATTGTTTGGTTTCTGCCGCGGAAAGCGACAAGAGTGTAGGGTGGGCCGACGGGCACCATGTACTCATGGTCGCGAGTCCCACCAGATTCGATGCGGAATCTGGTGGGACTCGGCCCATCTACGCGCTCGGCCCACCCCCACGCGCATCATCCTACGATCGTTATGCGCTGCCGATCAAAATGCCGGCGAGAAACACCAAGATCCCTCCGCCTAAGACCTGGACTATCGTGGGCAAGAAGGGGCTGTCCATATAGTGGTTGCGGATCCAGGCAATGAGGATCAGTTCGACGCCAACGACCGCTGTGGCCACCGACGTGGCAAGCCAAAAGTTCGGAATCAGATAGGGCAAGGCGTGCCCGATCGCGCCGGCGAATGTCATGAGGGCGCATACTAGGCCGCGGAGATAGGGCCGGCCGCGACCCGTCAGGCTGCCGTCGTCGGAGAGGGCCTCGGCAAACCCCATGCTGATGGCCGCCCCCACGGCGGCTGCCAGTCCGACCAGAAATGTGGGAAACGGCTTTCGCGTGGCAAAGGCCGCCGCAAACAGCGGCGCCAAAGTGGAAACGGAGCCGTCCATCAGGCCCACCAGCCCCGGCTGAATGACCTGCATCACAAAGAGCTGCCGGGCCACGCGGGCTTCGGCCGCGTGCTCGTCTTGCGGCTGGCCCTCGGGGGCCAGGGTCGCCGTGCGGGCCTCGTGGTGCCGCTCCTCCTCTGCCAGATCACCCAGCAGTTGACGCAGTTCGGCATCGCTCGTGTTCGCGGCGGCTTTACTGTAGAATCGGCCCGTTTCCAGTTCCATCAGCGCCACATGGGTGCGAATGCGGGCCACGTCCCAGGGTTGCGCAGAGGAGATCGGATCGCGGCGGACAAACCCCTTGATGTCCTCGCGATGGAGGAGCGGAATCTCTTCGCCATATCTGCTGCGAAAGGCCTCGACCAGGCGGTGGCGGTGCCCGTCTTCCTCGCTCCGCATGGCGTCCAATTCGGCCGCCGCCTTTGGGTAGTTAGGACGCAGCAAGCGGGCAAATTCCTGCAACAGCCGCGAATCCTCTTCTTCCAACGAAATAGCCAAGGCCAAGACTTCGGCCGGCGACAAGTCCTTAAACGATCGCTTCATGAAAACTAGTCCGATGATTGTACCTACGCCAAGATACCCGTTCCCGTAAGCCTACTCCATCGCGGCGTGAGAACCAAGATTCCCCCTCTTGTGATGGTGTCCTGGTTTCGTTCACTTAAAACCGCCTAATAGAAGTCGAGCAAGGTCGACAGATACATCTGGTTCCGCCTGCCATGGAGTATCAGTTGCCATTATTGTTACAACCGTGCAAATCCCTGGAATCTGGCCCCACTTTGGCGTGATTAACCTCTTGCGACGTGAGGCAGGGCGGGGTAGACTTCTGGGTTCGGTTGTGCGGGAATTATCCTGCCTTTGGCGGCACGCTTGGCAGCGCGACAAGCGGCCGCCCTGTTTTTCCCCGCGCACGGTGGTATTGAAGCGTCCAAATAGGTAGGGGCAAGCAAGATCTAAGACCAAGTGTCTTGACCAGTTTGCCCTTCCTGACTCGGGCATGTGGAATAGCCGCCGATCAATCTTTCAAATCAGGTTTTCCAGAAGAGGAGTTTGTTATGAGGAGTAAGTCGGGATCGCAGCCCCCCAAGTACAGGCCGACAGGGCGACGTTTTGGTCGTGTCCCTACCATTGGGTTGGTTGTGCTTTGTGTAAGTTTCTTTGCCGGCGGCGTTTGGATGACGATGAACGATCGGGCAGTGGCCAGTTCGGCTACGGCTGTGGCAGCCCCCGGTGACAAGGCGGTTGCTGCCGAGGGTGCGTCAGAGGCGTTCAAGTGGCTCGAACCGCTCAAGAATACCGCCAAGTATAACGACATGGAGCGCTACTCGTTGTTTGCCATCCTTGGCGTGGCCGTCGCCGGCCTGATCTATGCCGGCATGCTTGTCGGCCAGGTCATCAAGGCCGATAAGGGGACGGCGCAGATGCAGGAGATTGCCGGGGCGGTGCGTGAAGGGGCCAATGCCTACCTTGCCGCACAGTTCCGCAAGATCGGGCCGCTGATCATCGTGATCACCATCCTGCTGTTCTTCACCAAATGCAACCCGTTCACGGGCGACTATACGCACTTGCCGTTTGCCTATGGCCGCGCCGGCGCCTTCCTCGTCGGCTCGATCTTCAGCGCGCTGGTCGGTTTGTGCGGCATGAAGTTGGCTACCACCGGCAATCTCCGCGTGGCCGCGGCCGCTCGCCACAGCTACGGCGAGGCCATGCAGCTTGGCTACCGTACCGGTACGGTGACCGGCATGTTGACCGACGGCCTAGGGCTGTTAGGCGGCACCTGCATCTTCTTGATCTACGGCGAACAGGCCTACGAGGCCCTGTTGGGCTTCGGCTTCGGCGGTACGCTGCTGGCCCTCTTCATGCGTGTGGGCGGCGGTATTTATACCAAGGCGGCCGACGTCGGCGCGGACCTTGTAGGTAAGGTGGAAGCCGGCATTCCCGAAGACGATCCCCGCAACGCGGCCACGATCGCCGACAACGTGGGCGATAACGTGGGCGACTGCGCCGGTATGGCGGCCGACATTTTCGAGAGCTATGAAGTGACCATCGTCGCGGCAATGATCCTGGGCATGGCCAGCTTCGGCCACAAGGGCGTGATTTTCCCGCTCCTGGTCCGCGGCATCGGCGTGCTCGGCTCGATCATCAGCACTTATACCGTCAAGGCGGGGCCCAACGACACGTCGGATACGGCCTTGAAGAGCGTTCACCGCGGCTTCTGGATCGGTTCGGCGATCTCCGTGATCGGATTCGTGGTCTTGGGAATGCTCTACTTGCGGTTCAGCCCCGAGTACTTCCAGCAGTATCCGCAGGCCCAGGCCGGCTTCTTGCTGGACGGGAAGTTCGATCTGAACCAGTGGTTCATGGTCGCCGGCGCCGACATCCGCCCGATCCTCACCTGTTTCATCGGCATCGTGTTGGCCATCGCGTTGAACAAGCTTACCAGCTTCTACACGCACACCACTCACGAGCCGGTAAAAACCTTGGCGCGGGCCTGCCAGACGGGCCACGCCACGAACATCATCCAGGGCTTCGCCGTAGGCTACGAGTCGGCCGTGATGGTTACGCTGGTCTTGGCTTCCGCCATCGCTTTGTCGGTCTTCTGTTACCACGGCAGTTCTCCGGTGTTCATTGCCTATGGTGTGGCCATGGCCGGCATCGGCATGCTGACCCTTACGGGCAACACCATCTCCATGGACGTCTTCGGCCCCGTGGCCGACAACGCCAACGGCATCGGCGAGATGGGCTACAACAAGGACACCAACGGCCAGGATCTCAAGCCCGGCCAACCCGGCTACATGCAGCCCGAGGACCTCAAGCGTGCCCGCCAGATCCTGGCGGACCTCGACGCCGTGGGCAACACCACGAAGGCCGAGACCAAGGGCATTGCCATCGGTTCGGCCGTGATTGCGGCCGTATCCATGTTCGCCAGTTTCATCGCCACGCTGGCGATGGGATCCGAAGACCAGATCGTCAACATGTCGACCGACCAGTACAACAAGTTCGCCGCATTCCTCACGGTTGCCCAGCCGATGGTGCTGATCGGCCTGTTGATCGGCGGCGTTGTGCCCTGGTTGTTCAGCTCGATGCTCATCCGCGCGGTGGGCCGCGCGGCTTTCTATATCATCAAGGAGTGCCGCATCCAGTTCCGCGACAAGGAAATCTGGGCCGGTACGAAGAAGCCCAACTACGCCCGCGTGGTTGATATTTGCACCAACGCCGCCCAGGAGGAGTTGATTGGCCCGGCGCTCCTGGCCGTACTCAGCCCGATCCTCGTCGGCGTGTTGCTGGGACCCTACGCCTTGGGCGGTTTCCTGGCCGGCATGATTGTCTCGGGCGTGATGCTCGGGGTCTTCATGGCCAACGCCGGCGGGGCCTGGGACAATGCCAAGAAGATGATCGAGGACGAGCCGCAGGATCCGGCCCGCAACCTCGGCAAGGGCTCGGAGAAGCACAAGGCGGCCGTCACCGGCGACACCGTGGGCGACCCGCTGAAGGACACGGCCGGTCCGGCCATCAATCCGTTGGTCAAGGTGATGAACATGGTTGCCATGCTCTCGCTCACCAGCGTCGTGCTCCGTTACAACATGGCAGGCGAAAAGAGCAGCCTGCCAGGTGCGTTGCCACCGAACGGCTGGATCGGCGCCGTCATCGCCGTCATCTGCGTGGCCTTGATCGTTTGGGCCATCAAGAAGTCGAACACTGAGAGTGCCGAGATGAAGGAAATCCACGCCTCCCTGGAAGGTGGCGACACGGCAACCCATTGATTTCAGCGGTGACTTCGGTCACGCCCTGAACAAGACACGCGGGCGGCAGCGATAACTTGCCGCCCGCGTCGTTTCTTGGAGGGTGCTTGCCAGGCGAGATGTCTCTGCTAAAATAGCCGCGAGCACTCACACCCACACTCTACTAAGAAGGATTTCCTCGATGGCAGACGCCACGTATCAGAAGGTTCAACTGGTCGGAACTTCCACCAAGTCGCTCAGCGACGCGATAGCCGTGGCTGTGGCCAAGGCCGCCGAGATCATCAAGAACCCCACCTGGTTTGAAGTCATCGAGCAGCGGGGAGCGATCTCCGACGGCAAGATCCAGCAGTTCCAGGTGACCATTTCGGTTGGCGGCCGAATCGAGTAGGGACGCTACTCCCCTACAAACGGGTTGGAGATTCTCTCCGCGCCCACCGTGGTTTTCGCTCCGTGGCCGGGCAACAAAATCGTGTCTTCGGGCAGCGCGAATATCGTTGTGCGGATGCCGCTGGCCAACTGGTCGAAATCGCCGTCGTAAAAGTCGGTGCGCCCTACGCTGCCCAGAAAAATCACGTCGCCGACAAACGCCAAATAGGGGGTAACGCCCTTCCAAATAAATATCACGTGCCCCACCGAATGGCCTGGTATTTCGTAAACCTCCAGATCGAAGCCGGCGGCCGAGACACGATCGCCGGTCCGCACGGTCCTGTCGGCGGCAGGGCTGGTGATTGCGCGGCCGAAGCGGGCGGAGAGATTTAATTGGGCGTCGGTAAGTTTTGCCGCGTCTGCCTGCCCGATGATCAAGGGGCAATCGGGCCACCGCTGTTTCAGGGCCGCATTGCCGGCGATGTGGTCGCTATGGCCGTGAGTGTTGAGAATGGCAGCCGGCACGATTTTCCGCTCGTCGAGCAGTGCGATAATTTGCTCCGGGCCGAATCCGGGGTCGATCACCAGGCAGTCTTCACGGCCTTTCTTCCATAACAGGTAGGTGTTTTCGTCGAATGGCGCTGTAACCACCCGTGTGAGGTCGAATTCTGGTTCTTTCACAAATTGGGCTCCCTATTTCTGAAGTTTCGTGATAAACTCTTCCGCGCATTCTGGTGCAGTTAGCCGCGTGAGACGGAGATTGCCGAGAACTGGCGCTCTTCGATCAAAACATTGTAATTCTGTTGCCCGGAAGATGCGATAAGGTCGATAAGGGGCGCGCGCAGGCGAACCGGTTCTCAAGGCCGCCGCGGCGAACCAAGTTGCGCTGGCGCTGGAATTTCTGGCGAGCGAATGACCAAGGAGGGTTTTCTCAATGTTGTTGAATGATTGGAATAAGCGGGGTTGTGTGGCAGCCTCTCTCGCCTGTTTTGCCCTGATACAAATCGCAAGTGCCCAGGTTCCTGCCGGCCAACCCCAGCAGACCCCTCAGTCGGGTGCTGTTACGACCCCCTCGCTGTTGCGCGAGGGCGCTGCGAATGAGCATCCCCTCATGCCCGCCCTGCGTTGGGCACGGGAAGGGCTGTCGGGCATCGAGAAAATCCAAGACTATACGGCCACGTTGATCAAGACCGAGCGGATCGGCAACACGCTGGGCGAAGATCAGTACGTCGGCATCAAGGTCCGCCACAAGCCGTTCAGCGTCTATTTGAACTTCCTTGGCCCCGCCAGCCTCAGGGGCCAAGAGTGCATGTACATCGAAGGCGCCAATAGCGGCAAGATGTGGGCGCATGGCACGGGCATCAAGGAAAAGATGTTCGGCACGGTCTCCTTGGATCCCGATGGCAACATGGCCATGGCTGGCCAGCGCTACCCGCTCACGCAAATCGGCATCCTCAATCTCACCAGGCGATTGGCCGAGGTGGCCGCCGAGGACGTGAAGTACGGCGAATGCGAAGTGAAGTACTTCAAGGGCGCGAAGATCAACGATCGCGTTTGCACCTGTGCGCAGGTCATGCACCCCGTGCCACGCAAGAACTTCCTCTTCCACCTGGCGCGGATCTTCGTCGACGACAACTTGAACGTCCCCGTCCGCTACGAGGCCTATGACTGGCCGAAAGTCGAGGGCGCCAAGCCGGAACTGATCGAGGCCTATACGTATCTCAACATGCGGCTGAATGTCGGTTTGACCGATGCCGATTTCGATATCGGTAACCCGGCCTACCGCTTCCATAGGAAGTAAGACACTATCCGAGAAGTCTCCCCTCTCCTGGAGGGAGAGGAGACATGTTGCAGATCGCTCCTGCGACGTGATGAACTATGGGGACGGCGGCTCGAACCGCCGTCCCTTGTTTTTTGCTTATATCCCATGGGCAACACAACCGCGCCGCGGACCGCTGGCCAGATCTGCTACAATTTAGCGTGGCGCGGCCTCCGCGCCTTCCTGATCGCCTACTTGGTTGTGCTCCTGGTAATGATGGTTTTCGAGAATTCGCTGATCTTCTTCCCCACGAAGTATCCCGAGGGCAATTGGGAGCCGTGGGGAATCACCTGGGAAGACGCCTCGTTTACGGCGGCCGATAGCACGCAGATCCACGGTTGGTACGTTCCGCACGAGCGGCCCCGCGCGGTGATCCTCTTCTGCCACGGCAACGCGGGCAACGTCACGCATCGCGACCACGTCATCCGCGCGCTGCACGACCGCGTGGGCGCCGCGATCCTGGTTTTCGACTACCGCGGTTACGGCAAGAGCGAAGGCAAACCGGACGAAGCCGGCGTTTTGGCCGATGCCCGCGCGGCCCGCACGTGGCTAGCGCAAAAGGCCGGCGTGGACGAGAGCCGCATCGTGCTCATGGGCGAGTCGCTGGGCGGGGCCGTGGCGGTGGACCTGGCGGCCGACGGCGCCCGGGCGCTGATCTTGGAGAACACCTTCAGTTCCATGCCGGATGTGGCCGCCTTTCACTATCCCTGGGCGCCGGTGCGGCTCTTGATGCGGACACAATTCGATTCGGCGGCCAAGATCCGTTCCTATCACGGTCCCTTTTATCAGAGTCACGGCGATCGCGATTCGATCGTGCCGCTGAAATTCGCCAAGCGGTTGTTCGACGCGGCCAACGAGCCGAAACGCTTCCTGCTGGTCGACGGGGCCGACCACAACGACTCGCGCTCGCCGCCCTATTACGACCGGCTGAAAGAGTTTCTTGACGGGGCACCGTAAGGTGTCGGCGTTTCCATGTGTCCGGCACACTCCGTGTGCCGACGCGCAACGGCACACGGAGTGTGCCGGATACGTACAGGCATCAGGGGAGCGAACTGGCGGCCTTCTGAAACAGGCTATTGGTCTGTGTCCCAACGGTCGCAATTGCCGCAATGCAGACCAACAGGACCAGGCTCAGCATGATCGCATATTCGACGGCGGTAGGACCGTCTTCCGCAGCCAGAAACGACCAAATGGCCGACGTGAGCTTTCTCATGGATATGCCTTTACGAACTACGCAGACGACGGTTGACAGGGGACGGCATTTTCCATCCCGATGGAGCGGGGCCACCCTTCGCATGCATGGCATTATCCTGTGTGGAGTCGTATCTGTCGCTCCGAGTCGTCGTTCGCACGAGTTCTCTCATTATGACCATACGTCAGGGAAACCTGGGAGCAAGAAGACGCCCCGTGTTTTCGCGGGTTTTCAGCCTTTCTCCGCATTTCTTGTCCCTTCCCCCGTCACACTCGTTCTCGTCGAATCTGGGCGAAAACGATGGAGATTTGGCCGCATGTGGAAAAGGGGGGAGATCTTGGGACCATCCTAGGATAGTTCTAGCTTGAGAGGAGAATTAAGGTTTTGTAGAAAACGACCTCCGTGCCGTTCCGAAAGAAGACGCATGGAACGGCGCCGACCGGCAAGCGGGTGCCCCGCCGTTCCCGGAACGTCTCGATTTTCCCGCCAAAATCCGCTAAACTGGATTGCGTGGACCAAGTTGCCCCCAAGGAATTGTGTCATGCGCGTGCGTCTTGAATATGGCCGGACCGGTTTGGACGTCGAACTGCCGGACCACCGCCTCGTGAAGTGCCTCGGCTATCAGCCCGTCGAACCCATCGAGGACGCGTCCGCGGCGGTGCGGCAGGCTCTGGCCGGCCCCTGCGGCGCGCCGCCCTTGGCCGAACTCGCGCGGGGGCGGCAAACCGTCTGCATCGCCGTCTGCGACATCACCCGTCCCGTGCCCAACCGGCTGATCCTCGAACCGCTGCTGGAAGTCCTGGAGGCCGGCGGCATCGCCCCCGGACGAATCTTGATCCTCGTCGCCACGGGGCTGCACCGGCCGAGCACGGCGGAGGAGAAGATCGAGATCCTCGGCCCCGCGATCGCCCGGCGGTATGCGGTCGCCGATCACGACGGGCACGATCTGGCGGCCCACACCTGCCTGGGTACGACGCCCCGCGGCGTACCGGCATGGATCGATTCGCGTTTCGTCAAGGCCGATCTCAAGATCGCCATCGGCCTGATCGAGCCGCATTTCATGGCCGGCTTCTCCGGTGGGCGGAAACTCATCTGCCCCGGGCTGGCCGCCCTGGAAACGATACGCGTCTGGCACAGCCCGGCATTTCTGGAACACGCCAATGCCCGGGCCGGCTGCTTGCTGGGAAATCCGGTACACGAAGAAAACACGTGTATCGCCCGCATGGCCGGCTGCGACTTCATCGTCAACGTGGTAATCGACGACCATCGCCGCGTGCTCTCCGTCGTGGCCGGCGACATGGAAGCGGCTTTTCAACAGGGCGTGGCCGCAGCCCGCCGCGTAGTCACCGACACCGTTCCGGCACCCGTCGACATCGTCGTCACCAGCTCGGCCGGCTGGCCGCTGGACGCGACCTTTTACCAGTCGGTCAAGGGCATGGTGGCGGCCATGTCGATCGTCAAACCGGGCGGCACGATCATCCTTGCCGCAGCCTTGAGCGAGGGCATCGGCAGCCGTGACTTCCAGCAGCTTTACGAGGACCACCCGTCGCTGGATCGCTTCATGGAGCGGATAGTCTGCGGCGACTACTTCCGGCCGGACCAGTGGCAGTTGGAGGAATTCATTCGCGTCTATCGGCATGCCGCGATCTGCATGGTCAGCGGTGGCATTGCCGCCGATCGGCTGCGGCGATTATTCGTCGACACGGCTCCCAGTGTCGAGGCGGCCGTGGCCGCCGCCCTCGAGCGGCACGGGCCGGCGGCTCGGATCGCCGCGATTCCCAAGGGGCCTTATGTGCTGGCGGAGGTGGAAGGCAAACAGGTCCAGTAGCAGTAAGCACGACGGCGCACCCACTTGCACCATTCTCTTCAATCTGGTCTGGAGTGTTTGGCAACCCATGCCAAGTGCGACCCGAATTCACATTTTGCCCATCTTCTTTTGACTCCCAGGATTGACTACTGGCATCGCTAAATCATGTTGAAGCGGCTTTGCTGAGCCGATATATACTGGTGGATTCCCTCACGATAACCTCGACCTAGATTGCCTCGTCTACCAGGTCGCGTGGCTACACCAATTACAGACAATTGGAACTATTCTAGGGCACGGATTGGCCCCAAGGATGAATCGGATGACATATGTCCATCGCTTTTCTCTCGGTTGTGTCGTAATAGCTGTCCTGTCTTTTTTCGGCTGTGCCACCGGCCCAGGCACGTTGTTGCCACAGGACGCGGGCACGGCGGTCGTGTTTGGCTCCCACAAACCAGACCCGGAGGTGTCCGACGGCGATACTGCTTTGGCAGTTGTACGCGGCGATCGCTGGTGGAAGGGAGACTAGCGCGAAGCTCGATGGCTTTTCCCGGAAGATCCCCTGGATCTTCCGCCTGACGATCGGCCGCTTCTTCGTACAGCGTTCGGAAGAAATGAGCGGGGTGGCCGGGGCATAGCGCAGCATGGAAGATCCTCACGAGGCTGGCCATGGCGGCATGCTTTCCGACCCAATGCCGTCGAGGAGCGCCTGGCGCTCACGGCGTTTGCTGCGCAGACGAACGAGGGCCGTCGCCTCTTCCACAGTCAGCCTTCGCGGCCCAGAAAAGTCATCGGCGACCACGAGATTCATGGCCTCCGGGCTGCCAAACCAGCTTTTGAAACTGGACACAAGTGCCCTATCGCAATTTTTGGAAAACCCGCTGGGCCGGCCGGCCTGCGGAATTTTTGAACTCACCCATTTGGGGCAACGAAACAAGTGCAACACTTTGTTGCAAAAAATGCATACAGCCTCGGCGCGCCGGCAAAGGGATCGACGCACCAATTCGTAGAAATCCCCGTGTCAGAGTGACTAAGGACGCGTGTGGTTCGGCCCCGGTGTTGCAAACTCCGCGCATTAAGGAGAGGAAGTTCGTCATCCAACGTGATGCAAACTTCGGCGCGCAATGAAGGGCCGCGTCGGCGCTATAGGAAATCTCGCTCGGACGCTATTTTTCCACGTCCAGCCCAAAGGAAGGTCATCAGGACGCGTCCCTGCTTGACCCGTGCCTGACCGGTGTAGAGAAAATAACTATTGCGTGAGACACTACACTAGTGTTCCGGCTCGCCAGCCGATTCCTTGAGGGCCACCACGCAACCGTCCGACTGCCCCACGATAATTGTCGTGCCCGCCCATGCCAGCGCGGTGATGTCTTGCGGTTGGAGTTGCTGAGTCCGCAATGCCCCGCCGGCATCGAAGACCTGCAATGTGCCGCCCCAGTAGGCCACGGCGGTCGCGCCCTCGTGAGTTGCAACGAACTTCGGCACCCGGTCGGCCAGGAGCTTCTTGGCCAAGGCTGCGGGCACCGTGGGTTTGACGGTAACCGCCTTCTTTGCCGCCATGATCTCGGTCGGGCTAACGACGCGCTGCGAGAGCAGCTTTCCGCCGCGGATCAGCGTGGCGGATCCGTCGAGCGAGACGGCCGCGATCTGCTCCTGCGCAGTCACGGCCAATGTCAGCACGCGGTCCGGCAGGGCGACCTGCCAGCGGACCGCCGCCTCCGGCGCCTGCAGGTTCTTTGCGGCGGTGACAACGTCGCTGACCGCGGGCATTGTCCAACGCGTCAGCGGGTCGATGCCGGCCGCCGCCTCAAAAAGCGAGCCCACTGCCTCGGACATGCCCTGCGCGTCGTCGGCCACGAGAGTGATCGACTCCTGCTGCAAGCCGAGTGCGTCGCGCTGCCAGGCCAAATAACCGCGTCCCCGGCCCGGGAAATCCGCCGTCGGCGCATAGGGCAAGAAGCCCGTAGCGCGCACGAATTCAATCAGCGGATTATCGGCCGGGTTGCCCACGAGGATGGCCGGGGCCGTGAGCATGAAACCCACCTTCTGCGGGTGGTTGCTTGCTCCCGCGTCGGCGCGGCCGAACTCCAGACCGACCCACGTCTTCGCCTCTTCGGCCGTGAGCGTGCGCGGCTTGTTCACTTCCGCGGCAGTGACAATCGTCGCCCGCACGCCCCAGGGCTTCAAAGTCGCCGCCAGCCGCTCGGCAGCGGGTCCACAAAACGCGCTCGTACCTTTGACGATCGTCACATCCTGGTGCGTGCGGATGAAGCGGAAGACGTTCTCGCGGTCGTTGCCGAAGAAGACCGCCCGCGGCGTCGCGCCGGCCAATAACCCGCACTGGCCCGCCGGCTTATAAACGAATGTCGCCGAGCGGGCATGATTGTCCAGCAGTTCCTTGACGCTGACGGTCCAGGTACCCGCCGGATCGTTGGCCGCCAAGGGCAACGAGAGCCGCAGCGCGCCCATATCGGTAGCCCGATACAGGTCATAGCGCAGGCTGCCCAGCGGATCGACGACGCGGATCTGCAGGGGCGCCGCGCCGGCGAGTTTCACGTTGGCCACATCCACCAGCGTGGCGTCGATCGCGACACTGATGGGGGCCGCGTCGAGCGTGAAGTCTTTGGAGACAAGCGGCGTCTGCACCTGCACGCCGCCAATGGGCCGCGCCGTCCGCGCGAAGACCCGCATCTCGCCCGCGCCGAAGCGGAACGAGCCGACGGGCTTGTCCTTGAACTCGACTACCGGGCCGCCGCGCACGGCATCGTAGACGGGCCGGCCGTCGGCAGCGAGGCCCAGCGTGGCCGCGGCCGGCTTGATGGAGAGCCAGGTGCCTTCCTGCTGGTCCCAACTGGCGTTGACGGCGAAGCAGTATTCAATGTCGCCCTGCGCCTGCCGCGAAATCACCACCTCTTCGTTGTCGCATTGGGCAATGGGCCGAATGCCGGCCTCGATCAATTTCGCTTGCAGCGCGGCCGCCAGCGGGCGCGTGGCCCTGAAAAACAGCCCGGCCGCCCGCATCTGCATCGATTTCTGCTGCTGGCCGGCAGCCCAGACCCGTTCGATCTCGCCGGTCAGGTCGAGGGCGGCGGCGCCAACGTGCTTGGCACCCTTGATCCGCGTCTGGCAGTCGTCGGTCATGAGCACCAGCCCGCCCTTGGCCGCGTAGTTC
This sequence comes from uncultured Planctomycetaceae bacterium, assembly GCA_964615095.1. Taxonomy (GTDB): domain Bacteria; phylum Planctomycetota; class Planctomycetia; order Pirellulales; family Thermoguttaceae; genus JANXQG01. The sequence continues at coordinate 7,235 of CAZTPX010000047.1, read as the reverse complement.
TCCAGCACGGCGACGACCTTGGGTTCGAGATAATTGACGTTCGTCAGCACGATCGCCTTGTAGTCGGCCGCCACGGAGCCGTCCAGCACATCCTCTTCCACGACCGGCGTCAGCGGGATGCGGGCCATTTTGCCCGCGAAATAAACCGACAGCAACCGCCCGCGAGTCAATCCGCCGCCCAGGTAATCGTCCTTCATGCCGGACTTGATCTCGGCATCCAGGCATTGCGACAAGGGATAGAGCACGGCCACCGCGTCGCGCGTGGGCGGCATCGTATTGAAGATCGTCCCCAGCCGCAGCCCCAACTTGTTCGTTTCCAGCACGCTGGGCGATGAGGCGGCGCTATAGGGGTTGTTCATCACCGGATCGGGCGACTTCGCCAGTCCTTGCAGGTTGTTCATGAAGCACAGGTACTGTTCCAGGCGGTACAACTCGTCGTGGGCCGTGTTGCCCCAGTCGGGCAAGTACCAGTTGGGCTTGTTGAGCTGGCGCATGCGGCCAAACTCGTGGTGGTACGGCGGATAGAAGTAACTGCCCGGCCCGTCGTCGTAGCCTCCGTGCCCGCTCAAGACCGGCAGGCTGCGGGCGGCGTTGAAGTAGTAGCCGTCGGCATAGGCGTTCCAGGCGTATTGCGACTGCGTGGCGGAGATCAGGTCCGGCCGAACCTGCCCGACGCCGAAACGGGCGTCTTTCCAGGCGGCTTCCAGGAACGAGGTCTTCCAACGGCCCCACTGCTGCCAGCGGGCCTCCGCTGCGGCATCGCCCGGCTTGACGGCCCTGTGCGGGATGCGATCGGCCCCGAACGCGCTCTGGTAGGCGCGAAGCTGGGCCGATACGGTATGCGCCGAGCCTCTCTCCCAGGTCAGGCCCGGTTCGTCGTAGAAGTGTACGCCCAGGACGTTGGGCTTGGTGCGGTCGAAGAAGGCCTGCTGCGCCGCGCGGGCCGTGCCGCCCTTGAGGACCTGCGGATCGGACCAGTCGCACTCCGCGCGGAGGTCCATCTGGTGGCCGCCGGACATGGTGCAGCACTGCATATAATCCGCGCCGCCACGGAGCGTGGCCTGGGCATTGGCCGTATTGGCCTGCTGCCGATAGTCGCCATAGAGCAAATTGAAGCCCATGCTGTCTTCGCCCAGCACGGCCATTTCCGGCCCCTGTACGCGGCAGCCCCAGTCGATATTTTTGAAGCTGCTGCGGCGCACGTGGCTAAAGATGTCCAATTCCGCCGAGGTAGTCGCTGCGTGGGCAGTCGCCGCAAGGACGTAATGCCCGGGACGCAGCAGCCAGCCGTTGAGGTGCAGATGCTCCGTGGCTGTCGCGCCCCTTACGCCGGCGGCCACGGGACCGAGCGGGAAGACGAGCGATGCGCGGCTGCCATCGGCGCCGGAGAGCGTCACTGCGAGGTCGGCCGCGGGCAGCGCTTGGACATCGCTCCGGACCACGCATACGTCGATTTGTTCGTTGGTCTGATAGGCCGTGCGCCCCAAGGGCAGCAACAGTTTCAGGCTTGCAGCCGCCGCCGGTTCGATCGCCAGCAGGATTCCCGCCAGGGCCACGCCTACACGAGAGAGAACTTGCACCGATTTCATTGGATACCCCTTTGCAAAGTGTTGAAGATCATCCTGCACGCGGCCTTGGCCGGATACCGCCACATATTACTGCCAGCCGTCCTGCAACTGGCCGCGGGACATGTTTTCCTCGGCCAGGCTGTCGAGAAAAACCTCCGAGCAGCCGCGAATCCAGAACATGCCATCCTTATGCGCAGTTACCTTAAGCGGCGAATTTCCCACCACGAGGACTATCACTGCCACGAAGAAAGCGATCACAGCGACAACGATAGCTACGTCGCCGTTCAGCGCCGCCACCACGGGAATGCAGAAAAACAAGGCGAGAGTGATAAGCGATTTGTAAACGATCCGCATGCGGTACTTGCGCCGCACGTCGGCGTGCAGGGCGTAAGTCACGTCGCATTTCTTGCGCGCCAAGTAATACGCCAGAATCAAAACCAGGATGTTGATCAGGATCATCGCCACTACCCAGGGCGGCGCCCAGGTGAATCGCTTATGGACCATCTCTTCCTCTGGGACGGGCTCGTTCGTCTTTACACAGCGCGGCGGTAGGACCGTTCCCGACGGGACCACAATGTCGTGGCCCTCGATGCGGATAGGCAGTTGCCCGACGGCAGGGGAAGACACCAAACCCAAATCGGCCTTGGGTGATTCGTAGGGGTTGATGCTCATGGCGTTGATCCTTGTGGAGCATGGCAGGAGACGGACGATCATCAGGAATGAATGGGCAATATAACATGAGCCGGCAAGACATTCAACGTAGTGTCGCACAGGATTTCGCCGGTTTGCCGGGACGGCATCGACTACGGCCGGACGCTGACGTCTCGCACGAACGTATTAGCTTTGACATCCGCCGGCTGCAGGGGCTTGCTGTTGACCACGACATCCTGGAACCGCACACCCTCGACGGCGTGTCCCTCGTCGAAGCCCTCGAGTTCCACTCGCAGCCGCGCGGCCGTCGCGCGAATATCCTTGAAAGTCACGTTCTGGATGTGTCCTCGCTCCTTGTCGCGCGTCCAGACGAATGCCCCGATCCATACGGAAATCAGCCGTGGCGATTCCTCGATGCGGAGGTTCTCGAAACGGACGTTGCTAATCCGGGCGGAATCGCAATGGAAAACGCGCAGCGTCCACTCCCGTCCCTTGTCGTGGATCACGTCGCAATTGGTGAAGAGCACGTCGTCGACGTTCTCCCGCAATTCGGCCCCGACGCTCAAGGCGTGCGCCACCTCGTTCCACAGGACGCAATCCTTGGCCACGATGCGGCGGGCCTGGCCCTGTCCCTTGTCGGTCTTCACCACGATCAAGTCGTCCAACGTGCGGATGAAACAGCCCTCGACGCGCACGTCGCGGCTGTTGCAAATGTCGATGCCGTCGGAGTTCGCCCGATATCCCAGCAGCTTCACGTTTCGCACCGTCACGCGATCGGACTGCCGGATGGGCACCGTCCATGTGCTCGAATCGCGAAGGACAACGCCCTCGACGGCGATGTCTTGGCCGCGTACGAAGAGGAGATTGCGGGAATGCGTGGGGCAGAGTCCGCCATCGAGAATGCCGCGGCCGCGGAGCGTGATGTTCTTGCCCACCAGCGAGATCACCGGGCCGTGTCCCTCGGCCGTGCCTTTCACCACCGCCCCGGCCGCCAGATAGATCGTCTTGTTGTCGCCGACCACTAATCCACGCGTGCGATGGACGCCGGGACCGAAGTAGATCACGTTCGGGTCGTCCGGCCGGGGTGCGGCCGCCTCGGCTGGATTGGCGAACACATGCAGCGCTCCGACCCAGTTGCCGTTGATTTCGATCGTCACTGGCCGCGGCTCCCGCAGGGCGAACGTCAGGCTTTTGCCGGCGATTGACGGCGTGATCTTCAGCGCACTCGGCAGGATTTTGGCCGCGGCAATCGGCTCCGCGCAGGTCACGGTCACCTCGACGGGCGCGGTCATGTCGAACGATGCGAAGGCCGCCGTATCGAAGTACTCGGCCGAGTGGATCTTGTCGTCCATCGCCTTCCAGCGCCGTGCCGGATCGGCGGGCCCCACCTTGGCCACGTAGACCGGCGCTGCCTGATCATCGACCTTGACGCTATAGCGGCTGGAGAGTTCCTCGCCTGCCGGGGCCGGAGCGACGCTTACCGCGGAATATGCCGCTCCACCAGCCATGTGCCATACGAGTATGGCTAGAATCCAGCCGGCAAGTTCGAGGCTGAACATCTTTCGCGGGAAGTTGTTGGCGAGTTGTGGGACGGTATGCATTTGTTGTCTCCTCATTTCAGGTCCGAGTGTCCACCGCGTTCATTCGGTTCGATTGCGCAGCCGTGCCTGGAGCATGAGGTAGTAGGGCGCCGCGCTAAGCCCGCCCCAGCCTTCCGGCTTTGTCCCCGCCTCGAACTTCGCTTGGATCTGTGCGCTGTAGGGCACCAACCCGTCCCAGTAGCGTTTCTCGGCCAGGCCGGTGGCGACAAGGCGATCGATGTCCTCACGCGAAAATACCAGCCCATGCTCGTAAGCATCAGCGATGGCGGCGACGTCGATCTGGTAATAGCCCGGGTTGGGATGCACGCCCACCCAGTGCTTAGTCGCGCCGCCAGGCTTGAAATCCCAGGGGCCGGCCGGCTGCCAGTAGTTCCAAATCTGGTACGTGCCGTCGGCCTTGAGCTTCATCCGCGATTTCATGAGCTTGAACCAGCGTTCTGCACGCTGCTTGTAGACCGGCTTGCCGGTGGCGTCGGACATGGCCAGCAGCCAGCGGGCGACGAGATTTGCCTTGTTCTCCGGGTGCGAGAAGCCGTTGCCCGGGGCGTTGCGCGTGGCGTAGCCGGCGGTCCACTTGCCGCTCTTGCCGTCGATGCCAAAGGGCAGCACGACGCTGATTTCTCCGCCGCCCGCGGTGGCCCGCCAGCCGCCGCGCTCTTCCCATTTCTTATAGATCTGCTCGGAGAGCCGGATGTAGCTTTCCGCCTTGGCGGCATACTTGGCCTTCATGCTGGGCGTCTTGCGGATCTCGGCGGCCAGGAGCACGGCTGCGCGGGTGGCCATCGTCTCGCCCAGCATGCTGTCGGCGGTGAAGTCGTCGAGGTTGTCGACCTTGGTTCCGGCCGCGGCGGGGCTGGGCCAGCCCAGATAACCGTCTGGCTCCTTAACCGCCCGCTTGACCCAGGAGTCGGTCCAGTCGATGAGCATATCAGCCCACTTGGGATCGTGGGTGGCCACATAGCCATAGTAGAAACCGTCGGTGAAAGGCGTGATCCGCCAGGCGATGTCCTCACCCATGTCCTTGTCGCAGTAGCGGTTGCGGGCGTCGCCGACGATATTCTTCTGCCAGCGTGCAAGCCAGTCATTGAACTTTGTGTCGTCGATCTTGACCATCGGGGCAGGTTTTTCCGCCGCCGCGGCCTGCACCGCAAGCAACGCCTGCATCCACGCCGCTAGGCAGCAGAAAGTCGCCAGAGAAATTCGCATCGCGTTCATAGAATCAGCCTTTTTCCAGGAGCTTTGGGGAACCGTACGAGAACCATTGAAGCATACGTGCGTGCGCTTTGCAAGTTGCCCGTCCGCGCGTGTGGCAAGGCACGTCGCACGGACTTCCAGCCCGTGGAATATGACACGGACGGGATGCCCGTTCCACGCTGGCGCCGTTTAGCCCCGACACTTGCGTCCGCCTAGCTGCAAGCATTGCTTGTCGTCTGCATGACCTTGTAATCGATCGAGCCTTTCGGCATCTTGGGAAACAGCTCGCCCAAGACTCGATCGCGCTCGGCCGTATCCCACGCTTCGCCGATCCGCACGAGCAAGCGACTTGCCTCCGGCAAGTAGGCATTGATCTCCCCCAGTTCCGTTTCCGCCTTCCACGCGAATTGTCCGGAATTCCAACGGTGCCCGCCTTCGTCCATATATCGCTGGGCGATCTCCAACTCTGCTCATTGCGGAGTCCCTGGTATCGTAGTCCGAGTGCAGTCGCTGCACGCCGGCCTGCGCTGTTGGAGCTTCTTCTCAAGCGTGAGAGACGTCGCGGTGATCGATAGCCCGCCCAAGGCCGTGCATCGCAGTTCGCGCGGCATCTGACCGGCAACGCGCCTCGCCGTTTCGATCACCTCGTCGAGAGGAATGACTGGATCGTATCCAGCCAAGGCCATGTTCGCGCAGGCCAGCGCATTGCTCGCCGCCATGACGTTCTTGCCCAGGCAGGGCACTTCCACGCGATTGGCAACCGGATCGCAGATCAGGCCGATCATGTTCTGCAGCGCCATGGACGCGGCAGCCACGGATTCGGCGAGCGTGCCGCCGGCCAGCGTCACCAGCGCCGCCGCGGCCATGCTGGAAGCCGATCCGCCTTCCGCCTGGCAGCCGCCTGCCTCGGCGGCAAAAGTCCACCGCGTGGCAATAAACACTCCAATCAATCCGCTTGCCAACAGCGCCTTGGCCATCATCTCTTCGTCCTGCTTCAAGCTCTCCGCCATCGCGATCACCGCGCTGGGCAGTGCCGCGCAGGCGCCCGCCGTAGGCGCGGCCACGATGACGCCCATCGAGGACTTCACCTCCATCAACGCCGACACGTAGAGGACGATACGATTCAGTGCCCCAACGTCTAGCAGCCGACCGCCTTTCATACACTCCTCGAATCGTCCGCACTGATATCCGAGAACGCGGTCGTCGTACTGTGTGCCGGCAAGCCCCTGCCCGATCGACCGTCGCAGGACACGCACGATGTCCACCATCCGGCCCAGCACCTCCGGCTCCGTCAGGCCCCCGCGCGCCATCTCGTACTCGACTGCCAGCTTCCACAACGGCACGTTTCGCCCGCCGTCGCGTTGTAGCATGTGCTCGCACGTCGTGAATGGCACGCTCATGCCGCAGCGGGAAAGAACTGGTAATACCGGCGAGAGTCGGCGCACCGCGCGTACCCCGGACAGCCCTGCAAGTTCCGCCGCGGCGACGAAGCGGGATGCTTTCACGTCGACCAGTTGTCGGTCGCCGGCTTCATGAAGAAGGATCTCGTCCGCATCTATCTGCGCGGCAAGCTTCTGCGCAATTTCAGCCCCGCCGCTGTCCAACCAAAGCAACGTCTCGAACGAGTCGCCGCAGATCAACACCTGGAACCCGTCCACCGCGATGACCTCCACCATGCCTCCGCCGGTCGAGACGGCGATCGGCGAACGTCTCTCCCGGGCATTGGATAGTATAAGGCGGTAAGTGCTAGGATGCGGATCTCTCGTATCCACGGTTTCGATCCGGACGCAGACACCGGACTCGCGCAATGCCCGCGGCGAGTCCGGCAGTCGGTCGTCCGCGGCGTCCCAGCCCAGCAATCCACCGAACAGCCCCATGTCCGAGCCCTGCGTTTCATGCGTTGTCGGCAGGGAACCGGCTCGGTCGAACTCGATCAGGACCTCGCTGAAGTCCGCCTCCATCAGGTCGCGCGCCAACTTGCCTATCCGCAAAGCGGCTGCGCAATGGGAACTCGAAGGTCCCCGCATGACCGGACCGATAACATCGTTGAAGATACTAGGAATTTGAACGGTCATCGTCGATCTCCGCAACTAGAGTTGAATCCAGATTGTCTTGAGTTCCGTGTATTGTTCGTGGCCGTAAACGGACTTGTCTCGTCCCGCGAAGCCCGACTCCTTGTAGCCGCCGAAGGGCGTCGTCATGTCACCTTCCGAGAAGCAGT
>CAZTPX010000046.1:0-63668 GCA_964615095.1 uncultured Planctomycetaceae bacterium | reverse complement strand
GCGCGTTCCCGCCTGGACCATTGCCAGGATGGCCTGCCAACCGCCTACCGAAGCCGCTCCAAAGCTGCCTCGACCTGCTGCCACGCCTCTTCCGTCCCACAATCACCAACATCGTCGCGGCCATCAGGCAGCCCTGCCAGTACCGCCACGCGCCCGCGGTTAAGCAGCGTGCTGCAAAGGTCGGCCGCGTTGTCCTGCGCGTCGCGGTCCAGCATGACAACCACGGTCCTGCCGGGCAGGTACTGGTCGAGCAACTGCTGCTGGTGCAGTGACATATCTTTGCCGAAGAGCGCCACGGCTCCTGGACCAAGCCGCCACACGTCGGTCGGGCCCTCGACGATTACCACGGGGCCTGCGGCGCTACGCGCTTCCGGCAGCCCGTACAAGAGCTGCGCTTTCTTCATGCCCTTGCACGACAGGTATTTGGGCACGCTGTCAGGGCAATCACCCACATAGCGGGCCTGCCATCCTGCCAAGCGGGTCACTGTGGTCGATTCGAGCGTATATATAGGGATGACCAACAGCCGCGACGGGTTAGGCTGTGCGCCGACCGAAAGCTCACAGAACTGCACCTGCCAGGTCTCCCATACGGCGGCGGGATCGAAGTTCCGCTGCCGCAGGTATGCGCTAGCGGCATGCGCTTCCGGTAGCCGGTCCACAGGCACGAGGATGCCGTTGGGCAAGGAAGGCACGAACGGCTGGGGCGGAGGCACTGCCGAAGGTGGAGCCAGCCCGGCGTTACGTTCCCGCCCGAGCGGGTATACGCGATTCAGGAGGTCGCGTTGGCGTTGGCGCGAGGCCAGGCAGTTCTCGTTGAAGCATTTGACCAGATGCAGGTTGTCGTTGCCGGTGTCCGGGTCGCGCACAGCCCACTGGTAGCTGAAATAGAGCCGCTGCCGACTGTCACCGCAGAATGGGCAGTTGACGCGGTATTGCTCCCCGCTGGCCACCACCTGCGAGCGCAGCCGCCCACCATCCTGCCAGTCGGGTAGGGTGAGGACCTGGCGAAGCTCGTTGTCACCTGAGACGCTGACGCTGGTAAAAGATACTGTGAGAGCCTGATAAAGGTCTGGATTGAGATGAGGCATGGTTGTGTAAATGAACTCCGCATTGGTTTGTCCTGGGTCGTCCCAGGCGTCCCAGGTGACAAGTTCCTCTGGGACGTGTTTAAGTTGTTTGCCAGCAATGGTTTACGTCAAATCCGTCCCAGCGTCCCAGGTTTTTGGCAACTAATCCCTCTCTCTCTATACTCTCTCTCTTATCCCTTATCAGGGTTATTCAAGACTTAGATCATTAGTTTGTGATTTACCTGGGACGCTGGGACGGATTGATCGTAACTCCTTATCCTATAAGCATTTAAGTACGTCCCAGGTGACCTGTTTACCTGGGACGGATCTGGGACGCCCGGGACGGCAGGAACCACCTCGGGACCTCAGTTGTCGCTGGGTGGGCTGGGCAGGACCCTCCGGTAGCTGCTGTTGCCCAGGTTGAACGGCGGCCGTGCGCAGGCCCGTAGACCGATCCCGCGGTATTCGTACTTGCGGTTGCCGCCCGCTTGCCGCGCCCTGGTAACGCCGTCCAGCCGCTGGACCTGCTTGCCGATCTCGGGGTTGCCCTTGGCCTTCCGGCCGTTGTTCTGGCAGTACTGCACGTATGCCTGGTAGAACTCGTCGGACAGGACGTGCTTGCCGTCGCCGATCTCCGTCATCTCGTCCACGAACTCCAGGAACGAGTCGGAGTGTTGGCGGTGCTCGCCAGCGCATTGCTCGCACACCTGGCAGCGAGTAAAGCCACCCTGCTCAAAGAGCCGAATCGCCCCTGCAAGTGCCCAGTTGAAAATGCCAGGCAACTCGGCCATGAGCCGCGCAGAACGGTCCAGATCGCGCTTCGCTTCCTTAAACTGGACGTTGAAGGGCATGGCGATCATGCGCCGCCAGATGCCGTCCGACCTATCGTTGATGGGCGGCAGCTCGTTGCAGGCGAAGATCAGCCGCGCCGTGGGCACCATCGTCAACGGCGACTTAAACTTGCGGTTGACCTGGAGCGGCTCGCCAGACACTAACTCCTTCAGCCGGCCCTCTTCCATCTTGTCCATCCTCTTCATATCGCTGGCGATGTTGGCCAACTTGCCCATCATCTCGAAGAGCCGGAACTCCGCCCCCAGCGCGTCCAGCGGCACGTGGGTCACGTTCTGCGGCCCCAGCATGCGTTCCCAGACACGCAGGATGGTTGATTTGCCGTTGGCGCCGTGCCCGACCGTGATCAGGAACTTCTCATGCCGCATCTGGTTGGGAAACAGCGTCAGCCCCATGAATTCCTGCAAGATGGCGATGCGGTTGTCGTCGTCGCACTCCAGCGGGAAGATTTCCCCCAAGGTCTGTTCCCACAGCGGGCAGTCTGCCGCCGGATCGTAAGCGTATGGCAGCGAGACCGTGGAGAAACAGCGCGGGTCGTGCGGATAGAGCCGCGGGGGAACCCAGCCGTCCTCGTAAGGCATCCCGTCGTCGATGTCGACAATGCCGTTTTGGAACACGACCAGCGGCGGCGTGCGCGTCACCAGCGGCGACTCCGATTCGATCCAGAACGGAATCTGGAAATGGCCGGCATTCAGCAGCGTCTGCCCCTTCAGATTGGCGATCACGTTTCCGATCAGCGTTTCGGTGATCGCGATGCGGAACGCCCGCTGGATATGCCGTGTTACCCTCGCCTTCAACTCCTTGTCGTCCACGCGCTGCCAGGTCTGCCCGTTCCAAGCGTAGAAGTCGTCGCGGAAGTAGCGCAGGGCCGGTTCACCCGACGGCGTCCGCGTTTCCAGTTGCAAGCAGCCGTGGAAGTGCGAAGCGAGGTCGTCGGGGTCTGGCCTTTTCGGATCGATGATGATGCCCGCCACGCTGCGGATGGTGTTGTAGATTTCCAGCGCCGTGACGTTCTGCATGCCGATCTCGGTCAGGCTGTCCGTAATGGTGTTGGCCGCCGCGGGCCAGGCGTTCTCCGTGAGGAACAGCGCCGCCGCCTCGATCGCCGCCCGCTGGGCCTCGATCTGGCTGTTCTGGCTGGTCGCCGTGGGAAAGGCCGCTATGACGGCATCGAAGACATCGGCGTACTGCTCCTCGTCGTCGCCGATTTGCAAACGCACCTGGTCGCCCAGGTCTTTGACGAGCTTGAGCAATAAGTAGTGGACGGCGGCGGGCCATGCGAAGAACTCGGTCGCATGGAGTGTCGCGGGGGTTGCCGCCTGCTGGCAACGCTGCTTGAATAACAGTCGCCGCGCCTCGTCGGTCAGGTCGATGAACTCCACCGCCTGCCGCTGGCCGTCGATGACGGCGAACAGTTGTGCCTGCACGATGGGCGGCTGCGCCGCCGCGTCATGGGGATCGTCGTCGGCACCCGCCTGGGCGACGACCGCCACCGGCACGCTGCCGGCCGTGGTTTCATTATTGCTGGGCGTAGAGACGGTCTGCCCAGTTGCCCTGTTGCGCTCTTCGTTCTGTTCTGATACATTGGACATTAGATAGCACCTCCTAGATGCTGTTGTGTTGCTTGCCGCCGGTTTCCGCCCGGACGGCTAAGAAAATGGATCGATCGTGAGGCCGGGCAAACGCTGCCCGGCCTTACTGCTTTTATGCCCCTACGGCTTCCGCCACGGCCTCTGCCGCTGGCAACTTCACCTTGAAGTGGGTGGCCAGCCTCCGCAGGTCTGCCTCGCTGAAGATTCTCTTCCCCGCGAGTCTCAGCTTGGGTTCTGCGACGATTTGGTTCGATAGGACGTACTCGATTCGATGCGGCCGCACACCCAGCAGGCGCGAGACGGTTTGTAGGCTCATTTGTGTCATGGGTTCCTCCGATGATTTGGCCGCGGTGACGGTGGTCAGCAGCGCGGCATGGTTGCCGCCGAGGCGCAGTGCCTCCGTGCGGGTTGATATGGAAAAAGACCGAGAGGACGGCCGAAGGCCGCCAAGTGGTCAAAGCAAGTAAAGAAGTCAAAAGTAGGCCCGTGATCATCACGAGGTTCCTTGTAATGTACAATCTTTCGCAATGCGGCGCAAGGCCCATTGTTCATTTGTCTTTGGTGTTGCGGTGCCAATCGTTTCGTAAAAAGCTGGGGCGGTCGGCTCGCCCCAGCCGCAGTAATCGTTATCCCGATCGCACCTCATCGTTCGTCGCGATTATGGAACCTGCACGTCGAGGGCAGATTTCCATGAACCATCCGGATCGAAGTCAATCGCAACCCCAACGGTTTCCGAATCCATTGGTACCTCGACGTTGATTCGGAAGCCGAGGATGCTGCTGCCTGGCTTGCCGACGCGCAACTGCTCCAACGCGAATACGACTGGGTCCACGAACTCCTTGGGTGGCATCGCGTTCCGCACTTCTTCGGGTAACTGCATTTCCTCGTCCGACCAGTAAGTGGACTGGTCGCATGCTTCCATCGCTTTGTCCACGATGTCTTTGCAGGCCGGTGCTGTGTAGATGAACTCAAACGGATTACTCATGAACAGGAACAGAACATGCTCGCATGGCGGCGGTTCCGCCTTCATGAATGGAGCGTAAATCAGTTCGCCGCAGACAGGGCAGTACAGCTTTTGCAGGCTAACAATCTCTGGGTTTTCAACGAATGTGGTAGTCATCTCGATCCTCGTAAAAAGGGGTTATAATAGAAACACACGTCTCGACACCGCATCGACTGAACGCGGTGTCGCTATCAGTCTCAGGTAAAGGGTTATTCAGCGACTGGCAACCCGACGACCTTCTTGATTGAGTCCTTCCACTCGACCTTGAGTTCGCCCTTCAGCCGCTCGTACAGCGCGATGATCCCGGCATGGGTCTGGTTATCTTCGATCCGCTGCACGGCCGCCTTCTCCTCCGCGGTCTTCGCAATGACCCGCTTGCTGACCTGGTTCATCTTGCCGAACCAGATGGTGTCGGTGACGTACGGGACCAGCGTTCCGTACATCTCGACGGCGTGCGGCACGTCAAGCATCGGCTCGGCGCTCACGCTGGTGCGGAATCCCTGTGCGTGGGCGTGCTTCAGCGAGGCAAACCGCTCCGCGAAGGCCGGCGCACCCGGCTCCCAGAACGCCAGCAGGGCGTCGTCCATGGCGCCGATCGTGAAGCGGAAGACGATCTTCTCCTTGTACGCGGCCAACTCCCGGCACAACCGCTCCACGCACTCCAAGTGCGGCTTGGTTACGATCAGCACCTCGTTGCCGGTGGCCAGGAGCTTGCGCAGCACGGTAACGCATTCCTCCAGGAACCGCGGTGTAATGTCATGGCTGGTGGGAAACATGATGCGGCCGTTGACCTTCTTCCGCGCCTTGTTGACCTCGGTGGGCCGCAACTCGCAACAGGTCGTGCCCCACTCGTCCAGCGCAGCAATGCGGCCAAACCGCTTGGCCATTTCCGCCGCATAGCAATACCGGCAGCGGTGCTCGCAGCCGGCGATGATGTTCACGTTGACGGCGGCCCACTCGCGGGTGCCAGTCTTTTTCTTCGTCGTCATTCGTCGCCGTCCTTTCGCTCACCTGTGTCCTCAAGCTGACTACATTGGGCATTGTGCCGCCTCACCGTTTCCAGGACCGTGGGCAAATCTGCCTTCGGAAAACGAACGCTGACAGTAAACCGCAGGCTAGGCCCATTCGGCATCAGTGCCTCCGGGTAATCGTCAAAGAGCGCTTCGGGTAGGGTGACCGGGTAGATGTCGTATTTCCACCGACGCCGGAGATCGAAAAGCGGGATACCGGACTCTTTTTCCATCAGGTCCATGAAGGCTTCTGCGAACAAGACCAACGGAAACTGCACCCATACCCACCCCTCGGGATTGTCTTGACAGGACATCAGGGTCATGAGCCCGGCCTTCCACAGTTCCAGGATCAGCGGGGCGATTTGCTCGTCGATCTCGGTATCAAGGTCGTCCCATTGCACGCGAACTTCTTTGTGGTGGGACGATGTATTCGCGTTCACGGTCGCCCGCTTGCGGGTGCCGGTTTTCTTCGTTTGTGTCATTTCCTAATCCTTTGTTCTAAGTGCGATAACCACAGGCTGGGGCCAGTTTGCCCGACCCCAGCCTCCATTGTCCAACCCGGCCGTCTTGCTCGTGACGTTACGCCGGAATTGCACTTACAATCCGCGCCCTCATGCCGAGGGCGCTGCGCTACTCAACCCAGCCGTCAAGCCTGCGCGGTGTTGGCTTTCGTCTCAGGCGTCCTTGGCTGGCTCCTCGCCTTCCTCTGGTTCGACTACTTCGTTCTCCTCTGGCGGAATGGGCGCCACCTTGTCGCCAAACGCTTTGGCAAAGGCCCGCAGCTTGCGTTTTGGCCAGTACGGCGGCACGTCAAACTCGAAGTAGTGGCCGTGGTCGTCCACCCCGATTGCTGGCTCAATGCTCCAGTGTTTCAGGAAGCTCAAGGTATCCCGGTATGTGGTGCAGCCGGCATCAGGGCAGCATGTGTACGCTCTCATTTCGTTTTCCTTCCGTTGTGCTTGACGTGATTCTGACAGCACGTCTTTGCCGTTTTCAGTTTTCGGCGGTGGGCAATTACGCACCACCCGCCGCCGTCCTCGACCATTACGATGAAGACCGGGTCGCCGTCGTCGGGAAACCGCTCGATCCGGTATTGCTTGCTCTTCTCGGTCCAACGCAATCGTGATCCGAGAATGGGGTGCTGCGTCTTACTTGGGCTCTTAGGCCATCGCAGCTCGTCTTTTGCTTTCAACGTCATGTCTCCAACATCGAATGTTTCTTGCAGAAGGGTGCCGTAGCCGGACAAATTGTCCGGCTACGGCTGTCCCTTATGATCTACGCCGGCGTTCCGGCCAGTGCCGCTGCTTTGGCCTTCTCGGCCTCGATGAGCGTCAGGGCGTTGTCAACGATGCGCTGCAAGGCCACCACGGTGGCATCCGCGTCCATGACCTTGCCGATGATTTCGTCGATGCTGTCCACGAGCCCCTCGAACTCGCCGGGATACACTTCCAACACCTTGCGGTAGGTGCCGATCGAAGCGCCCTCCTGGGTGTCTTCCGCAGGAACGGTGACCTCGACGGTATCGCTCGCGTCGGTCCTGGCCTTTGTGGTTTCGGACTGGCCTGCCTTGCCTGTGCTGGAATCCTCAGCCTGTCCGTTGTCAGCGCCCTCATCAACGTCATCCCCTGGCAACTCAGCCGGCGTGCCGGATGCGTCATCGCCGTCGCCCGAGGCGGTGGTTTCGGACTCCACGGTTTTCTGCCCATTGACGCCGGTTTCGCCGTTTCCGCTCGCCTTGGCGTCCGCCTTGTCCTTGGCCCCCGTGTCTTTCTCCCGCTTCTCCTTGTTCTTCTTGCGGAACTTGCCGATCGCGACCTTGGCTGCCAAGTTCTTTTCCTTGGCACCATCGGCCCTCTTAACCTCGGCCAAGACCGCCTTCTGCTGTTCGGCCGTGAGCCCCGCCAAGGCCACCATCACGCTGTCCGACAAGATGTTCTTGCGGTACAAAGTCTGGGCCTCAGTCGGGGTCTTGAGCATCTTGACGTGGCGGTCCAATGTGCGGCCAGAGATGTTGAATCGCTTGGCCAGGCGGTCGCGCAGATCGCCTTCGCCTTTCTTGGGGACCTTGCCGTCTGAGCCCTTCATAAGCAGCTTCAGTTCCTGGAACACGCGAGCGAACGTCAGCTTGTCATAATGATGGCGCAGCAGGTTGGCCTCCAAGATGAACTTTTTGGCCCCCGTCTCGTCCAGATCGTGAACGATGACCCGCAATTCCGTAATTCCGGCTTCCTGCGCCGCCATCCAGCGGGTCAGACCGTCGAGAATCGTGCCGTCTGGCAGGATGTGAATGGGGGTGCTTTGCCCATTTTCCTTCAGGTCGGCGGCCAACTCCTTGATTTCCTGCTGCGACGGTGTGCCGAGCACCTTCTTGGCAAACGGATGTGCCTTGAGCTTGGCCGTCTTCCGAACTTCTTCATGCGACTGTGTCGCCATAATCCACTTCCTTTGCTTCAAACGCCGGCCCCGTGTCTAGCGGGAACCGGCGATAACCTTCTTGCCCTTGGTAATTGGCAGCGATTGGGCCCGCTGCATGGCCTCTTCCGCGGACAGTTCGCCGCGGTTCACTTGCATTAACAACCTCACGCTGCGCTCGGCAATGAACCGGTGCTGCGCGGCGCGGTCCGCCGGCGACGGGACCACCGCCTGTTCAGCGGCGACGGCAACCTGGCCCGCGCCATCAACGGGGACTGCGGCGTCGCCCAGGGCGGAATCGTCGACCTCGACGACCGCCCCCACGGTGTCGCTCACCACCATTACCGGCGCGTCGGCCGGGGCCACGTCGTTGCTCCCGGTAGACGTTGTGCCGCTGGTGATCGCCGTGGTGTTGCCCGTGCCCGCGGCGTTAGTACCGGCATGGGTGCCGTCGTTCGTGACCGGCGCGTTTTCCGACATTTCCAGATCCTGGGCCGACACGCTATTTGTGGTCGGTTCGCGCAGGACGATCGGCGCGCCAGCGGTGGCAGCCGTGTAGGTCGCAACTACCACGCCGAACACGTCCAACAACCGCGGCAGCTTCATCTCGATGGCCGGGGAGAACTGGGCCACGTCGAGGCCCGCCGTCTCTGACAAGCGGATGAAAAAGTCGGCGATCGCGGGAGTAAGCCCCAAACGGGTCCGCGCAAAATCGTAGAAGCCGCTACCGAGGGTCTGCTTGAACTGCTTGAGTTCGACCCCGACTTTGAGCATCGCTGCCGCTGTGGCCTTGCCCAATCGCCGGCCATCGACCAGCGCCTCGTGGGCTACATCTGTGTTTATCATTGACTGTCCTTTCAAAAAATCGTGAGTTGTCCTTGTAAGTTCTTGACCGTGCTCATTCAGCCGGCACCCACGTTGGTCCTTGCGGATGCCTGGGTGCGACGATTCCTCCAGCAGCTTGGCAGTCTTGGCGGTACGAAAGTCCGTTCCACGCCAACAGATGCCGCACTTGGCACAGGTGGTCTTCGTGCGACCGTCTTCGTGCGGGCAAACGGCGGAACCGCCAAGAGCCGTCAGGTAGGGCAGCTTTTTGTTCCACTGGAGATGCCCATCGTAGCGCCAAACGAGTGCCACGGGCACGGGCGGCACGTCATTGTCAGTTTCCGCCAGCCAGCACCACGGGAACTTGCGATCCGGCGGTGCCCCATGATGCTTCGCCAGCAATCTGTCCCAACTCAGCCAGAGGACCATGTTCGGCTCAGCACCGAGCCTCTGGAGTTCCTCCCAAATCCGTGGGATGGCCCACGACTTGGTGTAGCCATAGAAGTGCATCTTGGGATTGGCTCTTACGATGGCCATAACCTTGTTGACGAATTCCACGGAGTAAAAGTCGCCGGTGCCGGGAATGCGCACGGCCAGAACCTTGCGGCGCCGGCTGAGGGTCTTGTTCGCCCAAGGGACGAAGTCAGGGCCCTGCGTGAAGCGAAAGTTGGCATCCAGGCGATCCTTCTTACCTTGCTCGCGATACTTCTTTCTTCGCGCCCAGCAAATCTCCTTCGGATCCGCGTTTCCATCAGGCCGGAGTTGCCGGCAAAGGGCATTTCCGGAGCCCGGACAGGTTATGATTGGGCTGATGTCGTACGACAGTATTTCCTCTCCCAACTTGCTATTGCCGCTGCAAAAGTGCCCCGTGGGCGCCTTGGCTATCGTGCCGGACTGGTCCTTGGGCACGGTCAACACCTCCCGCTCCTTGGCAATCTTCTTCGCTGTCTTCTTCTTTTTGGCCATCAGTGAACTCCGTTTTCGATTCTGAACGCCGCCTCCCGCGACGGCCCTCGTTCGTCTCCCAAAAGTAAGAGGGCTACGACCGGCGTAGCGACGCTACCAATCGGGTCGCGGTCAGAATTTCTTCCGGTCCTCGGCCTCCATCAAGTAAAAGGGCTACGACCGAAGTAGCGACACTACCAACCGGGTCGACGAGAATTCCGTCGAAGGCGAAGGCCCAAAGCCAATGCCGGCTAGGTATGGCGCGGCGCGGTCAGATGGTTCATCGCAGAGACTGCGAACCTGGACAAAATGTCCAGGATGCGTGGCAAGGCCACCACGGCGGCAACCGAACCGCCCGTTTGAGGAGGGTTGCGCTGCGGGCGCTGGGCTACGGAGTGCGTAGCATGAAGAGGACTAGCTATTCCAGGGAACGGCCCGCTCGGGCTTGTATGAGAAGAGCGTATCGAGCTTTAGGGAGTTCTGAAGATGAAGGCCGAGGGCAGTATCTTTCATGGAGATTTTCTCCATCGCCTCCTCGATGGCTTTCTTGACCCTATCGCGAGTTTTCTTCAAGTCTCGGGGTTGTTGCCGGGGCTGCCCGTCGGGTTTCATATGCTTCGCGATTTCGTCGAGCAAAAAATGGCGCTCTTCCTGAAGTCGGCTGATCTGGGCCTCATCGCGGTTCTTGCTGGCTTTCTCAAGTTCGATTTTGATTTCCGTTAGTCTCTTGTGATAGTCAGCCATGGCATCGTCGTCCGGCGATTCTCCCCCGTCGTTCCTAACGCCGAGTGAACGCGTACGACGTGGTTGCGGCTCGTCATCGACAGGCTTATCAGCTTGTCGTTCGGCGCCCTGGGCTGATCGGCTGGTCGGGTCGACCTTCTGCGCGCCATAAACATCACTCAATTGCGACGGTGAGAACTCCTCGCCCTGGTGCTCGATCAAGTACCCAACATAGAAAACTCCAACCAAGTCGCGCACAGGGAATAACTTGCCACCGTCGTAGCGGACACTCCAATCGTCGCCATCCTTCCGAAAGATGTTCGCAAAAGCAAGTGGGTCAGGCACGCCCATCTTGCGCTTACGCAGGGCGCTGAGCCGCTCTTTCCGCTTTTCCCGTACCGGTATCGCCGCGGCGCGTAGATCAGGGTCCAGCTCCCCCAACGCCTGTCGCAGCTCCCTAATCCCAGTTCCGGCAGACATGATGGTCCATACTTCCGCCCCCCACCGCATCAAGATATCGAGTTCGAAAAGAGCGTTCTGATCCGCTTTGGGGTTGCCGTCAAGATCGTCTGCCCCTCCGAACCACTCGTTAGCAGCCTTGGCGACCCCATCCGCCAAGTCTAGGAGATGGAGCGCCTTTTGGTTAACTAGATCGTTGGGGTCTTGAACAAGCCGCGCAATCCCGGGAAGCCCCGCCGCTAACAATTCGGCGGATCGCCCCAGTGCGTCCAAAGCCCCAACGCGGTTCCGCGCGGGTTTACTGGCATCGTTGGCGACCGTGATCAAACACATGGCAACCTCGGTGGGCATGCGCTTTGCCATCCTGCCCGCCACGCCTACGGCAGCGCGGAAGAAGGCATGGTCGGTCGTTTCCACCAGATACCGGAGAAGTTCCTGGCCGATTGATCGCAGTTCTTCAGGCAGTTCCCCGCGGGTCTCCGCCGCCCAGTCAAAACCATACCCAATCCCCTTAGCCGCACGCACAGCTCGTTGACCCCCGGCTTCTAGTTCATCGCGCAGCAGCCGTATCACTCGTCCCAACCGGTCCTGATCGCTGCCCATAATCGTGGAAAGCTGATCGGAAAAGCCTATGGTCAAGCATGCGACGAGCGCTTTCTGGTCTTCGTCCGCGTGATTCGTTTCGTGCCCGATGGCTCTTGAAGATTCGGCCATGATAACTCCTTGGCGGACAATTATAACGTCAATCTCGTCCTAGTTGTCCAATCCGCCGACAACGCCCTGCCAAGCTAATGTCCATCACCCCTAAGATTTGGGGTGCGATCCGTTCTTAGGGTTTCTCTTTTTCTGGCCGCTACTCAATCCGTAGCGACGCGACCGGGGTCGTCGCCCTTTTCTCTTCGTGGCGCCGGATCGAGGCGCTGAAACCGAAATCCGAGGGAGAAGGAAAGATGAGTAGTGCGGTGCAGTACGCTGACAGCGGGCACCTAATGGAATTGACCAAAAAATTCCAGGTTGTACGCGACCGGGTCGCTGGCGTCGCGATGGGCTACCAAACCGGCGTCATCATCACCGGCCGCGGTGGCACTGGCAAGAGTTTCGCCGCGACGGAAGAGCTGGAAAGGCTCGGTTGCGATTACAAGCTTCACAACACCCATCTGACGCCGCGGGCTGTGTTCGACGAGTTGGAGGAGAATCCCAGTTCAGTCCACGTGATCGAAGACGCTGAGGAGGTGACCCGTAATCCGGTCAGCCTCGGCGTGCTCCGCAGCGCCACCTGGGGAAGCCGCCGTAACCAGGAAGGCCGCTATGAACGGCTGATTACGTGGCGCGCGCACGGTGCGACTGCTGAAGTGGTTTTCGATGGTGGAATCGTGTTGATCAGTAACCGGCCGTTCGGCCATCTGCCCGAAATGCAGGCGTTGGCGACGCGCATTCCCAGCCTCGATATCGATGTCACGGATGCTGAGATCGCCGCGTTGATGCGGAATGTCGCCCGCCGCGGTCACCACGCAGGTGAGACGCGGCTGGAGCCGGCGGAATGCCTGGAAGTCGCCGAGTTCATCATCGCCGAGTCTGCGCTGTCCAGCCGCCCGCTCGACATGCGTGCCCTCATCCTGGGCTACGCTGATCGCCTTCAATCCGAGGATGGCGACGCCGGGTGTGGCTGGAAGGACCTTATCCGGTCAACGCTGCGCGGGCGTCCGGCGGTCACTGGCGACATCGACCCGGTCGGCAGTCGCGCGGCAAGAACTGCCCGTGAATTGGAGATCGCCCGCGAGATCGCTGGGCTTGCTCGCGCGGATCGTCTCCAAGCCTGGCAGGAACGGGCGGGGACGAGCGAATCCTCGCTTTACAGACGACTGGCGGAACTTGGCCGGCGCGACGCCCAAGGACACGGAAGTTGAGAAAGTGAAAAAGTGAGAATCGAAGATTCCACTGACGGCGATCGTGGTACTGATACAGCCCAGCCTGCGCTGCTCACGGTCCGCCAAGCCGCCGAGATGCTCACCGTGTCCGTGCGGAAGGTCTACAATCTCGTCACCGCCGGCAAGTTGCCCCACTACCGAATCGACAACGCAATCCGGGTCGCCCTGGTTGACGTGGAGGATTACCTGGCAAGCTGCCGGATCACTTGCCCGGCGGTTGTTGAGCCGCTGCCGGAGGTGAATCGCCCGCGGGCGAAGAAGCCTCGTGCCGGGCAGACGCCGATGCGGACTTCCCACCTGACGATCGGACCACGGCAGCTTTCTCTGCTGCGTCGCGCAGGTGTTGGGATTTCTGGGCCAAGTGACCGTAGTGATCGCTGATCATCCGTAAACTCCGGTGCCCCAGTAGTTCGGCCATCGTTGCAACGGGTACGCCTCCTTCAAGCCCATCGGTGGTATACGTGTGCCGGACTGCGTACGCGCAGGTGCCGGACGGAAGGCCGAGCCTCTTGCGAAGGCGTTTCCACCGAAGTTGCACGGCATCGCAAGTCCAAGGGTTCCCTAGTTTGTTTCTGAACAACGGGCCGGTCGGATAACGCTTTATCAGGGCTTTTACAAGCCTTATGATGGACGTTGGTAGGTATGTCACTCGCGGTCGCTTTGTTCGTTTTCCGGTCTTGTTGGCTGGGTGGCCGACCGGGAACACCCACGCGCCTAATTCCAGGTTCACCTCGTCCGCCGTGACCGTTCGCACTTCGATAGGCCGGCATCCTGTGGCCCGCATCGTACGAATCACGCGGCGGAACTCTCGGCCCACGCCGCGAAGGACCTTTTTATAATCCTCAGGCGAAATCAGCACGTTGCGGCTGGTCGGCGACGGGAGCTTCACGCGATCCAGGGGACTGTTCTCGATTAAGCCCTGCTCGACCCCCCAGTTGAGCGCACGCTTCACAGCTACGGTGGCACCGCGCCGGCCTGCATGTCCCCAACCGACATGCTTCTTGTCCGCCGGTTTATGGTCATCGAGCCACTTGGTTATATGGATCGGTTTCAACTGCCGGACTAAAGCGACCTCAACATGATCTAAGAAACTCTGGAGGAGATCTTTGTACCACCTATAGGTGCTGGCTGCTTGATTCGCCTGCGACCATACGAGAAATTCCTCAAGGACACCGGCAATCGTGGCATCGTGGCCGATGTTCTGCCGAACAGCCAACAACTTCTGGAGTTCCTCTGCGGCCTTGTCTTGGCCTTTTCGATCAGACTTCGACTTTGCCTTGCACAGCAATTCCTGCTTGCCATCGATCGTTGCGTACCACGCTTTGTTCGTCTTTCGCCACCACGGTCTCGCCATAATGCACCCTTCTGGCTCGGTGATCTCTGTGGATTGGGCCTCTCAGGTTATTGTGCATTTTCTGTGCATTTTGGCAAGCAAGTGTCATGGCTCACTTTCAAGAAACGACACAACCCCTTGTTTTGCAAGGGGTTGTGAAGTGGAGGATATCGGGATCGAACCGACGACCTTTTGAATGCCATTCAAACGCTCTCCCAACTGAGCTAATCCCCCATCGGAAGCGGCCGACAACACCAGGGCCAGTAGCATTATTCCAGCCGTCGCGTGCCAGGGCAAGCTAGTACCTTAGCACCGGGCGGCCCGCGTGTCAACAAGGTATCGGCCAAAATCCAGCCGCGGCCCAGAAATACTCGCGCCCCCGAATCTCTGACGCAAATTGACGCATTTTCTCCGGGTTCACGGAACAAATTCCGTGCTACGGAGTTACGGCCGCATTTTCTCCCTTTACACGCCCCCCCGAATTTCGGTATCTTCACGCCGAAATCCTTCGTTCCCCCCGCTCCTTGCCCCGAGGCGTTCCATGTCTGTTTATCGTGTATCCGTTGCCGCTGTCGCAGCCCTTTTCGTTTCGCTGTTCCTCGCCGCGACGGTCCGGGCCGCGGATTTTCGCCTGGAAAATACCGTCTTTGCCGAAGGGCAGTCGCAACCGCAAAGCCAAGGCGTGACGATCTTCCATGAGGGACTGGTCTTCGATTTCCTCAACGATCCGGCGGAGGTCATCGTCTTCGACAAGGCCCACCGACGATTCATTCTGCTGGATGTCGGCCGCCGCCTGCGCAGCGAAATTTCCATCGACGACGTCAAGACCTTCGTCGCCCGGGCCAAGCACAGCCTGCGGGGCCATGCCAATCCGAACGTCAAGTGGCTGGCCGATCCGTCGTTCGAAGAATCGTTCGACCGCGAGACCGTCGAGTTGACCCTCAAGAGCACTCCCATCACCTATCGGGTCCAATTGCAAGCGGCCGCTGCCGACGTGGCACTCCAATATCACGAATTCTCGGACTGCTACGCACAGCTCAATCACGTGCTCAGTCCCACAAAATCGTGGCCGCCGTTCCCACGGATGATCGTCAACGATGCCATCGAGCGCCACCAGGCTGTCGCCAAGGAAGTACACCTCACCGTAGTCTTGAATCCCCACGACGTGCCGACCAGGATCGCCAGCCACCATCAATTGACCGTGCAGCTCGATGCCGGCGACCTGAAACGCCTAGCCGAAGCCCGCGAGTACATGGCCAAGTTCCGCACGGTCTCGTTGCCAGAATACGCGCAAGGAAGATAGGAAGGCCAATTTCGGACTTCCCGCTACGGCAGGTTGTGCCCCATCTTGTCGCGTTTCGTGTCCATGTAGCGGCGATTGTGCTCGTGGACGGGCCCCACGATCGGCACCTGGTCGACGACCTCCAGGTCGAAACCACCATAGATGAAGGCGTCGGTCTTCTTGGGATTGTTCGTCAGCAGGCGGATCCGCGAAATGCCCAGGTCCTTGAGAATCTGGATGCCGACCCCGTAGTCGCGGCTGTCGACCTGGTGGCCTAGGGCCAGGTTGGCCTCCACGGTGTCCATGCCCTGGTCTTGCAAGTGATAGGCCTTGATCTTCTCGACCAGGCCGATGCCGCGGCCTTCCTGGGGCAAGTAAACCACCACGCCGCCGCCCTCGCCGCTCATCATCTCCATGGCCAGTCGCAACTGGTCGCCGCAATCGCAGCGCAGCGAGGCCAGCAGGTCGCCGGTGAAGCAGGAGGAGTGCAAGCGCACCAGCGGCGCGGCCACGGCCTGGGGATTGCCCAGCACGATGGCGATCGGTTCCTGGTCCTCATAGCGGACGCCGTAGGCGAGGATCCGCCCCGGCCCGTAGCGCGTGGGCAGGTTGGCCTCGGCCATGCGATAGACGAGTTTCTCGCTCTTGCGGCGATGCTGGATAAGCTGCTCGATGGTGATGATCTGCAACTTGTGTTTCTCGGCCAGGGCATAGAGCTGATCGCGGTTGGCACGGTGGCCGTCGTCCGCCAGCACCTCGCAGAGCACGCCCGCCGGCTGCAAGCCCGCCATGCGGGCCAAGTCCACGGCGGCCTCGGTATGGCCGGCGCGGCGGAGCACCCCCCCTTCTTTGGCAACCAGTGGGAAGAGGTGCCCGGGGCGGACAAAATCGCTAGGTTTGCTGGCCGGATCGAGAATGGCCAGGATTGTGGCGGCTCGCTCTTGGGCCGTAATGCCCGTGCGGGCGGTGTAATGATCGACCGGCACGGTGAAATTCGTGCCTAACGGGGCCGTGTTGTCCTCCACCATGAGGTGCAGATTGAGCCGCCGGCTGAGTTCGGGCAGCAATGGCATGCAGAGTTGCCCCCGGCCGTTGAGCATGAAGTTGATGATTTCCGGGGTGACTTTTTCCGCCGCGCAAATGAAATCGCCTTCATTTTCGCGATCTTCGGCATCCATCGCGATGACAATCTCACCGCGACGCATGGCATCTACCGCTGCTTCAATCGTCGACAATCGCTTGGACACGCTCTGCTCGTCTGGAATTTTGGAAGGGAACGGCCGGCAAACGGGTTGTTCCGCCGGCCGCAGTCATTAGAACGTTGGGAAGAAATTGATGAAAGTCCGGCGTTTTTCCGAGCTTTCCGCTCATTTCTTCCCAACGCTCTCAAGACATTATAGTCCTTTCCGGCGGCCCTGTCAGCGCGAGTACGACCAGGCAAACTTTGCCAAAAGTGCCGGTTATGGCGGTTAACTCGATTTTTCCGATTTTTCTGCCGATAACGATGATTAGACATAGAACGAAGGAGAATAACCAATGCGTGGAACGACCTGGCTGATCGCCTTGGGCTGTGCAATCCTGTTGTCGTTATCCGGCTGTTGCGGATTCCTACACAACGGCGGATGTGGCTGCCAAAGCTGCGGCGGGTGCGAGGGCGAATGCGGCCCGGCTTGCGGTCCGGTTCACCGTCCCTATCGCCAGCCCGTCTATGCCGACGATTGCGGCGGGTGCGCCAGTTGTGGGCGGTGCGCCAGTTGCGGCGAGGGCGGCGGATGCAGCGACGACTGCGGCTGTTGCTGCCAGCGCAATTTCTGCTTCAACCCGTTCCGATGGATTGGCGGGCTGTTCTGCGTCAACACCTGGTGCGGCCCCCGTTGCTGCAATGTCTACCGTGGCGAAGTGCTCGACGATCCGGCCGACTGCTGCGAACCGTGCGACCATGCCGGCCACTATACGGGACGCCCGGGATGTGCCAGTTGCAATCGCGGCGGCATGCAGGAAGGCGGCGATATGTCGCCGCTGCCCGAGGGCGCTACGCTCCAGGACGATGCCCCGGCGTTGCAACCGACGCCCGCCCCGCCGCCCAAGGCCACGCGACGGATCCCGCCCGTGGACTATGGGCGGTAAAAGTCCTTTATCGAAACAGTTCTCTGGGGGCTGAGAGACCCGCGGGAGACATTCCGCGGGTTTCTCGTATTATTTCGGGTTATCGCAACGCCCGAAGACCATGCGGCCAGCACTCTTTTGGATCACGCTGGTCACTGCGACCGTCACCTGCTGCCCGATGTGCTCGCGGCCGTTCTCGATGACCACCATCGTGCCGTCGTCCAAATAGCCGATGCCCTGGCCGTGCTCCTCACCCGCCTTGATCACGCGCACGCTGATCTGCTCACCGGGCAGGAACGACGGCTTCATGGCGTTGGCCAGGTCGTTGAGATTGATGACCGTCACGTCTTGAAGCTGGGCCACCTTGTTCAGGTTGTAGTCGTTGGTGATCAGCTTGCCGTGCAGGTGCCGGGCCAGGGCCACAAGCTTCAAATCGACTGGCTGCCCCGCAAATTCCGGCAGTTCGCGCTCGAAGATCTGTACGTCGACGGTCTCGCTGTTTCGAAGCCGGTTGAGGATGTCCAACCCGCGCCGCCCGCGGCTGCGGCGCATGCGGTCGGAACTGTCGGCAATGCCTTGTAACTCGTTGATCACAAACTTGGGGATCACCAACTGGCTGTCGACGATCTGCGTATCGACAACCTCGGCGATGCGGCCGTCGATGATCACGCTGGTGTCGAGAATGCAGGGCCGGGCACCCTTGATCTCGCGGGCGAATTCCACGTAGGGAATGACGAAACGGAAGTCGTCTTTCGTCTGCAACAACAGGCTGATGCAGACGTAGCAGAGCACCAGCCCCAAAACCAGTTGAATCCAATTCTGGTTGGCGTCGCTGATGCTCGACTGCACCATGGGCCTGATCACAAGCTGGGCGATGTAGGCCAGAAACATGCCCACGATCAGGCCGAAATAGACCGAGGAGATGACGTCGAGCTGCTTTCGGCGGATCCCCATGTCGATCGCCACAACCCCTCCGGCGAGTGACAACAAACCACCCAAGACGGCCCCCGCGAGCCACTCAGGCTGATTGTGGAAGGAAGTCGAATTGATGATCGTCACCGCCAGCCCGGCCACAGCCAGGATGAAGATGCACCGCAGAAGGATTAACGGCATAGTAACACTATTGTAATGTCTAGCGGCTTGCAAAGGAAGCACACCAGGAGAACGGCAAATCCCTACGTAGAACGGAATTTATTCCGTTGCCGTGAAAGTTTTAAGGAACGGAGTGAATTCCGTTGTACGTAGGGAAACGGAATGAACTCCGTTCAACGTAGAAGCACACCCCGCCAGCTTGCGATACAGGGTCGGATTCCCCATAATAGGCTGGATGGACGCAGCCCGTAAACAGATTGATACATCGGTGGAGATCGTTACCCCGGAAAATATCTCCTTCCGCTACTGGCTGGCCGGTCCGTCGCGGCGTTTGCCGGCCTACTTGATCGACGTGCTTATTCAGGTCATGGTGGTCGTGTCTGCCGGCCAGGTATTGGGAAGCGTTCTTGGCTCCGTGGGACTATGGGGCAGCTTTTCCGGCCTTTTCCTGGTGATCCTGTTTCTCGTTCACTGGTTCTACGGCGCGATATTGGAGGCGGTGTGGAACGGCCAGACGCCGGGCAAGCGGGCTATGCACATTCGCGTCGTGACGGTGCAGGGGCAGCCGATCCGCGCCTGGCAGGCCGTGCTGCGCAACGTGCTCCGCGCCGTCGATTGCATGCCGCTGGCGCCGGTAGCCCTGGGGATGCCCGAACACATTTTGCCGCTCTTCATGGTGGGATTCGTGGCCACGTCGCTGAACGACCGCTTCCAGCGGCTGGGCGACCTGGCGGCGGGCACGATGGTGGTTGTGGAGGAGACTTCGCGCATGGCCGGCGTGTTGAAATTCCGCGACGAGCGGGTCAACGAGATCGCGGAATCGATCCCACCCAGCTTCCAGGTGAATCGGACGCTGGGGCTGGCCCTGTCGCTGTACGTACAGCGCCGCAAGGCGCTCTCTCGCGCGCGGCGGCTGGAAATCGCCCGGCACCTGGGCGAGGCGCTCTGCCAGCGGTTCAATCTGCCACCCACGACCGATCACGATCTGCTCTTGTGCGGCCTGTATCAGAAGGCCTTTCTAGGCTCGCCTTCTGCGGAAACGGCAGGTGTCGGATGAGGGTCTTGGAGCGGTTGGAATCGCGGCGGCGGCATTGGCAGGAATTGGAGCAGCTTTGTGTGCGGCTGGAAGGCGGCAGCCGAAAGGTTCCGGCAGCCCACGTCTCGCGCTTCGCCGGTTTGTATCGTTCGGCTTGTGCCGACCTGGCCCTGGCCGACGCCTATCAACTGCCGCCGGCGACGATCCAGTATCTGCACCAGCTCGTGGGCCGGGCACACAATCAACTCTACCGCTACGAATCGTCCCGCGCCAGCGGCTGGTACCGCGAGGTGTTTGTCGACGTGCCGCAGCGGCTGTTCGCCGACGGCTGCCTGCGGCTGGCCTTCGCGATCTTTTGGGGCGTTTTCCTGCTGTGCCTGTTCCTTGCCTGGCGCGATGCCGATTTCGCCGCGCAGGTCGTGGGCAAGGAATCACTCATGAGTCTCGAACAGCAATTCTCCTTTTCCTATCGGCCGCAAGCCGACATGCAGGCCGGCATGGCCGGTTTTTATATCTGGCACAACCCCACCATCGGCCTGCGCTGCTTTGCTTTCGGGATGCTGGCGGGGATCGGCGGCCTGTATGAAACGGTCTTCAACGCCTCGGCGCTGGGCGCGGAGTTCGGCTTCATGATCCACTCGCCCAACGCCGACAACTTCTATCACTTCGTCACCGCGCATGGCCCTTTCGAGTTGACGGCGATCGTGCTCTTGGCCGCGGCGGGGATGCGGCTCGGTTTCTCCCTGATCGACACCCACGGCTACAGTCGGGCCGATTCCGTGTACCGCGCCGCACAGCGGAGCGTGCCGGTGATGGCAGTGGGCGTCGTCCTCTTTCTGCTGGCGGCGGGGATCGAGGCCTTCGTGTCACCTTCGTCGGCGCCCTATTCTGTCAAAGCGGGCGTGGCCATCGTTTCCATCGTCATGATGTTGTTCTATATTATCGTGCTGGGGTATCCGGGCCGAAGGGAGCAACGGAAATGATGCTCGACAACCAGCGGATCGTAATCCGCGAGCGCGGGATGCTGGAACTGCTGGACCTCGGCCTGCGCGTACTGCGAATCCAGGCGGGGCCGCTCTGCCTGGCGCTGCTGGCCGGTATCGGCCCCTTTGTCGTGCTCAACGCCTGGCTGCTGAACCGGGTCGCGGCCGTGCCGACCGATCGCGAAACGCCCTGGATGTTTCTCTTCCTGATGTTCTTAGTCGTGCTTTGGGAATTGCCTTTGGCCACTGCCCCGGCGACGGTCTGCCTGGGCCGGGCGCTGTTCAATCAGCCCTTGGAGGCCGGGCAAATCGTCCGCGAACTGGCCCAATCGTTGCCGCAATTGATCTATTACCAGGTCCTGCTCCGCGGCCTGCTGATGGCCACCGTGGCGGCCAGCTTCGTGCCCTTTGCGGCATTTCCCTACTTGAATGAAGTCATTCTTCTGGAGCGGAATCCGCTACGGGCCGAAGGCAAGAAGTCGATATCGACGGGGCAGCGCAGTTCCGTGCTGCACCGCGGTCAGGGAGGCGAGTTCTTCATCCGCTGGATTCTCAACGCCGCGATCGGCCTGGTCCTGACCGCCGCGTTCTGGGGATCGTTGGCGGCGGCGGCCCGCTGGCTGCTCAGCGAACACCAGTGGACCAGCCCTTTCTACACGTGGCTATATCCGGCCGCGCTATGGATGGTGGCCGCCTATTTTGCCGTCGTGCGGTTCCTGGGCTACCTCGATCTGCGCATCCGCCGTGAAGGATGGGAAGTGGAGTTGCTGATGCGGGCCGAACGCGACCGCTGGACGCGCGTGCCCCAAGCGAGTTGAATGTCATGAGTACCTATGAAAACTCACAGAAAGCAATCGATGCCGGCGGCGACGCCCTGCGGCCGGCAAACCGCTTTCCTTGGTACGACAAAACCAGCGACGGTTTCCGCCGCCTGGAGGTCGCCGCGCCCGAAAAAGCGAGTTCTTTCGAGGCCGGTGCGTTGATGAATTCGCTGATCTTCTGGGTTGCCATCGCCACGCTGGCGTTGGTGCTGACTGCCTTGATCCTGATGCTCTTGCGGGCTGTGCGGCTGCGCAAGTTGCGGGAAGCCGGCCATGGCGAAACGGAGGCGGTCGGCGAGGCCCGGCGGATCGAGGCGCTGCCCGTCCGTGTCACCCGCACGGAACTTTCCCTGCTCGACCAGGCGCGGACCTTTTACCAGGCGGGAAACTACGCCAGTGCCATGATCTACCTCTTCAGCCATCAACTCGTACAACTCGACCGGCACCAGGTCATCCGCCTGGCCAAAGGGAAAACCAACCGGCAGTATCTGCGCGAGGTGGGCCAAGCCGACAGACTCCGCGCGCTGGTGGGCCAGGCCGTGGTGGCCTTCGAAGACGTGTTCTTCGGCCACCACGAGATCGATCGCCAGCGGTTCGAGACCTGCTGGTCCCACTTGCCCGAGTTCGAAAAGCTGCTGGCACAAGGGCCCCCGGCGGCCGCGTGAGGAGTCGACGAGAAATGAGAACTAAAGGTTAATACGGTGCGACCGACGAATAACATCCTGACTTGGGTGGCATGCCTTAAGCCTTCTAGGCTAGGCATGGCGGCGGCAAACACGCCTAGCCTAGAAGGCCTAAGGCATGCCACCCTCGCACAAACACGGAAGTCATTTATCGTCCGGTCCTTCGCCGCACTCTTGGTCCTGGTCCTGGCCTGCACGTTGGGCTGCCATGAGGAACTGCAAACGGTTTACGGACAACGCAGCGGGCCTGGCGCTACGGAAAGCGTGAACGGCACGGCTGTGTTCGCCGAGATGTTCGAGACGGCCGGGCATCACGTGTCGTCGTGGGGCGCGCTCTCGCCGCGGCTGGATCAGGCCGATTGTATCGTCTGGTTTCCCGACGATTTCCAGCCGCCCGGTCCGGACGTCGTGACCTGGTTCGAAAAGTGGCTGACGGCCCGTCCGAATCGGACGCTGATCTACGTCGGCCGCGATTTTGACGCGGTGCCGTGCTACTGGCACAAGATCGAAGCGGCGGCCCCCGCTGACCAGCAGGAGGAGATCGCCGAGATTCGCGCGGAGGCGGAGCGGACCTTCCAGGCGCTGCGAAAGCTCCCGCAGCCCTCGCTGGCATGCCGCTGGTTCCGAATCCAGTATGACGCGGACGCCGGCCCACCGCACAATGTCACCGGCGACCTCGATTGGCTGGATCAGGTCGACCTGTCGCGATTGGAGATCGAATTGCACAGCCGGATCTCACCCCGAGCAAACATGGAGGCACTGTTGGAGTCGGACGAAGGCCCGATCATCGGCCGGCTCGACATATCCCAGCGCGGTCAGGTCCTGGTGGTGGCCAATGGGTCGTTTCTCCTGAATGCCATGCTGGTCAACCACGAACACCGCAAACTGGCCGGAAAACTGGTCGATGCGATCGGCCCCAGCGGGCGCGATGTCGTTTTTCTGGAAAGCGGGCGGATCACGATCGACGAACCGACCGGCGGCGGGCCGCTCGGGCCGGACCCCTTCACTACCGGTCCTGGAGACGGTGCCGGACAGCGGGGTTCCGCCGGCGGCGATAGCGGCGACGGCCTGCCGATCCGCGCCGAGGACCCTCCGCCCGACGCGCCCAACTTCTGGGACTTGTTCTTGCGCTGGCCAACCAATTGGATCCTGCTGCACTTTGCCTTGATCGGCATTCTTTTCTGCTTCTGGAAGCTGCCGATCTTCGGCCTGCCGCGGCCGGAGGAGCCCGCGCACGCGTCGGACTTCGGCCGGCACATCGACGCTGTCGCCGCCTTGCTGCGACGGACTGCCGACCGCAGCTACGCGCTCACGCGCGTGAGGCACTATCAGCAGGTTGTCAAGAAGGTGGAATGAGGGGGCTTTCCGATCTTCCTTTTCCCATTCTCCTTTCCCACGAAGAATAGCATGTCCGCTTCGCAACCCGATCCCATTCCCGTAGATGCCATTCCTGTCGAGCCTACCCCCGTGCTCCTCGCCGAGGAGATCGCCTCTCCCACGCACGATCTCTTCCAGCGCATCACCAGCGAAATCGAGAAGGTCTTTATCGGCCAGTCGGAACTCGTGCTGGGAACGCTTGTGGCGCTGTTCTCCAATGGCCACGTGCTGATCGAAAGCGTGCCCGGGCTGGGCAAGACGCTTTTCGTGCGCGCGCTCAGCCGCGTGCTGGGCTGCTGCTTCGGCCGCATCCAATTCACGGCCGACCTGATGCCGTCGGACATCACGGGGGCGCCGATCTTCGACATGAAGACCCAGGAGTTCCGTTTCATCCCCGGTCCCGTCTTCACCCAGTTGCTGCTGGCCGACGAGATCAACCGTTCGCCGGCCAAGACGCACGCCGCCTTGCTGGAGATCATGCAGGAATACCGCGTCACGGTCGAGCGGACGAGCCACGCCATCCAGCGGCCTTTCCTGGTCCTGGCCACGCAGAACCCGGTGGAATCGGAGGGCACCTACAATCTGCCCGAGGCCCAATTGGACCGCTTCATGTTCAAGCTGGTGGCCAACTATCCGTCCAGCGAAGAGGAGGCCCGCATCCTGGAGATGCACGGCACGCAGATCGACCTGGACCAGCGGCTGGGCGAGTTGCAGACGGTGACCAGTCCGCAGGAGATCGTGGAGACTGCCCGGCGGAACAGCGGGGTATTGGTCGATCCGAAGCTCTTGAACTACGTCAACGCGCTGGTGCGGCTGACGCGGCAGTGGCCGCAGTTTCACATGGGAGCCTCGCCCCGCGCGGGGATTGCCCTGATCCAAGGCGCGCGGACGCTGGCGGCGTTTCATGGGCGGGACTATGCCGTGCCCGACGACGTGGTGGAACTGGCCTTGCCGGCGCTGCGGCACCGCGTGATCCTCTCGGCCGAGGCGGAAGTGGAAGGCCGCACGGCCGACGAGTTGCTGGGCGAGATGATTCGCAGCGTGGAGGTGCCCCGGCTTTGAGCAGTTTTGCGGCCGCCCTGCTGCGACTGATGGCCCTCGCCTTGCCCCCGGCGGCGCTGGGCTGGTGGCTGCGCATCTATCCCCGCCGCCCGCTGGTCTGGCTGGCGGTCCTGCCCGCCCTGGCCACGGCGGCGCTGGTGCTGAGCTTCGACCGGGCCGCCCTGGCGGCGATCGTCGTACTGGACGCCGCCGCGGCGGTCGCGGTCCTGGCCGATCTGCTCACGCTGCCGCGGCGCAAGGCATTTTCCCTGGAGCGCGCGGCGGGACGGACCGCCTCGCTGCAAAAGCCGCACGCCGTGACCGTCACGCTGCTGAACCATTCCCGCTGGCCGCGGCGGGTCACGCTCCGCGACGGCGCGGCACACGAATTGCGGCCCGAGCCGCAAGAGTTCCGGGCGTTGTTGGAGGGCCGCAGCCGGGCCGTGTTCCACTATGTCTTGCGGCCCCGCCGCCGCGGTGCGTTTGCCCTCGAGCGCGCCAGCCTGCTGGTCCGCAGCCGCCTGGGCTTCTGGCAGCGGCTGTTGGATTATCCCCTGGCGACGACCGTCAACGTCTATCCCGACTTGCAGCAGTTGGGTCAGTACGCGCTGCTGGCCCGCACCAATCGCCTCAACCTCCTGGGAGTGCGGCGGACGCGGCGCATCGGCCAGGACAACGAATTCGAACGGCTCCGCGACTACACGGTCGACGACAACCACAAGCGCATCGACTGGCGGGCGACCGCACGCCGAAACAAGCTGACCGTCCGCGAATACCAGGCCACGCAGTGCCAGCAGATCGTGTTCCTCATCGACTCCGGACGGCTGATGACTAACGAGTCGGCAGGGCTGACCCTGCTCGACCATTCGTTGAATGCCATGCTCATGCTCAGCTACGTGGCCTTGCGACAGGGCGACCAGGTGGGGCTGATTCATTTTGCCGACGCGATCGACGCCTTCGTTCCACCGCGGAGCGGCATGCGGCAGATGAGTCGCCTCCTGCATGCCTCGTTCGACCGCTTCCCCCGGCTGGTGGAAACGCGTTTCGACCACGCCTTCCGCTACTTGAACGCGCACTGCCGCAAGCGCTCGTTGGTGGTGCTGATCACGAGCATCATCGACGAGGTGAACGCCGCGGACTTTCAGCGCTACCTGGCGAACCTGGTGGGGCGGCACCTGCCGCTGGCGGTCCTCTTGCGCGACCACCGCCTTTTCGACGCCGTGGCGCCGGAGCAACCCAATACGCAGCAGTTCTGGCGTTACGCGGCCGCCGCCGACATCATTGCCTGGCGGCACCAGGTGCTGACCGACCTGCACAACCAGGGCGTATTGTCGGTCGACGTCTTTCCCGAGCAGATGACGGCCCCGCTGGTCAATCGGTATTTGGAGATCAAGGCCAGGCATTTGCTGTAATTGAGGAAAAGAGAGACGCTGCCGGCTTGCTGATCGGCCTGGGCAGACATGCTGCCGCCCTGCTGGACGCTGCCAACTTGCTCCTGATTGACGCTCGACTGAACAACGGCAGACGCCATGCCCACGTCGTTCAACGCTGCCGTTGCCAGTTCGAATACGGCGTGGATCTGATCGGCCGTGCTGGTCGTGTCGGCCGACGGCTGGCTGGAAGTTCCCTGAATCGCGACGGCTGAAGATGATGACGATGTGCGACTGCCGCCACCGATATTCGCCACGCGACTCGGCTTCATAAATGGGTAGAGCATGGCGGCCACGCCGCTGGCAGAGATTCTGTTGATGGGCATCGACATAAAGGTGCTCCCGAGCGTCGGAAAATGTTACTGAAGCGTAGCATATTGCCGCAACACGCCAGGTATCACATATTATCGACGATTTCCGGCCTGGAACTCGTGCTGCCCTTGAATTCGGCCGATCGCGACAGATTGAACTCCGACGGGGCAATGTCTCGCCGACGGGCCTTAGGACTGACGCCGAAATAAGTGTCACCTTTCGCTCCGCGAAAGTAGCGCGACTTTCGCGGAGCGAAAGGCGACTATACGACAGTTATTGATTTGCCGATCCCTACCGGGCGTAGGCAAACCCGCTCGCGGAAAAGTAGTCGTAACGCTCGATCCGATCCGCGATCGGTTCCCCGTCTTTGACAAGAATGGCCTTGCCGTCGCGGTAAACGGCAAACTGTTGTTGGCCGGAAAAGAACGGCACGAGGAAGACGTTATATCCGGCCGCCTTGAGCGGAGCGAGGATCTCGCGCTTCCAGGCCATTCCCTCTTCCCCGCCGAAAGTCGAGACGACCGTCCGCCCGTCGACCATGAACTGGTTGGGATGATGCCCATAGGTCTTGACCATGTCGAGAACATAGGACTCGAACTCGCCTGGCGGATGTCTCTGCAGTCCCGCGAAATCGACAGAGAAGAAGAGCTTGAATCCGTTTCCCAGTTCTTTAGCGGCCTGGTAGATAGCTTTGGCGCGTCGGGGATAGTGCGGCTCATCGTGCCAGGCCCCGCAGTTGAGCGCGAAACCGTCGATGCCCGCCGCTTGGGCTTCCCGGATCTCCCGCTCGTAGTCCTCTACGCGCTCGCCGTAAGCGGCGAAACAGACCATGTAATGTGCGAAGACATAATGTTTCCGCTACAAGCTGTTGAGCCCGGCCAACTCCTTCAGCCCGGCGTCGGTCACTTTCGTGGCGTTAAGGCTTAGCCCGAATGCGGCCCCAGGATCGGGCAACTTCGCCAGCACTCCTTCTTTCCACTCGGAGAACTGAAACACCGGAATCGCCCCGGACCCGCCTTTTGCTTGGGCCTGAAACTTAGGCGGTTCCGTAGGGTCCATTTTCATCCGGCCGACGGCGGCTCCAACGTCGCGCCAGGTCTTGACGATCTCCGGCGGCAGCACCTTGGGCGCTTCTTTCTTGTCGGCGCCCGCAACGGCGGAAACCTCCACACCACAGCTCGCCAGCACGGCCAGCACCGCCAGATTATGCCACTTTGTCCCTCGCTTTTGCATCGCTCACCTCGAACGTCATTGCTTGCGACAGGTCTACCGCCAGCAACCGGGCGACGACGGGTTCGCGCCCCCGGTGCCGCCCCGCCTCGCCCCGCCCCGCCTCGCTTCCGGCCGCCGACCCGACGCCCCTGATTATATCTTGGCCTGGCCGAGATTGCACAAGGAGGGCAAGGAATGACCAAGAAAGTAACGACGAAAGAGCGGGGCCAACGTTGGCCCCGCCGCCAGCCAGGGCCGGGTTGGTAGTGGCGAGTTCTCGTCCGATTTTACGCATGGTTCAATTCAAAGACCGAAGGGTGTCACCCTGCTTTGAACCATGCCGTTATATCTGGCTCTCGCAGCGAGCCTTATATTCCGCGAGGGTTGTTGTATACCCTATACTTAGGTAGTAACCGCTGCCAGAATTTAGAGGTTCGGACCATGCCTAATCTGCCGATCGTGCTCTTCGTGATATTTATCGTTTTGACGATGGTCACGCTTGTCGGCCACGGGATCTGGGTACTTATCGCCGCTGTCTTCGGTAGCGGCAAGAAGAATCCGAGCCGCACCTGCCCCTTCTGCGCGCGGTTGACGCCGGAAAGCCACGAGCGCTGCGACTGGTGCGCAAGAGACCTGACAGGAAGCATGGCCCGGGAGTTGAATGACCTCGACGTGCTCGGCCGCCAGTTGCAACGGTTCCGCCAGCGGGGCAAGTTGGAACCCGAGGCGGTGGATCGCCTGCTAAGCCAAGTGCAGGCGTATCGCCAGCAACTACTGCACCCGGCTGAGAAGCACGCGGCGCAGACCGTCGCCGCCTTGATCCTCGAAGACACGGCGCCTAAACGGCCGATCGTGTCACCGGCAACTGTCGCTGCGGTGGATGGTTTGCCGCAACGGACTGAAGTCCGTGCTGCGCAGCCGTCGCCCACCCCAGTTCAGCCGGCCCTTACCCGCGATTTGTTTGAGCGGACTGAAGTCCACTCTACGAAACCGCCGCCCGCCGCGGTTCAACCGACTGCGGCTAGCGATGCGGCGGAACGGACTGAAGTCCATGCTACGAAGTCTCCGGCCGCGACGGTTCAGCCGGCGCCTACCCGCGATTTGCTGCAACGGACTGAAGTCCGTGCTACGAAGCCAGCACGGCCCTGGACGGAAATGTTGGCCAGCTTCATGGAACAGCGCAACATTCGCTGGGGCGAACTGATCGGCGGGTTGCTCTTCGTCTGCTCGTCGATCGCCCTGGTGGTCAGTTTGCGGGAAACCCTTGAGAAGATCCCGTACTTCCAGTTCTTCATCTTCGTATCGATTTCCTCGGCCGTCTTCGGTGTCGGGCTCTACGCCCACCATCGTTGGAAGCTGGAATCGACGAGCCGTGCCCTGCTGGTGATTGCCACGCTCTTGGTGCCCTTGAACTTCGTTGCCTTGGCGAGCATGACCAAGGGACCGTGGACGCTCCTGCCCTTGGCGAGCGAATTGGTTTCGTTGGCGATCTTCGCCTGGCTGGTGGGTATGTCTGCCAAGATCCTCGTACCCGACGGCCGCTGGCTGACCGTGGCGGCAGTCCTAGGCGATTCGCTGGCTGTGGTGCTGGCGGCGCAACTAATCCACGCCGACTCGCCTGCTTGGTTGATGGTGGGGGCCGGCGCACTGCCGGTGGCGCTGCTTGCCGCAGCGGTTGGCGGTTATCTCCATGGCCGCCTGGACCGGGGCGACTGGCAGCCGTTACGGCTCAGCGAGGCGCAGATCGGCGAACTGTGTACGCTGCTAGGCATGACGGCCTTCGCCACACTCGTGGCCCTGGGTGTCGTGGCGGCCCAGGCCATCAGGCCGCTCGATCCCGACCAAGCGGTCACGTTTTCCGACGTGGCCATCGTGCTCCAACGCTTGTCGGCGCTGATTGCCATGACTGCTGTGCCCTTGCTAGCCGGCGGGCTGACTGTCACCCGCGGCAGCGGGCGCGACAAGGAGTTGGCGGCCTATCACCTGGCGGGAACGATCGTGGCCCTGGTGGCCATGTTCGTCATGCTGGCGGCCTTGGCGCTGGCCTGGCCAGCGCCGGGCTGGTTGCTGGGCGTGGCCGTGCTGAACGCGGTGCTTCTGTTCTGGGCGGCGTTCCGCTGGCGTTTTCCTATCCTGCACGCGGGAGCGATCGCTTGCGCGGCCTTGGCCTACTTGCTCACGTTCTACCTGCTGGTCGGCGAGTTGCCCATTGTGGGCGGCGATCCGTACGGCGTGAAAATGCTGCAACTCATGATCGGCGCGCGGAGCGGGACGGCCTTGGCCGGCCTGTTCGTGGTCTTGGCCGCCGCCAGCGAGTGCTTGGCGCGGCTGGGTTTCCGCCGCCATGGAATTATCTACCTGGGCGGCAGCAGCCTCGTGGCGATTGCCGGCCTGTTGTTGGTTACCGCCCATGGCATCCACTCGGGCGGGGCCGACGCCTTGCGGGCCGCGATCCTGTACGGTATATATGGCGCGGGCAGCTTGGTCCTGACCGCTCGCTGGCGCCGCCTGGGACTGAGCTACCTGGGCTTAGCTCTGTTGACCTCGGCGGCTTTGTGGGCGTTGTGGTGGCAATCGGCCGAGCACCACGTCGGACCGCTGTGGGGCGCGGTGCTGGCGATGGAAGCGCTCGTGATGGCCGTGGTTGCCACGGTCTTGCAGCGCTACGCGGCCGGCGCCTGGCACGATCCCTGGAAAATGCTGATCGACGAAGACGGCCGCGCGGTCTCGCTGCCGCGCAGCCGGGACCTGGGGCTGGCCGACGTCTACCGCATTCCCTTGGCGCACGTGGGTGAGGCGGCCGCGCTGCTCGCGGCCGCGCTGGCGGCATGGACGGCCTGGCACGATTACGCGCAGATCCTGGCGTCGCCCACGCCCTGGCCCACCGTTGCCGCCACGGCCGTTGCCGCCGCATACTTCCTCCTGGCATGGTGCTATCGCTCGCCCGGGCGGACATGGAGCGCTTCGTTGATCGCTCTGGCCGGCGCGGTCCACGCCCTGAATTACAACTATTTCCAGTGCCCCGATTATATCGGTCCCAACTGGACGATCGCGCTGTTGGGCCATGCCACGTTGGCCCTCTTGGTTGCGATGTGTCTCGACCGCATCGGTTCCGCCAAGGAGGCCGTGCGACGGGTCTTTGGCGATCCGCTGGCAAATGTTGCCCTGCTCTCGTCGCTGCTGGTGCTGCCGGCGCTGATCTTCGGCCGCAGTGCGGGCAGTCTCTGGCTAGCCTGCTGTTTCCCCTGGCTGGCGGCCGTGTGGCTGGTGCTCGCCCTGCGGAACCGCTCGGCCGCGTTGTTCGCCGCGCACCAGGCGGCGTTGGCCTTCGCCGCACTGGCGGGCACGACCGCTTGCATGAAACACGTCGACGGGTGGTTTGTCCCCGCTAAACTGCCGGACGCACCTAATCTCCTGGACCGGATTGCCAGCGCGAGCGACGTTCTGCTCAAGCCCTGGTGTCTGCAGGCCTACGGCGTGGCGCTGGGATTGTTGTCGCTGGTCTGGATCGCGGTACGGATTCTTAACGCGCGGTGGCCGATCCCAACATTAACCCGAAGTGTAAACGAGGACTCCTCACCTACGTCCGCGGGCAAATACTCCTCGCTGACGCTTCAGGTTAGCGTCGACTGGTGCATCCGCCATGCTGTCGTGGCGATGGCTTGGTTGATCGTCGCCGCTAATACGCTTGCCCAAGTGCCGCGCGAACTGCTTAGCGGCGCGGCGTCGGTCTCGCCTGCCAGCGCGCCCAGCGCCTTTGGCCCTACGGCATGGATCCTCCTGGGAGTCCTGGCCGTAATGCTCGTGGCGACGCTCTGGGAACGGTGGCGGACCGCCGAATTGGTGGCAAGCTTGCTCCTGGCCGCCACGTTGCCCTGCCTAATTGCCGGCCGCTTCATGTCGGACCTGGCCGTCGCCTCGGCGGCAAGGTGGACACTGGCTATCGTCTTTGCCGCCTGCTCGATCGCTGTTTGGGGGCGACGCTACTTGGCCGAGGCCTGCCGGCAGTTGCATGCCGGTCCCTTCGCCACGGGCGCGGAGGCGCCGCAGATTTTCGCGCCGCGGGTGACGCGCGGTGTTCTGCTGGTGACGATGCTCTTGCCTGCGCTGGCGATTACCGTGCTGGCCGCCGCGTTACAGATCGGTGGAACGGCAGCGGCGGGGCCGCTGGCCAACACGCTGTTCCAGAAAATGGGGCCGACCTGTTCGTATCTCGTGCCGCTGGCGCTGCTGATCGCAGGGTTGGTGGGCTACGCGTTGCGCGAGCGGTCGACAGGCTATGCCTTTTCCGCGGGCCTGGTGCTGGAGTTGGCCGTTATGCTGGGCTACGCGCTCCGCACGACCCTGGCCGGGCAGCCGTTCGATGCGCATTTCACCGCCGTGCTCGTACAACTCTTCACGATAACGGCCGCGGTCTGGGCCATCGCGTGGCTCATCGCACGCACGCGGTTCGACGTCTGGCGTGAATCGCCGGAAAGCGGCGTCTCCGCGGGGTTCTGGTCGACAGAGCTGATGCGCCTCCAGATCGGCATGGCCATTGTCGGCAACGTCGTGCTGTTGGGCATCGCCTTGCCCGACCTTGCCTTGTTTCCGCTCTCCTGGCAAACATGGAGCGTGACGGCAGGGCTGCCCTTGGGATGGCTTGCCTTCGCACTGATGTTGGCGGCCCTGCAACTCCGCGGCCGCTTGCGGCCTCAGGCGGTGGGCCTTTCGGGCATGGCCGTGCTCGGCCTGCTGGCCTGTACGATCGGCGGTTTGCAGCCCTACTGGCACTTGGAAATCGCTCCTCTTTGGGGCTACCGCGCGCTGATGCTCGGTTGGGCCGTCTATGCCTTGCTGGTCGTGGCGGCTACCTGGTGGGTTGCCTCCTTGCAGACCGCGGCCGACGCCGCCGGACCGCCGCAGGGCCTGATCCGCATGGCCGCCGTCTGGGTCCGCGTGGCGGGTATCCTGGCGATCCTGCTGGGACTGAAGGCGGCCTTCTGGGACGCGGAACGGCTTTGGGCGGCGGCCGCCATCGCGGTGGCCAGCAGCGCTGGGGCCACGATGGCCGTCTGGCGACGCCGCGAAGGATGGGCCTTCGCCGCCGCGCTGGGCGTAAACCTGGCGGCATCGCTGGTGGTCTGGCACTTCGAATTGCTCGGCGGACTCAGCTTCAGCGACTACTGGTTGCGGCTCGTGCAGGCCAATGTGATCGCCAGCGCCGCCGTGGCCGTGGCCTGGCTGGCGGCGCGGAAACGTTTGTACGCACTCCGCGAGATGACGCTGGGAGAATGCCCCCTGCTGGCCGTGCAGGTCCTGTTGCCCGTAGCCGGCATTCTCATCTTGGCGGTTCAGCCCGTGGTATGGCTCATGCACACGCCCGGTGGACTGCCGCAGTGGATGGACGGGCTGGCCAGTCCGCAAGGTTGGATCGGGCTGCTGCTGGCAGCCGTAGCCGCCGCATGGTATCTACGGCAAACGCGGGCCGGCAGCCTGTTGCACGTTCTCGGCGGCCTGGCGATCGCCGCGGGCGTGTTGACTGCCTGTCGCGTGGCGGCAATTTGTCGGCCGAGCGCGAGCGACGCGTGGGTAGCGTATCACGTCCTCACGACCGCCTGGGCGGCGGCCGGATTGATCGTCTTCACAACCGCCATGGCGGGAAGAGTCGTGGGCGGAAGAAGGTTACTCGGTCCGCAGTCGCTGATCCAGCCGTGGACGGCTGCGATCGGCACATTGACCGTGGCCCTGGCCGCCTTGCATGCCTTCCACGATCCGGCCCGGCCTTGGTGGGCCGCCGGGGCGATCCTGGCCGTCAGCCTCACGGCGGGACTGATGGCCCTGTTGTTGCGAAAGCCCGCGCCCGTGTACGTTTCCGGCTTGCTGATCAACCTGGCCGGCACGATCGTATGGTGGGCCTACTCGACCAGCAGCCTGCGCTGGCCCAATTGGGACGTGGCCGATTTCGCCGCCCTGGTGCAGGCCAATGTGCTGCTACTGGCCATAGGCTCCATCGTCTGGTCGCTCCTGGAATTCCTACCGCGCGGTGTTCCGCAACTACAGGGCGAGAGGCAGCAACCGTTTGCCCATCTGGCCGCCCAACTAGGCGCGGTCCTGCTGGGTTTGGTAACCGCGGCGGGTGTGGCCGCGACACTCTGCGAGCTGCCGCGCATCCCTATCGAGCGGCTCGACTGGATCGCCCTGGCGGGCATTGCCGCGGCCACGGCCGTTTGCCTCCGCGACCGCCGCGCACGCTTCCCCGTGCCGACACTTTACACTCTGGGCCTGGCGGCGGTCGGCATGGGGCTTCTGGCTCGGCAGCTCACGACGCGGCTGTTCTGCTGGTCGGCGGTCGACGAGTTGGCCGCCTATGTCCTGCTCACGGCGACGATCGCCCGCTTCCTGCCGTGCGGGCGGGAAGACTGGTTCTCCCGGCTGCAGGCGGCAGTCGCCGCCGTGGTTGGCACGCTGGCCTTGTGGGTCACCATCGATTTCGACTTCATCGACTGCCGCTATTCGAGTGTCGCATTCTGGCTGAGCGGCCGAATGGCAGCCGTGCCGGGACTGCTCCTGTTGTTGCTGGCGATAATCGTTATGGCAGGCATTGCGCGTGAGATGTGGCGTGTACGATGGCAACATGCGACGTTGGCGGTGGGCGTCGAGCTAGTGAGCGGCTTGGGTTGGGCCATGCTGCCGCTGGACGGGCCGGCCCCCTGGCTGCATCGCAGCGTGATCCTGATGGTGGCGGCAGCGGCCGTGGGCCTGCTGGCCAGTTTTGGGCTGAAGTTGTTCCTACCCATCGGCAGCGATTGGCGGCAGCGCTACCGGCAAGCGCTGCCGGTGCTGGCCGGATTGGCGGTCGTCATGCTGGCTGCCGTGCTGGGGCAGGAGGCCGCACTCTTCGAGCGGACCGGCGGCGCGCCGTTGATGCCTTGGGCAATTGCCGTAGTGATTGTTGTACTGGCCGGTTTGATCGCCGCCTGTATTGCCTTTGCGGTGACGCCGGCGCTGGACCCGCTGCGATTGAGCGATCGCGGGCGGCAAGGCTACGTGTACGCCGCCGAAACGCTGGCCGCGGCGATCGGCCTGCACGTTTGGTTGACGATGCCCTGGCTCTTCCAAGGCTACCTGGTCAACTACTGGATGTTGATCGTGATGGCCGTGGCCTTTGCCGGCGCGGGCCTGAGCGAGTGGTTCCATCGCCGCGATTTGGCCGTGCTTTCGCAGCCGCTGACGCAGACGGCCCTGTTGCTGCCGTTGTTGCCGGCGATCGGCTTCTGGATCGCGCCCATGTTCGAACCGAAAGGCCCATGGCACTTGGTCGGCCGCGCGCCGCTGGTGTGGTTCCTCATGGCCTCGTTCTACGGAGTCCTGGCGGTCACGCGGCGCTCGTGGAAATGCACCGCGCTGGCCGTACTGGCCGCCAACGTGGGTCTGTGGGTCGCCCTGAACTTGGCTCAGTTCCATTTCTGGCTCAATCCACAGATCTTCGTCATTCCCCTGGCCCTGGCCGGGCTGGTGGCCGAGTACCTCAACCGCCATCGGCTGAGCGAGGCCCAGAGCGCCGCCTTCCGCTACCTGATGCTCAGCGCAATCTACGTTTCCTCGACGGCCGACATGTTCATCGCTGGCCTGGGCAACCGTTGGGACTTGCCGCTAGTGCTCATGGTGTTGTCGGTGGCCGGCATGTTGGCGGGGATCTTGCTACGGGTGCGGTCGTTCCTCTTCCTGGGGCTGACATTCCTGGTGCTGGATGTGCTGAGCATCATCTGGCACGCCGCCCACGACTTGCATCACACTTGGATCTGGTACGTCTGCGGCATCGTGCTGGGGGCGGCCATTCTGGCCATGTTCGCCGTCTTCGAAAAGCGCCGCAACGACGTGCTGCTGGCAGTCGATCGCCTAAAAGGCTGGGCCAAGTAGGGGGCAGTTGTGATGGATACCGACGGAGCATCGCAGCCGCGGCGTCCGCTGCAATTCGGCCTGCGCTCGCTCTTGGGACTGATGGTAGTCGTAGCCTTGGTGTTCGGCACGCTTCGCTGGCTGGACGTCTCGGCGACGGCCAGCGCCGTGGTGCTGATCATCCTGATCGTCGCGGTGGCCGGCGCCGTTGCACTGTTGGCGGCAATTGCCAGCGAGTAAGTCTGTCTTGCCGAGAAGACCTATGCATTCCGCGCCGCCGGGAAACTTTGAGGCTTTCGGGGGTAGTGCGCAACTTGCCAGTGCTGCCGACTCAAGCCATCCCGAGCCGAACGAGCAAGCCCGCGACACGTTCGTAGGCGTCCCGTTGACGGTAGGCCCTGGTCTCCGCATCGTCGATCTCCTCGAAATCGGCGACCCACGTCGGCCCAACATGTTCGGGCGAGGCGAACTTCTCCTTGATCTTCTTCAGCCCCTCATCCACCAAACGGTTTGCCAGGTGAGGCCGGAAGACGTCAGCGAGGGCATCCAAGCCACCCGGATAATGTTTCACGCAGAAGTAAATGTCCCAGGCGTCCTTCTCTTTCATGCGATCGGCCAAGGCCATTGCCTTCATCACGATGAACGGGATGATGCCCGCCACGCGAACCTTTACAGAGTCCTTCACGCCGCCCGGCAGCCTGCCCTCGATGTTGATCTCGCTGTTCATTTCAAACGCGAGGTCACAGCCCCGTGCCTTGCGCGGGGTGATGTCCTGGATGCGTTGATGTCGGCGGCTCTTGCCGGTGCCGCCGTATTCACCTGCAAGCAGGTCCACCTGGACCTTGATCTCTTGTCCCTCCACGATGACCATGCGGTAGAAAACGTACGGCTGGTCGCCCCTCGTATATCCCCGCCTTGTAAGATGTTCGAGGATCGTGCGATAGCCAGCTTCCGTGATCTTCCGGTGGTTCAGGGCTACGTCCACGTCGGTGCTGCCGACGTGCTTCATCTCGGCGGCAGGCAGCAAAAGGTCGGGCACCCAACCGCCGATGATGACCATATCGTCATGGTACTCGCCCAGCAGGTGGACGAGTTCCATCATCACGGAGCGAGCGGCCTCGACGGCCTGCGCGGTGTAATCGGCACGCGAGTTCACCATGTTGGTTTAATGACCTCTCTCAAGATAGCCTCTGCAGCTTCCTCACCTCGGCCTCGGAAACCCCGCACGTCGAGATACGTCTGGACGGGCGACGTGATGCGAATACCCTCAACCACTTGGCCGCCGACAAACACTCCCTCGTCATAGGGCGTAAGAAGCGTCACATTCGGTCCGCTAGTGACTGGTTTAAGCCCGACACGTTCGACCACCTCATTGGCTTCACCGACTACATAGGCCATCGCCCGCTGGTAGCGAACGTACGGTGCCAGTCGCCATGCGGCGGAAAGACCGGCAATTGCATAGCCGCAGCCCACCTCGTCGCATGCGGCGGCAAGCTTGGCCTCGATTTGCGGCACGGCGTCCATCGAGTAGTAGTCGGTGGACTTGTTCCTTCGATAGTTGTAGTTCTCCGACCATTCGCCGAGTAGCCGGTCAGGTTGCACCAATCGAAATCCGTCTTTTCCCGGTTCAAGCCACTCCCGGTCTTCCAGCAGCTTTTTGACGTTCGATGCCTGCCCAAGACTCACGCTTGCCGCCCTGGCCAGTTCCTTGATCTTCCAACCGCGCCGGGGTTCGGACAGCAAGGCGCGCAATACGCGTTCCGCCTTGGGAGAATACAGCGATCGCAAGTCCCGTCGTTGG
Source organism: uncultured Planctomycetaceae bacterium (assembly GCA_964615095.1). Taxonomy (GTDB): domain Bacteria; phylum Planctomycetota; class Planctomycetia; order Pirellulales; family Thermoguttaceae; genus JANXQG01. The sequence continues at coordinate 26,465 of CAZTPX010000046.1, read as the reverse complement.
GCGAACTGGTTGGGACGCCCTTCGGTGCGGATGTAAACCCGGTCGAAGGTGAGTCGGCAGTTTCCTGAAAGATCGACGTAACCGATGTTCTCGTGGCCCAGAATTTCAGCCGCATCCGGCGACACGTAAGGCGCCGCAAACACATGTACCGCATTTGGGTAAATACTGTCCCACCGCAAAAACGCATTGGCGGCCTCGCGGGCACGGCGTGGTTGACCATTGGTTTGGGCCTCAATCAGGATCAGCCGCTCCTCGTCGCCCACGCGAAGCCGCCCTATCCAGTCCGGGCGTGGCAAGGACGAATTTGAATCAGGCATCCCATCCTCAATGGCACAAAACGGTACCTCGGCCACACACGCATGCAACCGTGCAACCATTTTTTCGATAAGGACAGGCTCATTCATAATTTCAGCATAATACACTATTTCAGCAGTCGCTGTAATACATGGTAGCACTGAAATCCGTAGGGATCAAGGCTATTTCTCCAGATTGCAGGCGATTTCACAGAAGAAAGAACCGCAACATATTGAAGATCGTCTCTACTGCTGCCACTACAGCCTGTGGTTCAATTCGTTGACTGGGACTTCTGTCGTTGGTGCCTAACCAGGGAATTCCGCCATTAAACCAATGCAGTTACGACTCGGGCAGGGTTATTGACACACAGCGCGGGCGGCTACTATTCTGAACAGGAAAGTGATAAATTATTATTTTGCAAATACCTAGTACAGAGGATTTCTGGCCGAGATTCACCCGTTTGAAAGCGTTCCCAGGTGTGGTTTTGCACTGCGGATTCTCCAAGAAATTCCAAATTGAAAGACATCCTATTGTGGGGTTGTGATGACCGGTACCTTGCCTGAGCACAGAATCGCACAACTTGAGAATGAAATCGTTCGCCTGCGTTCTGAAAACGATACTCTTATGGCGAAGGTTGCCTTCTTTGAGAACCACCCGACGCTTTCTAGCGGAATTCGGGGTGAAACAATTGTGGCGTCCTTGCTCGATGGCGTTTTGGCAGACACGAACGCTGACTATGATGTTTCGATTGAACGCAAGGGACTCCGCTTGGAGGTCAAATTCTCTCGGCTGAACAGTGCCGTCCGTAACAGAAAGAACCCGACTCGCAGATGGGCATGGGCGAAACCGCTCGGCGAATCAGGCAATAAGCGATTCGACCGCCTGATCCTCATCGGAGTTAAGGACCAGCGATTCCTCCACTTGTACCTGGGACAGAGCTGTTCATCATACATCTTCTTCGATGTCCCGTATCACGAGATTGGGCCCTTGACCATCCAAACGAATGCCGGAAAGTACCGTTCAATTCAATTGACAACCAACCCGTCTACTAGCCGTGCATCCGCAGGAATGCCACTGTTCAACCACTATCAAGTCACACTTGCGGATCTGGAGAACAGGTACGGCATCTGAATGAAATATCTGCTTGGCGACGGCGAAAGCAGCAAAGACTGTGCAGCGACAGGCCAACGGATTTGTGCTCTCTGAATAGAGCGCAGAAGTGCCATGTTCATTCCACCGAAACCCGGCGACACTTGGGCTAAACCCGTCCCACCTTCGCCCACTGTTGGTCCAAACGTTTCGGCGAAACTGGGATCGACGTTCCCAACTTCTGAGCAAAAAGTGAAACCCGATACTCCTCCAGCATCCAGCGATACTGGATTAGCTCCGCGTCGCCGGCATGTTGCGGCCCTTGCTGTTGGACCCAATCGAGATAGGCTTGCCGCCGGGGAAGGAACTCTTCGTATCGCTCTCGGTCTTTCGCCATGCCGCCGCTGGCCAGGGCGTCGAGACGAATACGGATGGCGCGGAAGTAGCGCGGGCAATGCCGCAACCAATTCCACGGCGTTGTGCTCAGGCATTTCGGTCCAGAGAGGCGCGCGAGCTGATCGCGCATGTCGTCGAGCGCATATTGCCACTTCACCGCCTGCGGCGCAGCAGGCAGGGAAAGCTTGCCCCAGGAAACAGGCGCGGCCTTTGTGGCTGGGGCTTTTGTTGCCACAGCGCCGCCCATCCCATCCAGCGCCGTGCGGGCCTCGCGATAAGCCTCGAACCAAGGCCCGATCATGCCGCTCAGGTCCTGCACGGCCAGTCCGATCCGCTCCCGGGCCGCACGGAGCGCAGAGTCGAATGCCGCTTTCGTGCGGGGCGGTTCGACCTCGTCCGGCCAAGCCCGCGCGGCCAACAACTCGGCCAACTGCTGCCGCAGGTCGAAGCTCTCGATCAACGCGGCGACCGACTGCGCCTGGTCCAGCCCCGGCAGCCAATCGACCTGCGTCTTCACCTCGCGCCACGCGCTCAAGAGAAACAGCCGGCGCAAGGCGAATCGCGTTTCCTGGGCCGCGTGCTGACGCGAATCCAAGAGCCGCAGGCCGACCGACGTCTCGCTGTCGACCAAGGCCGGATAGGCCTTCATCGCCAGGCGGCCGCGCGTGACGTCGATCTCCAGAGGAAGCTCGTCAAAGTCCCATGTGGTCAAACCGTCACGATTCCAGCGCGGATCGTCGATCGCGGTAAAGGCCTCGGCCGCCTCCGCGCCCAACTGTCGCCGCAGGGCGTCCAGGTCGCGGCCGGCTGCCAGCGTCTGGCCGTCGGCATCCGTCACGCGGACGTTCATCTGCAACTCCGGCGGCAAGCGCCCTTCCTCGAAATCGCCGGCGGAAACCAGCACGCCGCCGACTCTGCTCAAGGCACGGGCAACTTCGGCCCGCAGACTTCCTTGGCCGTGGCGAAGCTCGGCTACGACCCGTTTCGCCGCTTCAGGCGCGGGCACGAAACGCCTCCGCAGGGCCTTGGGCAGCGAACGGATCAAGGCCAGCACTTTTTCTTCTAGCAAGCCCGGCACGAGCCAGGCCAGCGGCTCCGCTTGCACTTGGTTCAGCGTTTCCAGCGGCACCGTGACCGTCACGCCGTCGTCCGCCTCGCCCGGCTCGAATTTGTAGTCCAGCGGCAGTTCCCAGGGACCCGCAGCCAATTGGTCGGGAAAGGCATCTGCGGCGACGTCGCTTCCTTCGCGCAGCAGGTCGGCCTTGCTCATGGTGATCCGCCCAGCGTTTTCCGGCGACTCGCAGAGCCAGCGGACAAGCTGCGCGCCATCGTAGATTTCGGCGGGCAGGCGCTCGTCATAGAAAGCGAACCGCTCCCAGGGGCCGACCACGATGTCGCGCTGCCGCAGCTTGGCTTGCAAGCGTTGAACCTCGTCCTGCAGCGCTTCGTTGTGTGCCAACACCGCCGGCTTGGGCTCGATATCACCTTCGACCAAGCCATGTTCGATCAAGAGTTGCCGCGCGGCGTCGGCGTCAATCGGCCCGTAGCGAACCGGCCGGCCGGCGACGATCACCAGTCCGAAGAGCGTCAGCCGTTCCAGGGCCACGGCCGAGGCCCACTTGCCGTCCCAGTGCAGGTCGCTGTAGGTCCGCTTGATCAGGTGTCCGGCCAGCGGCTCGATCCAGCGGGGATCGATCCGCCCGCAGCAGCGCAGGTAGCGGCGCGTGGTTTCGACCTGCTCGGCGGCCACGATCCACTTGGTCTTGCCGCTAAACATGCCCGAGCCGGGCCAGAGGTTCGCCTTGCCGCCGCCCGCCACGTTGTAGTCGTGGGCCTCGCCGCGCATGGCAATGCCGGAGAGCAGGCCCGCGAGGATCGCGCGGTGGATGTTGTCGTACTTGGGGTGGCAAGTTGGAGTCCCGCCTTTAGGCGGACTCCGCTTTTTTCCGTCTAAAGGCGGAACTCCAACTGCTACGGCCGCATACTTTTCACCTTCCACTACAATTTCCAGCAACTCGCGATGCACGTCGAGCCACTCTCGCAATCGTAGGAAGGAGAGGAAATTCTGCCGACAGGCCCTTTGAAGCTGATTGCGCGAGAGCGTGTCCTTGAGCTTGTGGTAGAAATCCCAGATCTTCAGGTAACTGAGGAAATCCGACTGTTCGTCGGCGAATTGCGAGTGGGCTTTGTCGGCCGCTTCCTGTTTTTCCAGCGGGCGATCGCGCGGATCCTGAACTTCCAGGGCCGCGGCAATGATCAACATCTCGGGCAGGCAGCCTTCGTCGATGGCGGCGAGGATCATCCGCCCGATCCGCGGATCGACCGGCAGGCGGCTCAAGCGGCGGCCGATCTCGGTCAACTCCTGTTGCTCATCAGTCGCGCCTAGCTCGAAGAGCGTCCGATAGCCGTCGCGGATGGCGTCGGGCTTGGGCGGATCGATGAGTGGGAAATCATCCAGTTCGCCCAGCCGCAGGGCCTTCATCTGCAGGATCACGGCGGCCAGGTTCGTCCGCTGGATCTCGGGCATGGTGAAGCGGTCGCGAGTGAGGAAATCTTGCTCGCTGAAAAGCCGCAGGCAGATGCCCGGCCCCACGCGTCCGCAGCGCCCCTTGCGTTGGTCGGCCGAGGCCTGCGACACGGCTTCAATGGGCAGCCGCTGGGTCTTCGAGCGAGGCGAATAGCGGCTGATCCGCGCCGTACCGGGATCAATCACAAAGCGGATCCGCGGCACGGTCAGCGACGACTCGGCCACATTGGTGGCGATCACCACCCGCCGCTTGGGCCCGGGGTGGAACACGCGTTGCTGCTCCTGGATGGAGAGCCGCGCGTAAAGCGGCAGGATTTCCGTCTCCTGGCCGGTGGCATCGCCCGGCAGCGGCCGGCTACGGAGCGTCTTGGCCGTTTCGTGGATTTCGCGTTCCGTGGGCATGAAGATGAGCATGTCGCCGCGATCGATGCGGGCCACCTCCTCCACGGCCGTGCGAACGGCGTCCTGCAAGTCCGGCTCGTTGCCCTCCTCGTCCGGCTCCATGGACCGCCAGAGCACCTCGACCGGATAGGTCCGCCCCGAGACTTCGACCACCGGCGCGGGGCGGCGTTCCCGCGCGCGGGTCTCCGTGGCGAAATGCTGGGCAAAACGCGCCGCGTCGATCGTCGCTGAGGTGATGATCAGCCGCAACTCGGGCCGCTTGGGGAGCAGCCGTTTCAGGTAGCCGATGAGGAAATCGACATTCAGCGAGCGCTCGTGGGCCTCGTCGAGGATGATCGTGTCATACTGATTGAAGTACGGATCGCTCTGCGTTTCGGCCAACAAGATACCGTCGGTCATCAGCTTGATGAAGCTTTGCGGCCCGATCGATTCGGAGAAGCGGACCTTGTAGCCCACGTCGCGCCCCAGGGGCGAGCCGATCTCCTCGGCGATCCGCGCGGCCACGCTCCGCGCGGCGATCCGCCGCGGCTGCGTATGGCCGATCAGGCCGGCCACACCGCGGCCCATGTCCAGGCAGATCTTGGGCAACTGCGTCGACTTGCCCGAACCGGTCTCGCCGCAGACGATCACCACCTGGTGCTCGCGAATGGCCGCAGCGATGTCCTCCCGCCGGGCCGAGATCGGCAGATCCGCATCGAAGGTCAGCTTGGGAACCGCTTTCCGCCGCGCTTCGCAACGCCGGATCGACTGCCGTAGTTCGTCTTCCAACCGGGCCAGCCTTTGCTGCTCCACAAGTTTTCCACTGCGCGCGGCCGACTCGGCTGCCCGCAGCGCGCTCAGCAAACGATGGCGGTCAGCGATCATCGCCTGCGGAAGCTGATCTTCAAGTTGGTGGATTCGAATGGCTGACAAGAAGTGTATTTCACCTCTCCGAAGCGCCGAGCTGGTTCTGCTCTCGCCACCACTGCATCGTCAGCCGCAGGCCCTCGTCGAATGGCGTGGCAGCTTCGAACCCGAATTCGCGGGCGCGGCTGGTGTCCAGACAGCGCCGCGGCTGCCCGTCAGGCTTGTCAGCGTCCCAGACAACGTTTCCCCGGTATCCCGCCAGGGCGGCAATTTTCTCCGTGAGCTCGCGGATGCTGATCTCGAACCCCGCACCGACGTTCACCGGCTCGGGGCCGTCGTAGCATTGGGTTGCCAACACGACGGCCCGCGCGGCGTCGTCGACGTACAGAAACTCGCGGCTGGCGCGGCCCGTTCCCCAGACGACGACTTCGCCGTCGCCACGGGCCACAGCTTCCGTGAATTTGCGGATCAACGCCGGGATAACGTGCGAGGAGCTAGGATCGAAATTGTCGCCGGGGCCGTACAAGTTGACCGGCAAGAGATATACGCCGTTCAGGCCGTATTGCGCCCGATAGGCCTGCAACATCACCAGCAGGGCCTTCTTGGCGATGCCGTAGGGGGCGTTGGTCTCTTCCGGGAAACCGTTCCACAGGTCCGCCTCCTTAAAGGGAACGGGAGTAAACTTGGGGTAGGCGCAGATCGTTCCCACCTGGACGAACTTCTTCAGGCCCGTTCGCCGCGCGTACTCGATCATGTGCAGGCCCATGGCCATGTTGGCGTAGAAGAAGAGTCCCGGATTCTCGCGATTGGCGCCGATGCCTCCGACCTGGGCGGCGAGGTGAATCACGATCGTTGGCCGCAGGGCAACGTACATGCGGCGGACTTCGTCTTCCCGCGTCAGGTCGAAGTTCGCCCGCCGGGGAACCAAAATGCGTTCCGCCGGCACCCCGCCGCGGAGCAACTCGGCCCGCACCCGGCGGCCCAAAAACCCACCGCCCCCGGTGACCACGATCCGCTCTTGCGCCAAGTCGATCATGCCGCAGGCCCTTGCGTTTCAGTCAATCGATGCTTGGCCAGCACGCGTTCTTCTTTGGCCAGCGCCCAGTCGTGTGTGACCATCATTTGCACCAGGCCCTGGAAGTCGACCTTCGGTCTCCAACCCAGTTTGCGGCAGGCTTTGTCGGCGTCGCCCAGCAAGAGGTCGACCTCGGTGGGGCGAAGATAGCGGGTGTCGACAGCGACGTGCTCGCGCCAGTCGAGCCCGACCAGTCCGAAGGCGGCTTCCACGAATTCGCGCACGGAGTGGGTCTGGCCCGTGGCGACGACGTAATCGTCGGCCTGCTCCTGCTGGAGCATCATCCACATGGCCTCCACGTAGTCGCCGGCGAACCCCCAGTCGCGCTTGGCTTCCAGGTTGCCCAGGTACAGCTTGTCTTGCAGCCCTTCCTTGATCCGCGTGGCCGCGCGCGTGATCTTCCGCGTGACGAAGGTCTCGCCGCGCCGCGGCGACTCGTGATTGAAGAGGATCCCGTTACAGGCGAAAAGGCCGTAGGCCTCGCGATGATTGATCGTCTGCCAATAGCCGTAGACCTTGGCGCACGCGTAGGGACTGCGGGGATGAAAGGGCGTCGTTTCCGTCTGGGGCGTCTCGGCCACCTTGCCGAACATCTCGCTGCTGGAGGCCTGGTAGAAGCGGATGGACGTGCCCACGGCCCGCACCGCCTCGAGCAGATGCAACGTTCCCAAGGCGTCGGCATGAACGGTGTAGATGGGCAATTCAAAGCTCACACGAACGTGCGATTGCGCCCCCAGGTGGTAGACTTCGTCGGGGGCGATCGTCTGCAACAAGCGGGTCAAGGACGTGCCGTCGGTCAAGTCACCGTAGTGCAGATGCAGCCGCACGCCCTGCATGTGCGGGTCGGCATAGAGGTGGTCGAGCCGCCCCGTGTTGAAACTGCTGGACCGCCGCAACAGACCGTGAACCTCATAGCCCTTGGAGAGCAGCAACTCCGCGAGATAGCTGCCGTCCTGGCCGGTAATTCCCGTGATAAACGCGCGTTTTGTCATTTTGTTATAGATCGTAAAGGGTTTCGTCGACGGCTGGCGGCTTTCGCCGCCGCCCGCGGCGCGAGCCAGGGGCGAAATCGTCGTCTGCCGGGGCCTCGTCGCCAAACAGGTCGCCCATCTCCTCTTCGATTTTCTCCGGCGATTCACCGGATTCCATGCGGCGGATCGCTTCCTGTGCCCGCTCGCCCAGCGGCTCGCCGGTCGCTTCCTGCAGCTTGCGCAACATCTGGGCCACTTGGCGGGGATTCTCCTCGTCTAGGTCCGATGACTCGCGGGACATCATCTCCATCAGGCCGGCCATCTTCGCATCGTCGAACCCCTCCGGCCCGTCGCCACCCGTCGTCGGATCAGTCGCCTTCCCAACTGTGGCGAAGCGCGATACCTGCCGCTTGATCTTGGCGAGGCCGCACTGGGGACAGTCGGGCTGGCTCGTAGTATCGACGCGTTTGGACAAGAAATTGAAAATCGTATGGCAGTCGGGACAGTAGAACTCGTAAATCGGCATTAGCAACAACCTCCTTGCAATCAGGCTTTCCGCAATGTTCATTTCAACCGCTGGAAAACCTCAAGAATCACATTTTAGTCTACCTGCGAGGCATGTTCAATACAAACGGCGGAGCGTTGGCCGCCAGCTTGCTTGTCACATGCTTTAACAGTAAATTAATCCTTTCTACGCTTTTTTCTATTACGCTGTTTTTGGGGAGAATTTGCCATGCCAATCCAAACTTGGACACTTGTTGACCGCGATCAGGACCAGTACGTCGATCAACTTGCCTTGGGACCGGAGCAGGTCGGCGGCAAGGCCGTCGACTATAGCGTCGTCAAACGGACACTGCAGGGTGGGTTGTCGCAAGGCGTCGACGTGATCGAAGTTCGACAAGGCGATTTCCGTTTCGTCGTCCTGCCCACGCGCGGCATGGGAATCTGGCGGGCATCCCTGGGCGATCTGCGGCTGGGCTGGAAATCGCCCGTCCGCGGACCCGTCCATCCGGCGTTTGTCCGCCAAGGGCATCCCGATGGCATCGGCTGGCTCGACGGCTTCGACGAGTTACTGGTTCGCTGCGGCCTGGAGAGCAACGGCGCTCCCGAATTCCATCCCGACGGCCGGCTTCGCTATGGTTTGCACGGGCGGATTACCAACACCCCAGCCCATAGAGTGGAGGTGGCCATCGACGGCGAGGCGGGCTGGATCGCTATCCGCGGCACGGTAGACGAGGCCCGCTTGTTCGGTAGCAAACTTCGGCTGGAAACCTCGATCGAAACGCAGACGGGCCGGCCAGGCTTGATTATCAGCGATACAATAACCAATCTTTCCGCTGCGGCCAGCGATTTTGAATTGCTATACCACATCAACTTCGGTGTGCCGTTCTTGCAACCGGGGGCGAAAGTGTCGTTGCCCGTGAAGCGACTTGCCCCGCGCGACGCCGTAGCCGCTGCTGATCTGCCCACATGGAACGTCTACGGCCCGGAAACACCCGACTCGGCGGAAGTCTGTTTCTTCACGGAACCGGCTGCCGATGCCGACGGCAACACGCAAGTCCTGCTGCACAATCCTGCGGCTACACAGGGCGTGAGCCTGAAATTCAACATGCGACAATTACCCTGCTTTACCATTTGGAAGGACAGAGAAGGCGTTTGCGACGGCTATGTCACGGGCCTCGAGCCAGCCACGAACTTCCCCAACGTCAAGTCGTTCGAGAAGCGAATGGGACGCGTCGTGGCGCTCGCACCCGGTCAATCGCGGAGCTTTAGGGTCGAATTGGAACCATTGGCCGACGCGGCCGGCGTACAAGCGGCCGCCACGGCCATCGCAAAATTGCAACAAGGCACCCCGGCCGAGATCCTCACCCAGCCCGACCGCCAATGGTCGGCATGAGAATCGCGGAACACATTTCGTAAGAAAAAAACGCCTGACGCAGCGGTCGAACGACGCTTGGATGTATATAATTATTAAGGGCAAACGCCTTATTGACGGGTTGCCGGTCGCGGCAAAACCCCCAGTTTACTAAAATTAATTAATTTCAGGGAATTTTGCCCGACCCCCTTGACTACTCTGGGTCCAGAGTGAGAAAATTTGTTTAACAAAAAAAACGAGAATGAATTCTCACAATAATACTTCGTGCGGCGGCAACGATAGGATATGGCCCTGCGCGGAGGGAAGAATATTTTATATCGTGCGAGGAAATGATGCAGTCCATCGCTCGCACTGAAAGGAACTAGGAGGTAACCATGAAATTTACGAAATCCGCATCCGTCGAAGACTTGCAGGTGATCAGTCGCTTCGAGAGCTTGCGAAAAATATTGCTCGCCGAACAGTACGTCGATCACCTGAAGAAGCCTTTGGCGTATTGGGCCTTGCCCACCGATCGGCGGCTGCCGCTGGCGTTTCTCGGCAGGCCGCTCGAAGATCTCTTGCAGACGCCTTTTTCGGAATTGTCCAACACTCCGGGAATTGGCCAGAAGAAGATATCCTCGTTTGTGAAGTTGTTGGCGCGGGCGGCGAACACGGACCCTTCCGAACTGCCGACGGACGTCGTCGCCATGCCCAACAAGAAAGAAGTTTCCCAGGTTGATGGCGACACTGTGCACGGGTTCAACCCGGCCGCGGTCTCGGAGGTTGTCTGGGGGCAGTGGCGGGCGAGCGTGGCCAAGCATGGTTTGGGCGGCGAGAAGTTGGGCCGCTTCGCGCCAACCCTGCGGAATATGACGCGGGTGATTTGGAACACGCTTTTGGAAGCCTATACGCAGGCCAGCCTGGGCGAGATCCGTTCCATGAAGACGCACGGCGAGAAGCGCGTGCGCGCGATCCTTGAGGTATTTCATAGTATCCACGTGTTGGTGGCCAACATGGGCACGCAGGACCATCTTGTGGTGCGGATCTTCCCGCGGCGGATCGATCGGGTCGAAGAATGGATCGGCCGCGCGCTGCAGACGGCAGGGATTTCCACCGCGCAGGAACTGTTCGAGAACGTCGTCAGTCCGCTGTTGGAGCAGGTCCGCAACGACGCCACCCAACAGATTGCCAGCCTGGCGGAGAACCGGCTGGGCATTTCCGCGCCGATCACAAGCGTGCGGCAGGCGGCCCGTTCCATGGGGCTCACGCGGGCCCGCGTCTATCAGTTGCTTAACGAAATCAACGACATCATGGCGGTCCGCTGGCCGAATGGCCGTCACCTGATGTACGAGCTGCGCGAAAAGCTCGTGTCGGAGTCGGAGACGATGGAGCCGCAGCCCGACTTCCAGCAGTTCTTTGCCGCCATCGAGTTGTTCTATCCCGGCAGCCGCCGCGGCGCCGCTGGTCCCGTGGAACATGGTCTGGAGGACGAGGACGACGACGAGACGGAAGAGATCACAGCCGACGAGCATGACCTGGTCGGAGCCAAGTAGGTTTGATTCTGCGGCGGTGTGAAGACCGCGGCGGAAGCGCGGGAGGAAACTCCTCAGTTCGCCCGCGGCATTGCGTCCGCGTCGTACTGCGTTCATTGATCGCCCGCGAACCGTATTAGAGGCAGCCGCTCGGCTGCCTTTTTCATTGATTGTTCATAATCGGTCTATCCGGCAGAAGTAGCTACTTGATAGCAGTTACCGCGATCTGTCCGGCTTCCTGCTCCGCCGCGATCGCCAGTTGCTTCAATAGCCAGGCCATGTTCTTGGCCACATTCCGCAGGGTCTCCATGCCTTCCGCGTCGTTCCGCACCTCGCCCTTCTCGCGGCCGAAGGCCACGTTCCAGTAGGTCGCGCCGGGCACGATCATCTCGCTGATCAAGAAAAAGTAGTTGAGCTGGGCGAAAGTGAAGTTCTGGCCCGCGCGGCGGGCGACGACGATCGCCGCCCCCACCTTCCGCCGCAGCAGTTGCGGATGCTTGCGGGCCACATAGCCCACGCGGTCGAGCATGGCCATGATCTGGGGCGTGGCCGATCCGAAATAGACCGGCGAGCCGATCAAGATCCCGTCCGCCGCGGCGAACTTCTCCAGCACGCCTTCGAAGGCCGGATCCTCCTGCACGCAGCGGATCGTATCGGCGGCAAAACAGCCCCGGCAGCCCACGCAGGGTTTGATGGGCCGATCGGCCAAGGAAAGAAACTCCGTCTCTACGCCCTCCGCCGCCAGGACCTCCAACGCCGTATCGATCAGAATGTCCGTGTTTCCGCCCCGCCGCGGACTGCCCGAGATCCCGAGAACTCTCATTGTTCGACTCCTTTTTCCAGCCAAGTAGTTTCCGTTGCGGATATGCTCGTAGGGTGGGCCGAGTAACACGAGTCCCACCAAATTCGAGCCGGATTCTGGTGGGACTCGTGTTACTCGGCCCACCCTACGCCCGCTCCGTCTTGGAACGCCATGACCCGCAAGCGGGTGCCCCGCGTTCCCTACAGTAAGCGGTCATTCAAAGCGGTTCCCGCTTCCTCTCCGTATTGATCTCCGGCCCCACCTTGCGCCGCTTGAAGGTGACGCTGTAGCTCACCGTCTGTTTCTTGCCGGACTGAAGGTCGAGAAAATACTTGACGTGCTGCTGGTCCACTCGTTCTACGCGGCCGGCAATCTGGTGCAGATCGACGTAAGCCCCCGGCTCCTGGCTCTCCCAGCCCTGGGGCTTGCCGTCCGGCCCCCAGAGCACTACGTTGGCGTCGAATTGCCGCTCGACCTCGACCTTGGCCGGCACCGCTTTGCCGGAGACGAGTTCTTCCTCGTAGAAAAACGTCTCGTCGTAGTCGGTCAGGTCGTAGTACAGCACGAAATTGTCGTCGAGCCTGCGCTTGTACTGCCGCACTGCCACGTTGCCGATCTTCTGGTTTTTCAGCCGCCGCTGAATGGTGATATCCTTGTCCGCTCCCACGTTGACTTCCACGCGGTCGCCGATGGGCACGTACTTGGTCTCTGTCCCGCCCACGTAGGCCAGGTCGTGGTTTTTGTATTCCGAGAAGAGCCGGACCGCGCCGTTGGGCAGCGGCGAGAGGCCCAGGTTCTCCATCGCCGAGAGCTTCTTCTCCTTGCCCTGCTCGTCCAGCAGCTTGACGTTCTTGAAGCGATAGAACTTAGTAAAATACGCCCTCACGCCCGGCCCCTCTCCCGGCGGGAGAGGGGAGGCTTGGTCGCGATCGCTGAGCTTATAGATCGACTCCAGCGGCACTTCCGCCACTTTCAGGGCCACCAGGCGCTTGGGTTCCTTTTCCTTGATGTCCTCGCGGCCTTCGATCGTAAAGAGAAAATATTCGGAGAGGCCCTGCTTGACGACCTGCTTCCGCTTCGCGAGCGCTCCACTCATCGGCATGTCGCCGGCCTTTTCGTCAAGTTCCTCGGCGTCTTTGGCCGCCTTGTTAAAGGAATCGTAGAGAACGGCTCGTTTCTTCTCATCGAGCTTCCTCCATTTTCCCGGCGGCGGCCTTCGCGCCAGGTCGGCGATCTTCTCCACCAAGTTGATCTTGCCCACGACCAGCCGCGTCTGCGCGTTGTCGTAAAGCTCGCCGGAGTCGTTGGTCACCCGTACATAGCCGGTAACGTTGAGCCGGGTCTCGTCCTCGCTGGCAATGCCCACGTAGTCCGCCGCCCAGGTGATGCCCGAGGTGAAGTAGCGGATCTCGACGGCGATCTTACCGGCGACCTGGCTCTTGATGTTCCACTGCAGGGCGTCGTTGCGGCCGGCCGGGAAGGTGATATCGACCAGTTCCACTTTATCTTGCTGGTCGAGGATGCGGAATTCGATGCTGGTGGGGTCGATGAGCGTGTTGGCCCAGGAGAACTGGATGCGGTTGAAGCCCTCCTTGACGGTCAGTAGGCGATGCTCGCGGACCATGCTGATGTCTTCGGAGTTGTAGATCGTCAGTTGCGTGCCTTCGCGGGTAGGCAGCGTGACAAGATCCACAGCGGCGAGGGCCGGGGCGGCAAGGATGAAGACGGCTGTCAGCGATGTCCAAATTGAGCGGGTTTGCATGTCGAGACCCCCGGGCGGAACTGCTATCTATCATAACCCAGGCTGGCGGCTTCGGCTACCATACCGTGGATTAGACGCTCGTCGGCCGGCAGAAGTTCCGGGATTTGGGGTTATAGTTTGAGTAACTTGCAATGGTAGCTATAATAATCGGAACTTACCCATTGTGGAAGAGAACCACCAAACCTCGATCGGGTCGCATAATGAACCAGAAGGCCAAACCTCCCGAACCTTCGTCACCCGTGTCACAACCCATTAAGGTCGATAAGGTCTGGCGACAATTCAAGACATTGAAATGGCTGAAGCAACTCGGCAAGCGGCAGAAGATCGGGGCCGGCGTCACCGTGGGTCTCGCTTTGGTGATGGTCTTCTTCGGCGCGACCTTCAAGCTGCGGACCAAGGATGGTACGCTGGTTGTCGAGTTGAGCGATCCGGATGCGCCGCTGGAGGTTTCTACGGACATGACGCTTGATCCTGCGAAGACGTATGGCGCGATCGTCATCAAGACGTCGAACGTCACGATCGATGGCCGCGGCGCATGGCTGCTCGGCCCTGGCGGAAGCACGCCGAAGGACTTTCGCGGCGTTGCCATTTCGGCCAAGGACGTGTCCGGGGTGACGCTCAAGAATGTTCGTGCCAAGGGGTGGGCAACCGGCCTGAGAATCGAGGATGGGAAGCGGTGGGTCGTCGAAGGTTGCGATTTCTCCGACAACTTCCACGACCCGGCCTTCGGCTGGGGCGAAAACGGCGACCGCGGCGGCATCGTGCTCGACCATGTCGCCGATTCTACGTTGCGGAAGAACAAGGCCAACCGTGTCTGGGACGGTTGCGTGCTCGCCGGGTCGCACGACAATGTCTTGGAAGACAACGATTTCTCTTATACGTCCAACACTTGCCTGAAACTCTGGAATTCGTGCCGCAATGTCGTGCAGAAGAACGTGCTCAGCCACGGGCTGCGCATCTCGCCGGGCGAGGTCCACGCGCGCGATTCTGCATGCGTGCTGATCGAGAGCGGCTCCAACGACAATCGCTTCCTCGACAATGATTGCACCTACGGGGGCGATGGCATTTTCGTGCGCGTGCTCAACGGTTGGGTGAGCACGGGGAACGTCTTCGAACGAAACGACTGCTCCTATGCCAACAACAATTGCGTCGAGGCCTGGTCGCCGCGCAACGTTTACCGTGGCAACAAGGCCAATCATGGCAGCTACGGATTCTGGCTGGGCGCATCGGACCAGACGTTGCTGGAGGGCAACGAGGCCTCCCACAACGGTGAACTTGCGGGCCACCATAATTCGCCGCACCTGCCCCAATCCGGCCATGCGGGGATCGTGTTCATGTTTGGGCCGTCCAGCCACACCATCGCCCGCGGGAACGTCTGCGTCGGCAACAACGGCGCAGGGATCGCTCTGGTCGGCGACATCGACTCCCAGGGAAAGAAGTGGAAGGCGCGGCACTGGATCATCGAGCGGAACACGCTGAAGGACAATCGCTGGGGAATCTACGTCAGGTATGCCGACTGGGTGGACGTGGCCGCCAATGCCTACGAGAACAACCGCGCGGGGAACCTCCGCAACGACGGCGACGTGCTCAACCTGACCGAGTACCCGCCGGCCAAGCAGATTACGCAGTCGCCGAAGGCTGTCCTGGAAGGCCCGGTCTCCGCCGCGGTCGGTCGAGCTGTGGTGTTCGATGCGTCGCGCAGCAACGACCCCGGGCATCATGCCCTGCGCTATCGTTGGGACCTCGGCGATGGCCAGGCGGCGACCGACGCGCGAATCGAGCACCGTTTCCAGACGCCTGGGTTTTACCGCATCGGCCTGACGGTCAACAATGGCCTGTTTTCGGATCTGGCGTGGCGCGACTTCTACGCCGTGGAAGAGGTCAACGAGTTCGGCACCGAAGGGCAGGCTGCCGCGTGGACTTGGGTCGATCCGG
This sequence comes from uncultured Planctomycetaceae bacterium, assembly GCA_964615095.1. Lineage (GTDB taxonomy): Bacteria > Planctomycetota > Planctomycetia > Pirellulales > Thermoguttaceae > JANXQG01. The sequence continues at coordinate 10,979 of CAZTPX010000046.1, read as the reverse complement.
GCTCCCGGGTCTCGTTCTCGGACGACCGGACCACGAAGATCGCGGGTGATTCAGCCCTTTTCGCCCTCGTGAAGCCCTATAGCGGCAATCGCGTGAGTCTGCTCTTTCCTTCCTCGAAGAAGGCGGGCATCCGGCTGGAGGGCAAGACGCACATGGTATTTTGGATCAAGGCGATCAACGAGAATGTGCCGGCCTGGCAAGACGTCAATCCCCTGATTACACTCTATGAATCGGCCGACAAATCCGTGGTGCTCCGGCCGGCCGCGGATTATATGAGCCAGCGAGCCAACAACGAGGAACGCGAAGGTTGGAGTTATTTTGCCGTTCCCCTGGCGGGCGACCAGTCCTGGAAGCGGCAAGGTCCACCGCTTACTGTCCTGAATTACTTCACCATCGGTTTCGACTCGTGGGGCGCGCCGCCTCTGCAGATCTGGATCGACGGTATGGCCTTGAAGTGAAGCCCCGATGAATTGACGGAAATAGGGCCGATCGTGGAGAAGTAGAAACAGTAGGGAAACCGGCATCCAACGATGAACGGCATGGTCTTTGCTAAGCTTGGGGAAACGACATTGACCGCGAAAATGTGATCGAAATGCCCAACCGGTGTGCTCGCGATGCCTAGATTGTGCGCAGGGCGACATTTTGGATTTACACCGTTGGGGGTAAGACTCACGATTGCGTTCAATGGCCTTCGGCGTAGCAAACATGTGTATTCCGATAAAGGTCTGCTTACTCTCCGCGTGGGAGCGTAAGGGCCTGAGATTCATTGCCAAAGAGGAGGTCTGACTTACACGATGAGAACCAAAGTGTTTTTGGCGGCGATGTGCTTGAGCGTAGCCCTATGTACCCCGGCATTCAGTGGCGACTCCTGTTCGCCGCAATCTGGCCGCTGTCGCAATGGCCACGTTCGCGAATGGCTGAAAGCCGTCGTCACCGTACAGTGCAAGACCTGTATCTTCTGTCAAAACCCGCCTGCGCCCGAACCGGCGCCGAAAGACGCGCCGAAGACAGACGCGCCAAAAGACGCACCGAAGGCAGACGCGGCTCCCGCGCCAGCGACTCCCGCTCCCAACAAGACCAGCAGCCAAACTTGGCCAAGGGTCCCCGGGGCATAACGACGGGCACTACTGCGCAGCGATGGTCGGCGAAGCGGTGCCCAGTCGTTCAGAGGCTTCACTTCGCAAAAGCCGCCAGCCCGGCACAGGAGGAAAAGGCCTGCTGGGCGTTGTCGCCACAAGCGGGCTTGCCCACAATCCGCACGGCAATCGCCTGGAGCGGCGCCGCCAACCGCAACGAGAATCGCGCGCCTGGCTTCAAGTCTCGATGGTTCGTGGCCGTGGTCGACGGATAATCGGTCAATTCTCCGACCGTTTCCCAAGTGCCGCCCTTCTGCTGGCGGACCTGCACCTGCGGTTTGCCTTGGCTGCAATCGAACCACCCGCCGTCGTGGAAACTCTTGCCGTGCGCGAAGACCACGCGGCCGATTTGCACCGGAACGGGTAAGGCAACCGCATACCAATCCTCCGCAACGTACCGGCCGTCGAAAGTGACAACGATACTTTGAAGATCGTCGTCCAGGATGGAGCCCGACAGATTTCCTTGCCTCGATCGGCTTTCCTCACCCTCGGCGAGCAGCGATGCGGACGGTTTTGCCGCCACGCCGGGCGCGCGCAGCCAGACGCGATACTCGCCGCCCGCGGCCCCGGCGTCGGCAAAGGGGATGAAAACAGCCGTTTGCGGTCCCTTCGGCCCGATTACCTTGCCCTCAAGTGCCAGGCCCGGTCCCGAGCGCAGTGTCAACAGCGGCTGTGACTCCACCAGGCCCCATTGTCCCATCGACGCCGCAAGCCCCGGATTGCGGTCCTGGTCGAAGGCCAGCACGAACGGTCCCCAGGCCAGGGCCGCACGTCCGGCGTTGCCGTACTCGCCGTGAATCAACCTGGCGCCGAGATGAAAATCGACGGCGATCCGCTCGCCGCTGTTCCACGTTCGCGACGGCAAAACGATCCAGCCGGCCGAGTCGGCCTTGTGCTTCGTGCCGGCCACCTCGACCGCCGCGGGTGTGGCCCAGGCCGGCACGCGGATCTTGACGGCGAAAGCGGCCGCGGCGGCAGGGCGAACGGCTATGGTCGCACGGCCGCGCCGCGGAAATCCACTTTCCTGCTCGACCGTCACTTTCTGCCCGCCGAGTTCCAGCGTTGCCCGCGAGGTCTCCAGGGTGTTTACCAGCAACGTGTCGCCATCGTTGTCATGCGCGCATAGATAAGCCGCTTGCGGGGCCAGGGCCATGCCCCGCGGGCCACTGGAATGGCAACAAGTGATGCCCTTGTCGTAAGGCTTCCGGCCTTCCAAAGCGGTGTAGTAACTCCAGTCGTCGCCGCGCGGGTGCTGCGCGGCGGCAAGGTGGTTGCAGAACGATCGCTCCAACTCGTCGCCGTACTTGGCCTCGCCCGTCAGCCGGAGCAGTTGCAAATTGAGCTGGATCCAGGTTGTGGTGACGCACGTTTCGCAGATATTGCTCTTCACCGAGTTCGGTAGTTCGTGGTTGTCGTGGAAGGTCTCGAAGGAACTGGCCGATCCGGTGATGTAAAGGCGGTTGTCGACGACGTCCTGCCAGGCGTTCTTGGCCGCCTGCAAGAGTTTGCGGTCGCCGCTGGCGCGGGCCAACTCACAGAGTCCCACGATGTTCGAGAGCATTTCGTAGGCCTTGCCGTTGGCCGTCTTGTCGACGCGTTTTACGCTCAACAGGCTGGCGGCCACGCGCGGCCCGTTAGGCTCGTCCCACGACTTGACGATGTAACGGGCGAATTGCAGATAGCGCGAGTCGCCGGTAGCCCGGTAGAGCACGACGATCGGCTCCAGTACGCTGGTGGCGGCCATGCCCATGTGCGTGCCGGCCGCCAGGATGCTCTTCTTCGCGGGGAAGGTGGCGATCAGCAGGTCGGCCATCTTGCGGCAGGCCTCCAAGGCCGCCTTGTCACCCGTGTATTCGTAGTAGGTTGTCAAGCCGATAAGATTGTACTTGTGCGACCACACGTCCCAATCGGCGCCGGGATACAGGCCGAAGCGCTGCCCTGGGGCGTAGGTGCCCAGGTAGCCGTCTGGTTCTTGGCATTGGATCAGTTCGGCAGCGGCGCGATCCAGTTTCTCGCGCAACCGCCGATCGCCCGAGTAGGCCCAGGCCAGCGTGGCGGCGTGCATCCACTTGCCGATGTGCTCGCCGATCCAGGGGTGGCTGCCGGGCCGCTTGTGGTAGCCGGCCAGGAGTGGCACGGTGTCGACAGCCAGGAGCCGCTTGCTCTCGTTGACGTCGATCCTCGCGCCCAGCCAGCCGTCGATGTGGATGGCGGAGGGCGAGAGCACGCTGGCGATATCGGCCATCACGGCCGGTGCCTTGGGCAGCGCCGGCTCGACACCGCCGGCAAGTCCGGCTGCGAATGCTAAGGCGGTGATCGACGCGGCCAACACGCATAAAAGCTTTGTGGACATGGGTTCTCTCCGGCAAGTAATGATGTGAAACAAGTGTGAACTATTCGTCGTCGCCGCCGATGCCCAACTCGTCGAGCTTCTTGCGGAGCGTGGTACGGTGCAGGCCCAGGCGGCGCGAGGCGGCCAAACACTGCCCGCCGGCATGCTGCATGGCGGCCCGCAGCAGTGGCGGCTCGACCAGGCGCAGGAACCGCTCATAGAGATCCTGTATCTCTTCGTGGCGGCCAAGCTGGGCCTGTGCCCAGGCGCGAATCAGCATGGCGATAGCTTCTTCCTGGCCCGCGTGCCCCAGGCCGCCGGGCAGCACGGGCGGCGGTAAATGTTCGCGGACGATGATCCCGCCGCGGGCGAGGATCATGGCATGCTCGATGGCGTTGCGGAGCTCGCGGACGTTGCCGAACCAATCCCGCCGCCGCAGTTCGGCCAGGGCCTCGGGCGAGACTGTCGGCCGCGGCCCCGGATTGCGATCGGCCAGCACGTCGAGGAAATGTTCGACCAGCGGGCCGATATCCTCGCGGCGCTCGCGGAGTGGCGGCAATTCGATTTCGAAAGTGATCAGGCGGAAATAGAGGTCGTGGCGAAAGGTGCCTTCGGCCACTCGCTGCTGCAGGTTCTGGTGCGTCGCCGAGATCATGCGGAAGTCGCTGCGCACGGCGCGGTCGCCGCCCACGGGCACGATCTCGCCGAACTCCAAGACGCGCAGCATTTTGACCTGCAAGGCCATGGGGATATCGGCCACTTCGTCGAGGAAGATGGTGCCGCCGCCGGCCTGTTCGAGCAGTCCCTTGCGCGACTGCTCGGCCCCGGTAAAGGCCCCGCGGACATGGCCGAAGAGTTCGCTCTCGGCCAACGTAGGACTGAGCGAGGCCATGTTGACGGCCACGAACGGCCCGGCGGAGCGGCGGCTGTAGCGATGGATGGCCCGGGCAGCCAGCTCCTTGCCGGTGCCGCTCTCACCGCGGACGTGAACACAGGCATCGCTGGGGGCGACCAGGGCGATGCGTTTGAAGACCTCTTGCATGGGCGGACTAGCACCGACGATCAATCCAGCCGGATCTTTTGGCGGCAGGCGAACGGAGTCGCTGGGGGGGCGGGCGACGTGCCGCAGCGCGCTTTCGATCACCCGCTGGGCCACGGCCAGGTCGAACGGCTTGGTCAGGTAGTCGAAGGCGCCGTTGCGCACGGCGGCGACGGCCGTGGAGAGTTCACCGTAGGCGGTCATCACCACGATGGGCACACCCGGCGCGGCCGCTTGAAAATGTTGCATTGCCGCCAGGCCGTCCATACCCGGCAGGCGGACATCGAGCATGATCACGTCTGGCCGCCGACCCGGCGTACCGGGTGCCCCGGCGGCGGCGGCGAGGCCTTGTTCGGCCGAGACGGCGGTTACAGCCGAATGCCCCAGTTGCTCGGCCAACTTGGAAAGGCCCCAGCAGATGCTCTGTTCGTCGTCGACGATAAGGAGGTGGGACATAGGGAAGTGGTTCCAGGGTTTCCCCCTATTCTACTTCGCGGCCGCGAGGACAGCAACGTGCCAAGGGCGCCTTGCCGCCAACCCTGCATTGGGGGAATGCGGGATGGGCCAAGACGGTAGGGTGGGTCGAGGAACGAGACCCACGCGGGCGTTGGTCACCGGTCGGCCGGATCGATCCCTGTGGCTGCGTCTGCTTCTCCAGCAGTGTGGCAGCGGCAATCTACAAACGTACAAACTTGCCAACGGCCCACGAGTATGGGACAATGAGAACAGCAGGAGAACTGAATGATTGTTGGTGCTTGATCTCTGAAGGCTTTTCCATGAGTACGTCATCTCATCCGCTGGCCACGTCGATCCCTGCTGCCGCGAAGCCAGTGCTGCCGCAAGACCCGGCAGTCCCCGTGGAGGTCTACGCGGAGGTCGCGCGATTGGGCATCGGCGAGCAATTTCCTGAAGTAATCGCGCTGACACGTGAGATCTTCGGTGACTTTACGATTGATATCTCAGAAGACCCCGAAATCTACAACTGCATCTATGTATCGTTTGATGTCATTGTACACGGTGCCATCGAAGATTGCGTTGAGCGAACCAGTGAATGGCACTGCAGGCTGCCGCACTGGCCATCGCAGGTCCCCGGCTCCTTTTGCCTTGTAACCCGATTTGCAAAATGATTCCCAGCGACTTCGTGGATTTGGTGGCTCGTTTGAGTAACGGCGACAGCGAAGCCGAATTTCGGACTTCGGTAAGCCGCGTCTATTACGGGACTTTTCACGCCGCAGTCCAGATACTGATCAAAGCCGGCATTTCATTGCCCGTTGGCCCAGAATCTCATCACAAGGTGCGGCTCTGCTTCATGGAATGTGGCGAACCGGCGGGTCTCCGGACGGGATCCCAGCTACACACTTTGCGAAAGCAAAGAAACATCGCCGACTACGACCTGCAAGGCTCAATCAACCGAGACGGGGAAAACGCCAAGACGCAAGTGCAAAATGCCCAAGTGGTTCTCGGCCTGTTGAATGCGTGCCGACAGGAGCCTGCGCAGACTCGCTTCCGCGCGAAGGTCCGAGACTACGCGGCAAACATTTTTGAGATTGCCGGTCACGGAACTGTAGGCCGTGCAGGAATGCCGGCCAAGGGCAGCTCTACGCGGAACTCCGTCATCCCTTCGCACCGTTGCCAGCGGATTGTGCCGCCGTGGTCCTCGGCAATTTGCCGGGCGACGAAAAGCCCCAGGCCAGTGCCCTCGGGCTTGCCGGTCACAAAAGGCTCGAAGAGCCGCGCGGAAAGCTCGGCCGCCGGACCGGGACCGCTGTCCCGCACGCATAGCGCGCAGCGGCCCGCATCGATCGGCTCCAAGGCGATAACGATCCGTGCCGGCAACTGCTCGTGCCCGCTAGTGGCATCGACAGCGTTCAGGGCCAGGTTGACCACCAGTTGCCGCAACTCTTCGCCATCGCCCTGCACAGAGAGCGGCGCATCGGGCTTCAGGGTCGTCAACTCGATGCCGGCGTGGAGACAGGCCGGACGCACGAGAGCAGCAACGTCGTCCACCAGGGCGGCCAGCGGCACGATCTCATGCACCTGGCGCTTGGGGCGGCTGAGTGTGAGGAACCGCTGCAGGTACGACTCCATCAGACGAAGCTGCCGCAAGGCCACCGCCAGGTCCTCAGCGCAAGCCGCCGCGCATTGCCGCTGGTGCAGCTCGATCGCCATCCGCCCGCCCGTGGCCGCGTTGCGAAGCTGGTGGGCCATGCCCGCCCCCAGTTGTCCCAGGGTGCGAAGCTGCTCGCTGCGGCGGACTTCGCGTTCATATTGGCTCAGCCGCTCGGTCATGCGATTGATGGAAACTGCCAAGTCGCGCAGCTCGTCGTCCACCTTGCCCTCGCCCACGGGCGTGAAGTCGCCTTGGGCGATGCGGGCCGTCTGATCGCCCAACCGGCGGATGGGCCGGACGAAGCGGCGGGCCAGGAGCGTGGCCACGACGACCACGGCCAGCACGGCCACCGCGCCGGCCGCCAGCGCGGGATAGGCGGCCTGCCAAGTGGCGGCGGTCCAGCGCTCTTGCGAGTAGAGCACCACCAGCGAACCGGATTCCCCGCCCGGCCCGCGTCCCACGATCATCCCGGTCCGCTGGCACAAGAAGGTGCCCATCGAGAGTTCCAGGCTTGGCCGCGTGCCCATCTCCCGTTGCTCGCTATCTCCGGCCTGTTTGCCGCCGGGCAAACTTGCCAGTCGCTGCTGGTCTTCTGGAGACAGCGCTATCGTGTGGGCGAGTACTTTTTGATTGGTATCGAGGAAGACGAACTCGGCGCCGGAGAGCCCGCTCACCGGCTGCAAGACGGATTCCTTGAGGGGGTAGGGTCCTTCCGTGAGGGTGGCCACGACGCGCCGCAAGTTTTCCTCCTGCGAGCGGCGCTCCCGCATGGCGCCGAAATAGCCGCTCGCCCCGCTGGCGAGGGCGATCGCCAGGATCACGACGGAGAGCGTAGGCAGAAGCAACTGAATTTGGATCGGGCGGCGCATGGGAGCGGCCCTCTCAGCCCTGGAACCGCTGGCAGATCAAGGCGATGTTCTGTCCGCCGAAGCCGAAGCTGTTGGAGAGGGCCACGTCGCAGCGCTTCTCGCGGGCCGCGTTGGGAATATAGTCCAGGTCGCAATCAGGGTCCGGGTTTTCGTAATTGATCGTGGGCGGCAAGACGTTGTCGCGAATGGCCAGCAGGCAGAAGATCAGCTCCGTGGCCCCGGCCGCGGCAATCAGGTGGCCCATCATGCTCTTGGTGCTGGAGACCGGGATCTTATAGGCCTGTTGGCCGAAGACTTGCTTGATGGCCAGCGATTCGACCTTGTCGTTCACCGAGGTGCTGGTGCCGTGGGCGTTGATGTAGTCGATGTCATCGGCGCCCAGTCCGGCGTCGGCCAGAGCCATGCGCATGCAACTGATCGCGCCGCGTCCCTCGGGATGCGCGTCGGTAATGCGGAAGGCGTCGGCCGTCGAGCCGTAGCCCACGATCTCGCCGTAGATGCGTGCCCCGCGGGCCTTGGCCATCTCAAGGTCTTCCAGCACGACCATGCCGGCCCCCTCGCCCAGCACGAATCCGTCGCGGTCGCGGTCGAAAGGACGCGAGGCCCGCGTGGGTTCGTCGTTCCGCATGCTCAGGGCCGTGAGCAGATTGAAGCCGGTCACGCCGAAGGGATGGATCATGGTGTGTGTGCCGCCGGCGAGCATGATGTCGGCCTCGCCGCGGCGGATAATCTCGACGGCCTCGCCGACGGCCTGGCTGCTGGCGGCGCAGGCCGTAAGGCAGTTGATGTTTGGCCCCTGGGCGTCGAAGAGGCTGGCCAGGTGCCCGGCCGGCATGTTTGGCTCCTGCTCCAACTCCGCAAGCGGATTGAGCAACTCCAGGCCCCTGCGGGTGAAACGGGCGACATCCAGCGTCGTGCCGCCGCTGAGACCAGCGACCATCATTTCGGTGAAACGGTCGAAATCCTGCTGGCCTTCGCCGCTGCCGGTATAGACGCCGAAGCGGGTAGGATCGAGGGAGACGTCTTTCAGGCCGGCGTCAGCGACGGCTTTCTTGGCGGCCCCCACGGCAAAGCAGGTATGGCGGCCCTGGAATTTCCAGTCCTCGGGGTCTTCGCCCACGTCGGAAACGTCCCAGTTGCGGACCTCGGCGGAGATCTTTGTAGGAAAGTTCGAGGCGTCGAAGAGGGTCGTATAGCCCACCCCCGACTCGCCGGCCAGCAGCCGCTTCCAAACGCCTTCACGGTCGGCGCCCAGGGGCGTGACCATGCCAATACCGGTAACTACGACACGTCGTCTCACGGTTGCTCTCCTTGGGGCGAGTTGGTGCGCTGCGGACTGTTGCCGTTACCCGAGACCTTGCAAAGCCGCGCCGGCGGCATCAGCGGACTGCCGTCGGCCGCATGCCCCACACGATAGGCCCCGAACACGCGCATCATCGAGAGGAAGGCCTCCGGCGAGAAGAAGGTACCCAGCCACGGAGCGTTAAGGTGGGCGAAGACGATCTCCGCCCGGGCCTGCAAACGATCGCCGATGTGGCTGGTGGCGCTGACGGCCGCGCCTTCCGCGTTCTGGTACTCGATCGTCGCCAGGTAGGTGAGCGTGTCGCCCGGTCGCGCGGGGCAGAAGAACTCCACCTTGGGCAGCTTGGCCAGGATCACCTTCTCGGTGAACTCGTTGTGTTCGCAAACCAGAAGGCCGCCAGTCTGCGCCAGCCCCTCGATGACCAGCGAATTGGGAAAAACGGGGAATTGCGGAAAGTGGTCGTGCAGATAGTCCTCGGCCAACGAGACGCACTTGACGGCCTTGGCGTACCGCCCGCTTTCGAATTCCAGGAACCGATCGATCCAAAACCAGCGCATCAGCTCAGCCCGTGACTTGCACTTTGCTTTCCACGAAACGGCACATGTCGGCCACCGTCAGCACGTTGGGGAAGTCCTGCACGACCGGGTTCTTGGCGAAATCGTCGAGATCGGCGAAGGGCATCCGCTTGCGCAGCTCCGCCAAACCAACGTCCGTGACGCGGCCGTCCTGCACGTACTTCTGGTCGGTGAGCACATCTTCGGGGAAAAGCTCGTTGCGGGGGATCTTGATGTCGAAGGCCTTCTCCAAACGGAAGACGATGTCCAGGAAATCGATCGACTCCGCGCCTAGGTCGCCCACCAGCGTGGCCTCGGGCTTGATGTCTTCATCGTCCACACCCAGGGCGTCGGTCAGGGCGACTTTGATCTTCTCGTAAACTTCGTCCTTTGTCGGCATTTCGCTCATTCTCCAAAAATATCAGGTAAACGTTGCAGGATAGAAAAATTGGTCTTGCTCAATAGCCTCCTAGGCTCAGGCCGCCATCGGCCCGCAGAACCTGACCGGTCACGTAGGAAGCGTCGTCGCTGGCCAGGAAGGCCACGACAGCGGCGATTTCTTCCGGCTTCCCGATCCGCTTCAAGGGAATTATATTCTTGATCTGGTCGCCGGCGATGCCGCGGACGACCTGGCTCATGTCGGTCTCGATCATGCCCGGCGCCACGGCGTTGACGCGGACCTTGCGGGCAGCGAGTTCCTTGGCCAAGGCCCTGGTCAGCCCATTGATGCCGCCCTTGCTGGCCGCGTAGTTGACCTGCCCGCGGGACGCGAACTCGGCCGCCGTGCTGGAAAGGTTCACGATGCTGCCGCTGCGCTGCATCAACATCGGCTGGCTCACGGCGCGGCAGTAGTTGAACGTGCCGGCAAGATTGGTTTCGATCACGTCGCGCCACTGGTCGTCGGCCATGCTGCCCGTCAGGCCGTCCTTGGTAATGCCGGCGGAATTGACGAGGATGTCGACCCGCTGCCATCGGCTGGTAATGGTGTCGACGATTTCCTGGGCCCGCTTGGCATCGCGGACGTCGGCTTGCAGGGCCAACACCTGCCGGCCCTGGGCCGACAATTCGGCGGCGAGCGTCTCCGCGGCTTCTTTGGCGGAATTGTAAAGAAAGGCCACGGTGGCGCCTTCGGCGGCCAGCCTTGTCACGCAAGCCCGGCCGATACCGCGACTGCCGCCCGTAACGATCGCTATTTTGCCTTCAAGTCGCATCTTCACCTCAAACAATGGACGGAACCACGGGCGGGCCCGGTTGATACAAGACCGTCAAAAGGTTGCGCATTTCCTCGAGGATCAAGCCGTCGGCGTTGGCCTCCAACGGATTGCGATCGGCGAGGTTGTAACGTTCCAACACCAGGCGGCCGCTGACGGTCGTCCGGCCGTCGACCGAGCCTTGGGCCTTGACCTTCGTCTCCGTCTCCGTCTGCGAGATGATCTCGGCGGTTACCGTAAGCAACTGTCCCGGCTCGACAAACTGACCATACTTTACATTGCCCGCCTGCTTCAGCACGATGACGGAATGGGCGAAATCTTCGCTCAAACGGATCAGCCAGGCGGCAGCTTGGGTCATGGCCTCCAGCATCAATACCCCCGGCATGACGGGGAAATTGGGAAAATGGTCGGCCAAGTATTCTTCG
>CAZTPX010000045.1:0-63738 GCA_964615095.1 uncultured Planctomycetaceae bacterium | reverse complement strand
GGCCACACGGTCGACTTCACGAACACGATCGTGGTCATGACGTCGAACATCGGCAGCCAGGTCATCCAGGAAATCGCGCGCGAAGGCGGCAGCGAGGAGCAGATCCGCGAGGCCGTGACCGACACGCTGCATACGCGCTTCCTGCCGGAGTTTCTCAACCGCGTGGATGAAGTGCTGATCTTCCATCCCCTCGCGCCGGAGGCGATTCACAAGATCGTCGTCTTGCAAGTCGAGCGGTTGCGGAAGATGCTGGCCGAGAAGGGGATCGAACTGGACGTGACCGATCGCGCGGTCAGCGCAATCTCGCTGGAGGGTTACGATCCGACCTATGGCGCGCGGCCTTTGAAGCGCGTGATCCAGCAGCGGATCCAAAATCCGCTTGCCGCGGAGTTGCTGAAACACGATTCGTCGGTCGGCACGCGGGTGCGGATCGACTATCTCGACGGCGAATTCACCTTCGACCACGCCGCCGCCACCCCGCCGTCCGAGACGGAGCCGTAGACATTTGGAGTGCGGCGACCTGTCGCCGCTTCCCTTTCTGCCGCGGAGCGGCTTTTCTCTTACGCGTCTTTTAGCGGCTGGTAGTGGCTAAACATTGCTCCGCCGACATAGGAAGACCGCTGAAAAATCTTGTGGCAACACAAGCCACAGTACACAGTACCGAGTACACAGTACCGAGTACTCAGTACTCAGTACTCGATTTCATATTCGCCTCGACTTCCACAGCGGTCTCGCAGGGCCGACCGCCGATTTCCCCCGGTCTTGTTCCCCAATCGTGTACCCACTTGACGGGAAGGCTCGCGTGGATTAAAAGTGAGATAATTCACAATTTTATTCTTGCTTCATTATGAATAACATCACCATCGAAGTCTGGGACGCCACCGGCAACAAGAAGCAACTCGTTGAGTTGCCGGCCGATGCGCCCGTGAACCGGGTCATCGCCGTGCTGGTCGAGAAGATGAATTTGCCGCGGTACAGCCCGGATAACCAGTTAATGAGTTACAAGTTCCAGCATCGCGCCAGCGGCCGCCAGTTGCTGGACGACGAAACGTTGGCTTCGGCGAACGTGCAAAATGGCGACATTGTCCGTTTACAGCCCGAGATCACGGCGGGCCTGACGTAGAGCCGTAGCCCACCGACCGAAAGCATTGGTGGGCCGGCGCTCGCGAGCCGACCATGCTGCGCACGGTGCCCGGGTCCCACCCTACAACCTACCACGATCGCGCAAAGTCCTGTCGAAGAATTACACTCACGAAAGACGATCGCATGTCGGATCTGCTTAGCGTCAAAGACACGATGGACGAAGACCGCTTTGCCCGCCTGCGATTGATCAGTTGGTGGGACCAGCAGAAGTTGTCGCAGGCGAAGTTCCTGGTTATCGGCGCTGGGGCGCTGGGGAACGAGATCCTCAAGAACCTGGCCCTCTTGGGCATCGGCAACGTCCTGGTGGCCGATCTCGACCGCATTGAGAACTCGAACCTGTCCCGCTCCGTCTTGTTTCGCGGCGAGGACTGTGGCCGATCGAAGGCCGAGGTCGCCGCGGCCCGCGCCCGCGAGATCTACCCCGGCATGCGCGTGCAGCCGCTCACGCTCAACATCGTTCACGACCTGGGCGCGGGGGCCTATCGCTGGGCCGACGTGATCCTTGGCGGACTCGATAATCGCGAGGCCCGCGTGGCAATCAACCGCGGCGCCGCCCGGGCGGGCAAGCTCTGGATCGACGGGGCGATCGAGCGGCTTCAGGGTGTGGCCCGGGTCTTCGATCCGGCCTGCGGCCCGTGCTACGAGTGTACGATGAACGAAATCGACTGGCAGATGCTCCAGGCCCGGCGGAGCTGTGCCCTGTTGACCCGCGACGATATGGAGGAGGGCAAGGTGCCGACCGTGTCTACCACCGCCTCTGTGATTGCCGGCATCCAGTGCCAGGAGGCCGTCAAATTGATTCACGGTCTGGACGTGCTGGCGGGCCGCGGATTCGTGTTCGAGGGCATGACGCACTCCAGCTATGTGGTCGCCTATACGCGAAGGGACGATTGCCCGGCCCACGATGCGGACGAACCGGTGCAGGTTTTGCCGCTGAGCGTCGCGCACACCCGGGCCGGCGACTTCCTGGAACGCGTGCGAAGCGACCTGGGCGCAGCGGCCGTGATCGAGACCAGCAACGACCTGCTCGCCTCGCTCTATTGTCCACACTGTAACGAGGACGAGTCCTACCTGGCGTCGTTGGGGAAAGTCCACGAGCGCGAGGGGCGGTGTCCCAAGTGCGGCCAGCACCGCACGCCCAATCTCTACCACACGATCGACGGCAACGCGGCGATTCTGGACCGCACGCTGGGCGAACTGGGCGTTCCCTTGTGGGATGTGCTCGCCGGCCGCTGCGGCCTGCAGCAGACGTTTTATGAGTTTGCCGGCGACCGCGCGGCGGTCCTGGAAAGCATCGAAACGGATGAAACCTGAGACGGAGTAATGTTCGTATGGCGGAAAAAAAAGACGATCCCTTGGATGTTGCCCAGCTTGCGAAGCGCGATCTGAGCGAAGTAGCCTTCCCCGCGGGCGGCAAGGCGGACTTCCGCGTCTATTTCGACCCCCAGATTCACGAGCGGATCGCCGCGCACGCCGCGGAAAAGCTCTCGCTGGAAATCTGTGGCGTGCTTGTCGGCCATTGGCGGCGCGACGCCGACGGACCGTTCGTGCAGGTGGAAGAGTCGATCCGCTGCGACAAGGCCGTCAGCAATGCCGGTGACGTGACGTTCACGCACGAGGCCTGGAACGAGGTCCATCAGCAGATGGACACGAAGTTCACCGATCGCGACATCGTCGGCTGGTATCACTCGCATCCCAATTTCGGCATTTTTCTCTCCGAGCGCGATTGTTTCATCCAGGAGCATTTTTTCAACGGGCCGGGCCAGATCGCCTATGTGGTTGATCCGGTCAACGGCGTGGAAGGGGTCTTCGCCTGGCGTTATGGCAAGGCGAAGCTCTTTCCGCACTTTTGGGTCGGCGACAAGGTCCATCTTTCCTCGCAGGGCACGGCCCGCAAACCATCGTCGGCGCTTCCCGCCGGCCAGCCGTCGGCGGCCGTGCCTCGGTTCGAGGCCGTTCCGCTAATTTCACCGACGATGACCTGGATTCTCGCCGCGGTATGTTTTCTCATGCTGGGCTATCTGTTAGGTGGCTGGATGTCGGCGGCCGACCACTACAACATCACGCGGGCGGCTGTGACCCACTACGGCGTCTTCAAACTCCTAAAGCCTGGCATGCGGGAGAAGATGGGCCAGGTCGACTACAATCTACAGAAAATCACCCAGGACGTTGACAAACTGGCCAAAGAGCATATCTCTCTGGCCGGCGATGCCGGGGAAGAGAAGAAAAAACAGTGGACGGATATAGAGCACAATTTACTGATGACGATTATTGGCTTGCGAGAAATCAACAGCGCCTACAGCCTGACGCCTGACGAGTCTGCCGAAGTGGAGCGATTGATGATCGATGCCAAGGGGGCCGAGCCGGATAAACCGGCCACTCACACACCCAAGGATTCCGCGGCCCGCGATTCCGAGCAGAAACCGGTCGATGCCAAGACGACCGAGGAAAAGCCGGCCGCGAAGCCGGCAAGTCAGAAACTGGCCCCGATGCCGGCCAAGACCACCGCCGCGCCGGCCAAGGCGGCGGAGAGCAAACCGGCCGATATCAAGCCGGCAAGTACGCCCAAGAAACAATAGCGCGGAGCCAACTGTTTAACCGAATGAAGTTGCTTACCCCTGCCGGCCGGGTGCGCTCTGGGTGCGGCAGGTGATGAGTGTTTTTGCGAAGGAGCAACGTCCCAAGACACACCTAGACCCGCGCGCAAGCTGGCAGGGGTCGCGAAGGCGGTAGCGAACATGTCTGCCCCAACGATGACATCCCGTGGAGAACTTAACCGATGAGTGACGATCCCCGAACCCCAATCCGCATCGACAGCAGCGAGCTGTATTCGCCACAGGTGAACGAGTTCGTCGAGATGCAGCAGGCCCTGCGGCGCGATACGGGACCCATCGACCCCCAACCGCTGCTGATCCGCGTCATCTATTCGAGTTGGTTCTACTTATCGATCGCCAGCGGACTGGGGGCCGTGCTGGGGTGGGCCGTGCTGGAGCCGTTTTTCGACGATACGAAGGTCCACATGCACGATGGCTTAACGATGCTGATTGCCATCTTTCTCTTTCCGGTTGTTGCCGCGGCGATAGGCTTGTTTCTGGGCGCAGGCGAGGGAATCATGTGTCGTAATCCGCCCCGGGCATCCCTATGCGGAATCGTGGGACTGGGCGTCGGTTTTGGCGGCTGCCTGATCGCCATTTTTCCAGCCGGGTTGGTTCTGAGCATTGCGGACAATGTCGGTGCGTCGTTCGCCGACCATGGTAATCCGGGAGGCATGCCTACCGGGTTCACGCTCTTGTTCCATATGATGGGGCGCGCCGCTTTCTGGGCTATCGCCGCCATTCCGGCCGGCCTGGGGCAGGGCATTGCCCTGCGCGAGAAGAAGGTCATCTTCAACGGTCTTGTGGGCGCGGTCTTGGGGGGGTTCCTCGGTGGAATCCTCTTTGACCCCATCTGTTTGCTTTTACAGGAGTCTTCGCGGGCCACGGTTAGCCGCGGCATCGGTTTCTTGATCATCGGCCTGTCCGTCGGCCTGTTCGTCGGCCTTGTGGAAGGCTGGACCAAGACGGCCTGGCTGTTGATGCGGGCCGGGCCGCTGGCCGGCAAGCAGTTTGTTCTCTTCCGCGACACCACGGTCCTGGGCAGTTCGCCCAAGGCCGAAGTTTATCTCTTCAAGGATGAGGCGATCGAACCGCGGCACGCTTTGATTTATAATCGGGGTGGCCGCTTTGAAATTGAGGACTGCAATACCCGTGACGGGACCTACGTCAACGGCGTTCCCATCCGGCGACAAGCATTGAACCACGGTGACCAGGTCGTGCTCGGCAAAACCGTCCTGGAGTTCCAGTTGAAAGAGACCCGCCCGAAATAACCCCTCCACAAAAAAAGGAGATCATTGTGCCTATCAAAATGAACTGTCCATCCTGCGGCAAAACTCTTTCCGCGCCGGACACCGCCGCTGGCAAGAAGGCGAAATGCCCTGGCTGCGGGCAGATCATGAGCGTGCCGGACGCTGTTCGTCAAGCCGAGCCTGTTGGCACCGGCGCGACGGCACAAACCGCAGGTCCTGGGCAGACTTCCGCCGCATCTTCGCCCGCGGCCGATGACCAATCGCGGCAGCCCTGCCCTGAATGCGGCGAGATGATTGTCAAAGGCGCTGCAAAGTGCCGGTTTTGCAATTCCATTCTTGACCCTCAATTCAAAACACTACTGAAGAGCGGAACTGGCAGTCGTGGAGAGGATTTGAAGCAAATCGCGTCATATCAACGGGGAGTTATCCTTTGTATCCTCGTGCAATTCCTTGCCTATATTGCTTACGGCGCATTATCTCGGGTCAATCCGATCATGGCAGCCATCCCGAGCTTAGTGGTACTGGGCGCAGTAATCGCCGGCGTCGTCTTCGCAGTCCTTCTTGCGGTGCGGGTCTACTCTACGGGCGCAGGCATAGCGATGGGCATATTGGCGATTGTCCCCTGCTTGGGACTTATAATGCTGCTGATAATCAACCAGGCAGCGACAAAAAAACTTACAGAAAATGGGATTAAAGTCGGGTTCCTTGGAGCCAACATGTCGCAGTTTTGAGGACAGCGACTCGGATATCGGTGATTTTCACAACCAACCAAACCAGTAATATGTGAGGTAACCATGCCTATCAAAATGACTTGTCCATCGTGTGGCAAGACTCTTTCCGCACCGGACAACGCCGCCGGCAAGCAGGCGAAGTGCCCCGGCTGCGGCCAGATCATGACCGTGCCCGAGGCGGTAGTTGAGGCCGAAGGCATTTACGCGCCGGCACCCGAACCTGAATCGTCGTATAGCCCGCAACCTCCAACCGGAGACGGTGCAAGCTGGCTTGACGAGGTGCAGGGAGCGGCAGCCGGCCCGACCGCTTCGGGGGCGGGCAGCGAGGCGCGGCGGCCGTGCCCGCAATGCGGCGAAATGATCGTGGCCGGCGCCGCCAAGTGCCGCTTCTGTAACGCCGTCTTTGATCCGCGACTGAAAGGCGTAGCGGGCAGCTCCCGCCGGCCGCCCGAAAACTATCTGGTGCAAGCGATCCTGGTGACCCTGTTTTGCTGCCTTCCCTGTGGCATCGCTGCCATCGTCTACGCGGCCCAAGTGAACGGACGCGCTCAGGCGGGCGATATTCAGGGCGCAATCAAAGCGTCGCAAAACGCAAAGACGTGGTGCTGGGTTTCCTTCGGTCTCGGCCTAGCCTGGATCGTTCTCTACGCAGTCTTCGTTGCTTCGCGAGTCGGCCGAATGCACTGAGGTTGCCGAGGACGGGAGCATGATTACCGTTTACAGAATGGCTTTGGGAGTTGTTGTGGCCGGTGGCGTACTGATATTGTACGTCGTGAACCCGGCGGCATCTTCGATCTACCCGCCCTGCCCTTTGCACTCGCTCACCGGTCTCTATTGTCCCGGATGTGGATCGCTCCGCGCGATGCATCAACTGCTGCACGGTGAAATCTGGGCTGCCGTCAGACTCAGCCCCTTGATGGTGGCCTCCATTCCCGTCTTGTGCCTGCTCCTGGCGTTTCGGAATCGGCCATATCATCCTTGGGTTTGCTGGTGTGCGCTCGGGGTCTTGCTCGCATACGGGATTCTCCGGAATATTCCGCTTTGGCCATTCTCTTGCCTGACACCGCACCCATGAGAAGGAGATAATCGTGCCCATCAACATGAGTTGCCCGTCGTGTGCCAAGAACCTTTCGGCGCCGGACACGGCTGCGGGCAAAAAGGCGAAGTGCCCCGCGTGTGGGACGACGATGGTGATCCCGACTGGCGTGTTCGACGCGGAAGAGATCGGTATTACTAGTTTGCCACCAACCGCGCCCGGCTATGATTCAGTGGACGGTATGCCAGGTGCGGGCACGTCACAGCCTTCCGCCGCTTCCACTATGCCGGGACAGGAACCCGCCCGTCGGCCTTGTCCGACGTGCGGAGAACTTATTATTGCCACTGCGGCCAAATGCCGATTCTGCGGTGCAGTGTTCGATGCGCGGCTGGTGGGATCCATGACGCCGCGTGGTCAAAGCTATCAGGGTTTCGGCACGCCGGCCGAGCGCATCCAACAGATCCATTCCTGCTTCAAGACTTGGTGGATATGTTTGGCGGTCGGAATGGGGCTCTGTATCACGTGCATCGGCGCAATCATCGGAATTCCCGTCCTCATCGCCGGCGTGGTCTTCCACATGATGTTGCTCTACAAGTTGTGGTGTGTAGTCCAAGACGGGCGGGCCGAGAGCACGCCCGAAAAGGCGATCGGCTTTCTCTTCATTCCTTTTTTCAATATCTACTGGCAGTTCGTGGCGATTTGGGGTCTTTCCAAGGATCTGAACCGGTATTCGCGCGCGTATGGCATTGTGGCCCCCGAGGCGAGCGAATCGCTTGCCCTGACGGTCTGCATTCTGAATTGTTGTTCGATAATTCCGTACCTGGGCATGTTGACGGCGATTGCCTCGATGATCGTCGCCATCATAGCAGTCAAAGGCATGCGCGACACCGCCGTGGCGATCATTCAGAATTCCAGCGCGTGGACGGCTTGATAGAATGGACGAGTTGAACATTATTTCCTGTGCCTGTGGAGCGAAGGTCCGGTTGCCCGAGCAAACGGCCAACCGGGCGTTTCGCTGTCCGCAATGCAAGAATGGCATCGCGTTGACCTTGGAGGCGCAGGTGCTGGCCTCCATGCCGCTCCGGCCGGGCGATACCGGCTCGTCGTGCCCCATTTGCCAATCGGCGATTGCGGCCGAGGAACCTGTGGTCACCTGCCCCGGGTGCGATCAAATCCACCATCGTGAGTGCTGGGCGGAAATCGGCGGCTGCGGCACCTATGGCTGCAAACAGGCCCCGGCCCTGGAAAAAACCCCGGCCAACTCGCAACCCCTGACCGCCTGGGGCGATACCAAAAAGTGTCCGGTCTGCGGCGAAACGATCAAATCCATCGCCGTAAAGTGCCGCTATTGCCAGACGGAGTTCGGCACGGCCGACCCGGTTTCGCTGGCCGATATGCGGCGTCGCCAGAAGCGCAAGGAAACCCAAAAGGGGCTGCTGACCACAGTCATCGTTCTATTTGTCATTAGTGTATTAAGTTGCGTGGGAGCCCCGCTCTTGGCTATTATCGACTGTGCCGTTTTGCTGCCCAAACGGAGGCAAATCGCCGCGGCCAGCCCGGCACATCTGGTGTTGGCTTATTCCGCCATTGGCATAACTGTGTTATACTCGGTATTGATGCTGGTTGTCTTTGTATTCACGAGTGGGCATTGACCGACGGGGAGGCATGTTGGCTGATTCGCCATTTACGAACCGAACCGCCGGTGAACGCGAGGCCGGCGCCCGCTGCCCGCATTGCGCCACCACGATTGCCCACGGCGAGGAGATCGTCGCCTGCATGCGGTGCGGCGCGGTCCATCACGTCGTGTGCTGGCATTCCCAAGACGGCTGCGGATCGTTCGAATGCGCCCCGGCCCGCCGCCTGCTGAGCGAGAACCGCGCCGTGGATCTGCGGATCAGCGTCGACGACGTTGCCCGCGTGCAGCCTGCCCCGCGGCCGGTGGTTGTGCCGGTTTCCTATTTTCCGGGCAACACGGCGGCCCGCGATACTGTACAGAGCCGCCGCTGGTCCCGGTTGGCGATCGCCGCCGTAATTTTGGGCGTGGCGGGCATTCCCCTCTTCGGCGTGCCAGGTCTTATCGCCATCCTGCTGGGCAGCCTGGCCCTGGGCGGAATCCACCATACGCGGCAACGCGGTATAGGGTTGGCGGTAACCGGGATTTTGCTCGGTCTGGCCGACGCCGTGGGCTGGATCATTGTCATCTATTATCTTAACGGCGGAGGCGGTCATCTGACCATCAGCTTGGATGAGTTCGAGCCGGACGCCGACGCCCTGAATCACATGGCCCCCGCCATCGCCCGCAGTGTCCGCGCCAATGTCCTGGTGGAGACCAGGACGGGCGGACTGTTGGGAGGCATGGGCATCGGGTCGGGCGTGATCCTGCAGATCGAGAATGGATCGGCCCTGATTGTCACCAACCGGCACGTCGTCGATCCGAAGTTCGCGGCCCAGGAATCGACATCCGAGAAAGGCGGCCTGCCCGACGGCCACCTGCAGGTCAAGCTCATCGGCCAGCCCACGCACCCCGGCCGGGTCGTGTGGATTGCGCCGGACGGTGTCGATCTGGCCTTGATCAGTGTCGATGTCGACGGCACGGGCGCCCAGGCCGCCACCTGGAAGCCCAAGACGGAGCTGGTGATTGGCAGCGAGGTCTTCACCATCGGCAATCCTCAGCATCTCGATTGGTCGCACACGCGGGGCAGCATTTCCCAACTGCGGCTGCAAAAACGCGGCCCGCGGCAGGTCCATGTGATCCAGACCGACGCGGCGTTGAATCCCGGCAATAGCGGCGGCGGCCTCTACGACAAATCGGGCACGCTGATCGGCATCAACACCTGGACCAACGACAAACGTTCCAGCGAGGGGCTGGGATTTGCCATCGCCTTGGATTCGCTGCTGGAACTCGACCCGCCCGGTGTGCATGCCGCGCACGCCGAGCCGGCAAAGACCAAGGAAATCCCCGCGGGCCAGAACGGCGACAAGGTTCACGCCGACGAAGATTCCTCCGATGAAACCCCTCCTTGAGGTCCGTCTCCATGAGCAACGTGCGGTTGCGGCGATTGCAGGCTGACTACGAAAAACTGCGGGCGTTTCTCGCCCAGCAGCCGCGGATCCGCCTGATCCAGGCCCAGGGCGCGCCGCCCGAGCGCTACCAGTTGGAGTTTCAGATCAACGGCCTGCGCGAAGTGGACGAGCAGTTACAGACGGTGGCCAATCACATGGTGGAGATCTCGCTGTCGCTCTCCTATCCGCGCTTGCCGCCGCAATGCCGCATGCTGACACCCGTGTTTCATCCCAACATTGCCCCACACGCGATTTGCATCGGCGACCACTGGAGCGCGGGCGAGCCTCTGTGGTCGATGGTCGCGCGGATCGGCGAAATGATCGCCTACCAGAGCTACAATACCAAAAGCCCTTTGAATGGCGAGGCGGCACGCTGGGTGGAAGCCAACCAAGATCGACTGCCGCTGGACCACACGAACTTCATCATGGACATGCCGGCGAGCCAGCCCGAGCCGGCCGACCCGTCGATCATCCCCCTAGCCGACCGTAGTGCGGACTTTAGTCCGCCTCTTGCGGCAACTCGTAGGGTGGATTTTAGTCCGCCTCTTACGAGCGCAGTCAGGCCGGTCGGTGAAGTGGACTCTAATCCACCGCTTGCGAGCTCAGCCGGGCCACCGTCACCACCGGCTTCGATACCCCGGGCCGTGGCGCCGCCTGTGCCCATGGCGCTGCCGCCGCAGTTGCCGCAACCGCCGGCCGCGCCGAACATCGTGATCGAGTGCGGCCAGTGCCAATCTCGCTATTCGGTTCCAGCGACAGCCGGGGGAAGAAAAGTGCGATGCAAGAAATGTCAAGCCATCCTGGTGATTCCGCTGAGGCAACCCCTGCCATAATCCTCGCCGACGGGCCGGCGAGCGCCGCGCACGGGTCGCCTGCCGAGACCCAAGCGTTGCGGCGTCACCGACAAATGTTGGCGATGGCTTGTGGGATCATCGTTTTGTCGTTACTGCTAAAGGTGCGCGACGACGATCACGCGGCGTTCCGCTTTCTTCCCGACTGGCCGATCCCCTCTTCCTGCCCGTCGCAGATATTCTTCGGTGTCGACTGCCCGGGGTGCGGACTGACGCGGAGCTTTGTTTACTTGGCCCACGGCGACTGGGGCCAGGCGTTTTCCAAGCACCGCTTGGGATGGCTCCTGGCGCTGTCGGTGGTTTTGCAAATCCCCTATCGGCTTGCCGCGCTCTTCAGCAGCAACCGTGCGCCCCTGGGGGCCCTCTTTCCGAGGCTTTTCGGCATGGTTCTGATCGTGGCCCTGATCGGCAATTGGGTGTTGCAGCTCCTGCACGTTTAGGGCGGGCAGTATTCTATACACGCTTGGGATATAATAAACCTTTTCTCCCAGCGCGCCTCGGCTCCTACGAGTTCCACACCATGCCAGCGTCAACGCAGCCGTCCCATTTTGTTTTTGCCACTTGCCAGGTCGGGGCGGAAAAGGCGGTCAAGACCGAGGTGGCCCTGCGATGGCCCGATTTTCGCTTCGCCTATTCCCGGCCGGGTTTTCTGACATTCAAACTGCCGGAAAAACAATACCTTACGCCCGACTTCAATCTCGCATCGGTCTTTGCCAGGGCCTGGGGGTTTTCTCTCGGTAAAGTGTCGGTGGAAGATCGGACCACCGCTGCCAAGACTGTCTGGGATCTGCTTGGTGACCGGCCTGTGCGGCAAATCCATGTTTGGGAGCGCGACCGGGCCGAACCTGGCGCGCACGGTTTTGAGCCATCCATCACTCCGGCGGCCATTGCCGCGTACGAGGCGATCCGGGCCGCGTGCCCCCATCCTGAGCGGCTTGCGGGGGGCAATCATCTTCAGCGGCCGGCTTCCCCGGGCGACTGGGTTGCCGACTGCATATTGATCGAGCCGATTCAGTGGTGGGTCGGTTTTCATCGTGTACGGTCGGTCCCGACTTGCTGGCCGGGGGGAATACCGACCCTCGACGCGCCGTCCGAGGTGGTCAGCCGGGCCTGGCACAAAATGGAAGAAGCCTTGCGCTGGTCGCAGTTGCCGGCCGCGGCGGGCGCGCGTTTTGCCGAGATCGGCAGCTCGCCGGGCGGCGCAAGCCTGTCGCTACTGGCACGCGGATTCGAGGTCATCGGCATCGATCCGGCGGAAATGGCCCCGAAGGTTCTCGAGAATCCCAAGTTCCGCCATATTCGCCGCCGCGCGATCGAAGTTCCGCGTCGCGCGTTTCGCAAGGTCCGCTGGCTCACCGCCGACATGAACGTGGCCCCCAACTTCACGCTCGATGCCATCGAGGCCATCGTGATCCATCCCGAGGTGAACATTCGGGGGATGCTCTTGACGCTGAAGTTGCCTGAATGGCAATTGGCATCCGCAATCCCTGCCTATCTTGCCCGAATTCGCAGTTGGGGTTTCAATCTGGTGCGCGCCAGACAATTGGCCCACAATCGGCAGGAAATATGTGTCGCGGCATTGCAAAGGCCCTTTCGCCGAAAACCATCGGCTTGAGATTCCCGCCAGAACGTTCGTAAGAAATGCCGAAGATGCCCGATTGTTGGAGTCCCGCCTTTAGGCGGAGTTTTTCCGGCATTCCGGCTAAAGCCGGGACTGCAACACACTCATTTCGTCCCAAGGTTCCAGGGTCCCAACTTGCCATTTTCACCCATTTTGAGACCTTGGGGGCATGACCCTGAATTCCCCGTGTGACAACTTTGCAACTCGTGTCTTTGTAGTCAAGCCGTTGGCGACTTTTTACCGATGCACGCGGTATTTAGTCGCCGCGTGTAGCTTGTCCGGGCTAAACCATGCCACAGACAGAATCCGTCTATTGCCGAGACAAGCAAACGCTCGCCTAACATGCGCACTGTCGATCTGCAAACATCTTCTGGAAACCCTGTTGACGACCGCGGTACGCACCTTTAGAATGCCTGTTTGCACGCAAAGCCCTGCCGAAACTGCAACTTCTCTCGAGTCGATCACTCAGAATCCTTTGTGGTTTTATCAGGTATCTCGAAATTCAGAAGGAGACTCATCGTGATGTTGCGACGGATCGCGGGCTATGTGATCCCGCTCTTTTTCACCCTTGCTGTGCTTGTCTTAGGGAATCCGCTTGCGACGGCTGGTGATCTGCCTTCTGCCTCGGGCAATACGCCCTACAATCTGGTTTCGGGCGAGGAGCCCGTCAAGCCGGCGACTGGCCAACCGCACAAACGCATTTTGCCAGCGGGCGATCTTCATGCGGCGAAGACGGAGAATCAAGACGACGCGGACAAATCAACGGCGGCCAAACTAAAGAAAACGCCCGCGGCGGAAGCCGCTGTGGCAACTGTCGGCGAGCCGTTGGCTCCGGGCATGATCGAGATCCTGCAGCACGAAATCCGCAACGCGGTCCACAATCGTGGCATCGACGACAATTTCGGGCGTTTTCAACGCTATACGGGTTTCAAGCTCGACACTTCCGCGGCGGCCTACACCGGCTCGGAGTTGGCGGGTAACTGCCGGCTTTCGTGGTACGACCACATGCTGCGTCATCCCTTGGGCGCGGTGGCAGAGGCCGAGGAGTTCACGCGCGACGTGCATACGGCGATTCTCAAGGACCGCGGCGGATTGGCCCGCCTGCTGCCGATTATTGCCGACAAGCTCGACTTGCCGAAACGGGCGGTCCGCAAGTATCCGAAGGTCAAGACGCCGCAGGAGGCGCTGGACGTTGTCAAACAGGCCCTGGTCGAGGCCCGGGCGGCCCAGGCCGCCGCACTGGCCCCGCTCACCAAGGGCGAAATTCGAGAACTATCTTCTTATATCTACCCCGTGATGGTCGGGCAGAACAGTGTGGCCCACACGCTCAATGATCGCGGCACCGGCCGCCGTCTGGTGGATCTGATGGAACGCATGGACCGTGGTGCAATGGTCACGGCAGCCGAGGCCCTCGTTCCTCTGACCGACCCCGAGTTGCTCGATCAGTTGAAGAACTATCCGGACAACGGCGACGTGATCGTCGCGGGCATCACCGGGCACGTGGTCGCCAAGATTCCGACGCCGGCCGGCGCAATCATCATCGGCGGCAAGGAATCGAACACCTACGATCTCGACACCCTGGGCGACGTGGCCCTGGTGATCGATTTGGGCGGCGAGAACACCTATTACGACGGCACGGTGAACATGGAGCGGCCGCTGCTGGTCAATGTCAATCTGGGCGGGCGCAACATCTATCACTCGGCCAAGGCTGCCGTGCAAGGTGGCTCGATCCTGGGCGTCTCGATGATCGTCAACACCGAGGGCGGCAACCGCTACGACGCCAGCGATCTGGCCCAGGCCTCGACCATCGGTGGCGTGGGGATCATCGTCGAATTCGGCGGCCAGAACACGTATCGGGGTGTGCGGCGGGTGCAGGCCCAGGCGATCGGCGGCGTGGCAATCCTCATCAGCCATGGCGGCGGCAATAGCTACCACGCCGGCATGTGGGCACAAGGGCTTGGCGGCCCCCTGGGCTTTGGCATCCTTGACGATATCCAGGGTAGCGACCACTACTACCTGGGTGGCTTGTATACGAACTCCTACAAGCCGGAAACCCCGGGCTACGAAGGCTTTGGCCAAGGCCTGGGCGCCGGCATTCGCCAGGTAGCCTGTGGCGGCGTGGGCATGCTGCTCAACGGCGGCGGCCACAGCGTTTACGAATTCGACTATCTTTCGCACGGCGGCGGTTACTGGTGCGGCCTGGGTTTTGCGAGAGACTTCGGCGGCTACAGCAAGCGAGTCATCACCCGCAAGAACTTCTACGGCGGCGAGCGGACGGAAAGCCTCTTCCAGCGGTTCGGCTGCGGCTGGGGCTGCCATTATGCCTTGGGCTTTTGCTTCGACGACAAGGGACACAGCACGTTCGAAGGGAGCATCATGGGCAGCGGCATGGCCTGGGACTGTTCGGTCGGCGCGCTGTGCGTTTTCGGCGGTGACAACCACTTCGAAGCGGCCAACAGCCTCGTGCAGGGGTGCGGCGCCCAGGGAAGCCTGGGCATTCTCTACCAGTACGGCGATGGCTCCGAATTCAAAGGTTATGGCCAGGGCTACGCATCGTCGAACTTGACGTACCATCATGCCGCCGATTGCGGCGGCAATTTCAGCTTCCTGGTCAGCTATGGCGGCGGCAATAAGTTCGGCTGCGGCGCCGACGAATACTCGATCATTCAGCGCGGCACGTCCGGCGGATTCCTGATTAGCCGGCCACGCCACGATCAGACGACTCCGACGGCCAACCATCCTAGTGTGAAAACCACGGCCGGGCCTTGATTTGTGAGGCGAGGTCGTCGCAGGATGGCTTTTGGCTCGCCTGATCGGCGAATATGTTTTGCTATTTGAAGAATGACGCAAGGAGATCTCTTGATGTCCATTAGACTTTCTACCCTAGTACTCGGCTTGTGTACGCTCGTTCTTTCGTTGGCGCCGCCAGCGGTGCCGGCCTGGGCAGCCGATCCGCCGGCTCCCGCGGCACAGGCCGTTGCACCCGCCGGCAAGGAGCCGGCAACGGAAACCACAACACCCACCAAGAAGGTCAAGCAACTCTCGCCGGAGATGACCGAACGCCGCGATCGCGTGCGGCGATTATTGACGGCCCTGCGCACTCAGCCCTTCAACACGCAGCAGAACACGTGTACCGACATTCTCGACTTCTGCCGGGCGTTCGGTTGCCGGACGGAATTGACCGATAACGCCGGCTCCGGCCAGAAGGTCAACGGCATTACCTGCCTCTGCTGGAACATGCCTTGCGCCGGATATGAACTGATAACGATCAGCGAGGGGCATCTCGCTGCCCGCGTCGGCTACGGCTATCAAAACAACCCCTCCGAATTGGCGGCCGTCCTTGCGCTCGCGCAGGTGCCCGCCGATTATCCGGCCCGGGTGGGCAAGACCGTTCGCACAGTCGCGGACCTGGTCGAGTTCGAGAAACTGACCTGCCGCCCCGGTATCGACATGTCGGCGAAGCTCGTAGCCTTGGCAACCTATGTTCAGGAGCCGAGTTGGAAGGACAGCTTGGGCGGTGACTGGACATTGCAGCGAGTCGTGGCGGAGGAATTGAATCGCCCCCTGGGCAGCCATTCCTACGCTGCAACAAGCCGCCTCTTGGGGCTTGCCGTGGCCCTGGAGCGTTTCAAGTCGGACAAGGTGCCGTTGGATGGCGATTTGGCCCGGGCCAATCGCCATATCGAAGATTCGATCGCATACGCCTATGCTGAGCAGAACAGCGACGGCAGTTGGGGCCGGGCCGGCACTGGCGATTATGCGGCCTCAGTCGCTTCCACCGCGCACATGCTGGAGTGGCTCGTCACGGCGTTGCCCGCCAATCGGCTCGAAGAGCCGGCGATCGTGCGGGCCATCGACTTTTTGTACAACACGTTCAATACGCCGCACTATCAGACGTATATTTCCACCATGAGTGCCCGCGAGATTTCTGCGGCAATGCATGCCGCATATGTATTGAATGTCTACGACCGCCGCGTCTTTATTCCGGCGGATCCGCCTGCCAGTGTAGAACCGGCCAAGCCGGCCGCGCCCCAGCAGACAGCAGCCAAGCCCAAGACCTGATGGGATAATCAGGGCGGTGTTGTCGGGATGAATGTGTTGGTCATGAAGAGCGTGTTGTCGGCCACGTTCAGCATGGGTCGGTAGGGGTGGTAACGCTCACATCGGGCGGGATGGCCCACGTAGAAGACCAGGTCGATCGTCACGCCCCAAGACTCCTGCGATACCGAGGCTGTGCCGTTTCCTTGCTTGGGAATGAGATAGTTGAAGCGGTTTTCCAGTTCCCAGTTCTTTCCCATGGGCACGCGGATTTCCCCGCCGATTAGCCCATCGCCGTTGCCGGACATCCCCAGCCAGATCCGGCCGTCGCCGCCCCCGTCGAAATAGCGGCGATAGTATAAAGCGAAGACATCGGTCGGCTCCATGTAAATGAAGTATTTCAATTGCCGGTCCAACAGCACGTAGTTCCCGCCGCCCGTCCCGTAGGCGCCGAAATAGCCCAGCTCATGCATGCCGCCGGGGAAAAGGAAGCTCGTGTCGCTGCGAATTTGCTTCAGATCGGCTTTTGCGTAATAGACATCGTGCAGATAGTCGTAGACTAGTCCCCATTGAAAGCCCCAGTCGCGGGCCCGCTTGAAGAGTCCGCCGGTGACGAAGAACTGGTTCCGGTCGACAGCCTGAGGATTGCTGGGATCGTTGCCGGTGAAGTTGCTCTGCGTGGCTTCAGCCCCAATCTGCCAGCCCCAATCGAAAATCCCCAGCGGTGCGCCAAAATTGAGGCCTTCGTGGATGCCGAAGTTGGCGTTTTGGCCCTGGTCGAACGGACCCTTGAAACCATCGATGCCACCAAATATCTCCAAATCGCGGGTCCACCACCGCTTCAGGCTCTCATCCCACGGCGTGTCGGGGCCAACGTCGATCTCGTCGCACTCGGCCGGTATGCCGGCCTCGGGGACAAACAACGGGTCGTTCACCATGCCGATCGGCCCATGTCCGCGCAAGCGGTCGAGAATTCCTTGCGAAGAATCGGCGGCCGGTGGCAACGGATTAACCGGGTTTCGGCAATCGTCGGGCAGCGGATCGAGCCAGATCGTTCCTTCGCCGCAGTCGCAGCCCTGTGGCTCGACAATCCGTTGCGCGCAATGGCACGGGGGAGTCGAGTCGAAGACCGGCGACATCTCCGCGGAGTCGCCTGAGAAATGGGCATCGAAGGCGTCTGGCGACTGTGCCGCGACAGCGGCAGCCCAGACCAATGGCAGGGCCGCGAGGACGAAGGCAATAGTCTTAATGCCGCTAATCTGACGCACGGAACGCATCCCAAGTGTAGGCTTGGGAAGAATAAGGGGAATTCGCCATTTTGCGCACCCTATTGGGGGCAGCAAAAGATAACGAAATTTGTTGACTATGGCAATGGCGAATCTTGAGCCGAGGGCCTATTGGAGGCAATACCCGTTCAACGGACCTTAAGTTCTTCGTAGTGTTGCACAAGTCCGGCAGCGGCTTGCCGTCGATCAAACGCTTCCTCAGCCCGTCTTCTGGCGTTCTTGGCTAGCCGCCGACAGTGGGCGGGGTCGCCCAGCAGTTTGCCAATCGCGGCGGCCAGGGCCGGAATATCGTTGGGTGGAACCAGATAGGCCGCTTCGCACTGCGGCGGGAAAATCTCGCGCGTTCCGCCAACGTCGGTGGCCACAACAGCTATTCCGGAGGCAGCCGCCTCCAAGAGCACTCGTCCCAGCGGCTCCTGCCGGGCCGGATGAACCAACAGCGTCAATTCATTGAGAATGCGTGCCACGTCGTCGCGATCACCGAGAAAGAGGACCTTCCCGGCCAGCGGTCCTGCGGCGACTTGATGGAGTTGATTTTCGAACTGCCGTGACTCTTCCTTGGTGGAAAATCGCTCGCCGATAATTAGCCAAGCAAAGGATCGGCCCTCACCCCCTGCCCCTCTCCCGGAAGGCGAGGGGAACGATGCGCGCTCACCACTTGCCGTTTTTTCACAAGGAGAGGCGAGTTGGGCAAGTGCGGCCGCCAGCACGTCGTGTCCCTTGCGAAGCGAAATCTGGCCGATAGTGCCAATCAGCGGCATGTCGCCGGGCAGTCCCAGTTGCTGGTGCAAATAGCCGGTCGGCGCCCGCGGACAGAACTCGTCCAGGTCGACGCCATTATGCAGAACAAAGGTCTTCTCGGCGTTCAAGCCCTGGGCGACGTGGAATTGCCGCGTGGCGGCGGAAACAGCCAACAGGCGACTGTGGCAGTTGAGATCGGCGATCGCCTGCCGACTCAAGGAGACAATGTCGCGCAGGTGCGAAAGACTCGACAGCGACAGTTCCGCAGCCACGGGGCCTGAAAGTCGTCCCGTGGCCAGGCTGTTGGCGTGGAGCAACGCAGGGCGCTGCTGCTTCAACAGCGCGGCCAGATTGTGGCGGAGTTCGCCTAATGGGAGCCGCACTCCCCGCGCACCGTGCGGCTCGAACGACACGACATCAACACCCGCGTTGAACAGGGTCTCGGCCAACGGGCCACTTGCCGGCGCGGCGACGCAAACCTGGTAGCCAGCCCGGGAGATTTCGTCGAGCGTCGAGAGCATCGACCGCTCACCTCCGTTGAGCGTGGCGTACTCGCAAAGGAGCAATACGGAGGGCATGATTGAAACTCTAGCAGAGAGACCCGAAGTCGAATCTCCCTACACCAAAATGATGGACAGAAATATGGTGACGGGAGATAGAACACTTTGGAACGATGACAGAAACATGGTTGACAGCAATATAGCTAGCACCAGGGCAAGCTACTTCTGTTAACCCGGCATATTTCTGTCAATCATTTTTCTGTCATCCCCCTCTTTTTCCTTCCATTTTCTTGTAAAAGACGTGGTTAGAGTAGCCCGTAATCCACGAGCGTCTTTCGCAACCTCTCTTGCTCGGCGGCGGACAGTCGTGTGAGCGGCATCCGCAGATCGCCCGTGTCGCGGGCCAGCATCTCCATGGCCGCCTTGATGGGGATCGGGTTGGTCGATAGACCGAGCATGTCTCGGCACAGCGGGAAGAGCTTGAAATGCAGGCACTGGGCCTCGCGCAAGTTGCCCTCGTCAAAGGCCCGAATCATGGCAATCACGTCCTTGGGCACGATGTTGCCCACCACGGAGACGACCCCGCGTCCACCCAGCGACATCAGCGGCAGCGTCAGGCTGTCGTCGCCGCTGAGAAGGGTCAGATCGGTTCGGGCCATGATCTGGGAGGCAGCGTCCATCGATCCACTGGCCTCTTTCACCATCGTGATGTTGGGCAATTCGGCCATACGGACGATCGTATCGGCCTCGATGTTCTTGCCGGTCCGCCCGGGAATGTTGTAGACGCAAATGGGAATGTCGACGGCATGGGCGAGGGCCTTGAAATGCTGAAAGAACCCCTCTTGGGTGGGCTTGTTGTAATACGGCGCCACAACCAAGGCGGCGTCGGCCCCGCGTTTGGCGGCCCAGCGAGTCAGGCGCAGGGCTTCCTCGGTGCTGTTCGATCCCGTGCCAGCCATCACCTTGGCCCGCCCGGCAGTCGCTTCCACTACCGCCGCGATCACCCGCTCATGTTCCGGGTGCGACAGCGTAGGACACTCGCCCGTCGTGCCCACCGGGCAAAGGCAGGTTGTACCCGCCGCAATCTGAAACTCGACATTCCGCTGTAGGGCCTCGATATCGACCTGGCCGTCGCGAAACGGCGTGATCATGGCCACAGTCAGGCCGGCAAAATCTTCACTTCGGGTGGGCATGGCGTTTTATCACACATTCTTGGACAATTTGCGACATAGGTGGGATACCTTTGCCGCTATCGAATAAAGGCACAATAATACGGCAAGCGTGGAAAACTGGCAAGGTGGTGAATTTTGTGTGATTATTCGGCCACCAGCCGCTTCATCTCCTGCACGGCCCGCTCAAAGCCGACCATCAAGGCCCTGGCCACAATGCTATGGCCGATGTTCAGTTCGTGCATGTCGTCGATCACCGCTACGGGACGGACGTTTTGGTACGTTAGCCCATGCCCAGCGTGCAAGGCCATCCCCGCCTGCCGAATGAATCGACCGGCCTGCCGGAGCTTTTCCAGCTCTTCTTCCTGACGCCGGCCACGGGTTGCCAGGGCGTATTGTCCGGTGTGAAGCTCTACGGCGGTCGCGTTCAATGCAGCGGCCACGTCAAGTTGCCGCGGGTCGGGATCCAGGAACAGGCTGACGGCGATGCCCGCGTCCTCCAGTCGGCGGATGACTTCGACCGCCTTCTGCCGCTGGCCGGCGATGTCCAGGCCGCCCTCGGTCGTCACCTCTTCGCGGCGTTCCGGCACCAAGGTGACCTGATCCGGCTTGACTTCGCAGGCGATTGCCAGCACTTCCGCTTCGCAGGCCATTTCCAAGTTGAGTTTGACGGTGACAGTCTGGCGGAGGATGCGCAAGTCGCGTTCCTGGATGTGGCGGCGGTCCTCGCGCAGGTGCAGCGTGATGCAGTCGGCCCCGCCCAATTCGCACATTGCCGCCGCCCAGACCGGATCGGGCTCAAAGGTCCGCCGGGCCTGCCGAACCGTGGCCACGTGGTCGATGTTGACTCCGAGCTCTGCCATCAGGGGATAAACTCCGCATCGCCGGGAAGGTCTTCCAAGAACCGCGCCAGCAGGTTGGCCGCGTGGTCGATGTCTTCCAGCGCGATCATTTCCACCGGGCTGTGCATGTAGCGGTTGGGAATGCTGACAAGCGCCGCGGCAACGCCTGCACGGTTAACCTGGATGGCATTGGCGTCGGTCGGCGTGGCCCTGCCGGAAGCACCAAGTTGGTAGGGGATTTCATGCTTGTGGGCGGCATCCAAAAGCCGCACGACCACCTTGGGGTTCATATTCGGGCCGCGGTAGATGACTGGACCCAGGCCGAGGCGAATATCGCCCTCTTCCTTCTTCTCGATCGTCGGACAGTCCGTGGCATGCGTGACGTCAACAGCGATGCCGACGTGTGGATCGACACTGAAGGAACTGGTCTGCGAGCCACGCATACCGATCTCCTCCTGCACCGTCGACACCGCATAGGCCGCGACCTGGAGCTTACTGCGGTCGACCCGCCGCAGGGCCTCCATCACGACCCACAATCCGGTCTTGTCGTCCATGGCGGCCGACACGGCCCGTCCGTTATTAAGCTCTTGATACCGCAATTCCACCGTCACGGGATCGCCCACCCGTACGACTTGCGATACCTCGTCCTTGCACTTCGCGCCGATGTCGAGCCAAAGATCCTTGATTTTGGGCACCTGTTTCCGCTCTTCCTCGTTCAGCAGGTGGATCGGCTTGCGGGCAATGATCCCCAGCACTGGGCCTGATGCGCCCCAAATTGTCAATCGTTGTCCGATCAGAACTTGCGGATCCCAACCACCAATACTCGAGACGTGGATGAAGCCGTCGTCGTCGATGAATTGCACGATCAGGCCGATCTGGTCGCAGTGTCCAGCCAGCATGACGCGCAACGCTGCCCCGGGGTTCCGTGCGGCGATCACGTTGCCATGCGTATCCGTCCGCATTTCGTCGGCAAACGACGCCGCGTAGTCCCGCACCACCTCCTGAACAGGGCTTTCATACCCGGCGGGGCTAGGAGTTGCCAAAATCTGCTTGAAGAATTCCAGCGCGCGAGGCTCAATATTCATCAAATGCCAATCCTGTGTGAATTCAAACCTAATATATAGAAGATATCAAGTATGGCAAGTCAAGCCAATTCCGCAATTCCCCCCCACGTATAGATGGCTTCAGTCCCCACGGGTTGACGCATTCTTGTGGCCGCCGTAATATGGCCGCTGGCCTGCATTTTGATAAGTTCGACGGAAAACGCATATGATGACAAACTCGACCGCCAAAGTAGCCATTATTGGCTTCGGCACGATCGGCTCGGGCGTGGCCCGGCTCTTGCTCGAACACCCAGATCGTATTTCCAGTCAGGCCGGCCGGAAAGTGGAATTGGTTCGGATCGTCGATGCCGACATCAGCCGGCCGCGCAATATCACGCCGCCACCCGGTCTGTTGACCACCGATTTGTCTACGGTCTTGAACGATCCGGAGATCGAGGCGGTCGTGCAATTGATCGGTGGCCTGGAACCCGACCGCTCGATCATGCTCAAAGTGCTCCAGAGCGGAAAAAATGTCATCACCGCCAATAAGGCCCTGCTGGCCGAACATGGCCCCGAACTGTTTGATTGTGCCCGCAGCGTGGGCCGGACGATCGCCTTCGAGGCGGCGGTGGGCGGCGGAATTCCGATCATCGCCACGATCAATCAGTCGCTGGTGGCCAACCAGATCCAATCCATCCACGGGATACTCAACGGCACGAGCAATTTTATCCTCACCCAGATGGAGGATTGCGGCAAGACCTACGCCAGTGCCCTGGCCGAGGCCCAGAAGCTCGGATTCGCCGAGGCCAATCCGGCGATGGACGTCAACGGCAGCGACGCGGCGCAAAAGCTGGCGATCCTGGCGCATTTGTCGTTCGGCGCCCGGGTCGATTGGAAACTCATTCCGCGGACCGGCATCGACACGGTCGACGTGGCCGACATGCGCTACGCCTGCGAGTTGGGTTATAGCATCAAGCTCTTGGCCGTGGCCGAGTTGGTTCCCGAGGGCCTGGAATTACACGTCTCGCCCACGCTCGTACGGCAGGGTTCCACGTTGGCCCAGGTGCAGGGGGCCTTCAACGCCATGCGGATCGTGGGCGATGCCGTGGGCCGCGTCTTCCTGCACGGGCTGGGCGCGGGGCAGATGCCGACGGCTTCCGCCTGTGTCGCCGACCTGATCGATACACTGCTGGGCCGCACGGCGATCACCTTCCGCACGCTGCAACTTTGGTCCGACGATCGCCCGGCGCCGGTGGCGATGCGCGATCCGTCCGGCGTATCCGGGCGTTTCTACGTCCGTTTCAATGTCGAAGACCGCCCCGGCGTAATGGCCGAGATCACGGGCATCCTCGGTCGCCACAAGATCTCCATCGCCTCCGTAATCCAGCACGAAACGGCTGAGGAACCCAGCGGAAGCGTGCCCTTGGTGATCATGACCCATACCACGCCCGAGGGCGCCATCCGCGAGGCCCTGCAGGCCATCACCGGCCTTCCCTCCGTCCGCGCAGGCAGCGTTCGCCTGCGGGTGCGGGAATAAGCGACAACTGTCCGAAACCAACCGAACAAGATCTTAGAACTTAGATCTTAGACCTTAGTGCGGAGGACCCAAGATCTAAGCACTAAGTTCTAAGCACGAAGTACTTTCCCCGTGAAATACGCCATCATCATCCCCGACGGCTGTGCCGACGAACCCCAAGCGTCGCTGCAAGGCAAAACTCCATTGGAAGCAGCCCGTCTACCGGCGATGAACGCCGTGGTCAAAGCGGGCATTATCGCCCAAGCCAACCACACGCCCTCTGCCCTGCCGGCCGGTTCGGATACGGCCAACCTCAGCCTCCTGGGCTACGATCCGTTGGCCTATTATACGGGCCGTGCGCCCCTGGAGGCCGCCGCGCAGGGCATTGTCTTGGCACAAGGCGACTGGGCCGTCCGCTGCAACCTGGTCACCATCGAAGACCAAGTCATGCGTGACTTTACGGCCGGTCACGTTTCCACGGAAGAGGCCGCAGCCCTGCTTAGCACGCTGCAGCAGCGGGTCGGTTCCGCTAAGCTGCGATTCTCGCCGGGGGTCAGCTATCGCAACTTGTTGGTGGTGAGCGAGGCCCCCTTCTCCCGCGATACGCGTGCCACGCCGCCGCACGATCTGACGGATCAAAGCATTTTCAATGCTTACCCCCGCGGCCCAGGCAGTGGCCTGCTGGCCGAATTGATGAGCGCTAGCGTACCGATCTTTGCCGACCATCCGGTCAACCGGGCACGGAGAAAAGAGGGAAAGCCGCCGGTCACCAACGTCTGGCTCTGGGGCCAAGGCAGCGCGCCGCGATTGGAACTCTTCGAGCGTCTTTACGGCGTTGGCGGAGCGATGATCACGGCCGTCGACCTGCTCCGCGGGCTAGCCCAACTGATTGGCTGGAAGCGGATCGACGTGCCCGGCGCGACCGGGTATCTCGACACCGATTATGCAGCCAAGGGGCGATATGCTGTCGAGGCCCTGAAGGAGCACGATTTAGTCTGCGTCCACGTCGAGGCCCCCGACGAGGCCTCACACGAAGGCCGCGCGGACGCCAAGATCGAGGCCCTGGAGCAAATCGATCGGCACATCGTCGGACCCGTATTCGAGGCCTTGCAGGGCTATCCGCAATGGCGAATTCTCGTCTCACCCGACCACCCCACGCCCGTTCGCACCAAGACCCACAGTCACGGCGACGTGCCCGTGGCGATCGCCGGTAGCGGCATCCAGCCCGACGGCTTCGACCGCTACGACGACGCTACAGCCGCGCGGTCGAGCCTTCGTTTTCCTGAGGGCTGGAAGGCGATGAGCTATTTTATCGGGAAGAGATAGCCGCCCTTTGGAGTGCGGCGACCCGTCGCTGCTTTCCATAGACTCTGCACCGCCGTATTTGTGCGCGATCCTCCTTCCGCCTGGTTAGAATGGGTTAATGCGAGATTCCGGTTTCAAAAATTATCACGTCGGTCCCGAACATGCCGGTTTGGCCCTAGTCGCCGCTTTGCGGCAATTCCTTCGCGTCGAGCCTTGGTCCGTGGTGCGGCGATTGGTCGAAAATCGCCACGTGCAGATCAACGGCAATCTGTGCCTCGATGAAGGCAGGAAGTTGCAGCCCGGCGACGTCGTGAAGGTCTGGGACGAGCCGCGCAACGCCCCGCCCAGTACGGACGACGTCAAGATCCTCTTCCAGGACGCGCATCTGATCGTGGTCGAGAAGCCGGCCGGAGTGACCACCGAGCGGCATGCGGAGGAACAGCACTGGCCCTCTCGCCGCAAGCAGCGGCAGCCGACGATCGACGAGATCGTAGCGCGGATTTTGCAGCGTCGGCAAGCCCGGCAACGGCGCGGCGGCAAGCCGGCGCGGCCGCCGCGGGTACGGTTGGTTCACCGCTTGGACCGCGATACTAGCGGGGTGATGCTGCTGGCCCTCAATGCGGAGGCCGAACGGCTACTGGTGCAGATGTTCCGCAAGCACAATATCCATCGCGTCTATCAGGCCATCGCGCAAGGCCGCGTGGGGGCTCAGACGATCGAGTCAAGCCTGGTGCGCGACCGTGGCGACCGCCGCCGCGGCAGCACGAAGTTGCCCAAGGTCGGCAAGCGGGCCGTCACCCACGTGCGTCCTTTGGAATTCCTCGATGGCTACACGCTGATCGAGTGCCGCCTGGAAACCGGCCGCACGCACCAGATACGCATCCATTTAGCGGAGGCCGGCCATCCGCTATGCGGCGAGAAGGTCTACAACAAGCCGTTGTTTGGCAAGCCCGTCCCCGATCACAGCGGTGCTCAGCGGCAAGCACTCCACGCCACCGAGTTGGGATTCAAGCATCCTATTACAGGCGAAGAGTTGATATTCAAGACGCCTTTGCCGGCGGATATGGGGAAACTGGTGGTGGCGTTGCGGGGGGCACAGAAGAAGTGATGGCGGAAGGGTTTTTCATCTCAAATGAGTTTCTTGTAAGACTACCGCGGTCCGGGAATATCGCGCCGGTTGAAGATCACTGCCGCGACCACATAACACGCCAATCCAAGACCCAGCAATGTCAGATTGTACCGCAGGGCAGTGTGGCCGTTGGCGTCGGGCATGAGGATCAGTTGCTGTGGCGCGAAGGCGCTCAGGAAGCTCAAGGCGAAGAGCCGCTTGCCGTTGACCCACATGCGGGCAACCAACTCCACGATCAGCGAAAAAATGAAGAATCCGCCCGCCACACCGATTGTCGCCCATCGATCGCGGCCCCAGGAAGAGACCAAGGTGGTTATGGCTGTGAAGCAGAAGATCATGCAAAACAGGTTGATCGTTCCGGGTAGAAACACGGCCAATGCCGGGGGCTGATCGAACTTGACGCAGGCCAAGCCCAGCCAGATGCCCAATTGGATGGACACGGCCAGGAGCAGCGAGCCGGCGGCCGTCACGATGGCCGGCGCTACGAGGACCGTCAGGCGCCAGACGGGCAGCGAGAGGACCAAGTCCATCGTTCCCCGGCCGATCTCGCCGCTGATCGAGTCCGACCCGCGGCCCAGTGCCCAGCCCACGCAGACCAATAGCGTTATCACGTGGACATAAAGAATACTGACTTGGCCGACGGGGCTGGCCAGCAGATCCAGCTTGACGCCCAGCATGCCCTCGACGAAACCGGGCAGCAAACTGAGGAGAATGCCGAACCGGCCGACAGGGAACAGGCTCATCAGCCAAACGAAAAGCCACGAGAACAGTGTCAGTATCACGACCGATACGAGAAACTGCCGCCAGGCGTCTGTCAGGGCTTTGGTCCAAAGGGCGCGGTTCATGGTCCTCTGGAATATCTTACTGCCGGAGGTTACCATAGGAAAGGAGGATCTGTGCCACAAGTTCGAGGGAGATATCCATATGAGCCCGACATTCACGTGCCTTGCACTGGCCCTGATGGGTGCGGACCTTGGCTACCAACCGGCTCCTAATGGTGGAACCGAGTTCATCATTCAAATCAACCCCGCGATGCTGAAAACGTTGCAGCCCGGCGACCCGATTGAGTGCGACGTGCCGCGCGAGGCCCAAGGGCTGCGGCCAACCCATTTTAGCGTCAGGACCGGTAATGACCCTTTGCCAAAGATCGTCTCCAATCCCGCCGCGGTTTCCGCTGCACCGGCAACAGCGCCCATCGTCACCGCCAGCCCAGTGATGCCGGCCGTGGCCAACTCGACCGCCCCGCCGCCGGCATTCGCGCCTGGTGGCGGGGTGCCGATTCGCGATCCCTGGGGTGTCACGGGACGCGGGGCGGACCCTTCGGCGGCGCCGCCGCTCGGAGGAGGAGCGGCGGGCACCCCGCCGCCAGGGTCGTACCCCGCACCGAAGTCGACCGTGGCGCACCTGGGACCGCTGCTGAAAGGATCGTCCTCGGCGGAATCGCGATTTCGGGGCCTTTCGCCCATTGGTCCCGATGGCAGTTCCGGGCAGCTCGATCGGCCTTGGCTGGGAATGTGCCTGCTGGTGATTGCGCTTTTAGCGTCGAACACCTATGTCGGCTGGCTCTTCTGGGACGCCCGGCAGCGGTACCGCGGATTGCTCGCGCGCTCGTTCTCGCTCGCACAGCCGGCCGCCGAGGCATAGTTCGTAGAACGGAATTTATTCCGTTTTGCCCTAGAAGGGCAAGCTCACGGAATAAATTCCGTGCTACGAAGGAGACTTGCCAAAGTGCGGGTGATCTGCACATAATGGGGGTATGTCCAAAGGCATTCTCCCAGGATGCCGCAACGGCATTCTTCTCTCATACCTCATACAAGGATCTGCCCATGTCGCCGGAAACAAAAATCCGTTTGCTCATTGCCGACGATCACGAAGTCGTTCGCCGCGGTTTGAAAGCGCTATTGGAGGGCACCGAAATCGCGGTGGTTGCCGAAGCGGCGACTGGGCCAGGCGCAGTCAACTGTGCCCTGGATAAGGATGCCAACGTCGACGTCGTGCTGATGGACGTTCGCATGCCGGAGGGCGACGGATTAACCGCCTTGGGCCGCATCCGCATGGAAAATCCGCGCCTACCGGTGCTCTTGATCTCGGCTTTCGAAAATCCCGCCTTTGTTGCCCGGGGCATTGCCATGGGCGCCGCCGGATTCCTCCTGAAAGGATGTACGCGCGACGCGTTGCTCGGCGCTATTCGCTCGGTCGCGGCCGGCAAGAATGTTTGGAAGCACGAGGAACTTCGCCGGGTCAGCAGCTCGCTGCGGACGCCGCGGCTCAGCGGCGACTTGGAGGTATCGTTAAGCGAGCGCGAGGGCGACGTGCTGCGGCAAATGGCTGGCGGCTTGACGAACAAGCAGATCGCGCAGGCATTGGACATCAGCTACGAGACCGTGAAGGAGCACGTCCAGCACATCTTCCGCAAGATCGGCTTGACCGACCGCACGCAGGCGGCCGTGTGGGCGGTGCGCAATCACCTGCTCTGAGTTAGTCCTCACTTGCCGCGGATTACGATCACGGGTCCTTGAATTTGCGCCGGCCGCCCTGGCGCTGGCCGGTTGTCTCGTCTGACGCTGGTGGCCAGATCGGCCAGTTCCCGCTGCAAGGCTGTCAGGTTGGCAATCTGCCGATAGCCGGAGTCTACGGTTGCTTCGCTCACTGGTAGTGTCTCCTCAAGGGTGTGATGTTCAGGCCGGCCTTCTCATCCCAGGGCCGGCATAGCCAGAGAACCTCAGAAGACTATTCGGCAGGGCAGTCGGCGTTGTTTTGGCACGAGCGCCGAGGAAGTCAAAGTTTCGCCCATCGTCTTGTTCGTTACAGAGGTCAGGAGCTAATCGCCGGTGGGGTATGGACGCCCTAGGCTCTTGACTTCAATCTGGAAATAAGTTCAAGTTCAGGTGTTCCGCTTGTCGTTGAGATTGTCCCAATCCACACTAACCCGAAGCGTAAGCGAGGAAAGGAGATGACCTTCGGTCCTCGCTTACGCTTCGGGTTAGTGTGGGTCTCAACCGCGAGCCGTATAGCAGGAAATTCGTGGTAACAAGCCCTTGCGAGGAACGGCGTAATGACGATGACCGAATCTGCCCCACCCGAAGACGATTTCGCCTTGCCCATTGGCGGCTTTCAGGGGACTCCGGAAGAAATTGAGCGGCAGTGGTTCGAACGGGTCTACAAGGGCCGCGGCGACTCGATGCTGCAGCTTACCTGGCGTGCCGTCCTGATGGGCTCGGTCTTGGGCGCGGTTCTGTCGCTGACCAACCTGTACATGGGGCTCAAGTCCGGTTGGGGCTTCGGCGTAGCCATCACTGCTTGCATCCTCTCCTATGCCCTCTGGCAAGCGCTCTTTCGCATCGGCCTGGTGAAGACGCCGATGACCATCCTGGAGAACAACTGCATGCAGTCCACGGCCAGTTCGGCCGGCTACTCGACGGGCGGGACGCTGATCTCGGCATTCTCGGCATACATGCTCTTGAACCCCGATCCCTTGCCGATCCCGCTGACGCTGGGCTGGGTCTTCTTTATCGCGGTCCTCGGTGTGACAATGGCGGTTCCCATGAAACGCCAGATGGTCAATGTCGAGCAGCTTCGTTTCCCCAGCGGGATTGCCGCGGCGGAAACGCTGCGGGCACTGCACTCGCACGGCGAGAAGGGCATGCGCGCCGCCCGCGCGCTGGGCATCTTCGGCGTTCTGGCAGCCATCAACCAGTTTTGGAAAGACGGATTCAAACTCGTCCATGCCAGCCTTGCGCCTTTCTCCATCGACGCGCTGCTCACGCGGCTTAACGAGGCCGTACTGGGCAAGGCCTGGATGGATCGCGTGGTCTTGTTCGACTGGGATCCGGTCTTCATCGCGGCAGGCGCGCTGACGGGGATGCGGGCCTCGGCCAGCATGCTGCTTGGTGGCACTCTGTGTTGGGTCGTGTACGTCCCAATCTTGCAATACAAAGGCATCATCACCGAGACCGCGTACAAAGACGTTGTGATGTGGACGGTCTGGGGCGGCGTTTCCTGCATGATCACGTCCAGTTTTCTCGCGATCGGCTTCAAATGGCGGAGCGCGCTGCGGGCATTCGGCAATTTGGGAGCGCTCTTTTCCGGTGAAAAGAGGCACAACGCGAGCGAAATGGATGCCATTGAGGTCCCTGCTTCCTGGTTCCTTGG
Source organism: uncultured Planctomycetaceae bacterium (assembly GCA_964615095.1). GTDB lineage: Bacteria > Planctomycetota > Planctomycetia > Pirellulales > Thermoguttaceae > JANXQG01. Next base: position 33,728 of record CAZTPX010000045.1, on the reverse strand, counting down.
CGGCCAGCTTGTGGGCCTTGTGGGTCTTGCGACGCTGGCCAAATTGAGCTTCGGCATGCCTCTCTGGCAGAGCGCCGTGGCGGTCGTGCTCACGTTTGCCTTGGCCCTGGTGGCCTGCCGTATCACGGGCGAAACGGACACGACGCCGATTGGCGCGATGGGCAAGGTGACGCAGCTTATTTTCGGCGGCCTCAGTCCCGGAAACATGAATGTCAACCTCATGAGCGCCAACATCACGGCCGGCGCCGCCGCGTCGGCCGCCGACCTTCTAACCGATCTCAAGAGCGGGTATCTGCTCGGCGCGAATCCGCGCAAGCAGTTCCTGGCCCAGTTCGCGGGTATCTTCGCCGGGACGATCGTCACGGTTCTCTGTTTTCGGCTGATGGTGCCGTCCGCGGCTCTGCTCGGCACGAAGTTTCCTGCCCCATCCGCAATGACCTGGATGGCCGTCGCCAAAGCGTTGAGTGTGGGAATTCGTTCGCTGGGCGCGGTGAAAGTCTGGTCGATTGTGATCGGTGCCTTGGTCGGGATCATTTTGCCGTTGCTTGCCAAGGCCTTTCCCAAACACGAGAAATGGATACCCTCGGCGGCCGCGCTCGGCCTGGCGTGGTCGTTCTATTGGTCCACGGCACTGCTTTTCTTCCTTGGCGCGGTGATCGCCTCTGCCTGGGAAAAGAAGGCGCCCAAGCAGTCGGAAGAATTCCTCTTCCCCGTGGCCTCGGGAATCGTCGCCGGCGGCTCGTTGATGGCGGTGTTCTTGATCTTCTGGGAAAATGGACCGGAGCTGATCCGGCAGTTGTTGAATCGTTGAAGCCCCCAATACGTCCACCATGCTATTTCGATCAAACTTGTTGCTTCTCACATCCCTCCTCTTTACCGCCTACGCGGCGGCCGAGGAACCGCTGATCCCCTTCGTAGTCTCCTACGACGCGCCGGCCAACGTGACCAACGTCGCCGTTCTGCTCGAACGGCCGGCCGGCAATCACGGGTTCGTCCATGCCCAGGACGGGCAGCTCGTGGTTGGCAAGGGGGAGACCGCCAAACCCGTCCGCTTTTGGGCCACTAATATCTGCTTCGACGCCTGCTTCCCGCCCCACGAGCAGGCCCAGCGGCTGGCGGCCCGGCTGGCCCGGCTGGGTATCAATTGCGTGCGCCTGCATCACATGGATGGCACTTGCATCTGGGGCGGCAGTCCCAATCACTTGACCATCGATCCCGGGCGGCTGGAGCGGCTGGATTACCTGGTCGCCCAGTTCAAACGGCAGGGAATCTACGTTGACGTCAACTTGCACGTCTCGCGCTGGTTTGACCAGCCCGAGGGTTTCGTCGCCCGGCAGCAGCGGCCGACATACGATAAGGGACTCGACAACTTCGAGCCGCGAATGATCGAACTACAGAAGAAGTACGCCCGCGACCTACTCACGCACGTCAACCCCTACACCGGCAACAGCTACGCCACGGAGCCGGCCGTGGCCTTCGTCGAGATCAACAACGAAAATGCCCTCTTTTCCCAGTGGAGTTGGGGGCAACTCGACGACTCGCCCGAGCCGTATGCCGGCACGTTCCGCAAGATCTGGAACGCCTGGCTGCGGAAGAAATATGCCGACATGGCGGCCCTCCGCCGGGCCTGGAAGGTCACCGACCGGCCAGCGGGGGCGGAGATGATTGCCACGGGCGATTTCCACCGCGCGGCGCCCGGCCACTGGGGACTTGAAACGGACGAGCAGACGGAGGCCGCCTGCACCTTCGAATCGGGCGGGCCGGACGGCCGCCGCGAGTTGAAACTTGTCGTCTCCCATGTTGGTCAGGTCGAGTGGCGCCCGCAGCTCACGGAGGCCGGTTTTGGGCTCAAGAAGGATTCACCCTATACGCTGACTTTCTACGCCCGCTCGCCTAGCGCCAAGGGCATGAGCGTCAATTGCATGATGGCCCACGAGCCGTGGGAGCGGCTGGGAATGGACGCACAAGTGAAAATCGGCCCGGTGTGGAAGCAGTACCGCTATACGTTCCTGGCCGACCGCGACGACGACAACGCGCGACTTACCTTCAACGGCTTCAAGCCGGGTGTCTATGAGTTAGCGGCCGTCTCGCTCCGACCCGGCGGTACGCTAAGGATTGGCGCAAACCCGTGGATTGCCGGCAACGAGATGCCGGTACTGGGCCATGCCGACCTGGGTGTTTCCCTGGCCATGCGCAATGATTTCATCGATTTCATCTACGACACCGAGCGGAGTTATTGGTGGGGCATGTACCACTTTCTCAAGGAGGATCTAGGTGTCCGCCCGCTGGTCTCCGGCACGCAGTTGGGTTACAGCGAGGTGGGGGTTCAGGCCGGACTGGACTATATCGACTCGCACAGCTATTGGAACCACCCGGAATTCCCCGGCCGCGACTGGGACTCGAAGAACTGGTTCGTGCGGAACAAGGCCCTGGTGAACACGCCAGGCGGCACGCTTTCCGGGCTGGCGGCGTGGCGCGTGGCTGGCATGCCCTTTACGGTCAGTGAATACAACCATCCGCAGCCGATTGCCTATGCGGGCGAGGGGCTGCCGATGATTGCGGCCTTCGGCGCGTTCCAGTCGTGGGACGCCATCTTCAGTTTCGCCTACAGCCACGACCAGGACTATGAGCCGCGCCGCATACCCAGTTTCTTCGACGTCAAGAGCGTGACGCCGCAGATTGTCCACATGCCGGCCTGCGCGGCAATGTTCGTCCGCGGCGACGTGGCCCCTGCCCGCGCGGTCGTGCTTGCCCCGGTTTCCTCGCAAGCCGAACGCGACAAGATGTGCGCCTTGCGAACGCCCTGGCGGCTCAATGCGGGCGAGTTCGGCGCCGAGGTGAATCAATCGCTGCTACACGGCCTGGCCATGGATCTCGCCAAGGGAAAGGCATTCGCTCCGGCCATCGAGCCCACGCCGATCATCAAGGACAGGGCGCGTTTCGTTTCCGACACGGGCGAACTCTGTTGGGATGTCTCGCAGGCCGGCGCGGGCTACTTCACTGTAAACTCTCCCCGTACCAAGCTTTTCACCGGCTTCGTCCGCGGCCGCAAGTTTGATCTGGGTGGCGTGGAAATCAAGATCGGCGCTACGCGACTCGATTGGGCCACGCTCTCGTTAGTCTGCCGCGACGGCGGCGGTTTCGATCGACCGGGGCGAATCCTCGTGGCGGCAACCGGAGTTGCGCAGAACCAGGGCGCGAAGTTTCACCACTTGGACGACGAGCGGATCACGCTAGGCGACCAATGGGGCAGCGCCCCGGAACTTTGCGAAGCGGTCGCGGCCGAAATCGTTCTGCCCGTGGCGGCCGACCGCGTGCGATTTTATCCGTTGGACGAATCCGGCCAGCGCCGCGCCGCCGCGACCGTCGAGGCCAGCGGCAGCAAGACCCTGCTCCGCCTCGGTCCCCCACATCAAACGGTCTGGTACGAGGTGGAAATCCGGTAGGGTTGGAAGAAATTGTAGGCCGGAACAAGCGCAGCGCAGCTCCGGCATAGACTTTGGCGCAATCCGGCCAACGCGACCCAAGGACCGGACGATGAATAACTTCCGTGTTTCTGCAAGTGTGGCATGGCTTAAGCCTTCTAGGTTAGGCATGTTTGCCGCCGACATGCCTAACCTAGAAGGCTTAAGGCATGCCACGCAAATCCGGAAGTTATTCGTCAGTGGCCCCTAAACGGCCAGTCGGCGTCGCACCTCGGTAAGGATCTCCGCCGTGCGGGTGCAGCCGAAGCGCGTGGCGCCGACCTCGCGCACGGCCAGGGCCATGTCGAGGTCGCGCACACCGCCGGCCGCCTTCACCTGGACGTGGGTCGGCGAATGGCTGCGCATCAATCGCAGATCGTCGAGCGTCGCCCCCGACGGCGCGTAGCCGGTGCTGGTCTTCACCCAGTCGGCGCGGAGTTCGCCGCAGATCTCGCAGAGGCGGATCTTCTGGGCGTTGTCCAGGTAGGCGTTCTCGAAGATCACCTTGACCTTCTGCCCCGCGTCGTGCGTAGGCCCGATTACCGCGGCGATGTCGCCGCGCACGTAGTCCCAATCGCCGCTGAGCACGGCCGAGATGTTCACGACCATGTCCAGTTCCTGGCCGCCGTCGGCCAGAGCCTGCCGGGCCTCGGCCACCTTGATCGCCGTCGTGTGGCCGCCGTGCGGGAACCCGATCGTGGTGCTCGCCTTCACGTCGCTGCCGCGAAGCAGTTCGGCGCAGCGCTTGAGGTAATACGGCAAGATGCACACGCTGGCCACGTCGTATTCCCGCGCCAGTCGGATCCCTTTTTCCATGTCCTCGGCCTTGAATATTGGATTCAAGAGCGAGTGGTCGATCATCTTGGCAAGGTCGCGAAGAGTATATTGCATGGTGGATTAGCCTCCAATTTAGGTCTGAGGGAATGGTAAGTCTCAAAAGCAATCCGTAGGGTGGGCCGAGTAACACGAGTCCCACCAGATTCCGCGTCGAATCTGGTGGGACTCGTGTTACTCGGCCCACCTTACGAAAGAACCGCCTTCATACATTGTCGCAGGAACGCCCCGCTTTGCCGCAGGGCCTCTTTGCGGGCCTCGATCGATCCTTCGAAATCGCGGTCCTCGACTTCAATGCATACCGGTCCGTCGTAGCCGGCCGCTCGCAGCGCGGCCAGGAACTTCGGCCAATCGATCTGCCCGCGACCGGGAATCTTCGGCGTATGGTATTCCAAGGGCGTGGCCAGGATGCCAACTTCGTCCAGTCGTTCCCGATCGATGGTGGCGTCTTTCAGGTGGATGTGGAACAGCCGATCTGCAAATGCGGTGATTGGCCGCAGGTAGTCCATCTGTTGCCATACGAGGTGGGAGGGGTCGTAGTTCAAGCCGAAGCTCTCGCTGGGGATTTCGCGGAACATTCGCCGCCACACCGCCGGAGCGTGGGCCAGATTCTTACCGCCCGGCCATTCGTCGGCCGTGAAGAACATGGGGCAGTTCTCGATGCCGATGCGCACGCCATGTTTCTCGGCGAACTGCACCAGCGGCGGCCAGACCTCCAGGAAGCGGGGCCAGTTCTCGGCCACGGTCTTCCGCGGGTCACGGCCCACAAACGTATTCACCACTCCCACGCCCAACAATTCGGCGGCCAGGATGACTCGCTTGAGATGGTCGATGTAAACCTGGGCCTCATCACGATCGGCAGCCAGCGGATTGGGGTAGTAGCCCAGCCCGCTGATGGTCACGTCAGCCGACCGCATGAGCTTGCAGACTTCCTGCGCCCGCGCCGGGCCGAGGTCACCCGCGTCGATGTGCGTGACTCCCGCGTAGCGCCGCTCCGCCTTGCCGCGCGGCCAGCACATCAACTCTATGCACTGGAAACCTTCGTCCGCCGCGAATTGCACGACCTCTTCCAGGCCAAGTTCCGCCAGGATGGCACTGACAAAACCCAGTTGCATAATGATCTCCTCCTTCTTCGTAATGCGGACTTTAGTCCGCAAAGGCGGGCTAAAGTCCGCCCTACAAAATGACGTCCTCTATACGTTGACCCACGATTGTTCGCGATGGCTCCGCAGAATGGCCTCGCAGACCAGCACCTCGCGATGCCCTTGGGCAAAAGTCGGAAACAGCGGCGCGGCCGCGAAGTCGCCTGCGGCGATATAGTTGTAAAACGCGCGGAAGCACTGCTTGAACGCGTCCGGAAAGCCCTCGTTATGGCCGCCGGGGTAGTTGATAAAACCGCGGGCCAACGGGCCGACCAGGGCCGGATCGCGGATCAGGACTTCGTTCGGCCCGTCGCGGCGGCCGATCCACAACTCGTTGGGCGACTCGCTGTTCCAGGCCAGGGCGGAATTCGAACCGGCAATCTCGTAGCGGATGCAGTTTTTGCGTCCGGCGGTCACCTGGGAAACCCACAGGCTGCCGCGGGCGCCGCCCTTGAAGCGGAAGAGTACGCAGCCGTAGTCCTCGGTGTCGATACTTACCGGTTCGGTTTCGCGCTTGGCGTCCAGCTTGCCGCTGAACGTCTCCACTTCGCCCTTGGGCCGCTTTCGCACGGGGTGTACCGTGCTCAGATCGGCCAACACGGACGCGATTTCCAGGCCCGAGATGGAAGTGACCAGGTCCATCCAGTGCGTGCCGATGTCGGCCACCGCGCGCAAGGCCCCGCCCTGATCGGAAAGCACTCGCCAGTTGTAATCGGTGTCGTGGAACAGCCAGTCCTGCACGTAGCTGCCGTTGATGGCGAAGATCCGCCCCATATCGCCGCGGGCGACGCGGTCGCGGGCCTCCAGATTGAGCGGATAGAACCGCACGTTATAGCACACGCCGGCCGCCAGTCGCTTGCCCTTGGCCAGTTCGACCAACTCGCCCGATTGGCGCGCGGTCATGGCCAGCGGCTTCTCGCAGATCAAGTGTTTGCCGGCGGCGATCACCCGCTTGGCGAATTCATAGTGCAGCACGTTGGGCACGGCTAGGTGGACCGACTGCACGCTGGGGTCGGCCAGCACTTCGTCGAGGCTTTCATACGCCTTGGGCAGCCCGAGCGTCTGCATGGCCCGCTGCGACTCGGCCGCATCGCAGCCCAAAATGCCGCGGACCGGCAGGCCAAGGCGTCGCAGGGCCTCCACGTGTACCGGGCCAATGAACCCAGCGCCAACGACGGCAACACCGATATCAGTCATCATCATAAGTTTTCTCCTGGGGTATAGGCGTCTAACGTATCACGCCGGCGGGGCGCGGTCAATCCCCGGGAGAAGTGCAAAGTCTGGCAGGACAACCCTCCGTAGCACGGAATTCATTCCGTTCTGCCCTAAGAAGGCAAGGCCACGGAATTAATTCCATGCTACGAAGGACGTTGCAGTATGTAGGCCGGAACAAGCCTGCGCAGTTCCGGCAGAGTTTCCTCATATTATGCCGGAACCGCGCAGGCTTGTTCCGGCCTACGAATGCTGGTCGGTCCCAGGGGAAGCCGTAGCGAGTACCATGTCATATACCCGAGCCACGCCAGCGGCCATGCGCACGTCGGAAAAGCATTGGGCATGCCGTGCGAGGGCCATGCTGGACATTTCCTTCCAGCAGACCTCGCCGGAAACGAACCGCCCGATGGCCACCGCCAAGGCCCCCGCATCGGCCGGCTTGACCAATAGCCCCTCGATGCCGTCACGGACGGCCTCGGGCACGCCCGGCACGGCGCTGGCCACGATCGGCAGCCCGGTTGACATGGCTTCTAGGACTACCATCGGCAGCCCTTCGCCAAAGAGACTGGGGAGTACGAAGAGATCCAGCATGGCCATTTCGCGGTCAATGTCCCGCGTAAAACCCGTCCACTCGATCACCGCATCGAGTTCCAATTCGCCGCTAAGACGCTTGATGTGGCCCTCATAGTCCGGCGTTTCAAAGCTGCCCACGGCCCGCAGTCGCACAGGGAGGCCGCGGTTGCGAAGCAGGGCCAGCGCCTGCAGCAGAATCTCCAGTCCCTTGCGGGGACGGAACAGGGCAATCATGCCTAGCGTCCACTCGATCTTGGCCAAATCGCGGCGCGGTATCGGCTGCCGTGCGGGCACGCCGTTAGGAACCACGAAGACCTCGAAACCCTGCCCGCGAACATAGTTGCCTACCGCTTCCGACACGGCAATCAGGGCCATCGCCCGCCGCAGCACGATCCGCTCGGCTATGCAGTTCAGCCAATTGCGCAGGCGGTGGGTTGTGTCGCAAGTGGTGGGGCTATGGACATGGTGTACCAAAGGAACACCTGTCAGCATCGATGCCAGCCGACCGATCACCGCCGAACGGGCCGTATGCGTGTGGATCAGGCGATACCGCTCCTGGCGGACGATCCGCGCCAGCCGCCACGCGGGCGAGAGGTCGAATCGATTCTTCATCGCTACGTCATAGAGCGGCGTCTCCGTACATTTCCGCATGGCGGCGAACTGGCCCCGTTTGAGACAGGCAAAACCAGCCCGATAGCCAAAATTGCCCAGTTGCTGGCCCAGCAAATCCTGGACTCGTTCGGCCCCGGCGTAGTGCTCGCCGTTGATGATGTGCAGAACCGGGACCGTAGCGACGGCGGCATGCAGGACTGCCGCAGGAATGGCGGCCGGTTCGATAAGGAGTTGCTGTGGCATAAACATGTGACAAAAAACGGTACCACACGTACGCGCCCCAGGTGCGCGTCGGGCCAAACGAGCAGTTAAGACCGGGAATAGTCGGTTTCACCTAATGGATACCTTACGATTCGGGGAAAGAAAACTCGGTTGCGATAAAATGGGCGCTTTAGGAATATCTGAAAAACGATTTTTCTGCCCTTGCTGATTGCGCAAAGTTAGGTAAACTTTTCGCGCGTAACGACTTTCGCGCAGGAAGCGTCTGGGTGAATGCCGAAAATCGTAGAACCGGGAAACATCAAGACTGAGCATGGCGATTGGCAGGCCAAACCGACGGGAGTTGCCAGGTTCGCGAAAAGCGCCTGGGAGGTTCGCTGTCGCCTTTGCACTAATTCTGGCGGCGCTCGTTAATTTCTCTGCCGGGCATCTCCGCGCCCAGTGGTCGGTCGAGCCGCCCATCGATCCCTTTGCCCGGACGGCCCGTGGGCCGGGTTCTGTCGCTCCCGCTGCCGCCTATGAGCCCGGCGTACCACCGCCGTCGGCCCCGACGATCAATGGACCGCCGGGGCAAATGCCGCAGCAAGGCACGTATTGGCAAGGGCCGCCGTCCGGTCCCGCGCCTGCTGGCCCGCCTCCCGGGATGTACTCGCCAGGTCCGCCGCCCAATCTGCCGCCCTCTGGGCCACCCGCGGGGGCGGTCCCCTACCCGCAGTTCCAGGATGGCCCGCAATTGCAGGGAACAGTACCCAGCGCCAGCCCGGCGGGCCCTCCTCCCGAAAACGGCCCGCCCGAGAATCAGTCATTGGTTCCCTCGGGCACGAATTTGGGCTATCGGCTTTTCGATCATCTGGAAGGCAATGTCGTCGTTCGCGGCTATTACAGTAACGACCAGCGGATCGAGTGGTCGGGCATGGAGTCGACCTTCGGCGCGGAAGCCGTCCTTACCCCACGATTGCGGCAGCGTTGCGGCGATTTCGAATTCATCATCGATAGCGAGCTGAACATCAACCAGCCCTTCGACCAGAATCAACTGCTCAATACGCCGGAACGCCAGTCGTACGCCGCCAATTTCCAGGTCAACGAGTTCGACATATCGCAACTGGCGTTGGTGACAAACTACCAAGATTGGACATTCAAGGCCGGCAAGTTCGCGACTCCCTTTGGCCGGACTTATTTTCCGCTTTACACCAATTCCTATTGGGACGCCCCCTTCATTCGTACGGAAGTGATCGATTGGCGCGAGACGGGCATCCTGGCACACTACAAGTCGGGCTACTTTGTGGCCGACGTCGCTCTCACTAACGGCAGCGAAAACCGCGACACCAACTCCGGCAAGGCCCTCGTGGCCCGCGTCGGCCTGGAGGACGGGGACGACTGGGCCATCGGCATATCGGCCAAGCAATCGGCCGGCAACGGTTCAGAAGAGCAGAAGGAGTTCGACACGTATTACGGCTTTGATATGATGGTCCACAGCGGTCCCTTCCGACTTTCCGCCGAGTGCATCTTCGACGAGTACGGCTTCGGTCGACCGGGCTTCGATCCAGACGACATCACCTGGGTCAGGAGCATCTACTATCGCGACGTCAGTTCCGGAGCGCAGGGAGTTCCCTGCACTGGCGTCGGCTATTATGTGAACCTGGGCTATGTCCAGGGACCCTGGAATACGCAAACGAGCTACGGCGACTTCTATCCCTTGTTTGTGGGCACCGCTCCCAACCAGCGGGTGCAGCATCGCGGCCTGATCAAGGGGGCCTATCAGATCGCAAAGCCCCTGCAGGTGTACTCGGCTTTGATCGTCGAAAACGGCGGCTACATCGCCCAGTGCAATCAGGCTCGCATTCCGGTCGCCGTGCTGGGGGGCTTCCAGTTCACCTTCTGAGGCAGGCCGCGGCGGGCACCGGATTTGCAACTTGCGTCTGCAAGCCTCGTTGTTGAGCAAAAGTCACGCAACGACTCCGTCCAACTCGCGGCCCGTCGATTTAGTCGCGGGTTGTTCCTGGTGTGGGAAGCGGGACCTGTTTAGCCGCGAAGCGGCGGCATGTAATAGCCTGGATCGACAGGCAACAAGTCGGATGGGGTCCACGGTGTGTGGCCCAACGACGTCCACAGACCCAGCCTGCCTCAACCGCGCAAGGGGTTGTATTGCATAGCTTTACGGAATAGTATAACTGGTAGTACCCTGGGACACGATACGATCACAAAGGCGCATAAAAGAAGGAACTTACCATGCAAGCACCCGTTCGACAAAATACCATAATTCTTTCCTGCCTAACACTGATCTCGCTTCTTTGCTCGTGCGCCGCGCTCGCGCAAGGGCCGTTGGAGGCCCAGGCCTTCCTCGCCGAGCCGTTCGGCGTCGGTTCCATCACGCTCAGCTTGCCCCCTGAGCTCTTGCCGGAACCTCTGGGCATCGAGGGCATCGCACTGAGCGAAAAATCGGGCCGGGTCTTCTATCCGGCCATGCGCACGCCCGTCGTGGCCAACGCCCTGAAAGAAATTCTTCAGGACAACACTCCACTGACCACAGGCGGACCCGTACGGCAGGAGGTCGGCGGGATCTTGCGGGGAATCCTCAACCGTCCGCCACGCACGACCATCTACTTTCTCTTCCGCGGCGTCGAGCCTTTGAGCCTGACTATCGAGGCCAAGAGTTCGATCCCGCTGGTCATCCGGCCGCGGAATAACCCTGCTGCCCACCGCCGCTTGCTCCTGGCCTGGTGGCGCGACTATACCGCCCCACGGCGATTGCTGATGCAAAAGCCCGATTTTCCCCCGCAGGTCGAAACCTATTTGGTCAACACATTGGCGCGGCGATTGAACCTCGTGCTCCCGCGGGAGAAACTGGAAGAGTCGGGCTATCGGCAATTCGAACGCGAACTGGGCGCGCTGACGGGCAGCGAGGGCATCCGTACAGCCCTCGAACAGGACCGCATCTTGGGCCTGACCGATGCCGCCCTGCCCGCCGACTTGCTGCCGGCGCCCGCCCCGGGCTATGCCCCGCTGGATTTTTCCGCTCCGCCGCCGGGTGCCGACGGCAAGCCGAATCGCGAACCCAAGATCGAGCCAATCGCCCGGCATGTGCCCGCCGAATTTTTCTACATCCGTTTCGGCAGCTTCGAGAACTTCCTCTGGTTTCAGGACACGTTGGACACTTGGGGCGGCGACCTGCAGAACCTGGTCGCCATGCGCGGCCTGAACGATCAGAGGAACCAGCGGATCCAGAACCAGCTTGTGCTGGAGCAGAATCAGCTTTCGCGCATGCTCGGCGGCACGGCGATTTCCGACGTGGCCATGGTGGGCACCGACCTCTTGATGCGGGACGGCGCGGCGATCGGCTTCCTTTTCGAGGCCCGCAACGGCTTGCTGCTGGGTTCCAGCCTCTCCGGGCCGCGTGCCGCGCGGGTCAAGGAGGGCAAGGCCAAGGAGGAAACGGTCAAGATCCTGGGGCAGAAAGTGTCCTACCTCTCCTCGCCCGACGGTTCGGTCCGTTCCTACTACGTTGTCAGCGGCGATTACCATTTCGTGACCTCCTCGGCCGCGCTGGCGGCCCGCTTCTTGCAAACGGCCAAGGGCGACGGTTCGCTGGGCAATTCGCAGGAATTCCGCCACGCCCGCGGCGTGATGCCGATCGATCGCAACGACGCGGTGTTCATCTACTTCTCCGACGCCTTCTTCCACAACTTCACGAGTCCCGCCTACCGCATCGAGTCCCTCCGCCGCTTGGAGGCCGCCACCGACATCGAGATTGTACAACTGGCGAAACTCAACGCGGCCACCGAGGGCAAGCCGAGCAGTTCGATCGCCGAATTGATTGCCGGCGGGTTCTTGCCGCCGGGATTCGGCCCGCGGTCCGACCACAGCCAAGCCGTGATCGGCCAGGGCAATGTCCATGATTCCCTTCGCGGCGGGCGGGGTTCATTCATTCCCGTGCCCGACGTGCCGGTCGAGCGAGTCAGCAAGGCGGAGATCGCCTCCTACGATCGCTTCGTGGCCTACGCCGCGGAGAACTGGGGCCGGATCGAACCGCTGCTCGTCGGTTTGCAGCGCAAGTCGCTTCCCGGCAAGCGCGAGCAAGTGGTGATCGATGCCCGCATGACCCCCTTGCAGCGCAAGCGGATCGAGATGTTCGCCCGACTCCTCGGCCCCATCGCCGACGACCAACTCGCCGCCGTGCCGGGGAACATGGCCAGCTTCGAAGCGAGCCTGTCGAAGCAGCGGATGTTCGGCGGCCTCCGCGACGTGGCGCCGCCCAACGAATTGATCGACGGCCGCTTTATGCCCTGGCTGAAGCTCCGCAACGCGATCGTGGGTTACCTTGGCTACCAGGGCGAGCCGGGCTTCCTCCGCTTATTGGAACTGATGTTCGTCGCGCCGCCGGATGCCAACGGATACCAGCGGAGCGTTGTCGGCCTCTGGCGATTGCAGTTCGCGCAGTACGTGCTCTTCTCTTTCCAGGCGGACGTGCTGGCCCTGGTAGCGCCGCAATTGCGTTTCCAGCCGGCCAAGCAAGCGGCGCATTTGCGCCTGCACGTAGGCGACGTCAGCGGCGCGCGGATCACGCCGTTTTTGAACAACTGGGGCTACGCCCGCACGCGCGAGACGGCCCTGGGCAACCTTCGCCTCATGTACTCGCTCAACCAGCAGCTTCACGTGCCGGTGAAAGATTGCCGCGAGGCGGCCGAGTTCCTCTTGGCGGCGAAGCTGGTTTGTCCCTTGGGCGGCAAGTACGTTCTCCGCGACGTGCCGGACGGCGCGAGCCGCTGGACCTCGACCAAGCTCGAGGAATTCCAGCCCAAGGGCGGCTTTGTGCCCGAAGCGCCGACGGGCTACGTCGCCCCGCCGCTAAACTGGTTCCGCGGGCTCGACTTGCAGGCCTCCGTGATCGACACGCTGCTGGCTGCGCACGTCGAGGTCGTGATGCAGTTGCCAAAGTAGTTCCCTTCTAGCCCCAGTTGGTCCCTTCTGCCGGAAGTGACTATCGTACGCTGCCCAAGGCCAACCGCGCCAAGGACCATTTCCTGGCAGTCTTGAGCCACGAGCTGCGCACGCCCCTGGCGCCGGTGGTGTTGGGCGTGTCGATGCTGCAGGAGCGGTCCGACCTGGCCCCGGAGACGCGCGAGACGTTAGAGATGGTCCGCAGCAATGTCGAGATGGAGGCTCGGCTGATCGACGACCTGCTGGACGTAGCGCGGATCGCGCGGGGAATGATCGAGTTGCAAAAACAGCGCGTGCAACTCGGCACGGTCGTCCATCGGGCCGTGGATGTCTGCCAGCCCGACATCGAGGCCCGCAGGCTGCACTTCGACTCCCAAAAGGCGAGGGGACCCGCAGATCGCGCTAACCCTCTCCCTCCCTGCTGAATACAGCAGGCGGGAGAGGGGACAGGACTTACTTGACCTCGAACTCCGCGTCGATCGGCTCATCCTCGCCGCCCGTTCCACCGGGCTGCCCCGCGGCCTGCGGACCGCCATCGGCGCCAGGCACAGGGCCGCCAGGCGCGCCAGGCTGCGCACCGGTCTTCGCATACAGCGTCTTGCTCAGGGCGTGCGAGGCCTGCTCCAACTCGTGCAGGGCCGCCTTAATCGCCTCGACATCCTCGCCCTTGGCCGCCGTACGCGTCCGCTCGATGGCCTTGTTGACCGCTTCCTTATCGGCGGCCGCCAACTTGGCGTCGTGCTCCTGCAACAGCTTCTCAAGCTGCCACGTCATCGTATCGGCCTGGTTGCGCAGCTCGGCCAGCGTTCGCTTCCGCTTGTCCTCGTCGGCGTGCGAATCGGCCTCTTTACGGCGACGTTCGATCTCCTCTTCCGAAAGACCGGCGCTCTGCTCGATCCGCACGGTCTGTTCCTTGCCCGTACCCAGGTCCTTCGCCGAGACGTGCAAGATGCCGTTCTGGTCGATGTCGAACTTGACCTCGATCTGCGGCACACCGCGGGGCGCGGGCGGAATGCCATCCAGGTTGAAATCGCCCAGCAGCCGGTTGTCGGCAGCCATGGGCCGCTCGCCCTGGTAGACTTTCACAGTGACCGCGCCCTGGTTGTCGTCCGCGGTGCTGAAGACGTTCTTTTTTTCGACCGGGATGGTGGTGTTGCGCTCGACGAGCTTGGTCATGATGCCGCCCAGGGTCTCAATGCCCAGCGACAGCGGAGTCACGTCTAGGAGCAGAATGTCCTTGACTTCGCCCGACAGAACGCCACCTTGGATCGCCGCGCCGACGGCCACGACCTCGTCCGGGTTGACGCCCTTGTGCGGCTCCTTGCCGAACATCGTCTTGACGATCTCCTGCACCTTGGGAATGCGGGTCGAACCGCCGACGAGCACCACTTCGTCAATCTCACTGTAATTCAGATGCGCGTCCTTCATGGCCTGCTGCACCGGGCCGCGGCAGCGATCGAAGAGATGATCGCAAAGCTGCTCAAACTTCGACCGATTGAGCGAAATCTGCATGTGCTTGGGGCCGTTGGCGTCAGCCGTGATGAACGGCAGGTTGATGTCCGTGGTTTGCAGCGTGCTCAGTTCTTTTTTGGCTTTTTCGCAGGCCTCTTGGAGTCGTTGCAGGGCCATCGGATCCTTGCGCAGGTCCACACCGTTCTCGCGTTTGAACTCGTCGGCGCAGTAATCGACCAGCACGCGGTCGAAATCGTCGCCGCCCAAGTGAGTATCGCCATTGGTGCTGATGACACGGAAAACGCCGTCGGCAACCTCCAGGACCGAGACATCGAACGTGCCACCGCCAAGGTCGAAGACGCAAATCTTCTCCTGGGCCTTGCGCTCCAAGCCATAGGCCAGCGAGGCAGCGGTCGGCTCGTTGATGATGCGCATCACTTCCAGGCCCGCCACCTGGCCGGCGTCCTTGGTAGCCTGACGCTGGGCGTCGTTGAAGTAGGCAGGCACGGTGATCACGGCCTTGTTTACCTTGTGGCCCAGGTAGGCCTCGGCGGCCTCCTTGAGCTTGCGAAGAATCATCGCCGAAATTTCCGGCGGCGTGTACTGCCGGTTGTCGATCTGCACCTTGACGTATTCGTCAGGGCCACCCACGACCTTGTACGGAACGATCTTCTCTTCAGAGTCAACCTCGTTGTGTCGGCGGCCCATGAACCGCTTGATCGAGTAGATGGTCCGCCGCGAGTTGGTGATCGCCTGGCGTTTGGCCGGCTCGCCGACAAGCGTTTCGCCCTTGTCATTGAAGGCCACGACGCTGGGCGTGAGCCGGTTCCCTTCCTGGTTAGGAATGACCTTTGCCTCTTTGCCCTCCATGACGGCAACGACCGAGTTGGTCGTTCCCAAGTCGATTCCGATGATCTTTTCCCCGTGAGCCATGCTGTGAATGCTCCTTTCGCCAATCCCGGATGAAAGCCGGCGTCCGCAATGAACGTGATATTTTTATCTGCGGCCAAGCGACCGCGGATTTTCGGAAACCATAACGCAAGCAAAGGTCGTGCCGCAACGCATGACATCCAATATGACGGCGCAAGCATTTATCGCATATAATGTTATGGTGAGTTACCTAAAGTTGGGGCGGCCGTGGGGCGTTTTTCTCATTGGATCATCTGCCAATTTCGCATCATGGAAGAAATGCGCCAATGGCATGACTGCCAGATTGGCAGGCAAAAATTCCGGGTGTGCGACGAAAGTGGAGACACCAGAATCCTGTTGATAAAGGCCGTGGAGTTCGGCGGAACATCGTGGCTCACGCAAGATTACGAATTTACTTGAATTCGCGTCTAATGGCCCGAGGATAATTTATGTCCGTCGTTACCGACGTCTCTCAGTCGGTGGCCGATAGATCCGATTACCGCCAGCGAAACGATCTTGGCGAGGCCGATTAGGTCCCGCTGGTTATCGGCGGGCAAGAAATAGCGCGGATTCCCGTGCGGCACTTGTTGCCGTAGTCGGGCATTCCTTCAAGAACACTTCCCTGCTATGGATATTCGCCAAATTCCAGAGCGACTACGCGGTTGAAGAAGGCAAGAAGGCGTTCGTTGACACACCCCCCATTGACAGTCCATTCCCGGTTGGCCAAAATAAAGAGTTTATATACAAGATACGCCGGCACGCCCATGGCAAAAGCAACCGCGAGCAAAAAGAAACAGACCGCCGGGCCGGGGTGCGCTGGTGCCGTACAGCTTGCGGAAATTGACCGCCAAATCGCCCTGCTCGTGCAACAAAGGGCCGAAGCCGTCAAGACCGCCGCGTCACCGACCGCCGCCAATGACTGTGCCTCGGGTTTTGATGAGCTGGCCTTGGCCAAGGTCGTGGAAGAGTCGGCCGGCCCCTTGCCCAGAATGGCCCTGCGGGCCGTGTTTCGCGAGTTGGCAAGTGGTTGCCGGACCTTGGTGCGTCCGCTACGGATCGCCCTGCTGGGACCACTTTATAGCTACAGCCATCTGGCCGCCATGCACCGCTTCGGCCGGAGCGTGGAATTCGTGCCCGTGGGAACCATCCCGGCCGTCTTCGAAGAGATTCAGCAGCGCCATTCGGACTTTGGCCTGGTGCCCGTGGAAAACTCGACCGATGGGCGGATTGCCGATACTCTGGAGATGTTCGCGAAGCTGCCGGTGCGGATCTGCGGCCAGGTTGACATGCATATCCACCACACGCTCTTGGCCAAGTGCCCGCGAAAGGACGTGCGCGAGGTTTACAGTAAGTCACAGCCTATCAGCCAGTGCCGCAACTGGCTGGCAAAACATCTTCCCCTGGCCCGCACTGTCGAAGTGACCAGCACCACGATGGCCGCGCAATTGGCCGCGGAAAAGCCGGGCGCGGCGGCTATTGCTAGTCAACAGGCCGGCGTAGAATATGGCCTCGATGTCCTGGCAGAGAACATCGAAGACAATCCGCACAACGCCACGCGCTTTGCTGTGATCGGTGGAGAAATCCCCGAGCGCACGGGCAATGACCACACGGCGATCCTCTTCCAAATGGACCACCGGCCGGGCACCCTGGCCGATGCCATAAACGTTTTCAAGCGGAACAAGCTGAACCTGACCTGGATCGAGTCGTTTCCCGTGCCAGGGAGCAATCGGGCCTACATGTTTTTCGCCGAGATGGAAACTCATCCCACCGAGTCGCGATTCCGCCGGGCCATGGCCGCCCTGGAACGGAAGGCATTGAGACTTGAGGTCTTGGGGGCGTTTCCGGTGACCGAGGCGGTGGGCTGATAAGTAATTGTCAACATTTATCTGTAAATTTAATGAATAGAGCCGAGGAGTTTTGAGATGCGACGCAAGTTTATTGCCGGTAACTGGAAGATGAACCTGGAGCATAAGGCCGCAGTGGCCTTGGCAGAGGCGGTGGCCCGCGCGGCGGAGAAGGTGAGCGGCGTTGATCTGGCGGTCTGCCCTCCAGCGTGCTACCTTGAGGCAGTGGGCAAGGTTATCGCGGGGTCGAAAGTGGCCCTGGGCGCTCAGAACGTTTATTATCAGGCGAATGGGGCCTTTACGGGTGAAATAAGCACCGCCATGCTGATCGACTTGGGGGTCAAATACGTCATTCTTGGCCATAGCGAGCGCCGGCACATCTTGGGTGAGACCGATGCGGAGATCAATAAGAAGGTCCACGCCTCCCTGCAAGCGGGTTTGTTGCCCATCCTTTGCGTGGGCGAATTGCTCGCCCAGCGCGAGGCGGGGCAGACGCTTAGTGTGATTCAGGGCCAGTTCGACGGTTCGCTAGCAGGTGTTTCGGCCGAGCAACTCAAGAAGGTGGTTATCGCCTACGAACCGGTCTGGGCCATCGGCACCGGCAAGGTAGCTACGCCGCAACAGGCTGAAGAGGTCCATCTCGCTCTTCGCAAAATCATTTGCGAACGCTATAATAACGAGGTTGCCCAGATCGTCCCCATTCAATATGGGGGTAGTGTCAAGCCCGATAATGCCAAGGATCTGCTCGGTCAGGCAGATATCGACGGTGCGTTGGTTGGGGGAGCGTCCCTCAAGGTGGAGCAATTCATGGGCATTGTGGCCGGCGCATGAAGCCCGCCTGCCGATAGGTTTTATACTTTGTAGAAATAACTTGGAACGGTTGGAAACAACGTGAAACTCGCCCTCTTGCGAAGGGTAGCGTCGTTTCCCACGGCAAAGACTATAAGGGAATTGTCATGTGGCTCGCGTTTTTCGTGAAGTTCATTCTGGCGCTGGTGGCCATCATCGTGATTATCCTGGTTATGCTGCAGCGCGGCAAGGGCGGCGGCCTGGCGGGGGCATTGGGTGGCATGGGCGGCCAAAGTGCGTTCGGTACGAAGGCTGGCGACCTGTTCACCAAGATCACGATAGTAGTCGCCTCCGTGTGGATTCTGATTTGCGTTTTGACTGCGGTTAACGCCAAGCACTTGGGCGGCGAGACGTTTGAGGTGACGCAGAATCCCAGTGCCCAGCAGCCTATGTCCGAGACACCGCCCAGCAAGCCTGCCGACAGCGGCGCGGGCAAGCCCGACAAGAGCGGCAAGTCGGCCATGCCCAGTACTACCGACAAGGGTGCTAAAGACACCTCGCCCGCTGCCAAACCAGCGGACAAGTCGCCCGACAAGCCCGCATCGTCGACGCCCACCGCGCCGGCCAAGTAACGCTGCCCTTTAGGGAGATTTGTTGACGTGCTTCTAAGCATGACCGGTTTCGGTGAAGCCCATAGCCAGCAAGACGGTTTGGCCGTCGCGGTCGAGGTCCGCGCGATCAACAGCCGTTTCTTCAAGCTTTCGGTGCGGGCTACGGAGGGCTACGGGTCGCTGGAGCCTCATATTGAGGAGATTGCGCGGCAGAGCATCCGCCGCGGTACCGTACAAGTCAACCTGCGGGTCGATCGTCTGCGCTCGTGCCAGGATTTTCAGATCAATAGCGAGGTGCTGAGCGGATATCGCGATCAGCTTCAGACACTGTACTGCAAGTGGAATGAAAGTGCGACCGTTTCCTTGGAGGCCTTGTTGCCGCTACCCGGCGTGGTCAACGACCACTCGATTCTTTTCAGTCCGGAGGACGACTGGCCGGCCATTTGCCTGGTCCTGCAAGCAGCTTTGCAGAACCTGGCCCAGATGCGGGTCCGCGAGGGGCAGGCCATGGCCGACGACCTGTCGGCCAATTGCCGCGCCGTTGCCGCCGGCCTGGACGAGATTCAGCGGCGGTCGCCGTTGGTGCTGGACGCCTATCGGGCGCGATTGGAAGAGCGGCTCAGCAAGGTTCTCGCGGAACACCAAGTGACGCTTGACCCGGCCGACGTGATTCGCGAGGTTTGCCTATACGCCGACCGCGGGGACATTTCCGAAGAAATCGTCCGCTTGAAGAGTCACCTCGACCAATTCGACGCGATTGTGCAACTCCCCGAAAGCGCCGGGCGGAAACTCGAATTCCTCACGCAGGAGTTGTTCCGCGAGGCCAATACGATCGGCTCGAAGTCCAGCGACGTGGAAATTGCCAAGCAAGTCATCGAAATCAAGACGGCCATCGAACGGATCCGTGAAATGATCCAGAATATTGAATAGAGTTTAGTTCAATAACCACCAGCACGTCCCGGAAACAGCAGTCGCAACCGCGTTATTGAAATAAGTTCTCATGGAAGGCGTACCGTGCGGGCGAGTCGTGGTGGTTTCCGGACCGTCGGGGGTGGGAAAAACGACTCTCGTGGAACGGCTCTTTCAGAATTGTCCGCTTCCGCTGGTGCGGAGCGTGTCCGCCACGACGCGGTTGCCGCGGGGCGAGGAGGTCGACGGGGTGGACTACCACTTCCTTAGCCCCGAGCGGTTTCACGCCTTGCGCGAGCAAGGGCAGTTTTTGGAATGCTTCGAGGTTTTTGGTCGGGGCTACTGGTACGGCACCCTACGGAGCGAGGTGCGTGCCGGCATCCAGGCGGGGAAGTGGGTCGTCTTGAATATCGACGTCCACGGGGCGGCCGCTGTGATGGAGCGCTTTGCCCATGCGATTACGATGTTTGTGCGTCCTAGTTCGCTGGCGGAATTGCGCCGTCGGTTGGAACTCCGCGGCACGGACACGCCCGAAGAAATCGAGAAGCGATTAGAGCGAGCCGAGTACGAATTGAGCCAGGCACACCGCTATCGCTACCAGGTCGTGAACGACGACCTGGATCGGGCGATGAACGAAGCATGTACGATTCTTATCGAGGAAAAGGAGAACGAGCAAAATGATTGACGAACTACGTGAAGAAGCGATCGTGAACAAGGTGGGGGGACGGTTCAAGCTTTCGACCTTGATCCAGAAACGATTGGTGGCATTGAACGCCGGGGCCCGAGCGCTGGTTGACGACAAGCTTCCCAACAAAATGGAAGTCGTGATCCAGGAGATCTTGCAGGACAAGATCTACCTCGACGCCCAAATGAACGTGCAAGTCACGGGCGCGGCGACGGGCGGCGTGCCCGAGGTTGATTTTCGCATGCTGTAGACCACGGGGACGCCATGCAAGGTCGGGAAGTGCTGATTGCCGTCACGGGCGGGATTGCCGCCTACAAGACGGCGGCCCTGGTGAGCCAGTTGACGCAGGCCGGGGCCGGCGTCTCCGTGATCATGACACGGTCGGCCACAAAACTTGTTGCGCCCAAAATGTTCGAGGCCCTCAGTGGCCGATCCGTGCTGACAGCCGTGTTTGGCCGCGGGTCGCATCCACACATCGATACGTCCCGCAAGGCCGAATTGCTGTGTGTCGCCCCAGCCACGGCCAACATTGTGGCCAAGGCCGCCCTGGGCCTGGCCGACGAAATCGTGAGTACGGTGTTGCTGGCGTTCGACGGGCCGATCATCTTTGCCCCGGCCATGAACGTCCAGATGTGGGCGAAGCCCGCCGTGCAGCGCAACATCGCCCAACTTCGCGCCGACGGCATGCTAATCATCGATCCGGAATCCGGCCACTTGAGCTGTGGCGAAGTGGGGATCGGAAGAATGGCCGAGCCGGAGACCATATTCCAGGTGATTGGGGAGCAACTGGAAAAACTTAAGAGATCCGAATGACCGTGGGAAATGGCAAATGACGAATGACGAATGACGAAAAGGCACCCAGATTGCTGCCTTTTCGTCATTCGTCATTCGTCATTCGTCATTCGTGCATATGTCCCGTATTCTCCTCACCTCCGGCCCGACACGCCAGTACCTCGACCCGGTCAGATACCTGAGCAATGGTTCTAGCGGGCGGATGGGCAAGGCGTTGGCCGAGGCCGCGCTAGAAGCGGGGCACGAGGTGGTAATCGTTAGCGGGCCAGTCGTGGTCCGCTACCCAAAGGCCGCGAGCGTGCTGCCGGTAGTCTCGACGGAAGAAATGCTCGCGACCTGCATGAGTGTGTTTTGCCAGTGCGACGGCCTGATTGCAGCCGCCGCGCCCTGCGACTATCGGCCGAAAGTGGTCGCGGCAGAGAAAATCCACAAGACGGGCGGTACGCTGGATGTGCAATTTATTGAAACCCCGGACATTGTCGCAAGGCTAGGCGCCATTAGGACCTCGCAGTGGATGGTGGCGTTCGCCTTGGAGACCGAGGATCTGCGGATGCGGGCCATGCAGAAACTGGAACGCAAGAAGTGCGACTTGATTGTGGTGAACGGCCCGGCCGCTATGCATGCGGCCAAGACCAAGGTTGAAGTGATCGACGCTCGGGGCGAGGTCGTCGCCGCGGTAGCGGGGAGCAAGCCCAGGGTGGCCAGGGCGATTCTGCGGATCATCCAGTCGCGGTTGATGCGCTGCAATTGACACTTGGCGGCTGCTTTCCGATACTGGATTATCCCTCGGGTTTTCCCTCCCAAGAAAGGACCTGGCATGTCGCGTCGAGCCTTCGACCCTGTTCTGGCAACAAGCATACTCGTTGTTCTACTAGCCCGGCCCTGGTCGGCAGCGGCAGGGGATGAACATGCTGGGCAGGCCGCCGTGAACTCGGGGCAGGAGAGCGGGGCGAAAAAAGACCCCTTTGACGTGCCCGATGGCACGATCGAGGAGTTGCAAAGATATATCGAGGGCTTGAATAAGATCCAGCCATCGTCAAGTCTCCGGCCGGCAAACGCCGAGCTTCGCAAGAAGCGGGCGGCCGCCCAACGGAAGGCCTGCGAGAAGATCCTGGCCAGCAAACCGACTCCGGAACAGGCCCAGGCCGCCGTCCGGGCGAAGATCGCCGCCATCGCTTTGCTCGGCCGGTTGGGTGACGAGACCGCCCCTGCCGCCCTCGAAGCCACGGTCGAGCAGGTGGAGAAGCTTGGTCTGAAAGACGTTCTTCGCCCGGCACAGTTGGCCGTCTTGGAGCTCCGGGGCGAACGGGCCGCCGCGATGAGCGACCAGGATTATGGCACCTTCGTCGAACGACTGAAGGGCTTCTTGGAAAGCGGTCCAAGCGATGCTGCCGCCGCCAAGCTGGCCGTTAGTGTCGCCCTGGCCGCGGAGCAGTCGAATCGACCTGCCTTGGCTGTCAAGACCTTCGTGGAACTGGGGAAGGTCCTGGCCGAAAACAAGGATGGCGAGATCGCCGCCACCGCCGCGCCCATGTTTGGCGCGGCGCGGCGGCTGGAACTGGTCGGCAAGTCCTTCGTGCTCGACGGATCGACGCTTGCGGGCAAGCCGTTGGACTGGAAGAAATACCGGGGCAAGGTCGTGCTGGTCGACTTCTTTGAAACCTCCTGCGGTCCTCACCGTGAGGAGGTACCGGAAATTTTGAAGTGCTACCGCGCCTACCGCAAGCGCGGATTCGATGTCGTGGGCGTCAGCATTGATCGCGACCGCAAAGCGATCGAAGATTTCTTGGAGAGGGAGAAGCAGCCATGGACAGTTCTGCTGGATCGCAACGAAGCCCGCGGCAGCGACAAATCGATGGCGACGTACTACGGCATCTTTACGGTTCCGCAAATGATCCTGGTTGGTAAAGACGGCAAGGTACTGGCCTTGAACGTCCGCGGTCGTCAGTTGGGCAAGAAGCTGGAGGAACTGCTCGGGCCGGCGGGGCGGGAGCCGGACAGAAAATAGGCAGCGAACTATCGACCATCGGTTGGTGTAGCCCCACCAATGAATTGCCAGATGCGAGGTTCACGTAAGTCGCTGGACGATCGTACGATCTGCCTACTTGGAGTTCGTAGCGCTGCTCATCAGCCGATTGGCTCTTTGCCTTTCAAGGCCCTGTTTGCGCCTTCCGGTCTGCCGGATCAACCATGGCCCATCAGAACCTCGTCTCGATACGGCAATTCGGTAGCGCCCGCTGCAACTCAGCCTCTTCCTCGGGGCTCGGGATGTCGGCTATTGCGCAGATGTGAAGCTCCTGGAGCCCGGACAACCTCTTGAGATGGTGAAAGCCGGCTGCCGTGACGGCCGTTCCTACAAGGTTCAGATACTTCAGTTGCGTCAATCCTTCCAGGTGCTCCAAGCCAGCATCCGTGACCCGCGTGGAACTTAACTCCAACTCCTGGAGTTGCTTCAACCCCACGAGGTGCTTCAAGCCAGCGTCTGCGACCTGCGTGCGGTCGAGATAAAGTTCTCGGAGTCCTGTCGAGCCTTCGACATAAACCAACCCAGCGTCGGTCACTTGGGTGTCACGGAGGAGCAGTATTTGGAGTTGCTTCAGGCATCGAAGGTGCTCCAATCCAGCATCCGTAATTCGCGTGCCACTGAGGCCCAGTTCCCGGATCTTGGTAAACCCATCGACGTGCGCCAGACCAGCATCCGTGAGCGGGACATTGAGGAGGGATAGCCGTTGGAGTTGCGTCAACCCTTGGAGGTATCCAAAAGCGGCGTCCCCGACCTCCGTGTCATCGAAGCACACATCGGTGACGTCCGCGAAAAAATAGCCGCCGAGCAACTTACGGAGCCAGGCTGGTGATCGCGGCCCTGCACGCGGTGCCCACTTACCTGACGGATCGTAGTCGTAATCGTTTGTTACGCTCCCACCCGCCTTCACAATCGCCTCAACGGCCATAGACTGCTGCTCCGCGCGGCGCAACTCGACGGCAAGCCAACCCGACGGAATCGCGACAACCACTGCAAGTGCGAACAGCGTGCGAACGCTAAATTGAAACTGCCAGCGCAGGAACAAGCCTGCCAGGAACCACAGGAGCAACATGACGAAGACCGCCGCCACCGCCACCACTGCAATCAACACGGTCCAGCCCTTCTGCTGATTGAAGGCAAACCACCGAAATCGCTGGGATAGCACCAGTAGCGATTCAAGGACCAGCAGCGCGATCACAATGCGAGCCGGCGTGATGCCATACTCGACCGGTTGACGGAGGCCTTTCATGTCAACTCAGGACCTCTCGGATGCATAATGTCCGGCAAGGATTCCATGCTCTGGCGGGCGCGTAACGTGGCACTCCCGTCCAGTAATTTGAACTCGGTAAATCCCGTAAAATACCCCAATCGGGCGTGTTTCCCGGCCACTTGTCTTCAGGTTAAAGCCGACCGCGCGGCCAGCATCGTACGCCAAGCCGAGAAAGACGACATTACACGATTATTTGCGCTGCGTGCCCGTGGTCGCTTTGGCCTGCCGCAAGTCGAAGAGTTGCATAGCAATCGCCCCGACATCGTAGAAATGCATGTCTCCGACAAAGTGGTGATGATAAAACTTTACTTCTGTCGCATCCGCCACCTGAGTATTTGTACCATTTCTCTTGTTGGTCTCCCCGACAAGGAACGCCTTCCACGCCTCGGCAGTCATCTCGTCATACATCGCATTATGCGCGCCATCCCCGGAGAAGCCCCAAAACTTCCCGTTTCCCTCGCTAATTACGTTC
The DNA here is from genome assembly GCA_964615095.1 of uncultured Planctomycetaceae bacterium. Taxonomy (GTDB): domain Bacteria; phylum Planctomycetota; class Planctomycetia; order Pirellulales; family Thermoguttaceae; genus JANXQG01. Next base: position 8,978 of record CAZTPX010000045.1, on the reverse strand, counting down.
TCCCCACCGGAGTAAGGGCCGCCCGTACCGTAGGCACTCAAAATGTTGAAATGGCCCCATACTCCAACCGGGAGTTTATCGACCGACTTATAACCCGTGATAGTCCCAACATCGTGGTATCTCGTATTGTAGCTATAGGACTTCTTTGTGCGGGCATTAGTGTATCTGAGTTGATCAAAGAGTTCAGGACCGACGGTGTCAATTAAACCCTTCGTAACTGCCAGCATCTGCGCCCCGCCGCACTCGCAAAGGGGTCGCTTTTTCCAGTCCTTCTCAGGCTTCCAAAACGCTAGCACTCCCGCTCTGTCGAGTCCCTTGCCGTCGGGCCCGTTGCCCGTCTCGTACGAATCCGTGTCGTTCGTAGGGAACTGAGCAACTATCGTCCTCGCCGCCTTCACGATATTCTTGCCGAGCTTTGTCTGGAGGCTGACCAGCAACGGCGCGACATCAATACGGTCGCCCACCTTAAACTGGGTTTGTCGTACGGCGAGAGGGAAGGCGCTCTTATCGCTCGGATCGCCGGTGATAAGCTCCGCAAGGCGCCCAAGGAGATCGCCAGATTTCAGATCAGCTTTCTCCACGAAGACACTTGCAGAGTAATTTCCGAGTGGGCCGCTCCATAAGAAACTCCGTTTGAAAAGCCCGGTCGGGTCCGTGCCGTCCGTCGGGCCGTTGCCGCAATAACGGTAGAGGTCCACGTCGCCACCGGCGAACCCGAGGGCCTAAGTGGTTAGTATGCGAATCGCTGGACTCATCGGACGAAGGAGTCGGCGATCAATCCTCTTCCGGCGGGGCGGGCTGCTCTTGATTCTCGTCATCTTCCGGCCGCTCGTAAGGCAGTCCATAGCCCTCCTTCAGCCAGCGATTCAAGTCGGCCAGGCGGCAGCGTGTACTGCAAAAGGGCAATGCCGGACTCTCCTCCGGATCGAAGAGGCGTTCGCACATCGGGCAGTGGCGCTGGCTCATGACGAATAGTCCACTACACGCTGTCGGCGGCTTTCTTCTTCGCGCTCTTTTCCTTCTTGCCGTTGCTGCTCTCACCGGACTTCTCGCTGGAGGTCGACGAACTGGCTGGCTTGTCGGCGGCGGCGGCCTTCTTGTAGGCCTCGCTACGGTAGTCGGTGGCGTAGAAGCCGGAACCCTTGAATACGATCGCCGCGCCTGGCCCGATCAGGCGGCGGAGCTTCTTCTTGCCGCACGAGGGGCATTGCTTCTTCGGATCTTCCTTGATCGATTGGAACAACTCAAACTCGTGCTTGCAGGCATCGCAGACGTAATCGTAGGTGGGCATCTTCGAAACTCCAACAGGTTCAGGACGGATGAGTATTATCTCAGGGATTCGCATTGAGGGCGCGCGACACCAGCACCTGGCTGGGTCGCACGACACGATCGTGCAACTGGAAGCCGGGCTGGGCCACCAACACCACGGTGTTGGGCGGAAACTCGTCCGTCGCTTGCTGCGAAATCGCGTGGTGCAGGTGTGGATCGAACGGCAAGTGCAAGGCCCCGATGCGCACGCAGTGGTGCCGCGCGAAAGTTTCCTCGAACTGCCGCGCCACGAGTTTCACGCCCTCCAACAACCCCGCCACGTCGTGGGTCTTCTCCGCCGCGGCGATCGCCCGCTCGATGTTGTCCAGCACCGGCAAGAGGTCTTGCATTAGCGGTAAATTGGCGTAGCGGCGATGGTCCTCGATCTCCCGAGCGGCCCGCTTGCGGTAGTTTTCCAACTCGGCCTGGCTGCGGAGCACGCGATCCTTGGCAGCTTCCAGATCGTTGCGCAATTGGTCCAGGAGATTGTCCTCCGTGGGTTCCGTCGCAGCGTGGGCGGCGTTCTCGCTTGCGGCCGCCGAGGGGGGCGGGGATTCGCTCGTGGGATTGGCGTTCTCGTCAGTCATTGCATCTCTCCTCTGGCACAAATTCCCGCGCTGGTCCCTTTGATCGCCGCGGCGCGGGCCGCAAAACAGTGTGGTCCGTCCTACCACCCTGACATGAGTACAGATCCTATGTAAGATGGAATTCAGTCCGTCAATGACGGCTATAACCCATCCTACGTGAGGTACTTTCATGTCGGGGTAATGTGCAGCCGCACCCCTTCGGGCCATTCGCCGCGATCATTCACGGGCTCTCTTCGGTATGGAACAATTCCTTGATCTTGTCGAAAAAACTCTTTCGCTTCGGTGAAACGTCGGCGTTCTCAATGTCGGCCAACTCGCGGAGCAATTCTTCGTGGCGCTCGGAAAGCCGCTTGGGCACTTCGATGGTGACCTGCACGTGCAGATCACCCCGGCCGCGGTAGCGGACGTCCGGCATGCCTCGGCCGCGCAACGTGAAGACGTCGCCGGGCTGCGTGCCCGGCGGAACTTCGACCTCTTCCGGGCCGTCCAGCGTAGGCACGTTGAGCGAGGTGCCCAACGAGGCCTGCGTATACGTGATCGGAACCTGGCAGATCAACTCGCGGCCGTCGCGATGAAACAGCGGGTGTTCCTTGACGTGGATCGCGCAGTAGCAATCGCCGGGCGGGCCGCCGGCAGCGCTCGGCTCGCCTTCACCGCTGAGGCGGAGTTGCGTGCCGTTGTCCACGCCGGCGGGAATCTCGACCTTACGATTGACGCGCCGCGGCACGTAACCGTGTCCTCGACAGGCCGGGCAGGCCTCGCGAATCACGCGGCCATTGCCCCGGCAGGCCGGGCAGGTTGTCTGCATGGAAAAGAAGCCGCTAGACTGGACCACGCGTCCATTGCCGCCACAGTAGGAGCATTTTTCCGGCCGGGTACCCGGCTTAGCGCCTGAACCGCCGCACGTCTCGCAGACGACGTGCCGCTCGAACTCGACAACCTTCGACGCTCCCTTGGCGGCTTCCAGCAGGTCGAGCGTGACTTGGCATTGCACGTCGCCTCCCTTGCGGACGCGCTGCCCTCGGCCGCGGCCGAAGAGATCGCCAAAGAGACCCTCGCCAAACACGTCGCCGAAGGCATCGAAGATGTCGCCCACGTCGCGGAAATGCGGCGCATCGCTGCCTTGCAATCCTTGAAACCCGAAGCGGTCATACTTGGCCCGCTTTTCCGCATGGTTCAAGACTTCAAAGGCTTCGGCGGCTTCCTTGAACTTGACGATTGCCGCCTCGTCGCCCGGGTTGCGGTCCGGATGATATTTCAGGGCCAATTTGCGATAGGCCTCGGAGATCTGTTCCTTGTTCGCAGAACGATCGACACCGAGGATTTCATAATAGTCGCGTTTGTCAGCCATCGTCAACATATTGTAGCCTACTGGGCGCGATAACAGAAAAAAACAGGGCCACCCCGGGTCGAGAGGTGGCCCCGCGATTCAATGCCATCTGCTTTCCGGCAGGACCGCAGCGATTCCCGGACAGTCGCATCCTCGCGGGAACGCGACCGTCCATTTACCGCACGGATCCCTCGACCCTCGTCTTCTTATCGTCTTTGTCCAGGTCGGTAATCAAGGTCTCGGTGGTCAACATCAGTGCGGAGATGCTGGCGGCGTTCTGCAATGCCGTGCGGACGACCTTCAACGGGTCGATAATGCCGGCTTTGAACATGTCGACATATTTTCCCGTATAGGCGTCAAAACCGATATTCTCGGCCTTCTGGCTGACCTCGTCGGCCACCACGGAACCGTCAATCCCGCTGTTGTTGGCGATCTGCTTGATCGGACCGCTCAACGCCCGCAGGACGATGTCCACGCCCACCTTCTCGTCGCCGCGAGCGCCGCCGCGGGCCTTCTCGACCGCAGCCTTGCAACGCAGCAGGGCCACGCCGCCGCCTGGCAGCACGCCTTCCTCGGCGGCCGCACGGGTGGCGTGCAAGGCGTCCTCGACACGGGCCTTGGTCTGCTTCATCTCGGCTTCGGTGCTGCCACCGACCGAGATTACGGCCACGCCGCCGGAGAGCTTGGCCAGCCGCTCTTGCAGTTTCTCGCGGTCGTAGTCGCTATCGCTGGCGTCGATCTGCCGCTTGAGCTGGTCGACGCGGGATTTGATGTCGGCCGCCTTGCCGGCGCCTTCGATGATCGTCGTGTTGTCCTTATCGATGGAGATCTTCTTCGCCCGGCCGAGTTGCTCCAGCGTGAGGTTCTCGAGCTTCAAGCCGAGATCCTCGCTGATCAGCGTACCCGCGGTGAGAATCGCGATGTCGGCCAGCAGGGCCTTGCGGCGATCGCCGAAACCGGGCGCCTTGATCGCGGCAATGTTCAATACGCCGCGAAGCTTGTTCACCACCAGCGTGGTCAGCGCCTCGCCCTCGACATCCTCGGCGATGATCAAGAGCGGCTTGCCGGAGTGGGCCACCTTTTCCAACAGGGGAATCAGGTCGCGGATATTGCTGATCTTCTTCTCGTGGATCAGGATCAAGGCGTCTTCCAACTCGACGCTCATAGTGGCCTGAGTATTGATGAAGTAGGGCGAGAGATAGCCCTTGTCGAATTGCATACCCTCGACAACGTCGTAGGTCGTTTCCGCGGTCTTGCCCTCTTCGACGGTAATTACGCCGTCCTTGCCGACCTTGGCCATGGCCTCGGCGATCAACTTGCCGATCACGGCGTCGTTGTTGGCGCTGATCGCGCCCACGTGGGCGATGTCTTCGGGGCCGCTCACCGGCTTAGCCAAAGTGCGGAGATGCTCGACAGCCGCGTCGACGGCCTTCTCGATGCCGCGGCGGACGGCCGTCGGGTTGGCCCCGGCGGTGATATTCCGCAGGCCCTCGCGAAAGATCTCGCGGGCGAGCACTGTGGCGGTTGTCGTGCCGTCGCCCGCTAGGTCCGAGGTCTTCGAGGCCACCTCGTTGACGAGCTTCGCCCCCATGTTCTCGAAGCGCTCTTCCAGGTCGATTTCCTTGCTCACCGTTACGCCGTCCTTCGTGACGGTCGGGCCGCCGTAGGACTTGTCGAGAATGACGTTGTGCCCAGTGGGGCCCAGGGTCACGGCGACCACGTCGGCCAGTTTTTCCACGCCCCGAAGCAGACGCTTCCGGGCCTGATCATCGTATAGTAGTTGTTTAGCCACGTTGACGGTTCCTAATTCTTGGGTGGGTGGGGGCGATGCCGGCGCGCCCGCGCCGGCATCGCCCTGTGAACGTTTCCTTACTTGACGACCTTCGCGAGAATGTCGGTTTCGCGGAGGATCTTGACCTCACGGCCATCGACTTCGACTTCCGAGCCGGAATACTTGCCGTAAATAACTTCATCGCCGACGCTGACCGAAAGCGTGCCGCGCTCGCCGCTATCCAACAGCTTGCCGGGGCCAACGGCGATCACGGTCCCGCGCTGAGGCTTCTCCTTGGCCGTATCCGGCAGTACGATGCCGCCGGCAGTCACTTCTTCGGCTTCCTTCGGTTCCACCACGACGCGGTCGTCCAGGGGACGCAAATTGATGCTGTCTTTTGCCATGATCCTGTGTTTCTCCTGTGAATTTTGGTTATGGAATTTTGTTGTGTAGCTTGCCTCGCCCGCTGTGTCATTCCGGACGCAACAGACAAAGATCCACGGTATTAAATGTCTAGGTGCTAGGGTTTGACGTGTTGGCTAGCGGGCTAGAACCCACCCATGCCGCCCATGCCGCCCATACCCATGCCACCCATGCCGCCGCCCATGCCACCCATGCCGCCGCCCATGCCACCCATATCGTGTCCCGGACCCGGGCCAGCGCCCTTGCCGTCGTCCTTCTTGGGAATCTCGGTAATCAGGCACGCGGTCGTCAGCAGCAGGCTGGCCACGCTCACCGCATTTTGCAAGGCAATGCGGACCACCTTGGCCGGATCGACAATACCCGCTTCGAGCATGTCGCCGTAGCTGTCTTTGTCGGCGTCGTAGCCCTCGTTCTTCTTGAGTTGGCGAACGCGGTTGACCACCACCGGACCGTCCTGTCCGGCGTTGTCGGCGATGGCCTTCAGCGGAACTTGCAAAACGCTACGAACGATCTTCGCGCCCAGGGCCTCGTCGCCCTCCAGGTGCAAGGCGTCGACGGCCTTCTCGCAACGCAGCAGGGCCACGCCGCCGCCGGGAACGATGCCTTCTTCCAGGGCGGCCTTGGTGGCGGCCTTGGCGTCGTCCAACAGGAACTTCCGCTCCTTCATTTCCGTTTCCGTCACGGCCCCCACGCTGATCTGGGCCACGCCGCCGGCCAACTTGGCCAGGCGTTCTTCCAGCTTCTCGCGGTCGTAATCGCTGGTGGTGGTCTCGATCTCACGGCGAATCTGGTCGGCCCGGCCGGTGATGGCCTTCTTGTCGCCGCGGCTGCCGACCATCGTTGTATCGTCAGCGGAGATGATCACGCGATCGACCGTGCCCAGATCGGAGAGCTTGACCGCGTCAAGTTGCACGCCCAAGTCCTTGAAGATGGCGTTGCCACCGGTCAAGACGGCGATGTCGCCCAGCATGGCCTTGCGGCGGTCGCCGTAGCCTGGGGCCTTGACGGCGCAGACGTTCAAGATGCCACGCATCTTGTTGACGACGAGGGTTGCCAGGGCCTCGCCCTCGACATCCTCGGCGATAATCACTAGCGGCTTGCTGGCGCGGCTGACGGCTTCCAGCAGCGGCACCAGGCTCTTGGCGCTAGTGATCTTCTCCTCGTGGATCAGCACGTAGGGCTTTTCGAATTCGACGACCTGCTCTTCCTGATTCGTGACGAAGTGCGGCGAGAGGTAACCGCGATCGAACTGCATGCCTTCGACGACGTCGACCGTGGTCTCCGACTGCTTGCCTTCTTCGATCGTGATCACGCCGTCCTTGCCGACCTTCATGAAGGCATCGGCCAAGACGGCGCCGATCGTGGGATCGTTGTTTCCGGCGATCGTGGCGACCTGGGTGATCTCCTTCCGGCTCTTTTCGTTGATGGGCGTGGACATCTTGGTCACTGCCGCCACCACGGCTCCCGCCGCCTTGTGCAGGCCGCGGGCCAGCGACATCGGATCGGCGCCGCCGGCCACCATCTTCAGGCCCTCACGATACAGGGCCTCGGCCAGCACGGTGGCCGTGGTCGTGCCGTCGCCGGCAATCTTGTTGGTCTTGGAGGCGGCCTCTTTGACGAGTTGCGCCCCGAGATTCTCTTGAGGGTCATCCAGGGTGATTTCTTCGGCGACGGTCACGCCATCTTTGGTGACTTTGGGGGCGCCCCAGCCCTTGTCGAGGACCGCGTTTCGGCCCCGGGGTCCCAGGGTTGTCACAACGGCCCGGGCCAACTTGCTGACGCCGGCGGCCAGGGGCTGCCGAGCATCGTCCTCATACACCATCTGTTTTGCCACAGTGGAATCCTCCTGTTGCGGGCATGAACACTAAAGCGTTAGAACATGGACGGTCTGCCAGGACTAAACTTGGCAGCCGACTGTATTTTGCGGCGTTAACGGAGCAAGCGGTGTGCCAAAAGGGGAAAGAACGCCGTAAAGTCATATGCATACTACACTTATGAATCATGTGTAAATCGGCCATTCACCGTTCCTTTCCAAGTGGCCGCGTGTTGGGTGCCAAATTGACAGGAAAGCTACTGCGGCAATTAGCGACGTGCCGCGCTCGAAGTCCTGGCCCCCGTTCGTCGTCCCGGCTTCAGCCGGTCTGTTTTCAAGTGGTGTAGGCCGTGAACCAGCGCAGCGCAGTTCCGGCTCTGCCGTTCGTACACCCGGTTTTGCCGGAAAGCTCGCTGGAAATCGTGTCGGCGCACTAGACTTCTGTATGCCTGACCGCCGGCCGCTGAGCCTCCGTCCGTAGGCGTTGCGAAGACTTGGTTGCGTGTCGGCGACGGCCGATTCGTTCGCTACTGTCATCGGCGGCGTGAGTCAGAAAAAAGTGCTTCCAAGGGCATTTCTCGCAACTTGGCCGCGGAGACCAGCCCACCGTATCGGGTCGGGCAGTGACCTGGCCACATCGAAAAAATGGGCCTTTTGGCTTATTGGCGGCGATTTTGTACGTCCACGGGTGTATTCGGCTTCCGCTAAAGGTATTGCTCACACGGAGAAAAGTGCGGGGAAAAAAACGTTTGACACTCTAACGATAGTCTTGCCACAGCCGAAATACCTAGACAATACCTGGCCACTTTGTATCCATTTTTTGGCACACGTGACCATTTTGTGCTATTTTGTGCCATTGTGTGCCACAGTGTGCCACAGTGTGCCACATGTACAGTATATTGTGGTAGGATACATACCATTCACTTGCGGCCAATTAAGTGCAGAGTCAGAAAAATAATTAATTGTCGTCACGGCAAGTGCGGCCGTTCGCGACCGTTGCCCGGGCCGTAGGGCGGGTCAGGGCACGAGACCCACGCGCCACAGTTTCCGCGCAGCCGCCGGCGCGGACGCCGACCTGGGCAAGTCGGCGCCGCGCATTGCTAATGGCCCCCGGTTCGCTACGCCGGGGGCTGGTAAATTGTCAAAGAACAAATTCACTCGCAGAGTATTCAGGCGTGGCTGAATTGCCTGCAGCGCGCTTTATACCCAATAATACGCAACGAAACTCCGCCCCATTGCGCGCGGGACACGAACTTGCGTCGCAAGTTCAATCGCTCGTTGCACTTTCGCTGTTGTCCGGCATGTTTCCAACGCGCGCGCTCCCCGCTCCCTGCTCCCCGCTCCCCGTTCCCTGCTCCCCGCCGCTGAAGAGAACCTCACGTCCCGACGAATAATCTTCGGACCGGAGGCGTAATATTCTGATGCGTGGCGCAAAACCAGAAACATTCACGGTTAACAACAGATTTGTTGATCCCACGTGACCTTTGGAGTGCGGCGAGGGCACCGTGCGCAGCATGGTCTCCGCCGCTTTCGATGCGGACATGGAAAGCTCACTACATCTGCCGGAAGGCTACGAGCCCAAGACTACCAGTGAGAGGCTAACCACTGCCATCGTAAACATCCATACCACACCCGCAATGAATAGACCGAAGAACATAACACTACTCGCCGATTGTCCAACGGCAGGCACGACTCGTCGGCGCAGCCGATTGCGCAGCAACTCTGCGAGTGTGCCTTGCTGGCCGC
>CAZTPX010000044.1:2318-64149 GCA_964615095.1 uncultured Planctomycetaceae bacterium | reverse complement strand
GGGACCGTGACGGGATCGGCCTTGCCGGGCGTGCCGCCGGGCGTGCCGCTGGGTTCCCAGCCCAGGCTGGAATTCCACAAGGAAAGGGCTTGGCTGGTACTGGTGGCCAGGAGCGCGAAGCCGCCGCCATGGGTCTGCGGATACCAGGAACTGCTATAGGTGAAGTCCTGGATCACGCCGCCGTTGGGCGACGTGAGCGTGACTTCCTCGCCGCCCTTGGCCAAGTGCCCAGTGTACGCGCACTCGGCCGCGACGGTGGCCCAGTTGCTGCTGCCGTATTCCGCCTCCAACGTCGACTCGCCATAGCGGAGGGCGAAGGCGGCCGGGTCAGCGCAGACGACGATATACCCGCCGGCGGCCAGCGTCACGTTGGGGAACGTGAAGCTGATGCCATTGGTGAACTGCAGCCCCGAGAGATCAATCGTCTGACTGCCGATGTTCTGCAGTTCGATGAACTCGAAATCCTTGTTGGGGTCGGTGGTGTCGGAGACCACGTAGCCGGCGGCGATCTCCGCCGCCGTGGCCGGCAACGGGTCGTAATTCATTTCCGCGACGCGGATATAGGGGGCCAGGTTCTCGATGAATGTCGCGTAGTTCAGGGCGCTCCAGGTACCCCCGGAAAGGACGCGGGCATCGATCGTCTCGGTGGTCGAAACGGGGATGCCTTGAGCAGTATATAAGCTGGCCGACGCACTGATCACGCTGCCTACGGTGGTGATGGTCCCACTGGCATTGGCGGTAGGCGTCGAAAGCATGGTGTAGGTGAAGGTGGTGTTTCCGCCGGCTGCAGTCACATTGGCGATGGCGAACTGGCCATTGTACGCGCTTAGGCTGGCCCCGCTGATGTAGAGTTCATCGCCGTTGTACAGGCCGGTGTTCGTGCCGGCGAGCGTGGCTTTGGCCGTCGCGCCCGAGTAAGTGAGGGAGTTGAGCGTGAAGCCGACGTCGCCCGAGGCGGTGAGCGGGGTTCCGGTAGCGGCTGACGTGGGTGTGGGCGTACCCGTGACGGTGTAGGTGAAGGTCGTCGTATCTGCGGTGGAATTTACGGTCACATTGGCGACTGTGAAAGTGCCGTCGTACGCCGATTGGTCGGCCCCGCTGATGGTGAGTTGATCGCCGTTATACAGGCCGACGATCGTCTCGGCGACCGTTGCCGTGGCTGTCGTGCCGCTGATCGTAATGCTGGCGAGATCCAGGTTGAGTTCGCTTTCCAGCGGATCGTTGCCGTCGGTGGTGTAGTAGATGGCGGCGCCGGTGGGGGTCATCGTAAGCGTGTTGCCCCCCACAATCGAGACCGAGGCCCCATAGCTCTCCTGGTTTCCGTTGAGGTACAACACGGGCGGGGTAACGCCGGGATACATCGTGTAGGTGTACGAATTGCTGCCGCCCACGGGCTGGAAGGTCACGGCCGTCTCGAACTGGCTGAACATGATGGCCGTCCGCACGGGGAACCACGAGTTGAGTTCCTCGTCAATATGGGCCAACCAGGTGGCGGGAGTGCCCAGCTCGTTCCAGGTGCCGGCCAACTCGCCCACATTGCCCCAGCGGGCCGACTCGTCGAGGACACCCTCGATACCAGTGGCCGGGTCCCAAATCCGGTTGGCCTCGGCCTGGTACATGGCCGTCGCGGTGGTCGACGACAACACGGTGGTCAAGTCCTTGTAGACGTGGTCGGCGAACATCTGGCGGAAGTTGGGGTTGGCCAGCAGTTGCACGAGCAATTGGGAGGGACCGCCGCTCGTGTCCAGGCTCATACGGCTGACGTACGGGCTACTGTTCCAGCCGCTGTAGATCGACATTTCGCCGTCCCAGTCCTGGAAGACGAAGCCCAGGCCGGGGCGGTAGAGGCCGGAGTAGTTGTGGTTGTCCCAGTCCGTGTTGCCGGCATAATAGTTGACGATGATGTAGTCGCAGAAGTCCGGCAGGTTGAGGTACTGCCCCATCAGGGCGTAGGCCGTGGGGTTGGCCAGGGTGGTCTGGCTGGCGGTGCCCGTGCCGTTGATGTTGCCGTAGGTGGCCACGTTGAACATCTGGGTCCAGGGCAACATGGTCCCACTCTTGACCTCCCACCCGCTGTTGCCGCTGTAGTGGTAGACGTCGTACGCCGCTGCGCTGCCACCAAAGAAGTAGGAAGCGTAGTCGGAGTCGATGTTGGCCACGGCGTTGTAGACGCCCCAGTAGAGCCCGTTGACGAAAAGCTGCACCCAGATGCCCGGCGTGTTCGGCGTACCCAAGGCGGTGAGGGCGTCGCGGATCCAAGAATCGTGTATGAACGCGGTGCTGGCCCCGCCCCACGACCAGCCGTCGTTGAAGCCCTGCCGCAGGATCAGCCCGTCCGGGAAATAACCGTCGCCGAAGATGTTCTGGTCCAGGTCCGTCCTGCCGTCCGGGCTCTGGAAATCGACCTCCATGCCGTGTTTCAGGTATTGCGAATCGCGGCCCACGCCGCCATACATGCTGATGTCGGCCTGGCTGGAAAACGACGAGGTGTTGCCCAGCGGATTAGCGCTGGCATTGAAGTACTCGAACGCCCCCGTCGCGTCGGGTACGGTCTTGCTCTGGGAGTTGGAATAAATGCCGTTGGGGCCGAACATTTGGGCATCCGTGCTAACCAGCGACATCACGGGCAGTGACGCGAGCGCGGTGGCGACCTGTGCCGTCGTGTAGGTGGGCACCGACGACATGGCGTAATCGGCCGACACCGTAGCCTGGCCGTCGAGGGCGCCAATCCACGTTGCCGGGAAGCCGGCCGCTTCGGCCGTTGCATTGGATTGTTCGACCACGGCATAAGGGAAGACGTAGGTCTGGGTCTGGAAGGGTGACGCGTAGCCGTCTTCAACGACCGCCGCTTGCAGGACCGTGGTGGTGCCGATCGAGATGGGGCCCGTATACAATTTGCCGTCCGTGGCCGTGATGTTCGCCCCGCTGGCATTGGCGGTTGGCGTCGAGAGCAGCGTGTAGGTAAAGGAGTTGGTCCCCGTCACCGTGATGTTCTCAAAAGTGCCGTCATAGATCGCCGGCGTCGCGCCGGCAATCTGCACGGTGTCGCCGGTGGTGAATTGCACGGGAGTAGTAGTGGTTGCGGTGGCCGTGGTACCGCTGAAGGTAATGCTGCTGACCGCCTGATAACCGGGCGTGGTGGTGTCGGTCGTGTAGTAGATGGGCATGCCCGCGACGTTGGGCACGAGCGCCAGCGAGATGGGGGCGTAGTACATTCCGTCCGGCAAGCTGTTGTCCTGCGTCGTGTCCAGCGGGGTGTTAAAGGAGATACTGGCCTGCACGTCGGCCGCGGTGTTGGCCGTGCCGGGCGAGGGTGTGGAGAAGATGAAATCGCTGCTGCTGATCGTACTCGTCATCTGGGCCAACTCCGGCACGACGAGCATCTGCGTCGGGCTGGCGGAGGCCGACAGGACCTGGATGGCCAGGACATTGCCCGTGGCCGTGAGGTGGCCGGCAGTGCTGGAGTTGAGGAAGCTGGAAAGGTCGACATCAGCGTAGGTGGTGGCCTGCACGTCGCTGGTCTGCGCCTGGGGAGCCAGCGCATTGTAGGACACATTATAGGCCGTCATCGTGCCCGAGGCGTTGGCCGCCGGCGTGCCGCTCATCGTGTATTTGAAGGTATCGGCGCCCGTGACCGTAACGGCGAAGGACCCATCGTACAGCGTCGGCGTCGCCCCCGTGATGAGGACCTGCTGGCCGCTGCTCAGCCCATCGGCTGTGGTCGTCGTCACGGTGGCCGTTGTTCCGCTATAGGTAATGCTCGCGATCGGCGGCAAGGTGGGGACGTTGGCCTCGGCCACCGGTACGCCGTTGAGATAGGCCACGTAGCCATCGGCACATTGCATCTTCAGGGTCAGCGACGTCAGCGACGCGCTGTCGCTGAAGGGGATCACCGCGTACAGCGACGTGCCGGTGCTGCCGTCCGCGGCAAGGGCCGCGGTGACCGCGGACTTGACGTTGGTAACCACGGCGGATCCAAACTGCCCGCCGCTGCTGCCACCGGTGAACGGCGTACTGGTAACCGCGAGCGGCGTGGTGCTGGTGCTGGTGCCGCCGCTGGCCGTGGTGGCGGTCGTCGCGCCCACGAGAATCGAGTTGGGGTCGAAGTTACCCCCGCTCCCAGTGGCACTGCTCTCCTTGGCCGCATAAAACTCCATGCTCCATCCGCCGTTGCCCTGGAAATAGATCAGGTTGAGCGGATAACTGCCGGCGGCCAGGTAGGTCGTACCCAGGGTGTCGGCTGCGCCCCGCCCGCCATCGTACTCCAGCGTGCTGCCGCTGCAGATCGTGTCGCCGTAGCCGTTCTGAAAACTGGCGCCGGTGATCGAGAGTTGAAAGCCGTCGTCGCTGTTGACGCCGAAGGTGTAATAGCCGGCCTGGCTGGCGGAGATCGTGAGCGTCCCCGTGGCCTGCATCACATAGTTGGTATCGCTCGAGTCCACGCTGGTCGTCAACGGGAAGGGATTGTCGTTGCCAAAGTGGCCAGCGCCCGTCCCGGAACCCGAGAAGTTCAACCCGTCGGTTTCGGTCACACTGATTGTCGAGGTGGACGGGATGCTGCCGGAGATGACCTGGTCGGCCGTCTCCACGCTGCCGATAGTACCCCCATAGTTTGCCAGGTAGGAGGTACAGGCGAAGCCGGGCACGCTGTTCTCGAAACCCAGGCCCGTGGGGCCCGTCGCCCAGGAGCTAGCGTTGAATCCTGGCTGCGTCCAGTTGGCGCCCAGCGAGTTATTGGTCGGGCAGTAGTAGCTGGCCGTGGCCCCCGCCGCCACAAGGTCGGTCTCCGCGACCGTCTCCATCGGCCCGTAGGAGGTGTCGTTTGCCAAGGTCGGGTAGACAAGCGAGGAGACGGGTATGGTGGTGGAGACGGATGGGTTGAACAAGCTGACCGTGTCGCCAGCCTTGGGGAGATTGAAGCCCGTGTTTAACTCGCTGAACGCGGTCTCCGTGGTCACGTAGTTGTCGCCGCCATTGGCAGTCGAGGCCGCCGCCGAATCGCAAAAGACCACGCGGAACGCGCCCGGGCCCAGAGTCACACCGCTGGGGAAATTCCATGTGTTGTTAGATGCGCCAGTGGCCTTGGTAATCTCCCAGCCACTCAGATTCACTGCCGTCGTGGGATCGGGATTGTAGACCTCCAGCCAATCGGCGGTGTTTGAGACGTTGCCGGGCAGGGTGTCCGTGATGCCGGACTTGTTGCCTGGGTCGACCTCGCTGATGATGGGGGCCAGCGACAACAGTCGTCGCACTTCCAAGCATTCCAGGCGCAGAAGTCGCCCTCGCAAAAGCCCTTCGCCCAGCTTGCGGCCCCGCCGCTTTGCCGACCTACGAGAACCCCTCTTCTGGCCACCTTGAGACATCTTCCAGCTCCCCAACGAGAATTTTCCAGGATTTAGTGACGCAAGTGCCCTGTCACTATTAGCAGCATAAACGCTATTCTAGCCGAAATCCAACAAATTGTCTTTGTCGGAACATGAAATAACTGAAAAAATCAGCATTGACACCCTATTTCATATATGGTTGTCAACAAACACACCAGAATGGTGGTTGAGAGGCGTGATCCCGATGCGCACAAAAGATACACGGAGCGTGTAGCAAGTGGACAGGGCCGGGATTGAACCGGCGACACCAGGATTTTCAGGGACAACCTGAAACCCGCCAAAAGACCCGTATTTCCCGAGGATTTCTGTTATTTTAGACCTTTTCGGCACTTTTGCAAGCCTTTGCAAGAAAAACCCAGTTTTTGCGAGAAAAAGCGGTAGCCGGCAGTCCAAAACCCGGTAGACTACCGGCTACTACCGGATTTCGTTTCTCGTCGGTCAATGGGCCACGTCATCCCATAAGTGACACCCATCTTCCATGTAATGCAAAAAACCACGGGTGGCAGGCGTGCTCGGGCATGACGTAGCCATATCGGGACTACTAGCGACTTCTGGCTTGGCCCAGTTGATCCAAACCGACACTGCCAGTGAGCCACCATGTATCGCCCCCCATCTTTGGCCATCTTGACAGGCAGATTCGGGGGATTATATTGCAGTCAGCTATTGCAAGCATTTGCGTGCGGTAGCAACCCGGCCGCACCACGGCCTGAAAACGAAAATTTGATCGACGCGCGAGCGTCAAGTAACTGCTCTCACTAGAGAACCGCAACCCTGAGCCGCAAGGCTCTTGTATCAGCAGAGGCAGTGCTTGGTCCCGCGCCCCGAAGGGGCGTCGGCCGGGCGCTGTTCTGCTGCGCCCCGTTGCGGGGGTTCTAGTGAGCGGCACTTTGGTCCGACGCCCCTTTCGTTTGCCGCGACAACGGGGGTCGAACCCAACCGATTCCTGAAAGGCAACCAGTTCGCCCAAGACGAGCGTCTTGGGTTCTTCCCGTTCGCTTCTGGATGCCGGCGTTTTGGCGTCCATCGCATGGTCTCCACAATCTGTCTTGAAAGGGTTCCGAGATGAGAAGGTTCATTGTCCTGTTGTCCTCTTTGCTCTTGGCGTCGGCAACGACCGCACGCGGGCAGGATATCTTCGTCGCGAATGCCGGCAACGACACGATTGGCGAATACACCACGTCCGGTGGAACGGTGAACGCCTCGCTGGTCGCGGGGTTAGGTAATCCGGATGGCCTTGCCGTGTCTGGATCAAACCTGTTTGTCGTGAATCCAGGATGGGGCACGATTGGCGAATACACTACGTCGGGTGGAATCGTGAACCCGTCGCTGGTCTCGGGGTTGTATGGCCTGACGCACATTGCCGCGTCCGGGTCGGACCTGTTTGTCCCGCTTTGGGCCGGCTTCACGGTTGGCGAATACACCACCTCGGGTGGAGTTGTGAATCCATCGCTGATATCGGAATCAAATGAGCCATTTGGCATTGCCGTGTCTGGGTCAAACATCTTTGTCACGAATTACTATGCCGGCACGATTGGTGAGTATGGCACGGACGGATCGACGGTGAATGCTTCCCTGATTTCGGGGTTGAGCGGTCCGGAGGGCCTTGTCCTGTCTGGAACGAACCTCTTTGTCGCGAGTTGGGGCAACGACTCGATCGGCGAATACGGCACGGACGGATCGACGGTTAACGCCGCCCTGGTCTCGGAGTTGAGTCAGCCGACTTGCATTGCCGTATCTGGATCGAACCTGTTTGTCACAAATTGCGCCGCTGGCACGATCGGCGAATACGGCATGGACGGATCGACGGTTAACGCCGCCCTGGTCTCGGGGTTGAGTAATCCGTGGGGCATAGCCGTCGTCCCCGAACCTTCCACCTTCGCCTTGCTATGTGTCGGTGCCATAGCGTTGCTGGGCTACGCTTGGCGACGGCGGACACTACAGATGTTTGACAAGACGACAGTGCGAGGTTTTTTGACGGCAGCGTCGGCGGCGACAATCCTTGCAGGGACGGCGATGGCGGGAACGATAACGATGACGCTCCCCGGCACGGGCTTTGATGTCTTCGGCAATGCACTGGGCAATTACGGCGTAGATGGTAACTGGACAGTGAGCGGTTCGCCGTATGGATCCGCGGCTTATGTGATAGTGCCCGGTGATCCTGATTTTGCCACTGGCTTTTGGTCTGTCAACACTGCAAGTAATGGTTGGTCGGGCTCTTCTTGGATCAACGACAACGACCAGTACGATGGCGGTGGCCTCGCGCCCCCTGCCTACACGTATTCGATGTCTTTCAGCCTGGCTGGATTCTTACTGAGCGACGACCTCCAGATTTCCGGTATGTGGGGAATCGACGACACCGGAACGCTAGCCATCAACGGACAGACAATTGTGAGTGGGTCTGGTGTTTGGTTCGAGAATCCGCCCGACTTTTCAGTGTCCTACGCAGCGAATCCCACTTGGTTCAATGTGGGCACAAACATCGTAACAATCACGATGACCGGTTCGGATAACTACCTGGACGGGGTACGATTCCAGGGCGTTGTAACGGGTGATGCCGCTGTCGCGCCCGAACCGTCCGCCCTCGCCTTACTCGGTGCGGGTGCCCTGTGCCTTCTCGGCTGCCGTTCATTGCGACGAAGGCAGAAGCCTTCGTTGTCGCTTGCCGGTAACCGTGCCCTTCCGGCAATGCGTGCGAAGTGATGTTCGGCAGCCAAAATCCAGATCTGACACCCGGTTGAGAAAGAAGGAAGAAACATGCGTTGGTTCATGTTACGCAACATTTCGATCATGGCATTGGTCCTGTCTGTGGGAGCGGCACTCTCGTCAGCGACCGCAAGCGGGGATAATATCTTTGTCACGAATTTCAACAGCGGCTCGGTTGGCGACTATGGCACAATTGGCGAATACACCACGTCAGGAGGAACGGTGAACCCCTCTCTGGTCTCGGAGTTAAGTGACCCGTGTGGCATTGCCATTGCCCCCACCCCTGAACCTTCCACCCGCGCCCTTCTCACCGCCGGTGCCCTCGGCTTGCTCGGCTGGATGTGGCGACGGCAGGCAACTAGAAAAAGTGCGAAACCAACGCCTTTCGACCAACAAGACGCCCGCCCGCCCGTTCTGTCTTTGCCTTCGCAATTGTCCACAGCGAATGCGGCACGGCGGGCAGCTCGATTCAGCACGGTGGTAGAGTGGTGCCGATACTATCGGCTTTCGCAGGTTGGCATACTGACCAGGTAGCTCTAAGGTTGTTTTTTCCATCGTTTCCGAAACGGTCCCGGCCAAAAGAAAGCGCCATAAGATGAGAATATCTGATTATCTGTTGTCTGTTCTGTTTCTGCTTACGGCTGTCGCGGGAAGCGTCTTGGGGCAAGGTCCATATACCGTGACTGACCTCGGTCCGGGTTGGGCTTACGCAATCAACGACCTCGGGCAGATAGCGGGATGTACAAGTGGGCAAAATGCTACAGTTTATAGCGGAGGCATCATTCAAGTTCTCAGTGGGCTTCCAAGTTGCGCCACTAGCATCAACAACAGCGGGCAGGTTGTAGGGTATTACGCAACGACCGGCGTTCCGCCACAAGGCTTCTTATACAGCGGCGGCTCCCTGACAAACCTTCCGGTGGGGTTTTCCCCCACAGCCATCAACGACCTTGGGCAGATTGTGGGGCAGGGCAGCAATGGGGACGCATTCTTATGCAGCAATGGTTCCATGCAAGACCTCGGCACCCCCCCCGGAGGATTGTCCAGTGGTCCCAAAGCGATCAACGACAGCGGGCAAGTCGTAGGAATTGCGTATATGAACAGCGGCTACGAGAACGCCTACTTATACAGCGGCGGAGCGATGCAGTCCCTCGGCACGCTCCCTGGCTACACGGAGAGTCAAGCCAATGCCGTGAACAACGACGGACAGGTCGTGGGGGTAGCCTATAACGGCATTAACGACCGAGCCTTCATTTACAGCGGCGATTCCATGCACGACCTCGGCGCACTTGGCGGAGACTACAGTGACGCCTGGGGCATCAACGACAACGGGTTAGTCATAGGTCAGGCGCAAACCAGCGGTGGTAACGTTGACGCCTTCGTTTACTCTGATGGGGTCATGCAGGACTTGAATAACCTGATACCCTTTGACCCTGGGTGGACGCTCTATGAAGCCTACGGTATCAACGACGAAGGCCTAATTGTGGGCGAGGGCTTTAATCCTAGCGGCCAACAAGACGCATACCTCCTCACCCCCGTCCCCGAACCTTCCACCCGCGCCCTTCTCACCGCCGGTGCCATTATTGGTCTTGTCGGCTACGGCTTGCGGACGCGAACGGTAACGAGAACTGCGAAGCCCACGGCTCTCGACCAACAAGACGATTCATCGATTCTGTCGTCATTCCCTTCGCATTCGTCCCCGGTAAACGTGGTACGAAGGGCAGCTTGATCCAGCGACACGTCGGGCGTTGCCAGTGCCAATGGTCTGCTTGCCTGCGCATGGCGGTAGCAGATGCGGGCCGCAAAATCGACGATTCTCAGGAAGGGAACCTAGACAGCGAACGTAAAGCACGTATAATCAAAGTGTTGAACGATTCAGCGGAATAACCCGCTGAAGCATCCAGAGGACGCGAGGGAACGGCCCGTTGACCGTCCGGCAACCTGGCTTAGCCGCCGAGGTGCCAATGCCGCCCGCAAGGGAAACGATGCGGCTCACATAGAGCAACCGAGGCTGCCCTGCCACGCAGGGATCTTTGGCTATGCCCGTCGATTCTCTTTTCGGGCTTTCGTGGCCGTTTCCTCCAATAAGACGGTTGGCTGTGCCGTCGTGGCAACCGCTGCGCGGCGGCAGAGTTTTACGAGAGTTTTCTAACCCAGGAGAATGGAAAATGGCAGACGAAAAAAGACAAGACGAAACGGCGGATTCCCCGGTAGCTGGACGAGCCGCCAAGAAGGAGCCACGGAATATCGAAGAGAGCTTGGCGATCTTGCGCGGAAAGCCTGGTTGGACGATCGTGAACGACCCGAAGGAGAAACAATCATCGCCGAGTTCGGGCGGGCTGACGATCGTCGGCACGTCGATTGGGGCGGGCGATTCGAGCGCTCAGGCTCCGCACACTCCGGCCGTGCCGTCGATCGACAAGACGAGCGGCGGCTGTATTGCCATTATCGGCGGCATTCACGCGCCGGAAAGCGATTCGGCGAAACGGGAGCGGCGCATCGCGGGATTCTTCCTGCGCAACTTGGAGTGGATCGCTGGAAAAGCGCAAGACGGCGGCGGCGACGGTTACATCAGTTTTGACGTGCAGGACGACCATGTGGGCACGGAAAGTGACCAACCGCCCAAGACCGACGATGCTCGACAGATGCGATTTGTACAGTTCTGCTTCAGTTCCGATGGTTTCGTATTGGACCTTCCCCACGCAATCTTAACGGCAGCGGAAGCGGAACTGATTCTGCGGGAAAGGCCGCAGTTCTTTTTCGTCAACGCACGCCGAAAGAGCAAAGATCCAAACGCCAAGATGGTGGAACACAATCCCCTGCAACGTGAATACGCCAACGGAGAAGAACGAATTGCTGCGGAGGATCTGGCTTTCGTTTTGTTCGACGTTTGGCGGCTCCCGGTCAATGTTAAGATCGAAATCAAGGCGGGCCGGTTTTAATTTTCGTGCTTTCGGACCAAGGGAGATTGAACGATGGCAGATAATCAGCAAGACGACCGGCCACTCGACTACGGCGAGATAAACGCCGAACTGGACGCCCTCGAAGGCAAGAACGATCCAGCGTCGAATGAGCGTCGTGTTGGATTGTACGACGAGTTGATAACGATCGACATGGCTATGGGTGAATATCGGCGGGCGATGATACGCGCCGCCAGAGGCTCGGGAACTCCAGCAGACGCCAAGCCTCAGCCGGCGGACGAGCCAAGCGCGCCCGAAGGCGACAAGGACCAAACAAATGACGAACATTGAACCGCTCCGCCGGTTGGACGACACGCCGGAACCGATGGAAAGCCTGCAAGCCCGCTGGCCGGCGGCCCTCGTCAAGCTATGGAATATCGATGATCCAGCCTATGACGTGAATCGTGGCCCTGGAAAATACCGGGAGCACGTTTTCGACCTGTCAAATGGATTTCGATTTATTGTTTCGAGAGAACAGTACGCGCTGGTCAACGGCAGCGCGCCGTACTTGCACGTCTCGGCCAGCTTCCGCGCTGGATCGGCGGTCGAGCAGATCGTGGCGGGCGGCAGGTCGATACACAGTCGGCGACGAAGGTTTTGCAGGCTGGCATGCCGCGAGTTTGCGGAAATCACCGGGTTGAAACTGCCGGAGGAACCCTGGCACGTGACGAGCGGCGGGATACCGCACTGGAAACTTGATTGTCCGGCAGAAACGGCTGAATAGCCGTAGAGAAACCGATTTTATGATTTCACGGTGAAATCATAAAATCCACCCCATCGGGTGGAAGGCGACGGCTCGCACGATGCAGTCGGTCCACCCACTATCCGCATCGGGGATTGCCGCTTGTAACGGCTGCTTGCTCGGATTCCGCTTTTTGCTCAGCAATAATTTGAGCTATCTCAGCGTCAGAAATTACTAGCTTGCCGGCACGCCGTGCCGCTTCAAGCTGCCGCACGCCAGCCATCACACCCATTTCGCCACCAGCGCCCATCTGTGCATCAGCGTAGTCGGCTTTCATATTGTCTTGATTCATCGCCTGAAGCACTTGAGCAATCTTGATTTGAGTCTCGACCGGCTGCTTATACCGGTCAGATCCTTTGAGCGGCGGTTGCCCAGGACGCGGTTGCCGCTTTTCACAGAAGAGATGTAGAAGACGCCGCGGCACGATTCGCCCGGTCTTTTGCGGCACTTCCCAGCCATTCCGCAGCGCCCGCTGGATTAGGCGCAAATCTTCCTTTACGTGCTTTGGTGACTGCAAAAGCGTTATGTGGTGTGCAGTCGCCCCACCCGTGGCGGAAGGGTCGTCTGGCGGGGCGTTCTCCGCTGTTTGCGACCCATTCTCCGCAGTTCTGTTGGCGGCTGGCGTTTGGGCTTCGCCTGCCGGGTTGCCGCTTGCCACGATTTCGACCACCGCTTGGGGCGTGTTGATGCCGGCTGACTGCTGGCTTGGCTGGCCGGGCAGTGCCGGCTGGCCGTCCGGCCCGATTTCGACCGTGATTTCGACCGATTCGTCGGCGTCGGTCGTTATGGTCGGTCCTGTTATCCAGCCTGTCGCTTGCCTGCTGGGCTGGGGCACGATCTGGTTGCTGTCTGTGTCCTGAGTCGTGCCGTGTCCGTTGCCGCTGGGCGTCGTGTGGGTGGCTTCGTATGGCATTATCGCACCTATGAGATTTTTGTCAAGATAGGGGTTTTCAACCGTCACCTATCTACTCAAATTTTAACCCTTCTTCTGGCGGTGCAAAAGCCATGTCTTCCGGTTTTATGTTTTCACGGTGAAATGATAAAAGCGGGTCTAGTCGCCGGTTTGCGTCGTGCCGCACGGCTGGCAGGGTGGATCGTAGATCGGCTTGTGCTTCGTTTGCTTCCGCGCCTTCGGTGCCGTCAACCGGACGCCGAAGAACTCACAGAGTTTGTCAGCCGTGCTCAAATGCAGGTCGTCCCGCTCGCCCGACACAAACCGCTGGAGAACAGGCTGCGGGATGCCCACGGTCACGGCCAAACCGTTGATCGTCATGCCGCTACTGCCGATCATCTCCCTCAATTGTGCGGTCAGCGGGCGGTACGTCGCCCCCGCGGGAATCCCGCTTACCTTGCTCGTCTGTGCGATCTTGCTCTTTGGCTTGCTCATCGCGTAGATGCTCCTCAAGAGCCTCCAGGCGGCTCGGGGGAAGCCCGGCCGCCGCTTCGGCTAGTTTGTCGTAAAGTCGCGTTATACGGTCCTTTGCAGGATTCTCGCCACGGTCGTGTGTTTCCACGTCCGGTTTCCTTCCTTCGTCAGAATGCCACGGCGGGTCAACTCGGCCGCAATCTCTCTCAGGCTTTGCCCGGCCGCTTTCAGCCGGCGGATCGTCTGTAAGACCCCTTGCTCGGCTGGATCTTCGATAAGCGCCACGCCGTCATCGGCCAGCCGGAAACCAAAGCGGACCTTTCCGCATCGCTCACCGTTCCTGATTTTGTGTTGCAATGCGTCCTTGGTCCGCTCTCCGATCGTCTCCCGTTCCCATTGGGCAACTGACATGAGCACGTTCAAGACGAGCCTGCCGGCGGCAGTGCGGGTATCGTTTTTTGGGGCCAAAAAAACCGCCGAGGCGAAATTCACAGTAGATACTGATTTGTCGAGGGACGATTTAGCCTTGACGTGCGGAACATATTTTGCGACGTTATGCTGGAAGACTTTGCTGAATTTACCTGTTTTGAAGCCTAAAAACCCCCCCATCGGACAATTCCTGGAGAAATTCGGTTCAAAATGCTATTGACGACCGTCGAATGAGGTTATTATAGGGGGATTCTCTTGTTGCTGTCGGCAACGTATCCTTTATCCAGGCAAGTGACATTCGGCAAGCAACGCCCCAAAATACCCAAAGGCAAAATCATCATGGGTAGCGCTGTACTTGAAAAAGAACTGGCGACATACGAAGCAGAAAAGAAGAATCTTCTCAGCGGCACTGAAGGTAAGTTTGTTCTAATTCGGGACGGCAATGTAATTGGCGTCTTCGATTCATTCAACGAGGCCGTCAAGTCGGGATACGAGAAGTTTGGCAACGTACCTTTCTTGGTCAAGCAGATCGTAGCAGTAGAGACCCCCGTCAATTTCGTCAGCAATTTACTGGCGATTTGAAATGCCCGTCGTAGCCACTCAGGTGTCCAACCTTCAGGCGATCGGACCAATTCTTGACGTTCAGATTGGCCCGAACCCAATGGCAGTTGCAGCCATGCAACAAAAGGGGCTGTCATCGCCGATGTCGATCCCTGTCTCCGCCATGATCGACACAGGCGCATCGAATAGCGTAATCCAGTCAGGGCTTCCACAGCAGTTGGGGCTATTTCCCGTCAGTTCGCAATTGATAAATACGCCGTCGTCTGAAAACGTCCCGTGTTTGCAATACTTGCTGCGGCTAATGTTCTTTCCCACGGGAGGGCTTTTGATGCCGGTTCACTTCGATTCCATCTTTACCGAGGCTCCGCTGAAAGGCCAGAACATCCAATGCCTATTGGGTCGCGACTTTCTTGCGCACGCGGTGCTCACGTATATTGGTCCGACAAACAGCTTTGTTATTAGCCTCTGAGTCGCTATTGCCTATGGGCTGGGACAACAGACGCCTTCATACGACATTCCCCATTACGGCGTCGAAAAGCTGCTCACAACTTATCAGGGTTCCAGTGACTCCAGCCACCATAGAAGTCGGCAACTAGTTGCACGCCGTCCTGCCCCCGCCGGCCTCGGGTCGCATCATTGGCCCTTGGAATGGATCGGGGCTGCAATCGAGTCCTACGCAATCGAGCGTCCGGTTTCAACTCGGTAGGAATCGCGGATCTGGTCACTTGTCGCGATCCATCTTGCCGGCCACTTTCGCGGCAGCGGATACAACCGGCGAAGTCCAGGGCAACGACGGATCGGCGGCCAGCTTCTTTTCGATGGAGGGCGTCAACCGCGTTTGGGTCCGTTGCAATTCGTTGTGTAGGCTTTCCAGGGCCTCGGCCGTTCTTTCGTCAATTCGCGCTTGTAACAGGGCGGCGTCAATCAGCCTGCGGCGGATAACGGCGGCGGTCTCGGCCAGCAGTCGATCGGCCACTACATCGGCTGGCGGTATCAGCTTGCCGGTTGGTATCTTGCCATCAAGCCACTCTAAGAAGGTCGGGGTGTCCATCGCGTTCAACTCCACGCGATGCTTTTGTAACCACTCTGTCCACTTGCCGTCAACGTAGTTCGCCACGGGCACCCGCTTTCCGTCCTTCCGTTTAACGGGTTCTATCGGCAAGCCCATATCGACGGCCTCGGCGGGTTCCAGCCCCAGGTTGACGATCTCAACACGGCGGGCAATTCTCGCGCGGGTTCCTTCTTGCAAGGTCTGGTAGATCATCGTACCGGGGCCATCCGCGTCGTGTAGGCAGTAGAACGTCAACGGCTCGTCTCCATCGCCCAATAGGTCCAGCACGTCGCGGGCGGCTCGGCTTGCGTAACCTTTGGAAGTCAGTAGCGCGCAGTCGTGGCGTTCCGGCCATTGGGCATCAATCATGGTTGCGAAAAAACCTTCCTTCTCGCAATAGAGAATCTTGCTGAACGTCCACGGGGGGCGCTGATAGGCTTCCACCGATCGCGTTCCAAGGGATATGTATTCGCCCGTGTGCGGATGATAGAGAGTGCCGCGGTCGTCACGATACATTCCGGGCAGGTCGTGCCCTTGTTCGGCTTCGTAGTCTGTGACGACTTGGGAAAAATAGTTGTACTTCGGTTCCATCCCCAGGGCTTCCAATAGGCACGGTCTAACGGCGTAAAAGAGTTGCCGGAGGCTGTAGCGATACTTGCCGTTTCCACTGACCTTTTCGATCGCGGTGGGCAGCGCGTCGATGATGATCGCGTTCTGGTAGGTTTGCTGTCCGTTCCCGTTGACGTTTTTACGCTTCGCGCCACGGATCGCCTTTTCAATGGCGGTCTCGATTGCTTCATCGACAACCGATAGGTCCGGGGCCTTGCCGTCCGTAGTTATCGGCATGTATGGCGTTGTGACGTTCAAGATGATCGCATACTCCCGTCCCCTTCCGGCCTTCACTGCGAAGGCGGTATGTTTGTGTTCACGGGAAAGCCCGCAGCCGGTAATGCCGTACAACGTCTTCTCTTTTGGAAAGCAACGGCTAATGTGCAACTCCCCCGTGATCGGCGTTCGGTTGACATAGGCGACGATGCTGGGTGACTCGGCAGGGCGTGCCCACACTTCCACAACGGCCGGCAGTTGCGCGGCGACTTTTTTTCTATCGGCCGGCGTCAATTGGAACGCAGCGACCGCGCGGGCGTAACCGGCGTCGGGCTGGAATTGCGGCCCGATCGTCCCCAGGCGTTTCGGATTCACTTCACCGCAGCCAGATCGCATGCCGACCAGCAAGGTTTCCGCTTCATCCTTTGTCAACGAATCGCACACGCGACCCGTGAAGTCGCTGGCCAGTTTGCCGGCCTTCGCACCCGAACAACCCGCGAAGGACTCGACCAGCTGGCGAACCGGCCGCGCGCCGGCGGCTTGGGTCAGCTCATAGAATGAATCAACGTCATACCAGAACGGGGACGTGAGACCCTTGTAGGTCTTGGCATTGGCTTGCGCCATAGCATCGGCTTGCCGTGCCCATCGAAACGTGGAATCATCGACGGGCAGGGCTTGACCTAACACGACCTCTATGCGCGTCCCCTTTCCCGTCCACGGCTTGACGCTCTCTACCTCGGTCATTCCGTCCGCTGCCCTCGGGCGCAAGCATAGGGCGCGGCCGCCGGTCTTGACCGTCAATTGTCCGCCCGATGCGAGAACGGCACCAACCACTACCCGCAGACCGTTTCCTAGGGCACCGCGAGTGGGCAGTCGTAACAGCTTGCTACTGGACAGGGGGCGGGCGACGGAGAAAAGGGCGGCGATCTTTTCATCGGTCTTAGGCAATCCGTTACCATCGTTTGCGACGTAGAATCCTCCGTCTCCTATCTGTCCATAGCGACAGCGACCGTCCTCGTCGAGCGCGTTGTCAACCAACTCCTTGACGACCAGGGCAGGGATAGCCTCTTGCGTAACTCCGGCCTTTCGCCCCAGCGTTCCGAGCGTCCGAAAGTCCGTCCAGTCTTCGCGTTCAAACGTGGTCATTTTGAAAAACCTTTACTTTTTGCCAACTTGACAACCGGCTTACGAAGTTGCATTTTCGGCTGTTTTTTCAACTCTGTACCCAAGGTCCGCTCGGGCCTTCCGTTTCGATCGTCGTCATGCTTGGCGGCCTCCTATGTAGCGGAATCGGCTTGCACGGCCTTTTTTCCCGGACGTGCCTTTTTCGGTCTCTTCAAGGATTCCGTCATGTACCAGCAGCCCCAACCAACGCCATGCCGTTACTTGGTCATCTGCCTCTTGGAGCACGGCATCGACGTTTCTCATGCATTTCAGCCCCAGTAGAGTCGCCGCTGTGCGGCTTGACAGGAAGAACGGCTTGTCGGCGGTTTCTTTCTGCAACTCGCGACAGATAGCGACAAGCAACCGTATGCCCTGACTCTCGTACTGCTCGGCCTCGGGGGGTGGGGACGAATCCTTGGCGCGTTGTAATATCGCCGTCAGTTCAAAGGATCCCTTGGGAAACCTCACCCGGTCCCACGCCCGTAGAAAATCAATCCAACTCTCCTCGAAGGCCACGGTGGCGACTACACCGCGTTTCAAGCCGATCTTATGCCATAGCCGTACATGGGGCTTCAGTGTGTCGATTGGTGCGTCTGCAAGCCGCGGAATCGCCTTTAGGGCGCGAGCAAAATCGAAAACGTGCCGATGCCGCTGACCGATAGCCGGGGGGATGTTTTCGAGGATGGCGCGCTCAATTTCAGCGTCGGGGTCGCATGTAACAGAGAGAACAGAGATAACAGAGCGATGTTGTATTGTATGAGTTGTCTCTGCTACCTCAGTTGTCCTCTGCTGTCCTCTGTCATCCTCTGTTCTCTCTGCCGTCTCAGTTATCTCTGTTACGTCGGCATGGGAGGGAAGCAAACCAGCAGCGCGCACGTCGGCAACGAAAGGAATCGCGCCGTCAGGCGGTGGGATCTTCCAGGCATAGACTGGGCCGTCTGGATGTCGGCTGGGTGGAAGTAGGCTGTAGTGACGCGAGTCGCCGCGGTATTCGCCATCCTCGGGTGGGTCAATCGTCCGAAGATCGACGAAGATCAAATCCTTCGCGCCCGTCCGGAGGTAAACATGCCGGCCGCGGGGGGTCGCAACCGTGGGCAGAGTCGCCGCCAAATCGGGATGCGCCGCTGCCCATCGGTCGTATGCTGCTTGATCGTCGTAATCACGACAGACCAGCCCCCCTGAAACCTGCCCCAGTACAACGGCCACGCCGTAATCTTTGCCGTTGCCAAACCATCGCCGAATCTGCGGCTCGTCTGCCGGTCGCTTTTGGTATTGCTTCCACTTGCCCGCTGCCTTCTTGGTCTTCGGCGCGGTCGGAATGATCGACCAGCCGCGGCCTTGATAGTGCAGTGCGAAGTCAAGGATCGGGGCATCAGGCATCGGCAGCACCTCCCCGGTCCAAAGAACAATCAGGGTGCCGTATCGCCTTCGCGCGGGCCGCGGGTTGCTTTTTCCGCTGCGTCGTGAGAGAATGGTTCATTAAGAGGCAGTCCTTTTGCGAGTCGGCCGCGGGCGTAGAAATCTGTGGCCGTTCGTTTTTCTTGTAGGGGAAAAAGATTAGACACCGGCTCGCTCAAGCTCTTTGATCGCACTATCGGCAGCGCGTTGTCGTTGCGCGGCGGTACGGATCGGCGGCACGTCGGGGGCATCGCCCTGGGTCAAGCGATTGAAGAATCGCGTTAGGGCTTCGCGGCTTGTGCATCGCGTGCCGCCGATTTGGAGGCTTTCCAGGACGATGCCTTTGCAGCCGGAGGTTGTCCAGCGGTAGACGCAACTGACGTGTGGCCGCTTGCCAGCACGGCGGCGGGGAAGATGTTTGGCCGCTTCGGCCAAGGAAATGAGTGTTTCGGAATTTGGGTCGATCATTGGATACCTTGCGTGTAAGTGCTTCGGTTTGCAACTACACGCAAGTATCGCTACGCACAGTTAAGGCACTCGCCCGGTTTGCGCTAAATCCATTTAGCGCAGTTCGGGATTCAACTCCCACGCCAGAAGTTCGCCACGATCGCGGCGCGGGATGGGGTCAAAATCTTCTTGGCGGCCCAGTTTCCGGCGAAGTAATCCCCGAATTTGGGAGAGGTGCGTTCGGATCGTCTTCCGTTCGCAATCTTCGTCATGTTGCCAGCCAACATCCGCGAGGTCCTCACTGGTCAGTGGCTTGTCGCTGTCAACAAGTGCTTTCAACAGCTTCCAATCAATTCCCGTAATGGGGATCTCTTTTCCCTTGTACGTTGCTTTGCCCGGAGCAAAGCTCCAAATTACCTTCACGTCAGTTATCACAGGTAACCCATGCCTCTCATTGATGATTCTGTGAAGATCATCGGAGAGCAACCGGCGTATGCAAATATCAGCGCGATCAAAGGACCGTTTTTTCACAGGTCCTTCCTTCCGCCGATGATCTTCCCGATCGTCCGATGGATTCTCGGTGGTGTCGTCATAGAAGTCCCATAGCGGCGACGACACTTCGATGCCCCGCTGATCGGCATGGAGCACAAGTACTTCGGTCAGGAGGTAGAACTCCAGCGGGTCAATCACAGAAGCTTTGCCTTCGGTCCTAGCCTGACTTTCATGCTGCCAGATCAGACATGCTAGAGTGAGGTTGATGGGCGAGCTTTGGATGAATCGCACTGCCTCAAGTTGGCCTTCGAGCACCTTTTCGAGAATAGGGCGGAAGTTTTCATCCTGTCTGTAGGGCGAGACTTCGTGCTTCGCCATTGCTAACCTACCTTTCTTTCGGGCCGGCGGGCCGGCAGCCGTGGCGTAGGTGGTTCAACGACAGCCGGCCGAACCGTTCAGCGGGGATCAGCCGCTTGCCCGTTGCCAAAAACGTTCTATCCCAACTTCCGCATGACCTCCGCCGCCAGCGTCATGTTCCGTTCAGCGTAGACTTCGCTCACTCGCGCGTGGGCGTGGCCCAGCACGACCTGTACGGCTTCAAGCCCGTGGTCTTTACGGATCGCCGTTGCCGTAGAGTGCCGTAGCTGATTCGGTGCCCAGCAGTGTTCCTTCCGCCATGCAGCGGCCATTCGCCGACGCTCCAAACGTTCGGGCTTCAATAGCTTTCGCGGGATCACGCGCAGCGATTCGGAGAGGCCAAAGGCAATCTCACACGCGCGTTCAATGGCACGGCGGTATGTGTTCGGGGTGTAGCGGTCGCCGGCCGTCCGCAGTGGGTTCCGCTTGCGGTGGCGCTTGGCTTGGGAGGGAGTCATCGGGCTTTCACGATTCGCACGACGCAGGGCGCTCCGCTTACGTTCCGACTCGGCCGGTACGAAGCAGTAGGCCGTCTTGTCGCGAAGCAGGTACGGCCGTAGCACGTCCTGTCCCTTGGGGCCGATGAAGATAATCCGTTCCCGGCCGCGGTATTGCGTCTTGTGCGACTCGGGCCGGTAGATCCAGACATCGCCCGCGGTGTCCACGTCACAGGGCCGCAAGATACAGACCTCGCCGGGCCGACAGCCAGTAAGTTTCTGGAAGCGAATCATATCGGCCACAACCGCCGGAACGTGTGGCAGCGTCGCGACGACCGTCTTGTCATCGACCGGCATTACCGGTTTCGGCTCGGGGGCCGTGGTGTGGCCGCGGCGCAAGCCTGGGACCGTGGTCAGCGCCCGATAGACGGTCTCGGGGATAAGTTCCTGGGAAACGCCCCACTTGAAGACCCGCTTAACCTGCTCGCACAGATAATTGACCGTGCGGCGGCATTTGCCCGACTCGGCCCAACGGCGTTGAATCGCCTGGAACGATAGAGGGCCGAAGTCGCTGGCCAGGGTGTAGCCGTAAACGACCCGCAATTCCCGCACGGCAACCTTCACTCGGTAGAGTGACGTGGCCGGGTAGTAGCCTTCGGCGAATTTCCAGTAGGCGCGGCCCAATTCGGCGACGGTGACTCCGGCGTCGGCAGCGGGGAGATAGCGACCGCCGGCCAGCCATTCGCCCACCAGACGCTCGTATTCAGCATGACTGGCGGCAGATTTCCATCGGCCGAGGTAATAATCCTTGCCGTTGAGAGTGACCACGGCCTGATTTGTGGGCTTGTGGTGACGGTATTTCGGAACTCGGGGTTTTCGGGTAGAAACATGCATATGCGACCTTCTTTCCTTTCGGAATCCGGTAGTCTACCGGATTTCCTCGGGGTTTCGGGCCGCACTGCCAACCGCCGGCAGGTATCCTAAGTCAAGGATTCGGCGGGATTTACGTAAGGTGGACAGGGCCGGGATTGAACCGGCGACACCAGGATTTTCAGTCCTGTGCTCTACCAACTGAGCTACCTGTCCGTTCGGCCCCGTTCGCGCAGGGCAGAACTAGTATCTTATCGGGACCGAGGGCCCTTTGTCAATTCCCGGGTTCCACAATAATAAATGTCCCGAAATCATAACTGTCCTAAGGCGCGGTCTTTCCTTGACGAATCCGCGCCAGGGCAATATGATCGTTTACTTCCCCCCAATGGGTAACGTGGCCTAACCGTCCGACGTCCGCTCCTAACATGTCTTCTGCCCATATCTTTCTGCAACTTCTGGAGGAAAAGGATCTTGTTTCCGCCGAGGTCTTGCAGGCTGCCCAACGCGAATCTCAACGCTTGACGTCACCCGACGCCCTGCATATTTCCCTCTGGCTCGTCCAGGGCCAGCATATCACGGCAGCCCAGGCTGAACGGCTTCTGGCCGCGTCAACGGCCCGAGCGAATGAGTCCAAGGCCAATCCACCTGCAGCAAGCCCGCCTGCGGCGAAAATTCCCGAACCAGAACGCCCAGCAAGACGGTGGGGAGAACTTGACGCCGGAGCGTTTCTGCCAACGCCTTCTCATCCAAAGCTCTCGGTGTCGCCTTCTGCTAGTGACCTTGAGCTTGCCCCCCTTGATGAGGACGTAGATCACAGCCCGGCAAGGAAACCCGCCGGGCCAAGTTCCGCGCCGCCCAAAGACTCCGCGATCTCTCGCATCGGGCCTGTCGCTAAGGGCCAGGATCCCAAAAAAACGGCGGCCGCCAAGATCGGCGACGAACTGGAATCGCTGGGCGCGACGATGAAAGGACCGTTGGACGCACTGATTGAAAGCGAAGCCTTGGCGGCCAATCCGTTTGACGACTCGCTGGAAGGGCCACAGCTCAATCCGGCGGCGCCGAAGAAGTTCAAGCTGCGCCGCTTCTTGAAAAAGCTCTTCAAGCGTAATAAATCGACCGTCGTACGGGTCAAGGCCGCGGATCCCAGGCAAGTCAAGATCGTGCTGATCAGTTGGAGCGTGGGGGTCGTCGGCTTGATCGGCCTGCTGACCGCCTTTTGGGCCTTCTCGCCGGGCAGCGGCCCAGAACTCTTGCAGAAGGCCAACGAAGCGGTGATGGCGGAAGATTACGGCCGAGCCATCGCCGTCTATGATGACTTCCTCAAGCATTATCCCAACGTCGCCAACTCCAACGAGGTCCGCTTGTTGCGATGCCTGGCGGAACTCCGATTGGCCGAGAAGCAGGCGACCGCCTCCGGCGATTGGACGCCGGCCTTCGACGTTGCCCAAGCGCAGGTCCGTGTACTGCCCAAGGGAGGCCAGGATTCCGACACCCTGCAAGCGTTCAGCATCGCGCTGGCACAAATCGGCGAGGCCCTGGCTCGACAATCGCGGGGCCAGCCCGATGCCGCGTCGATTGCGCGCGTGCAATCCATCGTGGACATGCTGGAAACCGTCATCCCCGAAGGCCAGCGGCCGGCCAAAATGATCGAGGAAATCAAGGGCATTCTCCGGCCGGGCAGGCAGCAGGTGGAAGGCCGGCGGCAACTCGATCAGACCATCGATGCGATCGGCGCGGCGGCCAAGGCAAACGACGTCAAGGCAGCTTATGCGGCCTATCGCGAGACGGTCCAATTGTTTCCCGAACTCAGCGACGACGCTCGACTGACAGACGCCATGAAGCAAGTCTCGGCCTTGCAACTGGCGGCAGTTAAGCCCATCGGCCAATCGCTGGCCGCCGTACGCGCGGAGCGCTCGTCGGGCCTCTTGGCGGCAGCGCCGCTGGCCGTCCAGCCCCTGCAAGGCGAGCTGGCGGAAGGCCGGAAAAAGCTGCTCTTTGTGGTCGAGCAGGGAACGGCCTACGGACTCGATGCAGCGACTGGCAGGACCTTGTGGCGGCGCTTCGTGGCCCTGGATGCCAAGTTTCCGACGGTTACGGCGCTGCCCATCGCCGGTCCCGCGGGCAACGACGTCGTGCTCTGCGATTTTGCGCATCAGGAAGTGCTGCGCGTTGCCGGCGCGACGGGCGAACTCCTTTGGCGACTGACCGTCCAGGCGCCGATCGTCGCTCTGCCGGTGCTGGCAGACAAGCGGCTCTTGCTGCTGACAAAAGATCAGCGCCTGTTATTGATCGATCTGGCCACGGGCGACTCAGCGAGGTATTTTTCCCTGCCGCAGGCCGTGGGGCTGCCGCCGGTCTTCGATGCCGCCCGGGGCTTGATATTCCTCGTGGCAGAGCATTCGAACCTGATCGTGTTGGACGACGAGCGCTGTTGGCAGGTCTTGCACGTCGGACACGAAGCGGGGACGATCGCCGCGCCGCCGGTGGTCGTGGGCGACTTCCTCTTGGCGGCGATCAACACTGCGCCGGGCGAAGCCACGGTCCGCGTGTTCTCGATTTCCCCGGGAGGGGCGGACGGACCGCTGCGACGGGTGCAGGCCATCCGGCTGGCGGGGCATGTCGGCGCCGCGCCAGTGGTCCTGGGTCAAGGCGCGGTGGTGGTCACGGCGGAGGGCAGCCTGTATGCGTTGCAGCGCAACGGTGCCGAGGAGAAATCGTCTTTTCAAGTGGTGGCTTCCAAACTGGCGGGCTTCGACGACAAATCGCCCCATTACGCGGTTTCCAGCGGCAGCGCGTTCTGGGTGGCCGACCGGCAGTTGACGCGCTACGCCGTCCGTACGAACGAGCAGCAGATTGTGCGGCGGTCGACTACCGACCTGAGTATGCAATTCGTGCAAGGCCCGGCGATCGACGGCCAAACGATGTTCCATGTGTTGCGGAAGGCAGGGATGCCGGGCCTGATGGTCTCGGCCTTCGACTTGGAGAAGAACGAGGCCGTCTGGCAAACCTGGCTCGCCGCGCCCTTGGTGGGCGAACCGATGTGCGATCCGGTTTCCGGCAAGCTCATCGCAATAACTTCCAGCGGAGGCATGTTCCGTCTGCCGCTGGACGGTTTGAGGCCCGCGGGTAAACCGTTGGAAGAGCCTGATAAGCCGCCGGAAAGGCCCGCGCCAAGGCCCTGGGAACCTGTCCTGACGGTCGATTTGAATCGGTTGGGGAGGCCGCTGCGCACGCTGCTGCCGTTAGGCGGTGGGACATTTGCGATGACTGGCGGCGCGGATAGCACGCAAATTGTGTTGTACGATCCGAAGGAGCAAGACAAGCAATTTCGCTGGTTGCTCTGCCCGCGCGCCATGTCGGCAGGACCGGGGGCTTTTGCCGGCGGGCTGTTGACGGCGTGCCGCAACGGACAGGTCTTCCTGCTGGACCTGGAGGCCCGCGGTGACATGGTCAATGCCTTGCCGCCGGCGATCAAGGGCGTCAGTACGTGGGAGTGGCGGACGCCGCTGGCCGTCGATGATCGCCTAGCCATCCTCTCCGACGGCGACAAGCGGTTGATGGCGATCGGCATCGGCAGCAGCGACGATGAAAAGGCCCTCACCGTTATGGCGACAGCCACAACGAACAGTCGGCTGGTCTCGCCAGTCGCTGTCTTGGACAAGCTGGTATTCCTCGTCGCGCGCAACGCGGCCGATCCGACAGACAGCCTGCTGAGCTTCCAATTGCCAGGTCTGGCGCCCGGCAAGCCGCAGGTTTTGGGCGGACGTTGTGCCTGGGGACCGCAGCGCGTCGGCAAGCTCGTGCTTGTGGCTACCGAGGAGGGCCGGTTGCTGGCGTTCAATCCACAGGGAGAGGCGGTCTGGCAGTCGCCCTTAGCGTACGGCCCGCTAGCCGGCGCGCCGCTGCTTGTCGGGGACGAGATTCTTCTGTCCGCCCGCAGCGGCACGGTCTGGCGAATTTCCGTGTCCGACGGCAAAGAGCTTGGGAAGATCGACGCGGGCTGTCCGTTGGGCACCGGCCCCCTGGTTGTCGACGCGCGGGTGATCGTCGGCGGCCACGAGGGGAGCCTATTGGAGATCAAAAGACCGTAGACTCTTACTCCGGCACGACTGCCACGAGTTCGCGACAAACGGCCTCGAAGTGCGCGGCAGAAAGCGTCTGCTGCTCTTCGGCAAAGCCGACCAGCAGGGCCAGGTCGCAAAGACGATTGATCTGCCGCGGGATGCCGCGCGTGAGTTCGAAGAGCGTGGGCACGGCTTCGGCGGCGACAATCGGCCGCACGGTGCCCGCCACTTGCAGGCGATGGGCCACGTACTGGCCCGTCTCGCTGGCCGTGAAGGGGCGCAAGAGGCACTTCACGCCCAAGCGTTCCTCCAGTTGCGGCGTGCGATCCAAAAGCGGCAGAATACCCGGCTGGCCGACGAGGATCAGCGTCATGCCCGTCTTGCCGTCGGAGCCGAAGTTCAGCAGCATCCGCAGCGTTTCCAGCATCGGGCTGCTTTCCAGGAGATGGGCCTCGTCGACGACGACCACGGGGTGCCGGCCTTTTTCGCCGCTTTCCCGCAAGGCATTTTGGATTCGCCGCACGCTTTCATGCACGGCGATGCCGGAGTAGCCGCCGCCGTCGAACTCGTCGGCCAAATAGGCCAGCAATTCGGCCGGCGACATCTGCGGGTAGACGAAGTGGATGAAAGGTGAATAGGTCTCACCCAGCGCCTGGCGGAGCATGGAAAGCAGGAGCGTCTTGCCCGTGCCCGCCGCCCCGGCCAGCAGGGCCCCGCCGCGGCGGTTCTCGACGGCGTAACGCAGCTTCAGCAACGCGGCCTGGTGGGTTTCACCAGGGAAATAGAACTGCGGATCGGTCGAGTTCTCGAACGGCTTCTGGTCGAGCTGCCAATAAGATTCATACATGGTGGCTTACCCGGCGACAAAGTTCTGGATGGTACCGGCGTGACGCAAATTCGACGCGGCCAGGCGTTGCCGTACCTCGGCCAGCCGATTGGGCGTCGTGACGCGGACGTTTTGCACGAGGACGACGGCATCCATGCGCGCGGCCACCTCGCCCAAAGCGGCGTTGCCGTCCCGCACTTCATCCAACGGACCGAGATCGACCAGGACGAGGTCGAATTCCCGGGCGAGGATCTCGAAGGTGGCCGCGATTTGCGCTTGCGCGATCGAACTCGCCGACGGCTCGCGGACCGGCAAGACCGCCAGACCGTCGGCGAGCGATTCGATCACGACTTCTTCCAGCGGCAGGCCGCCGCAGAGTGTTTCTTCCCAGCCGATTTGTGGCAGAAGGCCCAGGCTTTGAGCCAATTGCGGGTTGCTCCAGTCGGCATCCACGAGCACGACCTTACGGCCTTGGCATTGTAACTTTTGTGCGGCAGCCAAGAGAAGCGTCGTGACGCCTTCTCCGCGCGTGCAACTTGCCAGCCCCACAACTTTGTTGCCCGCCGCGCAGATCGACAACAGGCCGTCGGCCATCTGTTGGATGGCCGCGGGAGCCGTGGCCTGCAAGCGATTGTGGACGCTCGGCCAGACCACGCGGTCCACTTGCAGCAACGGACGCCAGGGAGCCGGACCGGAACTCTCGGAAATCGCCGCGGTGTGTGCCAGTTGTGATGGTACGGGCGCACTTGACACGGCAGTCGTTTCAGCCGACAGGAGAGCGCTCTTCTCGGCTTCGTCCGCTAAGGGATTGCTCAAGTCGACCGTTGTCACTTCGTAGCTTTGGTCCAACAGGGCGGCGATCGATGGGCCG
This sequence comes from uncultured Planctomycetaceae bacterium, assembly GCA_964615095.1. GTDB lineage: Bacteria > Planctomycetota > Planctomycetia > Pirellulales > Thermoguttaceae > JANXQG01. Next base: position 37,145 of record CAZTPX010000044.1, on the reverse strand, counting down.
ACGGGAGCCGCAACAGCTTCGCTGGCCACGGGCGCCGTAATGGCGGGCTCCGCGGCGATAGTCTCGGGAGGGACAGTCGACGTGGCAGCCAACTCGGCCAGGGCCTGGGAAAGCGGCACCGCGGCACGCGGCGCGACATGTGGCGCGGTCACAGGTGCGTCCGCAACGGCAACGCCCGCAGGTGTCGGCGAACGATAGGCCTTCATGATTGCTCGATCTAGCGCGGTCATGGCTTTACCTAATGGGGGGAGGAGCGATCGTACCATCGAAACGGGCAACGCCCGGTTGTGGAATTGACCCGTCGTGATAGTTGGCGTTTGCACCAGGTGTTGTCGGCGGCATCAGCAGATTGCCTTGATTCGTGGCTGGCGGGTAATCGCTATTGGGATTGCCGTAGCGGGGAGTGCGAGTGTAGTCGCCGGCCGGAGCGTCAAAGCGCGCGACTGGATCGCTACGATTGTCGGCTTGCAAGGTTTGTGAAGTCGCAGGCCGGTCGAAGCCTTGCTGGACGCCACGATTGTCTGTCGCAGGGGCGCCGTCCCTGGTCGGATTGATGTAGTTACTGGTCGACGCGGGCGACGGCCGCTGCTGCGGCCAGCCCGGCTCGGCCAGCGTTGTCGGCCGGTTGTCACCGAAACGAGGCGGTTGAGGAGAGAGGATTGCCGGCGGCAAGGTGGGCGTTGCTTGTGGACCTGCCACTGGTGCTGAAGGGGCAGGCGAAGTCTGCCACGCGGGCGCGGTGGTCGGCGCTGTATTCCTCGTGGCACCGTTCGGGCTGGTCCACGTGGAAAGTTCCGAAACGTGCTCTGCCGGCCGGTTGACTTTGCCAAACAGATAAGGCAGGATTGCCCCCACCACGAGGCCGATCCCTATGCCGAAAACGAGCTTAAACGATAGCGCCTGGCTAATGATTCGGCCGTCGATCCGGCTCCTTGGCACGGCAGGGGTGGGTTTTGGATCAAGATCCGGGATTTGGGCAAGAAGGAGCCCTTGGTCCTCATGCAAACGGAGGTCAGAGCAATGGATTGAGACCTGGGGTGTTGGCTCTCGTGTTGGCGTGGACTCAATCGCCAGATTAGGCTTGTCGTTCGCTGTGGACATTGGAGTAACCTTTACATACGGGAAACCGCGCACGCCGCGGAAAATGGACCAAGCGACGTACCGGTTTTATCGGTTCGGATTAAGAGGATCTTGAGGATTACCCGAAGTTTGCCGGATAGGCGGGGTGGATAATTACGAGAGACTGTAGGGGCAGTGGACCTAATTTGCTTGACACGGCAATTTCTGCCGCTAGCATGGAGGTTTTCCCAGTTTGTTTTTCAAGAATAAGGATCCCCTCATGCGACGCTTGCTTTCGATTGTGGCCCTGGCTGGCTTGGCCCTCCCTCTCTGGAATTCCCCGGTTTGCGCGGAAGATTCGCCCGCGAAGATCAAGGTCTTGATCATTACCGGCGACGACGTAGATGTGCATAAGTGGAAAGAGACTACGCCCGCAATCCGCAAGATCCTCGTGGATAGCGGCAAGTTTGACGTGCAGGTGAGCGAGGACCTCAAGCCGTTGGAATCGGCCGACAAATTGAATGCCTATGACGTGGTGGTATTGAATCGCTTCAATCGCACGGCCCCTTTGAGCGACGCGGCCAAGAAAAACCTCTTGGATTTCGTGCGTAGCGGCAAGGGCTTTTTCGTAGAGCATTTTGCCAGCGCATCGTTCCCCAAGTGGGACGAATTCGGCAAGTTGTGCGGCCGGTATTGGGTAATGGGTAAGTCGGGCCACGGGCCGCGTGCAGTCTTTGCGGCCACGATTGCCGACAAGCACCATCCGGCCACCGCCGGTCTGGAAGACTTTAAGGCCGACGACGAGCTGTATGCCAAGCTCGCAGGCAGCGAACCAATTCATGTGCTCGTCGAGGCCTATTCCGATTGGAGCAAGAAGACCGAGCCGCTGGTCTTCACCAAGGAGTATGGCAAAGGCCGTGTCTTCCATTCAGCCTTTGGACACGACCCCAAAGCGATTGCCACCCCCGAGGTGACCACGATCATCGTGCGGGGAGTCGAATGGGCAGCCACGGGCAAAGTTGCGAAGTAAAGATGTAGTCTAAGCGCGTTCGGAAGAAATGATCGGGTTGGAGTCTTGGCCTTAGCCGGAATGCCTGAAAAATCCGCCTAAAGGCGGGACTCCAACAATCGGGCATCTTCGCAATTTCTTCCGGACGCTCTCATCCTTGCCAATTTCGGCAGGTAGGTCGAAGACCGGCTATGGACTATTGGTCTGCGGAATTTTTGAACTCGCCCCTTTGAGGCAATCCAGCCAATGAAACAATTTGTTTCAAAAAATTAAACAGCCTCATCGCGCGGCAAGGGAATCCGGGCAGCGATTCGTGAAAATCCCCGTGCCAGGGCGAGCGAAAATTCGGCCGTGTGGCGATGGCTGTTGCAAATATCGCGCGCCAAAGAGCGGAAGTTCATCATCCCACGTGATGCAAAGTTCGGCGCTCTGACGGGCCGCGCGGGCTTTATAGAATATTTCGGTCGGACCCTATTTTTCAATTCTGCACGACCAAATCTGCCCGACAGCGGATGGAACGAGAATAGGATAAACCGCATGGCCACAGCAACATCGATTTTGCGCAGTCGAGGGTGGGACCGGTTCGCCTTGGCATATCGGCCGGCCCACTTTGTTTCTCGACGTTATACGGTTAGCCAATCGCCGCCATTGTTGTGAGAGGAGTCACAACCTTCGGGGCAAACTCCGGAGATTGGGCTTTCCCCGATCGCTGTTTTCTCCAACAATACCGACCGGGGAAGAATGGGCCCCCAGAAAGTAACGATCCCGAGTCAGGATAGTCCGGTATAGTAATGGCACCCGTGGATAAATCTCTTCAGGCTTCTGCAGAATCGCCGGATCCTCCCGATCGATCGCCGCGGCCGATTGCCGGTGCCCACTTGGCCTTGGGGCTGTTACTGGCGATGAATCTCTTCAACTACATCGACCGCCAAGTGCTGGCGGCGGTTGAGCCGGAGATTCGTCAGTCGTTTTTCCCACAGGATCCCGGCGGCCCCGCGGCGCGGACCCAATCGGGGTTGCTGGCCTCGGCCTTTCTCAACTCGTACATGCTCACTGCGCCGCTGTTTGGAGCCTTGGCGGCGCGGTGGCCGCGAGCGAAGTGGAAACTGATCGCCGTGGGCGTGCTCATCTGGAGCCTGGCCACGGGCGCCGGCGGGCTGGCTGCCGGATTCATCATGCTGCTGATGACGCGATGTTTCGTGGGTGCGGGCGAAGGGGCCTATGGGCCGCTGGCGCCGACGATTCTTTCGGATTGTTTCCCCGTTGCCAAGCGGGGAAAGATCCTTTCGCTGTTCTATGTGGCGATGCCCGTGGGCGGCGCACTGGGCTATGCCCTGGGTGGCTTTATCGCGAAACTGGACGCGGCCGGCATCCACCAGCGCATCGAGGGCATCCTGGGAAAAGAGCTGGGCGGCCTTGTTACGAAACTGGACCCGGCCCACGAGAGTTGGCGCTGGGCTTTCTTGGTCGTCATGATCCCGGGGCTGATCCTGGGAATCCTATCGCTCGTGATGCGCGAGTCGCGCACGGGTGCGGCCGACGCCGTCTCCACGCGCAGGCGTATGACCTGGAGCGATTACCGCATCCTGCTCCAGACGCCCTCATTCGTGCTCGATACGCTGGGAATGACGGCGATGTCGTTCGGCATGGGGGCCCTGGCCTTTTGGATGCCCGATTACCTGGAGGCCCATCAGGTTCCCGATCTGTTTGGCGTTGGGGCTCGGACGGTATTCGGAATCATCGTTGCCCTGGCCGGGCTCGGCGGAACCATAACCGGCGGTGTTTTGGGCGACGCGCTGCGCACGCGGTTGCCGGGTTCATACTTCCTCGTTTCCGGGGCCGGACTGCTGCTCAGTGCGCCCTTCGTGCTGCTGTTCCTGGTCCTGCCGTTTCCTTGGGCGTGGTACATGATCTTCGCGGCCGTTTTCTTCATGTTTGTCAACACCGGGCCGACGAATGCAATCCTGGCGAATGTCGTCCATCCAATGATGCGGCCGGCCGGATTTGCCGTAAATATCCTGGTGATCCACGTGCTGGGCGACGTAATCTCGCCACCGATTATCGGCGCGGTGTCCGGTTACTGGAACATGTCGGTTGGAATTGCCGTGGTCTCGGCATTCTTGGCTTTCGGCGGCCTCCTCTGGCTATGGGGCGGGCGGTATCTCGATCGCGATACACAGATTGCCCCGCAGCGACTGGCGTAGCAGTAGGTCCCTTCTGCCGGACGGGACTACTCCACCTCATGCACGACGATCAAGTTGTGGGTGGTTATCGCCGTGCCGGTGCCGGCGATGAGCACGATACGGTCGCCCAAAGACAACAAACCGTGCTGCTTGCCCCAGGCACTGACAAACGCGACCAGCGTCCGGCTGTCGTTGACGGGCGCACTGGCCAGGGGAATGACGCCCCAGTAGAGACACATCCGCCGCAGCGTGGCCACCGAATCGCTCACACCCACCGTGGGCACGCGGAAGCGGTTCTTCGCCAGGCTCAGGGCGGTCGCCCCGCTGGCCGAGGCGACGATGATCAGCCGCGCGTCGATTCTTTCGGCCAACGCCCCCGCCTCGTAAACGACCGCTTCCGTCACGAGGTTCAATCCGTCTCCAGGCGCGGGGTGGCCCATGCCTTTTTCGTGGCCTTGGCAACACGGGCATGCGTCCTCGGCTCGATGGGTGCAGAGAGGTTCCGCGGCCAGGGCAATGCGGTTCATCATCTCGACGGTCTCACGGGGATATTCGCCCACAGCCGTTTCGCCCGAGAGCATGCAGGCGTCGGCCCCGTCGAGGATGGCGTTGGAAACGTCGGTGACTTCCGCCCGCGTGGGCAGCCGCGAGTGCTGCATGCTGTCCAACATCTGGGTGGCGATGATCACCGGCTTTCGCTGGCGGCGGCATTCGGCGATGATCCGCTTCTGGGCCACGGCTACTTGGGCGATGTCGATCTCCACGCCCAGGTCGCCGCGGGCGACCATCACGCCGTCGGCAGCCGCGACGACTTCCGTCAGCGCATCGAGGGCTTCCGGTTTTTCAATCTTGGCGATGACCTGCGGAACGTCCGGCCGCCCACCAGCCGCGGACGCCAATAGGGCCTTCAGTTCCCGCACATCTTCGGGCCGGCGGACGAAGCTCAGCCCCACGAAATCGATGCCGTTTTGGGCCGTCCAAACCGCGTTCTCGCGGTCGATGTCGCTCAGCGCGGCGACACTGAGCTTGACGCCGGGCAGGTTCACACCCTGGCGGCTGCGGATCAAGCCCGACTGCATGACTCGGCACTCGGCCGAATCCTTGCAGACCTGTTCCACGACGAGACTGACGATACCGTCGGCGAGCATGACGCGATCGCCCGGTTGCAGTTCGTCGATCAAGGGATCGTAGGTCGTCGTTATTTCCGGCGTCGTGGCCGTCGTGGGAACGGTCGTGACGTTTGCAGACGGAGTGACGGCGGCCGGCTGTTTTCCGGGAGCGGTACGCACGAAGCAGAGCCGCTCGCCCGTATTGCAGAGAAGCTGTCCGCCGGGGAGTTCGCCCAGCCGCATCTTGGGACCGGCCAGATCGACCAGCACGGCCACCTCATGGCCAACGCTGGCGGCGGCACGGCGAATTGCGGCCAGGCGGACGTCTTGCTGGCGGTGGTCGGCGTGGGCCATATTGAGACGGAAGACGTCGACGCCGGCGCGAATCAACTCGGCCAGTTTCTCCTCGCCGTCGCAAGCCGGCCCGACGGTGGCCACGATCTTGGTTTGCGAATCACGAGGCGGTGGGACAGGGCGATCAGGCATGATGGCAGTTCCTTTCCAAGGGCAGTCTACCCGACGGCCGCCAGGACAGCAACCACACCGCCCTGGTTTTCCGCGTCTTTTTTTGGTATGGTAACGGCCATGAGTTATTGGAAAGACAAAACTGTCCTCGTGACCGGCGGCTCCAGCGGGCTGGGACGGGTGATCGCCGACGGGTTCGGCGGGGCTGGGGCCAAGGTCGTCATCGCCGGCCTGGAAGGCGATGCCGTGCAGAAAGCGGCCGCCGAAATGCAAGCGGCCGGCTGCGACGCCTCAGGTATCCAGGCCGATATCACGCAGCAAGCCGACGTCAACCGGCTATTTGCAGAAACGGTCCGGCAACACGGCAAGCTCGACGTGTTGGTGAATAACGCCGGCCGGTCGATGCGCGGCAAAGTGTTGGACACCACGCCCGAGCAGTTCCGCGACTTGATGGAGTTGAATCTGATTGCCCTGGTGCGTTGCACGCGGGCGGCGGCGCCGCACTTACTTGCCGCGCGCGGACACGTTGTGAATATCGGTTCGCTGGCAGCCAAGTCAGCGTCGCGTTGGGTGGGAGCCTACCCGGCCACGAAGCACGCTGTGGCAGCCTATTCCCAACAGCTCCGCTTGGAGCTTGGGCCGCAGGGGTTGCATGTCCTGCTGGTGTGTCCCGGGCCGATCGAGCGCAAGGACCCGCGGCTCTATCCGCTGGCAGGATTGGAAGACATCCCCGAGCGTGCCCGGCGACCGGGGGCGGGTGTAAAGACGAAAGCCATTCCGCCCCAGTGGCTAGCCGCGCAGATCCTGCGGGCCTGCGAGCGACGAAAGCCCGAACTGGTGGTTCCGGGCAAGGCGCGGCTGCTGTTTGCCATTCAACAACTCTGGCCGGGCCTGGGGGACTGGATCGTGCTCAGAGAAACTTGACGCGGTTCTCAATAATTGAACTCCACGCCCCGCTTGCGCAGTTCCGCCACAATTTGCGGAGTCGATTGATACACCACCGCATCCAAGCCCACACTCTTCGCACCGGCCACGTGTCCGGGCATGTCGTCGGTATAGAAAATCTCTTCGGGCTGGCAGCCGGCCAATTCGGCCGCCTGGCAGAAGATGGCCTTGTCGGGCTTGGCCGCCCTGATCTCAAAACTTAAGGCGTACACCGAGAAGAAGTCGCGCAACATGGTGTAACGCCGCAGACAGTAGTTCCAGTGGCCGTCGCATGTATTGGAAAGAATGCCCAAGCGATAGCCGGCGTGGTATAGCTGTGCCACTACCGGCAGCATGCTGTCGATGGGCGTGAATATGTCGTTGCAGGCCAGCAAGAACGCCTCGTAGTCGGGTCGCGTGCCGGTCTGGCGGCAAAAGACTTCATGGGCTGCACGGCTGTCGAGCCGGCCGATCTCATAGTCTGCCTGCAGGCCCGCCGCCAGCACGGCTTGCACCTGCTGCGGTTCAATTCCGGCCGCCTCGCCCATCTGGCGGAACATCCGCTCGAAGCTGAAATCGACGAGCACTTTGCCAAGATCGAAGTAGATGAATTTGGGTGTCATGGAAGCTTGAATCGGAGGGGAAAGCAGTCGTTTTTCACGCATCCAGGATAGGTGACAATGCCGCCGTTTGCAATCGCCCCCTACCCATTCGCCGGACGGGGGATTAGAATGAAAAGATTGGCCTTTCCGCACAAGTTCAGGGGTATTTTACCTATGCGTTCCGACATGATCAAACTGGGCGATTCCCGCGCACCGCATCGCAGCCTGCTCCGCGCCACCGGCGTGACCGACGATGATTTTCGCAAGCCGTTCATCGCCGTTTGCAATAGCTACACGGACATCATCCCCGGCCACGTCCACCTGGACAAGGTGGGCCAACTCGTCAAGGAGTACGTCCGCGCGGCCGGCGGCGTGCCCTTCGTTTTCAACACGATCGGCGTGGACGACGGTATCGCCATGGGACACTCGGGCATGAAGTACTCGCTGCCCAGCCGCGAAGTGATTGCCGACGCGGTGGAAACGATGATCCAGGCCCATTGCTTCGACGGCATGATCTGCATCCCCAATTGCGACAAGATCGTGCCGGGGATGCTCATGGGGGCGATGCGCTGCAATATCCCCACGGTCTTTGTCAGCGGCGGTCCGATGGAAGCCGGCAAGACCGCCGACGGCAAGACGGTCGACCTGATCGACGTCTTCATCGGCGCGGCGGCCAAACAGAACGACAAGTTGTCGGCCGAGGAATTGCTGGCCCTGGAGAAGGCCGCCTGTCCGACGTGCGGGTCTTGTTCCGGCATGTTCACGGCCAACAGTATGAACTGCCTCTGCGAAGCTCTGGGCATGGCACTGCCGACCAACGGAACCCTGCTGGCCACGGCGGGCGACCGCAAAGCACTTTTTCAAGCGGCCGCGCGGCGAATCGTGGAGATGGTCAAGGAGTTCGATCGCGTCGGTCCCGGCCACGGATTGCTGCCGCGCGAGATCGTCACCGCCGACTCGGTCGACAACTCGATGATCCTGGACATGGCCATGGGTGGCAGCACGAACACGGTGTTGCACATCCTGGCCATTGCCCATGAGGCGGGCGTGCCTTACGATATCGAGCGGATCAATGTCCTGAGCCGCCGCACGCCGAACGTCTGCAAGGTCGCGCCCAGCAGTCAATATCACGTGGAGAACGTCCACAACTCCGGCGGCGTGCATACGATCCTCGGGGCGGTCCGCCGCGGTCGCCCGGACCTCCTGCACGACGATTGTCCCACGGTCAGCGGCAAGACGTTGGGCGAGAACATCGATGACTTCGACATCCGCGCGAGTGGCGTGACCGAGCAGGCCCTGGAGTGGGCCGCGGTGACACCCGGCGGACGGCGCTCGCCGCAGGGCATGGTGGTCGACCGCAAAGCGGCTTCGGTCCGCGATCTGACGAGAGAGCAACTCGGCTTCGACCCCTACGATTGCGTGCGTGAGGTTGAAAACGCCTATAGCGACGAAGGCGGTCTGGCCATTCTTTTCGGCAATTTGGCCCCCCGCGGTTCGGTGGTGAAGACCGCGGGCGTGAAGAAGGACATGCTGCGATACAGCGGCCCGGCGGTGGTTTTCGAATCGGAAACCGCAGCCTATGAAGGCATCGTCAACGGTCGAGTCAAGGCCGGCGACGTCGTAGTGATTCGCTACGAAGGTCCCCGCGGCGGACCAGGCATGCAGGAGATGCTCGCCCCCACGACAGCCATCAAGGGCGTTGGCCTAGGCGACAGCGTGGCTCTGATTACCGACGGCCGTTTCTCTGGCGGCACGGCCGGCGCCTGCATCGGTCACGTCAGTCCCGAAGCGGCTGCCGGGGGACCGATTGGCTTGCTAAAGGACGGCGATATCGTGGATATCGATGTGCTCGGGCATTCGCTCTCCGTGCGATTGAGTGAAGAGGAGATGGCCGCCCGGCGTGCGGTTACGAAGCCACTGCCGCCGCGGTTTACGACCGGTTGGCTGGCGCGTTATGCGGCGATGGCTACCAGTGCGGATACGGGGGCAGTGTTGAGGTGGAGCTGAGGAGCCGGCGGAGCCGTTGATGAGTGCTTGACAGCGGCAGAGGCGTTGTGGAAAATAAATGGCCGGGTACTCTCTTACTCCCACTCGATCGTCGCCGGCGGCTTGGAGCTGATGTCGTAGACGACGCGGTTCACCCCCGGCACCTCGTTGATGATCCGCGTCGACATGCGGGCCAAGAGATCGTAGGGCAAGCGGCTCCAGTCGGCCGTCATGAAATCCTCGGTCTCCACGGCCCGAATGGCCAAGGCGTCGGCATAGGTCCGTGCGTCGCCCATCACGCCCACACTCTGCACCGGCAAGAGCACGGCAAAGACCTGTGCGGTCTGGCGATACAACCCCGCCTGCTTGATCTCGGAGACCACGATCGCGTCGGCCTGGCGAAGAGTGTCCAACCGCGATTTAGTGATCGGCCCCAGGCAGCGTACGGCCAGCCCAGGACCGGGAAACGGGTGCCGCCAGACAATCTCTTCCGGCAAGCCAAGCCGCAATCCCAAGGTGCGGACCTCGTCCTTGAACAGATCGCGGAGCGGCTCGATAAGCGTGAAGGCCAGGTCTTCCGGCAACCCGCCCACGTTGTGATGGAGCTTGATCGTGGCCGCCGGACCGTCGGGCGAACCGCCGCTTTCGATCACGTCGGGATACAAGGTTCCCTGAGCCAGGAACTCCGCCCCTTCGATCCGCGCCGCCTCATCGGCAAAGCACTCGATGAAGGCGTGCCCGATCCGCTTCCGCTTCTCCTGCGGATCGGTGACGCCGGCCAGGGCCGTGAGGAAACGGTCCTGGGCCTGCACGACATGCAGATCGGTCTTGAAATGGTTCGTGAACTCCTCGATCACCGACGGCGCCTCGCCCGCCCGCAGCAGGCCGTTGTCGACCAGGATGCACGAGACCTGCGTGCCGACCGCCTCGGCCAGCAAGGCGGCGACAACCGAACTATCGACGCCGCCGGAGAGGCCGCAAATCACCCGGCCGTTGCCCACGCGATCGCGGATCGTCTCGATCGCCTCGCGGGCGAAGTCGCCGATCTTCCACGTGCCCGAACATTGGCAGATCGCCTTGACGAAGTTTCCCAGGATCTGCTGCCCCAGCGGCGTGTGCGTGACCTCGGGGTGAAACTGCACGCCGTAGATCGGCAGCGAGTTGTGCTTCACCGCGGCGATGGGGCAGGTGCCGGTCGCCGCCAGCGGCTGGAAATCTTCGGAGACCTGCGAGACCTGGTCGCCGTGACTCATCCAGACCTGCAAGTCCTCCGGCACGCCGGCAAACAGGTCGTCATCGCTCACCAGGCGGCAATGGGCACGGCCGTACTCCCGCGCCGGCGCGCTTTCCACGCGACCGCCCAGCGCCTCGCAGGCCAGTTGCATGCCGTAGCAGATGCCCAGCACGGGCAGGCCGAGGTGGAATATCTGCGGATCGCACTTCGGCGCCCCGGTCTCGTAGACGCTGGACGGGCCGCCGGAGAGGATCAGCCCCTTGGGGGCAAGCTGCAAAATCCGCTCGGCGGTGATGTCGTGGCGGACGATCTCGCAATAAACCTGCTGCTGGCGGACGCGGCGGGCAATCAACTGGGCGTACTGCGCTCCGAAGTCGAGAACGAGAACCTTCTCGGTGGCAATCTTGGTCATGGGCGTTCCCTTGGGGAAAACCTCATATTATAACCAAGTTATGCCTAATGAACAGAAACCACCCGTACACCCTTTCGAAACCCACCTTGCGGAGTCCTGGCCGCCGGCCGACTGGAAAGATCTAACCATACTGCTGGCGGTTTCCGGAGGTGCCGACAGCGTGGCCCTGCTGCGCGGTTTGGCCGCGTTGAAGCCCCCGGGCGAGGGCCGTTTGATCGCGGCGCACATCAATCACAAGTTGCGTGGTGCGGATTCAGACGCCGATCAGGCCTTCGTTGAGCAACTTTGCCGGCAGTTGGGGCTGGCGTGTGAAGTTGCGACGGCCACGGTCGATCCGACCGCCGGAGGGCACGGCCAAGGCATCGAGGCTAACGCCCGCCGACTGCGGTATGCCGCGTTGGAAGAGATGGCCGGGCGCGTGGGGGCGCGTTTTGTCGTTACCGCACACACCGCCGACGATCAGGCGGAGACCATCCTGCACCGGATTCTTCGCGGCACGGGCCTGCGGGGGCTGGGCGGCATGTCCCGCTCGCGGCGGCTGGGCCCGGTGACGTTGCTGCGGCCGTTACTGGACATGCGCCGCGCGGAACTGGCCGCGTATCTCGGCGATCTCCAGCAAACCTTCCGCACCGATGCCAGTAACCGCGACGCCCGTTTCACGCGCAACCGCATCCGCAACGAACTGCTACCGCTCTTGACTGCCAAGTACAACGCCACGATCATCGAGGCCCTGCTACGATTGGGCGCGCTGGCCGGCGAGTCGCAGGAGTTGGTTGACGAGTTGGTAAGCGAGGTAGTCCGGCGATGCATGCGCGACGGGAAGGGAGAAGTGCTATTGGACCGGATCGTCTTGGCCGCACAGCCGCGGCACTTGGTCCGCGAGGTGTTGATCGAGGTTTGGCGGCGGCAAGGCTGGCCGCTGGCGGCGATGGGATTCAGCGAATGGGAAACGCTGGCCGCCATGATTTCGGCCGCGGTTGCGCGGCCCGCCGCCGACGTGCCCAAACGGATGTTTCCCGGCGCTATCGTGGTGGAAGTCCGCGCAGACGAGCTCCGGCTTGCAGTTTCTACCTCAGCATCGGACAATCGGCGCTGTTGACCAGTACGCGCGGTTCCATGTCGCTCCGCCGATAGAGCCGGAAACGGCCGGCACTCTCGTACGATAACGCCGAAAGGTCGTAGTCGTGCAATGCCGTGTGCAGGTGACGGTCGGGGATGACCACACACTCCGTTTCGCCGACCGGTGGCAAGGGCATGGGGTCGTCAACGTCCTGATTCGTCATCTGCCCGAGTTGCACCTGGCTGCGCAGGTCGCGATCAAGATAGAAAACCACCGAACCGATGCGCTCCTGGGTCATCAGCATCCTCGAGGGTAAGTTCCGCGTGCGATTGAGATAATCGGCCAGTTCGCGGCCGGAAAGCCCCCAGGCAACCTGGGGCACAGCGTAACACAACAGGACGAACAGTTGAGCGCAGACGGTCGCTGTCGCCAGTCCGAGCGTCAAGCGGTCCCGGCCGCGTACCCAACTCACAAGCGGCGCTAGGGATGTCATCGCTACCACGACCGCGAGCATCCAGACCGGCAAGGAGAACCGCGTGGGCAGCGCAATCTGTGCCGCCGCCAGCGTGACCGGCAGGCCCAACGGACCGATCAGGCAGGTGAACCAGACGATCCGGCCCATCCAACGCCTAGCGCCGTCAGAAAGCGTCCCATCGATCTTCCGTGCCCAGACGACGGCCGTGAGGATCGCCAACGCCGGAAAAACCGGCCAGATGTAGGTGTGTAGTTTCGAGCGCGAGAGCGTGAGAAAGAGCGTGCAGCCGATGAACCAACAGGCCAGAAACAACAGCGGCCGGCCGCCACGGGCGTCGGTCACGGCGGGCACTTGGTTCCGCCAGCGGTAGACGGCATCTTGAACCAGCACCGGCAGGTATCCGACCCAAGGGATACCGCCGCCGATGAGGATGGGAAAGTAGTACCACCATGCAGCCTGGCCATGTGGTTGCGTATGCGTAAGGAAACCGAGCACGTGCCGCTCGAAGAAGTAGTAGCGCAGGTATCCCGGATTGGACTGCTCTACGGCAATGTACCACGACGAGCCAATGATTGCCGCCACGATCAAGACCAGTACGGCGCGAAAACAATGGACCAGCCGCAGTCGCCGTGAAACGACGAGATATCCGCCGTAGGTGATTCCCACCAGGGCCACGCCCACCAGCCCTTTGGTCAAAATGGCCAGGCCCAGCAACACGCCGGCCGTCCCGGTATACGCCCAGGCCCGCCGCGCGGAAACTCCGTCCGATTCCCAGAAGCACAACATTGCCAGGTTGACCCACGGTATCAGGGCTACGTCGTGGGTAGTCATTTGAACCAGGGCCAGCGGCAGGATCATCGAACTATAGAACACGCCCGCAATCAATCCAGTGCGATAGCCCAGCATCCGCCATGCCACGGCCGCCGTGGTAAGCATGCCCAACATGCCGAACAGCAGGCCCGGCAAGCGGACGGCCGCTTCCGACATGCCGAAGGCATTCAGCGAAGCCGCGATGGCCCAAAAGTACAGGATGGGCTTGTCGAGGAACGGTTCGTGCAGCAGGCGCGGCACGATCCAATCGCCGCTTTCGACCATCTGTTGCGCAATCGAGGCGTGCAACCCCTCGTCGGGATCGACGAGGGGAATGTAGGGCGCGGCCAACAGAGGACCAATAACACTTAGCCCGGCCAAGAGGACTAAGACCAGCAGGCCGGCCTTCCAACGGTCGTTTTCCATGACGGCCGCCTCCATGCAGCGAGTCCGTAATTTAGGTGCCCGCCAAGGTTTGGCCGGCGTAGGGAGTTTACATGAAAGCGGGCGGACGGAAAAAGGCCAATTTACGCGCCGGCCGCCAGTTTCCGGCAAATCGCCTGGGCCATTTCCTGAGTCCCTACCGCGGTGGGGTCGTTACGATTGGCCTTCATGTCGTAGGTCACGTCGCGTCCTTCGGCGATCACAGCGGCAACCGCCCGCTCCAAACGATCGGCCGCATCCTTCTCCTGGAGATGCCGCAGCATCAGTGCCCCAGAGAGGATCAGGGCCACCGGATTGACCTTGTTCAACCCCTTGTACTTGGGGGCGCTGCCGTGGGTGGCCTCGAAGATGGCCCCGTTGGCGCCAATGTTCGCACCGGGGGCGACTCCCAGGCCGCCCACCAGTCCGGCGCATACGTCGCTGAGGATGTCGCCATAGAGGTTGGGCAGCACGAGCACGTCGTAAAGCTCCGGCTTTTGCACCAACTGCATGCACATGTTGTCGACAATGCGATCCTCGAACTCGATGTCCGGGAACTGCTCGGCCACCTTCCGGGCCGTGGCCAGGAAAAGGCCGTCGGTGTGCTTCATGATGTTGGCCTTGTGTACGGCTGTGACCTTCTTGCGGCCGTTTGCCCGGGCGTAGTCGAAGGCGTAGCGAACGATCCGCTCGCTACCGAAGACGCTAATCGGCTTGATCGAAATGCCGGTCGAGTCGCACGCGGTCTTGATCGACTTGCCATTCGCTGCGCGGTTGATGAAATCGATCAATTCGCATGTCTTGGCTGCGCCGGCCTCGAACTCGATGCCGGCGTACAGGTCTTCCGTATTCTCGCGGACGATCACTAGGTCGACCGGCACACTGCTGAAGAACGTGCGAACGCCCGGATAATACTTGCAAGGGCGGACGCAGGCGTAAAGTTCGAACTCCTGCCGAAGCTGCACGTTGACGCTGCGAAAGCCCTTGCCCACGGGCGTGGTGATGGGGGCCTTCAAGGCGCAGCGCGTGCGGCGGATGCTGGCCAGAAGGGGTTCCGGCAGAGGGGTACCCGTCCGCTCCATGACATCCACACCGGCCTCTTGCGGGTCCCAGAGGATTTTCACCCCGGTGGCGTCGATGCACAAACGTGCCGCCTCCGCCAGTTCCGGACCTGTCCCATCCCCCAAAATCAACGTTACGTCGTGCGCCATGCGTGAAAACCCTATTGGAATATGTCAAAAAGAAAGACAACAACTTGCACAAAGTAACACTTTAACGACCACTCGACGAAGAGTCAATCGGCGGCAGTTCTTTGGCGGCAGTTCTTGCGCCGGCAAATACACGGCCAATGTCGCTGTGCTTTGCTCGTGACCTCGGTTGGCCGGTTTGTCCGGTCGTAGGGCACTTGCTACGTTAGGACAGCAGGCGTTGAAACTCGTGTTGATCGAGAACACCGTTGTCCGCTAAATACCGCTGCCATGCTGGTAATAATGACCTGCAAGGAGTAAACTGAAGTCCTCAGTTGCCTGGCTGGCGACTAGTTAGAGGATGTGATCATGTTCGTTGCTAAGTTCTTCCGTTTGGGCGATTATCGCCCTAGTGGCAAGTGCGATTGGTTCAAACTGCTCACGATTGCCTTGCCAATAAGCTTGCTGGGATCGTTCGTTCTGGCATTTGCTCTTGCGGGAGTTTTCTGCTGGGGTTTCTACTTGTTTGTCATCGTGCCGCTGTTTGCCGGGGGTATCTTGGGCTGGCAAGCCTCTTCTCTCTTTCGCTTTGCCCACTGTCGTAATCCGTATGTAGCCGCTGGTTTGGGGGTTTTCCTTGCTTCCGTGATGTTTCTCGGCTCCTTCCATGCCTACCTGGTGATTAGTAGAGGAGTTAGGGTTCTGACGCGCGTCGACCTCTTGCCGACAGTTATCAATTTCCGCATGCATCATGACGTCATTCTCGATTCTCATGATCTTGGAAATCAGAAGAAACAGCCCAATCTTTACATGAACTGGACTTTCTTTGTGGTTGATTGGTCGATGGCTGCCGGCCTTTGTGGAGCGGTTACGTTACTGGGTGCCCGGCGCGCCTATTGCGAGACTTGTTCGCGCTGGATGCTAAGCAAAAAGGCGACGGTTGCCCCGGGGTCAGCACGCCAGGTCGTCGCGGCGGTTTCTTCGAAGCAGATCGGCTCTTTGCCCGTTCTGCCCACAATCGAGATAAAACGCGGCGCATCGGCAACTCAGTTTGAATTGGAGTACTGCCGCGGCAATCCCGATCAAGCCGATATCTGTCCCATTTACATGACGGCGACGGACCTCACGCCCGGCAACCAGAAGAACTCCATTGTGGCCCGACAGATCCTCTTGACCGTAGAAGAACTCGCCGAGCTTTCCAAGAAGCTGGAGTTCAAGTAGTGAATCCTAGACTTGCAGCAGCAACCTTGACGGCTCCTCGATGAACTCCTTGATCCGCTTCAAGAAGCCGACCGCCTCGCGTCCGTCGACGATGCGGTGATCGTAGGTCAAGGCCACGTACATCATCGGCCGGATGACGACCTGGCCGTCGCGGGCTACCGGCCGGTCCTGGATGGCGTGCAGGCCCAGGATGCCGCTCTGCGGCGGATTGACGATCGGCGTGGAAAGCATCGAGCCAAAAACGCCGCCGTTGGTAATCGTGAACGTGCCGCCCATCAACTCCTCAGGCTTCAACTGGCCCGATTTAGCCCGGGTGCCGAAGTCACCGATCGCCTGCTCGATCTCAGCGAAGCTCAGCAACTCGGCGTTGCGGAGCACGGGCACCACTAGCCCCTTGCCGCCGCTGACGGCGATGCTGATGTCGTAGAAGTTGCGGTAGACGATGTTGTTGTCGCGGATTTCGGCGTTCAACTCCGGGCAGGCCTTCAAGGACTCGATCGCGGCCTTGACGAAGAACGACATGAAACCCAGTTTCGTGCCATAGCGCTGCTGGAAGGCCTCGCGATACTGCTGCCGGATCTCGATCACGGCCGACATGTCGACTTCGTTGAACGTGGTCAGCAGCGCGCCGGTGTTCTTAGCCTCGACCAACCGCTCGGCGATGCGGCGGCGGAGCCACGTCATAGGCACGATCTCCTCGGCGCGCGGCGGCGCGCCGTGCAGGGCACTCACCTGCGTCGCCGACTGGCCGCCGGACGGCACGAGTTGGGCGTTCTTGCCATCGCCGGCCGGTGCGGGCAAAGGCGCCGCCGGATGGGGCGCGGTGGTGGCAGTCGGTGGTGGCGATGCCGGATGGGGCGAGGCAGCAGCCAGTACCGCTGGAGCCGATGACGGCGACGTCGGCGCAATGGCGGCGGGTACGGGCGCTGCCGGGGTCGCGGTTTTCGAACCGTCGGGCCGCGGGGCCTCTTCCAAGTAGCCGATCAACGTTCCCACCGGCACCACGTCGCCCTGGCGGTGCAATACTTGGACCAGAATGCCGGCGGCCGGCGCGGCCAGATCGACCGTGGCCTTGTCACTCTCGATCTCCACCAGGTTCTCGTCCCTGTTGGCCCATTGCCCTTCGCCCTTGAGCCATTTGCCGATCTGGACCTCCTGAATCGATTCGCCGACGGTAGGAACCTTGATCTCGTGTTTCATAGCCATCCAATCATTAGTCCACCGACGCAGGGTCGGTGGGGAATTCGTAGGGCGGGACCAGCGCGCTTGCGAGCGCAGGCCCACCACTTTCCTTTCCAGCCACTCATGGTGGGCCGGCGCTCGCTTCGCAATCTGGTCCCACCTTACAATCTAAACCCAACAATACTTCTGAAATTGACCTGTCAATGTTCGCCAAACGCGCGGGCCTGAAGTTCCTTCTGCTCCAGGCGATAACAACAAGCCGAACCGGTGGCCGGCGTGGCCGACTCGTGCCGCGTGACCTCGGAGAAGGGGAACCGCCCGAAGAGCGTGTCGCCGAACTTGATCTTCAGGCTGTACCAGGCCGACATGTTCCGAGGCTCCTCCTGGACCCAGACCACGGGTGTGCCGTCGGAAAAAGGCTCCAAGGCCGCCTTCAATTGCGACTGCGGCAGCGGGTGCAGTTGCTCCAGGCGCACAATCGCCACGTCCGAGTGCCGCTGGTTGCGGACCTCCAGAAGCTCATAATATACCTTGCCGCTGCACAGCAGCACGCGGCTGGGCTGCTTGCCCGCCATCCTCGCATCGGGAATCACGCGCTGGAAGCGGCCGCGGGCCAGGTCCTCCAAGGGCGAGACGCAGGCCGGATGCCGCAGCAGGCTCTTGGGCGTGAGCACGACCAGCGGCTTTTGCCAGCGGCGGATGGCCTGCCGCCGCAGCACGTGGAAGAACTGCGCCGGTGTGCTGGGCACGACGACCTGCACGTTCTCGTCGTTGCCCAACCGCAGGAACCGCTCGACCCGCGCGCTGGAATGTTCGGGGCCTTGGCCTTCGAAACCGTGGGGCAGCAAGAGCACGATGCCGCTGAGGTGCCGCCACTTCTCCTCCGCGCTGAGGATGAACTGGTCGATAATCACCTGGGCCACGTTGGCGAAGTCGCCGAACTGCGCCTCCCAGAGCACCAGGGCGTCCGGATAGCCCAGGCTGTAGCCATAATCGAAACCCAGCACACCCGCTTCCGACAAGGGGCTGTTGTAGATCTCGATCGGCATCTGTTCCGGCGAGAGGTTCTTCAGCGGGAAGTAACTATGGCCGTCCTCGGTGTCGTAGAAGGCCGCGTGCCGGTGGCTGAACGTGCCGCGGATCGAGTCCTGCCCCGAGAGGCGGACGCGGTAGCCGTCCAGCGACAGCGAACCGTAGGCCAGGGCCTCGGCCGCCGACCAGTCCAGCGGTTGCGCGGCGGCCGCCATCTGCCGCCGACTCTCCTGCATCCGCTTCAGTTTGTGGTGCAGATGGAAGTTGTCGGGCAGTTCGGTCAGCCGGTGCAGCAAGGAGGTCAGCCGCGGCTGGGGCACGCCCGTCTCCACGTCGTCGTCCAGCCGCTCGGGACCGCCGTGGTAGCGTTTCCAAACGTCGCCCAAGACCTTCGGCCGCGGCACGAAATCGTCGCGGCGGGCCAGCGAGAGGGCATACTCGAGGTTCTCCCGCCGGTGCGCGGCGATCTCGTCGGCCTCGGCCCGCGTCACCTCGCCCAAGGCCAGGAGATGTTCCAGGTAGGCATCGCGGACCGACTTGTGGTTCTCGATCCAGCGGTAGAGCAAAGGATGGGTGAACGCCGGCTCGTCGCTCTCGTTGTGGCCCCAGCGGCGGTAGCAATACATGTCGATCACCACGTCGCGGCGGAAGGTCGCGCGGAAATCCAATGCCAGGTTGATCACCTGGGCCACGGCTTCCGGTCGCTCGCCGTTGACGTGGAAGATCGGGATCTGCAGCATCTTGGCGATGTCGGTGGCGTAGGTCGTCGAGCGGCTCTGCTCCGGCGGGGTCGTGAAGCCGATCTGGTTGTTGATCACGACGTGGACCGTGCCACCCACCGCATAACCGGGCAACTCGCTCAGATTGAGCGTCTCCTGCACGATCCCTTCGCCGATAAAGGCGGCGTCACCGTGGATCAGGATAGCCATGCTCTGCTGGTGCTCGACGTCCGCGCCGCGGTCCTGCTTGGCCCGCGTGAGCCCCAGCGCCACCGGGTTGACGAACTCCAGGTGACTGGGATTGAAACACAGCGAAAGGTGGACCTTGCCGCCGGTGGAAGTGACGTAGTCGTTGTAATAGCCCAGGTGATACTTGACGTCGCCGCCGCCGCGGTACAGCTCGGGATCGATGTCCTCGAATTCGCGGAAGATGTCTTGCGGCGACTTGCCGATGATGTTGGCCAGGACGTTGAGCCGGCCCCGGTGGGCCATGGCCATGACGATCGATTCGGTGCCCTGCGTGGCGGCTTTTTCGATGGCCATGTCCAACAAGGGGATGAGGCTTTCGGCCCCTTCCAGCGAAAAACTCTTGGCCCCCACGAACTTGCGGCGGATGAACTCCTCGAAGATCACGGCGTCGGTCAGCCGCGTGAGAATGCGGATCTGTTCGTCGCGGGAAAGTTTCAGGCGGTTCTGCGATTCCTCCATCCGCCCTTGCAGCCACTCACGCACTTCCAGATCGTCGATGTGCATGAACTGCGCACTGATCGACCCGCAATAGGTGTTGCGCAGCCGCTCCATGATGTCGCGGAGTGTCTGCGAGTTGGAACCGGCCAGTAAGTAGGTCGAAAACTGCCGGTCGAGATCCGCCTCCGAGAGCCCCCAGAACTTCGGCTCCAACTCCGGCGGCATGGGGCGGGGGATGCCCAGCGGGTCGACCTTGGCGATCAGGTGTCCGCGAACCCGGTAGTTGCGAATCAACAGGTCGACGCTCTCCTGCATGCGGCCCTGCGTTTGCAATTCGATTGCGCGGTTGCCGTCGACCGCCAGCGGGCCGGCCGTCGCGCCGTTGCCGGCAACCGGCTCTGGAACCGCCGGCACGTCGGGCTTTTCAATCCGAGCTTGGACCGGCGCCGCGCCATTGCCCGTCGGCGCGGCGGGCGCTACCGCGGTTGCACCATTGCCGGCTTTGGCGGCCGACGGCGCGACCTCGCTGCTGGTCGTCGCCACCGCGGCTGAAGCGACCGCCACACTCGATACGCGACTTGGCGACGGCCGCAAGGCTGCCGCCCGCGGTCGCTGCACTCCGTTGGGCTTGGTTTGCAACGACTCGAAGAACTGCTGCCATTCCGCGGATACGCTAGCCGGATCTTCCTGGTAGACGGAATAGACTTGTTCGACGTACTCCGAACTCAACAAGCCAAGCTCCAGTCCCGCAGTCGTCGGTGTGGTTGCAGAGTTGTTCACGAAGGGATCCCCAGGGCGCGAGGTTGAGGCTGTATTTCAAATAATTCTAACAGAAAACTCTGTCGAATTTAAGGGAGGCCCAATTGGCTTGTCAAAATGGTAGCGCGGCGGCGTCGATGGTCAACCAAGTATATTACGAAATCTACCCCACCCTCCCAAAATCGATAAACCCACGTTCCACGTCGGTGTGCAGTAGTTGCACATGAATTCTACTACCCACGTCCACGCCCTGGGTACCCTGAACCAGTTTCCCTTCGACTGGGGGGCTAATGACCCGCACCCAGGTGCCTTTCTCGGCAGCCCCGGTGACAATGGCATCGAACCGCTGGCCGATTTTCGCTTGCAAGAGCATCGCCGCGGCCGATTTAGCCACCTGGCGTTCGACCTTCTTGGCCGCATCTTCCTGCTGCGTGCAGTGCAGGGCCAGTGCTTCGAGGTCGTTTTGGGCGTAAGGCGCGGGCCGGCCCGTCATGGCGGCCTTCAACAGCCGTTGGGTAATGATATCCGGATAGCGGCGGTTGGGGGCGGTGGAGTGCGAATAATGCTCCACGGCCAAGCCAAAATGCCCTAGCGCCGCGGTATCGCCCGGGGTTTCGGCCACATATTCGCCAGGCCCGAGCAACTTGATCACTGCCAGCGACAAGTCTGGG
The DNA here is from genome assembly GCA_964615095.1 of uncultured Planctomycetaceae bacterium. Lineage (GTDB taxonomy): Bacteria > Planctomycetota > Planctomycetia > Pirellulales > Thermoguttaceae > JANXQG01. The sequence goes on along the minus strand of CAZTPX010000044.1, from coordinate 15,936 downwards.
AATCGAAGCGGATCGGCCGCTTTCTGCCGTTCGAGAAAGTCATTGAGTGCGCGCGAATCGGGTTCGGCCGACAATTTGCACCCATGCTGCTGGGCGATTTCGACGATCCGCTCCCAGCGTTTGGGCGTGCGGACCACGCGGCGCAAACAGGGGAACTTCTTGCTCTCCAGGAACTCGGCGGTCACGCTGTTGGCGGCCACCATGAAATCTTCGATGAGTTGCTTGGCCCGATTGGTCTTTTCGACCTCCAGGCCGCAAACCTCGTCGCCCTCGAACTTGGCCCGTCCCTGCAGCGTTTCGAACATCAGGGCACCGTGCTGTTGCCGCAGCCCCTTGAGCGCCTGGGCCGCCCGGTCTTGCAGTCGCAGATTCTCGTCCAGCCCCGGCACATCCGCGACCGCCGCCGGCGCGGTGCCCCCTTCCAACCAGGCGGCCACGCTATTGTAGGCCAATTTGGCCCGATTTCGCACCCAGGCCCGATAAATCGCCGATTCCTGCACCGATCCGTCGGCCGCCACGACCATCTCGACAACAATCGCCTGCCGCTCGGCGGACAGTCCCAGCGACGTGATGTCGGTCGAGAGCTTTTCCGGCAGCATCGGGAAGATTTCCGCGGCCGTGTAGACCGAGGTCGTATTATGCCGAGCATGACCGTCGATCGCCGCCAGTCCATCGATGACCGCATCCACGTCGGCAATGGCCACAAGCACTTTGATCTTGTCGCCGGGCAGGGCTGCGGCGACCGATAGTTGATCGAGGTCCCGGGAGTCGTCGTTGTCGATCGAGGCCCAGAGCAGGCTGCGCAAATCGCGGATCCCGTCTTGGCCCACTGCCGGGGCCTGGATGCGGGCGACCTCGGCCAGGGCCTCAGTGGAGAAGTCCGGGAACAGTCCTCGGTCGCACATGGCCTTGTGGGCCAGTTTTTGCAACATAGCGCGGGATTGGGTATTTGCAGCGGTCATAATAATTTTGCCGAAGGTAGGGGTGTAGGAAACGCGTTCAATCTAGCGGAGACTGGTCCAAAGTTCAACAAGCGGCTCGTTTCCATTACTGGAAAGTGAAACGCCGATCGATTATCACAGATATATAGGCTTTGAAATGACGGTAAATTCCCGCAGTCGCAACGTGTTGTATCATTTCAAGGCGGAAATGGCCCTATGAATAGGTTGAAAGCGGAACGTTATGAGCAAATATCTCGGCGGAAGCAGAATCGGATCAGCCGCGCGGACGACTCCTACAAAGAAGGTCGTTTCTCCCCGGACGCGGCGGCTGGGCTTCGAGAGCCTGGAACAGCGGCGGCTGCTCTCTTCGGTCGGCCTGAATGCGATTTCCAACGTCACCCTGCCGGCCGGCACCTCCGTGCTCGTGGCCCTCAACGGCAGCGACCCGACCTCGGGCAAGACCGTCAACTTCGGCGTGACTACCTCCAACCCGTCGGACGTCACGCCGACCGTCATGCCGCGGACCAACAAGAGCGTGGAGTTCAATATCAGCGGCCTGGGAACGATGACCTTCGAGTTGTTCGACAACCTCACCCCCAAGACCGCAACCTGGATCGAAAACCTGGTCAACGACGGCTTCTACGACGGCGATTATATCTATCGGGCCGAGACCAGTAGCACATTCGCCCTGATCCAGGGCGGCAACAACCCACCCCAGATCAACAGCGGGGCCGACGTCAATGCATGGCCTTCCAGCTTCGGGTCCACCACGATGATCGACGAAGAATTCAACCCGGACCTGGACTATACGTCGGCCGGTTCGTTGGCGATGGCCCGCACGAGCACGGCCAATACCAGCAGTTCGGAGTTCTTCGTTACCGACGGGCCGACGCGGAGCCTGGATTACGGCTATACGCTGTTCGGCTTCCAGACGGTCGACCAGACAATCACTTACGGCGGCAAATCGCAGACCGTCCTCCAGGCCCTTGATTCGATGCCGACGACGGCCAACTCCCAGGGTATCGACTATCTGAACAGCCCCGTCAAGATCACGTCGGCGAGCATCATCACCGACACGCAAAACGGCGTCTTGATGCTGCGCGCCCCCAAGGGCGTGACGGGCACCTTCACCGTGACCGTCACGGCCTTCGACGACGGCACGAACACGCCCACCACGCGCACCTTCACGGTCAATGTCGTGGCCGACACGGCTACCGGCCAGACGACCAACCCCTGGGCCTCCGACACACCCACCGCGCCCACCTCGATCGCCTTCCAGCCGTCCGGTCAAGCCGCGTCGTCCTACACAACGGCGAACAATTCGACGACCTCCCAGGAGCTGCAGTTCAAGGTTTCCGGCCTCACCGTCGGCGACCTGGTGACGATCTACGCCGACGGCATCGCCATCGGCTCGGGCACGGCCACGTCGACCTCGCAGGTATTCGATACCAACGGCAGCACCACGCTGCTAAGCGGCACACACACCTTCACGGCCACGCAGACCGCCCAGAGCATAGCGGTGACCGATGCCGGCGATTCTTCCCTGAGCGAAACCGCCAACGTCGACAGCCTCAGTTCGCCAGCCGTCCAACTCCAGGTCTACACGAGCCTGGCGGTGACCTCGACCCCCGCCACGTCGGCCAGTGTCGGCCTGACTTACACCTATGCGGTGAAGACCAACGCTCCCAGCGGCGTTACGGTCACGGTAACGCCGGGCACAATGCCCGCCGGCATGCAATACAGTGCGGCCACGCAGACCTTCACCTGGACGCCCACTGACAGCCAGGCGAAAACGTCGCCCGCCTTCAGCGCCACGGTTACCGACTCCCTGGGCCACACGGCCTCGATCGGCCCACTGGACATTTCAGTCAGTTCCGGGATCCAGATTCCTCTGAATACGAGCCTGGGCGGCAACGTGACCTTGTCGTTCTCGGGCAGCCAGGTCGAGGTTTACAACAACATCGCCAAGGCCGTACTGACCACGCTCCCCTTCAAATCGACCGACACCATCACGATCGATTGCCCCGCCGGCCAGGCCAACAGCGTATCGGTCGACCTTCCCAATAGCTCCAGCGCCCCGCTTCCACAGGAGGTCCTGGTCCAGGGTCTTACCGGTTCCACGAACAACCAGGCGACGGTGGTCGGCTCGATCGGCACCAACACCTTCACCCTGGCCGGCAACACGGTCACGGCCAACGGCCTGGCGATGCAGATCGCCGCGGTGCAGAAACTCGAACTCAACGGCAGCAGCGGCAACACTTACTACACGCTCAATTCCAGTTCCGTGCCCGTCTCCGTCATCGATACGGGCGGCTACAACACGCTGGACTTCAGCCACGACACGGCGGGTGTACAAGTCAAACTCGGCCTCGACAAGGGCCAGACGCAATCGATTGCCCCCTGGAACACGACGCTCGCAATCACGGGCGTCATCAACAAGCTCATCGGCACGGCCTATGCCGATGTGCTCACGGGCGGGCCGGCGGCCACGGCGGAGATCGTGGGTGGGGCGGGCAACGACACGATCACCGGGGGAAGCGGCGACAATATCCTGATCGGCGGCAGCGGCACGGACACGATCACCGGCGGCGCGGGCAAGAATCTGATCATCGGCGGCAGCGGCAACAGCAACCTGTATGCCGAGGGCACGGAGAACATCATTTTTGCCGGCACGACCAACGAAGACACGAACGACCAGGCCCTGCTCGATCTGCTCGATCAGGGGTCGCGGCTGATGTACGGGTACAGCGCCCGCCGCCTCTTGGCCAGCGCCAGGAATTCGACGATGTTATCCAGCCCCACGGTCTCGTTCCAGGATGTCGGCGCGCACGACACGATCTTCGGCAGCGGCGTGAACGATTGGTACGTGCTAGGACAGCACACGACGGTGAAACCGTAAAGTTGTAGGGAACGCCCTCCGTGGCGTTCCGAGAGTTTGTGGGTCGCGCCGAGTACAGCATCCGCTCGATCTGCATCGTGGCTGACTGGGGCATGATTAGCGCGGAAACGATCGCGCAGTTGCAGGCGGAGGATCTTCTACAAGCGCGACGGGACGATTCGCGCGCACATCTCCTGCAGTTTTCTGGCATTGTTCTTGCACAAGGAATTACAGGACCGCCTGGAGGCCGTGGGGGAAAAGCTGGAATGGGAGGAAATGCTTCGCGACTTGGAGTCTCTGCAATACGCCACCGTTGAGAGCTGGGGGACACAATCGCGGAACGTGCCGGGCAGATACTTGCCGATGCCACAGATGCCCATGCCGGAACTGCGCTGCGATTGTACACGGCCTACGCTCGCGCCAATGCCGACCGATGCAGACCGCACTCCAAAGTCAGGCCGCACGCTTCGAAGCTCCGCGCCCGGGCAGGGCGAAGAGCCCAAAGAGTTCGTCCTGCGTGAGCCCCAGCTTGCCCGGACCTTCGGCGTTGGAGAAAATGGTCTCGAATAGCTCGCGTTTCTCCTGCAACACGCGATCGATCCGCTCTTCGATCGTGTCCAGGGCAAGGAATCGCGTCACCGTAGTCGGGCCGGTAGCGCCGATGCGATGGGCGCGGTTGATCGCCTGGTCCTCGACGGCCGGATTCCACCAGCGATCGAAGAGGAACACGTAGCTGGCGAACTGCAAGTTCAGGCCCACCGCGCCGGCCCCGTAGCTCATCAGCATCACGTGGGCCGACGGGTCGTCGCGGAACTGGCGGATCACGGCGTCGCGGCGGGAATGAGGCACCTTGCCGTGGTATTCCAACGGCCCGAAGCGCCGCAGAGCCTTCGCCAGCCGCGTTATCGTGCCCACCCACTGGCTGAAGACGATCGCCTTGCGCCCGCTGTCGGCAACCTCCTCCAAGTCGGCCTCCAGCCGCTCCAGCTTCGAGCTGGTCCCCGTGGCCGTGTCGAAGTTGCAGATCTGCTTCAGCCGCAGCACGAGTTCGAAAACGTGCTGGATCGTGGCCCCCTCACCCATCTCCGTGAGGCGGACAATGCCCTCTTCCTCGGCCAGGCGGTAGGTCTCGCGCTGCTCGGGCGAGAGATCCAGTTTGGCGTCGCGGAACATTTTGGGCGGCATCTCCGTCAGCACTTGCTCCTTCGTCCGCCGCAAGACATAGTCGCTCACCGTGCGGCCCATCTTCCGCGGCTTCATTTCCGGAGAGAGGAACCCCGGCGCCAGGAATTCGAAGATACCCACGAGATCCTCGGCGGAGTTTTCCACGGGCGTACCGGTCAAGGCCCAGCTCCGCCGCCGCGAGAGGCCGCGGACGACCTCGCTGGTCGTGCTGCCACGGTTCTTGATCCGCTGCGACTCGTCCAATACTACCAGGTCGAAAGGTATCGGCCGGCCATCTTCGCCCCGCTCAAGGATCTCGCGATCGCGAATCAAGACTTCGTAATTGGCGATCCGCAGCGGCACGTCCGGCAGACGCCATTGCCAGGCCCGCCGGGCCTGGTCGCCCTCGATCGCCAGGGCCGGCACTTCGGGCGCCCAGAGTTGAAACTCGCGCAGCCAGTTCGTCACCAACGGCTTGGGGCAGACCAGCAGGATACTGCGGATCTCGCCCCGGCAAAGCAGCAGGCGGATCGCCGTGATCGCCTGCATGGTCTTTCCTAAGCCCATTTCATCGGCCAGGATCGCCGCATGCCGCGGATAAAGAAAGGCCACGCCTTCGAACTGGAAGGGGAACGGCCGAAAGGGCATCGCCAACTCGCGATCGGACAACAGCGCTTCCAAGGGCGGTTGCAGCAGGTAACTCAGCCGGTCCTCCAGCTTAATCACGTCGTCTGGAGGGCGAATCCGCGTGACGTGCCGCGTCAGCCCGCCGCCGGCGGCTGGGACCGAAACGGCAGGGGCGGCGGCTGTCGGAGTTGCGCGCGGCGTTTCACCCGGCTCGGGGAATTGGAAACTCCGCAGGCGAATCGACGTGCGGCGAATGGGAACCTGGATCGCCCGCGGCGCGGCCGCAACGAGCGGGACCGTCGCGACGTCTATGGCCAAGGGGCGTTCCAAGGCGCGGTTCCAGCCCGTGACGATTGGTTCCACATTGAAACGGAAATCGCAGGAAACCACGTCCGGCGGCGACGGCGGCTGCCAGTGCGTACACGTGTCCGCCACACACTCCGTAGCGCGGAATCCATTCCGCGGCTGCGACGCGAATTCCGCTGTGTAGGGCTCCGAAGGTAGGTCGTTGTTGGTCGGTTGGCTGGTCATCTCGCTGATTGCTGCGCTTCTTCAATGGCCTCGCGAATCCGCGTGAACGGCTCCCACAGATCCAACGCCGCGGCGGGTTCGCTTAACCGCTCGCAGAGGAGCTTACGATCGTCGCTCTTCTGCGGCGAGAGGGCCAATCGATTGCGCCCCAACTCGAAGGTAACCAGGCGGTAGCCACGGGCGTGCGGGGCAACCACGCGCAGAGCCGCCGCATGGTCTTGCTGGCCCGTGTCGCTCGATTCCGATGGCTCGTCGGGCGGCAGCACGAGGGCCACCGGCAGATCGACCAGATCGCGCAGCGACAAGACCGGCTCGCGGTCGGTGCATACAACCCAAGGGCTGATCTTGGCATGCCCCAACAGCGTGGAACCAATCTGCTCTCCATACAGGAACGATTCCAAGGTCGGCCCGTAAAGGATCTGTTGTGCCCGGTTGGGCTTGATGGGGGCCGTGCAATGGAACTCCAGCGGCCGGCCAGCGAGATTCAATACGAGATAGCCGCCAAATAACCCATGTTGCGGGTGATCGATCACGGTGAGAAAACCAATGGCTGGCTTGGAATGATTCTTGCCCTGGTCCACGCAAGCCTCCCTTGCAATGCAGACTATGCAGTTTTCCTATATTTCGCACATCATGGTGTCTGCTGGCAACACTGCGTTGTCAGCGGATGGTGAATCGGGCGAATCGGCGGAGCAACTTTAACGCGCCGAGAATTATGGATAGTTGCCCAAGAATTCTCGGACAAGTCCTCGACAAAATTTGCAATTTCTGTTTATACTGGAATAGAAAGGAAACGATCGCATGACTCAAGACCCCTCCCGTGGCCGTCCGCCGTTATACAGCCAAATCGACGTTAGCCAGCCTTCCTACCATCCGCCGGTAGCGGGGGTCCGTTCTAATGACTCGGAAGTCGGCGGTTTATTGCGGCAGCTTTTGGCGGGCCAGGACCGTCAGAATGAATTGCTGGAAGAGTTGGTTGGCCAACTCAGCTTGTCGCATCGCCAGCGTTCCCAAGAGTTGGGCCAATGGAAGCAGGCCAATCCGCGTTTGGCGCGGAATTGCCGTGCGGCGGCCGAGGCCTTGGGAAAAGTGCAAACCGAATTCCTCGACAACGTCACTCGCGAGATCGGCGACAATTTCGAGAACATGATGGAAGGCGAGTTCATGCTCAATGAGTTCGTCGATCGTTTTGGCCCACGGATGGCGCATTTGAATGGACTGCTGCAGGTTCTTTCGCAGCTCAGTGCCACGCCCAATCCGGCCGCTGCGCCCAACACGCCGTGAGCGGACGTTCCGTTTCCTCGATCGTGACGCCATCGAGAAAGGAAATACGAATGTCGAAATCCGCGACCCGCAAGCGGGTACCCCGATCGGAAATCGCAAAGAACAAAATTCAAAACGGTGGTTTTCTGCCTTTGAATTTTCTTCTTTGAATTTGTTTCGAGTTTCGTGCTTCGTTTTTCGGATTTCTACATTGGTGGGACTTGCGCTACTCGGCCCACCCATTACGGCTGTATGGAAACCCGGACGGGTCTCTTCTCTTCATTCAGCCGGTCGGCCCCTTGCTATGTGTCGGCCCCTTGCTATGGCTGCTTCGGGGGATAGAATAAGGGCAATGTGCCGAAAAGTGGAGATGTCCACTATTTGCAGAAGTTCCGCGGTCCCCACGGGATATGAATATGGCCAGAAAAGTGATCCTTGACGTGGATCCGGGCGTGGATGACGCTTTGGCTTTGTGTTTCGCCCTGTTTCATCCAGGACTGGATGTCGTGGCCGTGACGGCTGTCGGTGGCAATTGCTCGCCGGCCCAGGCCACGCGCAACATGCAGGCGATTGTGGAAGGACTCGATCCGCCACGACTGCCGCGATTGGGGGCCGCATCGGAACCGGAACTCGAGGTCGGCCTGCCGGCCGAAGGCCGCGGGCTCTATGGGCCGGATGGACTCGGCGGGACCGATCTGCCTGTCGCCGAGCGGCAGCACATGCTGCCGGCCGAGAAAGTGATCTGCGATCAGGTCCGCGCCGCCCCCGATGCCATCACGATCGTCGCCCTGGGGCCATTGACGAACATTGCCCGAGCCTTCCAACGCGACCCGGAGTTGCCTTCCCTGGTAGGACGCGTGGTGGTGGCCGGCGGGGCCGTGGCCGTATCGGGCAACTATACTCCGGCGGCCGAATTCAACATGTATTGTGATCCGCCAGCCGCTCAAGCCGTGTTCCGTTCAGCCTCCACGAAGACGCTGATCCCGCTGGACGTGACGAACCGCGTCACGTTGAGCTTCGACTTGTACAATCAACTGCCCGACGAGGCAACACGCGTGGGCGCCTTGCTGCGGAAGATCCTGCCCTCGGCCTTTCGCGGCTACCGGCAGCGGTTCGGCCTGGAAGGGATTCATGTACACGACACGATCACGTTGATGGCCCTGGTGTATCCCGAGTTGTTTACCACACAGGAGATGGCTGGCGACGTGGAAACGATGGGCGAACTGACGACCGGCATGACCGTTTTCGATCGCCGCCGCATCCCCGCCCACCAGTATAACATGGAAGTGGCCATAGATCTGGAGAAAGAGAAGGTGATCGAGAAGATCGTACGCGGGCTGAACCGTGCGGCGGGCAGGGAAGAACCGAGCGATTAGTGTATGGAAGTCTTTCAAGTCGACGACGCCGGCCAGTTGTTCATCTCCCCAGTCATCGAGGACTGGCAGGTATTGCACGACCGCCGCATCGACACGATCATCGACTTGGAAGGCGATCTGGACGTGGGCGTGCCCACGGTGCCCAACCAGTGCCTCTATATCTACTTTCCCATCGAGGACGACGATCTGCCGGATCTTTCCAAGCTCCGCGCCATCGGCCGCCTGGGAGCGTCGTTGGTCGAAAGCGGCCACCGGGTCCTAGCACACTGCGGCATGGGTTTCAACCGCTCGGCCCTGGTTGCCGGACTGATCCTGTGCGAGTTGGGGTTCACCGGCCCGGATGCCATAGAGCGATTGCGGCAGCGCCGGCCGGGCGCGCTGTATAACGAGGCCTTTGCCAATTACCTGGCGTCGTTGCCGGCCCGGCAGCCGCATCGAGTGGAAATCAGTCGGTAGGGTTAGGACCGGACGATAAATAACTTCCGTGTATCAGCGAGCGTGGCATGCCTTAAGCCTTCTAGGCTAAGCATGCCGGCGGCGAACATGCCTAGCCTAGAAGGCTTAAAGCATGCCACCCAAATTCGGAAGTTTTTCGTCGGTCGCCCCTTACCTCACGGCACGAACTTGCTGTGATCGACAACTTCCACCGGGATGACGAGCGTCTTGCCGTCGCGAAAGATCTCCAGCGAGACCTTCTTGCCGACCTCGATCAGGCCGACGAGGTTCACCAGATGCGCATCGTCCTCGATGAGCGTGCCGTCGAGCTTGATGATAACGTCGTTTTCGTGAATGCCCGCAGCCTCGGCCGGCCCGCCGCGCGTGATCGCTGTAACCCGCGTGCCCGTCGCCTGGGCCATGCCCAACTCGGCGGCGATGGCCGGGCCGAACTTGGCGTCCAGACTCACGCCGAGGAATGCCCGCGTTACCTTGCCGGTGTCGATCAGTTGCCGGGCCACGGCCATGAACATGTTGATGGGGATCGAAAAACCGATGCCCTCATTGCCGCCGGAATTGCTGGCGATGGCCGTGTTGATGCCGATGATCTGGCCGTGCAAGTTGCACAAGGGACCGCCGCTGTTGCCGGGATTGATGGCCGCATCGGTCTGCAAAAAATCCTGGAAACGGACCGAGGCGTCGGCCAGGTCGAGATCGTGCCGCCCGCGGGCACTGATGATGCCAAAGGTGACCGAATGGCTCAGGCCGAACGGACTGCCGACGGCAAGCACGAAGTCGCCGATCTCCATGCGATCGCTATCGCCGACGGGCGAGGCGATCAAGTTGGGCGCGTCGATGGCCAACACGCCGACGTCCGTTGCTTCATCCTGAAGCACGCGCTGCGGATGAAGCCGGCGGCCATCGGCCAGGTAGATGCGAATGTCATCGGCCGGGGCGTTGCGAAAAACGTGCTGGTTGGTGAGCACATAGAATCGCTCTTTCCGCTCGATGATCACACCGGAACCGTTTTCTTCGATATGCCGAACCAGCGTCCGCTGGGGCACGTCGGCTTCGATATGTACCACGGTGGGACCAAAGAGTTTCGCCACAGCCTTGATGACTGTGGCCTGGGCCTCCAGCGCGGGCGCGTTCTGCTCGAGAACCTGTTGCAACTGGGCCCGCGCTTCGGGCGACGTGACCGGGCGTTGGCCGCCGACGGGCTTGACCTTGGCAGCGCCGGCGGGCGAGACGCTCAGCGCCGCCACCACGCACACTAGCAAGAGCGCACACGCACAGCCCAGCGCCGCCCGCGCCGACCACGATATGTAGCGGGACGACATCAGGACACGTCCAACTCGATATCGTTGATCGAGAGTTCGGCATCGCCGCCGGAAGTATCCAGCAAGCGGCTCCAATCGACGTCGGCAGACCCACCGTTGCTGGCGCCTTGCCGTTCCGCCTCGCGCTGGCACTTGATGCAGTACGTGGCATAGGGCAAGGCGTTCAGGCGGGCCATGGGAATGCCCGTGTTGCAACCTTCGCAGATGCCGAACTGCCCGCTGCGCATCCGCTCCAAGGCGTATTCGATGCGGGTCAATTCACGGCTTTCCACCTCGGCCAATTGCGAGCTGATTTCGTCCTGGACGGAATCCAGTGCGGCGTCAACCATGTCGCCGGAGGTTTGGGCCCGCAATTCCTTCAACAGGCTCAAGTCGCCTGCCAGTGCTTTGCGGAGTGCGTCGCGCCTTTTAACGAGCACTTGGCGCATGCTCAAAATCGCGTCTTTGCGGCTCATAGGATTCACCTCGGTGTCCGCTTCGGGCCGCGCTGAAGGATATGCCCCCCTCCAGGTAGCCGTAGCCGAACCCTTCTGAAAAAAAGTGTCTGTTCCGGATAGCTGCTTGTGCGGTGTCGAAAGATGAGCCCGACACCATCGAAGCAACCAAACTATACTACGCAAGTCGATACAACAAGGATCAAAAAAACCTGAATTATTATAGCAGCCGGCTCACTGGCTGCTTTTCCAGTCCCAAATGCTTAATGGACAAGCATTTGCAACAAATGTTCGCAATATTCCGTTGGCCCTCGTCCCGGGAAAACTCACCGGGACACTTGGCGGGCGGTGTTCGGCCCGTTTTGAAATCGCTGGGTATGTTCTCTCTGGGTTCCCCTCCAGGAGAACTGCAAAGTTGTCTATCGCATCGTAGACGGAATTCATTCCGTTTACCTGAAATACGCAAGGCAACGGAATAAATTCCGTTCTACGTAGGACTTTGCAGTACTCCCTGGGTTTCCCCTCCGGGATTGCTATCCGATAATCGGCAAAACCGGCACAGATCATCAACCCTTTTTGCCCAAGGAGCAATCTTCCTCGAATGCGCCTCTTGGCCTTTGACCTGCCACGCCCTGCAAGCTAAATGCCGTAGAGGGTCTTGCCATGAACTGCGAAAAAACTATTAATAAAACGTCTGGGGCGTGCCACGTTTTGGACCGCTCCGCCGCGGGCTTTCTCGCCTTGCGCATACTAGGACCTTCCCGCCGGGGTCAGGTCGTACGACTGAAATCGTCCAAGTGTACGATCGGATCAGGTGCTAATTGTACCCTGCGTTTACGTGCGGACAATATCCAGGCCGTCCATTGCCTTATTCTCCGGGGTCCCAGCCAGACCGTGATCCGCCGCTGGTCGCCCGACACGCGTCTGAACGGCCGAAACTTTACCGATTCAGTACTGAAAACGGGCGATTGCCTGAGCATCGGGACCATCGACCTGGAAGTAATTGAAACCGCCCAGGTGGCCCCGCCCGGCGAGAACTTGCAGGAACAGCAGCACGCGATCGACCAGCAGTTGGCTGAGATCGAGTCGCGCCTGCGCATGTTGGACGAACAGCAGGCCACCTGCGACACGGTGCAGGCGGATTTTCAGGCCAAACGGGCCGAACTGGACCAGGTTCGCGTCCAATGGGAATTGCAGCAGGCCGAATCACGAAAACAGTGGGATGCCCGCGAAGCCGACTTCGAGGTCCGTATGGCCGAGTTGGACTATTCCCGCAGTCTTTTGGACGACGAGCAACAGGCATGGGACGAGCAACGTTTCCAGGTCGAGGTCCTCCATACGGCCAAGTCCGAACAGTTGGCGGCATGGCGAGAGGAACATCAACGACAGGAGTTGGCCTTCGAACAACGGCAGGCCGCTAGCGAAGCATCCAATGCCGAGGCGCAGCGGCAATTGGCCGATCGTGCCGCGGAGTTGGATGCCGCCCATGCGGATATCCGGTCGCGGGCGATTGCGTTGGAGGCACAAGCCGCTGCAATCGCGGAAGATCGTCGGCAATGGGAAACGAGTCGCAACGAGTGGACCGTCTGTCGGGTGGCCGAAGCGGAACAGTCGGCTGCCCGGCAGGCGGAGTTTGACGTCCGCCGCCTGGCGTTCGAGGAACAGCAAGCCGCCTGGGAAACGAAATGCTCGCAGCAGGCTGGTGAATTAGAGGCTGCCCGGGCCGCCCTGAACGAGCAGCAGGCCGCATTGGAAACAGAACGCTTGGAGCAAGCCGCCGAGTTGCAGACCGCCCGCGCCGCGTTAGACGAACAACAGGTCGCCTGGGAAACAGAACGATCACAGCAGGTTGGTGAACTAGAGGCCGCCCGGGTTGCGCTAGATGAACAGCATATCGCCTGGGAAGCGAATTGCTCGGCTCGGGCCGCTAAATTTGAGGCTGTCCGCGCCGCGTTAGACGAGCAACAGGCCGCATGGGAAGCAGAACACTTGGAGCAGGCCGCCGCGTTGCAGTCCGCCCGCACGGCATTAGACGAGCAAGAGGTCGCCTGGGAAGCGAACCGCGCGGAACAGACCACCGAACTCGATACCGCGCGAAACGAGCTAGGCGAACGGCAGGCCGCTTGGGAAACGGAGCGAACGGAACAGGCCGCCGCGTTGCAGGGCGCCCGGGCCGCCCTAGATGAACAGCAAGTCGCCTGGGAAGCGAAATGCCTGGCACAGGCCGCCGAGCTCGATACCGCGCAAAGCGAGCTAGGCGAACGGCAGGCCGCTTGGGAAATGGAGCGCGCGGAACAGATTGCCGCCTTGGAGGCTGCCCGCGCGTCGTTGAATGAACAGCGGGCTGCGTGGGAAGTAAAATGCTCGCAGCAGGCTACTGAATTGGAGACCGCCCAGGCTGCGCTGAATGAACAGCAGGCCGCTTGGGAGACGGAGCGGGCGGAACAGGTTGCCGCGTTGGAGGCTGCCCGCGCTTCGTTGAATGAACAGCAGACTGCGTGGGAAGTAAAATGCTCGCAGCAGGCTGCTGAATGGGAGACCACCCGGGCCACCTTGTACGAGCGGCAGGCCGCATGGGAAGTAAAATGCTCGCAGCAGGCTGCTGAATGGGAGACCACCCGGGCCACCT
>CAZTPX010000044.1:0-2218 GCA_964615095.1 uncultured Planctomycetaceae bacterium | reverse complement strand
GAATGGGAGACCACCCGGGCCACCTTGTACGAGCGGCAGGCCGCATGGGAAGTAAGATGTTCGCAGCAGACTGCCGAATTTGAGACCGCCCGGGCTGTGCTGAATGAACAACAGGTTGCCTGGGAGACGAAACGCTCGGAACAGGCCGCTGAATTCGACGCCGCCCGGGCCACATCGGACGAGCAGCAGGCTGCATGGGAAGCAAAATGTTCGCAGCAGACTGCTGAATTGGAGACTGCCCGGGCTGCGCTGGATGAACAGCAGGCCGCTTGGGAGACGGAGCGGGCGGAACAGGTTGCCGCGTTGGAGGCTGCCCGCGCTTCGTTGAATGAACAGCAGACTGCGTGGGAAGCAAAAAGCTCGCAGCAGACTGCTGGACTGGAGACCACCCAGGCTGCGCTGGGTGAACGGCAGGCCGCTCGGGAGACGGAGCGGGCGGAACAGGTTGCCGCGTTGGAGGCCGCCCGCGCTTCGTTGAATGAACAGCAGACTACGTGGGAAGTAAAAGGCTCGCAGCAGGCTGCCTGGGAAGCGAAACGGTCCGAACAGGCGGCCTGCCAAACCGTGGATTCCACTCTGCAGGTCGAGTACGACAGTCAACTAACCGCCCTGGAGCAGTTCCAGTCCGAGTGGGAAGCACAAAAGGCCCAATCGGAGGCTGGTTTAGCGGCCCGAAAGTCCGAACTGACGGCTCTGCAAGCCGAACTGGATTCAGCTCGCGCAGCGTTTGCCGAGCAGCGCTGCCAGTGGGAGTCGCGCCACGAAGAGACGACAACCTCGCAGTCGGCGGAGAGCGGACGGCTTGCGGCCCTGCAAGCCGAACTCGATTCAGCCCGTGCAGCGTTTGCCGAACAGCGCCGCCAGTGGGAGTCGCACCATGAAGAGGCGATAACCTCGCAGTTGGCGGAGAGCGGACGGCTTGCAGCCCTGCAAGCCGAACTGGATTCAGCCCGCGCGGCTTTTGCCGATCAGCGCCGCCAGTGGGAATCGCGCCATGAAGAGGCGACAACCTCGCAGTCGGCGGAGAGCAGACGGCTTGCAGCCCTGCAAGCCGAACTCGATGCAGCCCGTGCAGCATGGGACGAACAGCGGGCCGCATGGGCGACCCAAGAGGCTGGCATACGGCAGACGCTGAATGACCGCGCGGCAGGGTTGGACGCCATGCGAGTGGACCTCGAATCGCAACAACTTGTATTGGAAAAGGAGCGTCGGCTGTGGGAATCGCAGCGTCATGACGCTGAAACGACGCAGTCGGCCGAAACCGAGCACTTGGCTGCCCGAGATGCAGAGCTCGACGTGCGGCGTCGCGCGATGGAAGAAGAGTACATCGCCTTGGAACGCCATAGCAGCGAAGCCCTGCGCCAGGCGGAGGCCCGGGAATCGCAATTACGCGATCTGCAGGCCAATTTGGACGCCCAAGCCGAGCGGTTGGAACAACAGGAGCGACAATTCGACGCACGGCTTACGGAACTCCGGTCGCGCGAGCACGAACTGGAAGCGCGCCGTGGCGAGTTGGAATCGAAAATCACCGTGCCGGAGGCATCGACCGTCGCAGCCGAAACCGCGGCAGTTGCCGCCGAGGCGTCGCCGCTTGTCTCTCCAACGCCGGAGGTCGCCCCCGAGGCCGCGGATGCTGAACTGATCGCGGCGACCGTGGAACCGTCCTCGCCAGCAAGCAAAAGCGGGCCTGCCACTGATGCCGTAACCACGAAACGCGCGCCACCCAATACGGCGCCCATCGATCTGGCTGCCATCTTGCGGCAAACCGGTTTTGAGATTGACATGGTTGACGAGGAAGAACCATCCGCAGCGGATGCCAATCTCGGGGACGACGCTGCCGATGGCGCGACGACCGAAAAACCCGCTATCGACATTTCCGCTCCCGTTCCACGCCCTCGCAAACCGGTGGACCACGAAGAGGAAGACGTTTCGATCGACGACTATATGACCCGCCTGCTGGCACGCTCGCGAGGCGAGTCGGCGCCGCCGCCTGATCCAACAACCCGTGTATCGCGAAGACCAGTTGCCGTTGCGCCCGTTGCCGTTCCGCAACCCGCTCCGGCCCCCAATTCGCCCGCCCTGCAAGACGAGCAGCCCAAGCCGGGTGAGCCGTTGGAACTGGCGCCCCGTGCCGTCGCTCCGGAAAAACACGTCGACCTGGCCGCGATGCGTCAATTGGCCAACCTTTCGGCCAAGAGCGCCTTGCACAAGCACGAGA
>CAZTPX010000043.1:0-65734 GCA_964615095.1 uncultured Planctomycetaceae bacterium | reverse complement strand
AGGTGCTTGTCGTAACCAGTTGAAACTATTCGACTTATAACCGGACAGTAGTGATCCGAGATCTGAAATCTGAAATTCGCAATGACCAATCCCCAGTCCACTCACCGCATCCTCGGCATTGACCCGGGCCTGAACATCACGGGCTACGGCGTGCTGGAATTCAGCGGCGGCCAACCGCGGCTATGCGAGGCGGGCGTGGTCCGCGGCAAGTCGCGAGGTTCGCTCACCGGCCGCTTGTTGGAAATCCATCAGGGCGTAGCCGACGTAATTGCCGCCCTGCACCCCACGGTGATGGCCATCGAACAGCTTTATTCACATTATGCGCGGCCGCGGACGGCGATCCTCATGGGCCACGCGCGGGGCGTGATTTGCCTGGCGGCCGCCCAGGCGGGAATCCCCGTCGTCCACTACGCGTCGACGCAGGTCAAGCGGATCCTCACCGGCGCTGGCCGGGCCGGCAAGCTGCAAGTGCAGCGGGCCATCCAGCGCGAATTGAAGTTGCCGCAGTTGCCCGAACCACCCGATGTGGCCGATGCCCTGGCGGTGGCACTGTGCCATTGTTACTTGAAGGATAAACTAGGAACAGAAGTTAGATCTTAGTTCTCTAATCTCTACCAACCATGATTACCAAAATAACCGGTCAACTCGTCGCCCTGCAAGACAACACGCTTTCCCTGCGGATCGACGCCTTCGAATACGAGATCCTCATTCCCGAGTTCACGCGGCGGAACTTGCAGCAGCAGATCGGCCAGCAGATCTGCCTGTATACAATCCAGTACCTCGAAGGCAATCCCATGCAGGGCCGGCTCACCCCGCGGATCATCGGCTTCATCAGCGAGGTGGAACGCGAGTTCTTCGAACTGTTCTGCTCGGTCGACGGCGTGGGCGTTCGCAAGGCCCTGCGGGCGATGGTGCGGCCGGTCAGGGAAGTGGCCACGGCCATCGAGGACCAGGACGCCAAGACGCTTTCGTCGCTGCCCGGCATCGGCCCAGCCATGTCGGAGCGGATCATCGCCAAGCTCCGCCGCAAGGTGCCCAAGTTCGCCCTGATGGTCGCGCAGAAGGAATCGCACGAGGCCGATGTCGAGGCCGATGTTGTGGCCGAAACCTACGAGGTGCTCCGCAAGCTCGGCCATGCCGAAAGCGACGCCCGCCACCTGCTGGACTCCGCCCTGGCCGCGAAGAAGAAATACAACGACGTGCAGGATTTGCTGCAGGCCATCTATCAACAATCACACAAGTAGTACTTAGTACTTAGTACTTAGTACTTAGTACTGAGTACTGAGTACTGAGTACTGAGTACTGAGTACTGAGTACTGAGTACTGCCCCCATGTCCCGCGAACCGATCCTTCAACCCGGACTGCCCTCGATCGACCCCGATCGCGATCTGCGCCCGCAGCGGATGCGCGACATGGTCGGGCAGCGCGACGTCCACGAGCGGCTGGGGATTGCCGTCGATGCCGCCTCGAAACGCGGCGAACCTTTGGGCCATATCCTCCTGGACGGTCCGCCGGGGCTGGGAAAGACGACCTTTGCCACCTGCATCCCGCGCGACATGGGCGTGGCCGTGCAGATTGCCAGCGGGGCCGCCCTGGCCGCCCCCAAGGACCTGCTCCCCTATCTGACGAACATTGAAGAGCGATCGGTCTTGTTCATCGACGAGATCCACCGCATGCCCAAGGCCGTTGAGGAGTTCCTTTACCCGGCGATGGAAGATTTTCGCATCGACATTACCCTGGGCGAGGGCGTGAATGCCCGCACGATCAATCTGCAACTCAAGCCGTTTACGCTGATTGGGGCCACCACCCGCACGGGCTTGCTCTCGGCGCCGCTGCGCGACCGCTTTCAGATGCGCGAACACCTCGATTTTTATAGTGTCGAGGAGCTATCGGAGATCGTGGCCCGCAACATGCGAAAACTCAAGGTCGGGTTCGACGTGGAGGCGGCCAGGGAAATTGCCGTGCGCAGCCGCGGCACTCCGCGGTTGGCCAACAACCGCCTGCGCTGGGTCCGCGACTATGCTCTGAGCCGTGCCGATGGCCGGGTTTCACTGGCGATCGCCCACGACGCGCTCGAGATGCTGGGGATCGACCGCCTGGGCCTCGATCTCCAGGACCGCAAATACATGGAGACGATCGCCCGGGTCTTCGGCGGCGGCCCGGTAGGGGTCGAAGCGGTTGCCCACACACTGAATCTAGCCCCGGATACGCTGGTGGACGAGGTCGAGCCGTTTTTGCTCC
This sequence comes from uncultured Planctomycetaceae bacterium, assembly GCA_964615095.1. Lineage (GTDB taxonomy): Bacteria > Planctomycetota > Planctomycetia > Pirellulales > Thermoguttaceae > JANXQG01. Next base: position 63,493 of record CAZTPX010000043.1, on the reverse strand, counting down.
GCCAAGCGCTGGTTGTCCGCACACCGCGCGGCCGGCGGCTGACGGCGACCGCCTACGAGCATTTGAAAATTGCCCCCCCCACCGATGCGGACCCCTCCGGCCAAGGCAAGCTGTTCTAGTTTGACAGCTTTGCTTGCAGTGCTGGCACTTCGGGAACATTCTTTCGAGGCAACCCATTGGTATTATTGTATCGATTCTGTCGGTTGCTACAATGAAAGTTGGTGCGTCTCTTCCCTGGCCATGGATTTGGCCCTCATTTAAGGAAAATCGTATGTTGGCCACAGCCGCCGGATACGAACTCGATGTGGACCGCGGTCCCGATTGGCTCTGGATCAGGATTCGGAGCGTGGAAGCCGGTTCCTTCCCCCCAACTTCGTTGGCGGAGGAAGTCAAGGAACTGGTCGAGAAACACTTCATTTACCGTGTCGTGCTTGAACTCCACCGGGTTCCCGAATTGAGCAGCCAGCTCATCGGGGAACTGGTGCAACTGAATCGGTACATTCTCAAGCACGACGGCGTGTTGCGAGTTTGCGGGCTCTCAGCGGAGGGCCGGGCGATGCTGGACATCTGCGGACTGGACGACCTCTGTCTCGAGTATGCAACGCGAGAAGAGGCCGTTGTCGGCAGTTGCGCTCCACGCGCGCCCCGCTAGCATCGCCGAAGACTGATCGAGGCCATGCTGGAAACGTCCGATTCCTGCGCGGGAATCGGCCGGGCGTTCGCAATTTGCGCCGTTCTGAGCCCCAAAGCCTACGTCGAGGGCGATTGGGAATCCGCCAGGCGAAAGGCCGCTGGGAGCGGTTGCAGGAGAATGCAGGGTGTGGCGTCGGGCGACGGCGCGCGGCGGTGCGCTTCGAGCCACGCCGCGGCCTCGGCCAGGGAAAGCCCGGCCGCGCAAAGGTGAGTGAGCAAACCGCGGCAATCGATCAAGACCACAACGTAGTTCCTGGGGTGAGACATGGCAGATACTCCGATACTTACGGAGCCCCCGGTTCAGCCGGGGCCTGGCGGGCAGCAGCCCGAGCAACTGACTGAGATATAGTGTACATAACTACAGTATTGCATGCAAGCGCCCCGTGGATACAAAATGTTGGGTGGGGTACGAAAGAAAACCACGATAGGTTGAGGTGAGGTGTACTTTGGACGGCAGTTCCGAACCGGTCATTTTTCCCGCTGAACCAATTCCCCCCTCCGGCATCCGCTCTATCAACGGCGCCTTGCTGGAATTCTCCATCCAGGAGGGCCGCGGTTTGATCTTGGGAGACGACGGCTGCCGCTATTTCTTTGTCGGCAGCGAATGGAAGCTCAGTACACAGCCGCAACCGGGCGCGCGACTGAACTTCCAAACGCAAGGCCAGAATGCAACGGCCATCTACGCACAACCGGGAGCAAAGGGACCGGGATTGAAATTTGCGTGGCCCGGTGTGGCCTCGCCGGGTGAATACTACCGCAGCAGCGATCAAAAGGTTCTTGGCGGAGTATGCGCAGGTTTTGCCCATCGTTGGAAGATAGACCGCATTTTGGTTCGCGTTCTTTCTGCCGTGGTGCTAATTGTTCCCATTGTCGGCTGGGCACTTTTGGCCGCCTATATCGCCGGCTGGGCGATCCTGCCGGCCATTCCGACGAAAGACGCTTGAAGGCCCCGTTTCGGCGTGGCCCGCCGGGAAGGCGTATGCCGAAATACGGACGGTGTTGGGCAATCATTTGGGCCGTTTGCGCGGTCCTCTCTTTTGTCGGCGCATTTTGGTTGGCGAAGTATACTCTGGCGCAAGTCGGTTAACCAGTAATCGTAGCGTTGCCTGCGGCAATCGCCTTCCGGGCGACGGCCACTTTGTCATGTTGATTGTTGCTTCCCACTTTTGCCAGGCATCCTGGTAGCTGACTCCCGGTACTGTGTTGGCCCACTATGGGGCGAAGGTGGCGTGAAACTCGTGTTGTTATACGGTGTAGGTAGCGTCGAGCTTGGCATGTTGCGGGGCTGGATATCATAGCGGGCCTACGCGTCGGGAACGCCTCCCGCACTTGATCCAGACCCGACTCGGCTTGCGGTTTGTCGATTTAGTCGCGCGTTGTTCCTGGTGTGGCAAACGGGATCTGTTTAGCCGCGAAGCGGCGACACCTTGGGACGTAACAGGTGTCGCCGCTTCGCGGCTGGGAACCATTTGGCTCTCCAGTCCCGGGGCTCACGCCCCGGGCTATTACATGTCGCCGCTTCGCGGCTGGTAAATCGACAGCCGACAAGGTGGGATCTGGAGCGGGGCCGGGATCAGGCTGTGATGGGAAGGCCGGTTTCGGCGTGGCTAAATTGCCATGCAGCGGGGCCTGCGTGGCAGGTGATTAGGTCATTGCTGCGTGCCGGCCGTCGAGCGGCGGAGCCGAAGGGAACGAAGCGGGGCTCGATCGAGAGCGGGATACCGGCGGCGCGGAGAACCTGGCCGACAAGGAGGTCTTCAGCGCCGCTGGGCATGGTGAGCCGGTCGGCCACGGTCGCGGCGGCTTTGCGTGAGAGGAAATAGCCCGCGCCGCCGCTGCCGTAGGCGGCGCCAGGTCGCCACTCGGCGCCGACGTAGTCGCGGCCGGCTAGGTCGTAGGCCAGGAGCCGCGGGATGCTGACATAGGTATCGTCGTCGCACTTGAAAAGGTAATCCCAGTGAGTACTGAGTGCTGAGTACTCAGTACTCAGTGCCCATTGGCAGAACAGGCGCGTCCGTTGCGGCAGGCTGGCGTAATCGTCCGGGCACGGTAGGACCAGATGGTGGCAGCCGATTTCCTCCGCTGCCTCCGCTGTCGGGCAGCCCAGCAAGAATACGCTGCGCACGCCCATCGCGTCGCCGTCAGCCATCCAGGTGGCGAGACAGCGACCGCGGCGCTCGTGATGCTTCCAGCCGCTCAGCGCGCCAATGAGGATGCGGGTCATGGTCATGGTCCTTTGCGCTCAAAACTTAAACTTAGGCATTAGCTTTTGAACGCTAAATGCTGATTTCACCACCATCCTTGCCTACAAGCTACCTAAAACGACAGGTTGAAAACCTATCCTACAGGCCGGAGAACAAACTGACCCACTGCCCGCCGATCTGCTCGGGATCGGCGAGGTGTAGCAGGTGGTCGTAGGCGTTTGCGGTTAGCTCAAGTCGCAGATCCTCGTCGTAGGCGAGTTGTGCCAGCCGGAAGGCCATTTCATCGTCGCCGTCGGTCAGGAATCCGGTTTCGCCGTCGATAATCATTTCCCGCCAGCCCCATTCGTTCTGGGCCACGAGCGGCACACCGGCGGCCATGGCCTCCAGACCGATCCGCGGCCAGTTCTCGCGAGCGCCGCCGTTGAGACCGAGCATGGCGTGACAGCGGGCCAGGAAGGCCGTCACCGGTATTTGTTGCGGTGCCAAGGTCTCCGCCCAGGGCGGACGGGCGCCGCATTTGCGGTCAAGGCCGGCATTCCAGCCCATTGCCAAGCCGCGACGTTGGGCGTAGGGCACGCGGCCAAGAATCCGCCAGTAGTTGGAACTCCACTTGTCTAGATCCGGCCGGGCAAGTCGGCCGATCCAGAAGTCTTCGCCCGGCTTGTGCGGATTTGGCCGAAACGGGATCTCGTCGAGGGCGAAGGCGCCGCGAATCAGGTGCCCCATGCCGTGGTTGTAGCCGAGTGGCAAGAGGTGCTTTTCGAGTTCGGCTTTTTGAAAGTCGGACTGAAAGACGTAAGCATCGGCTGGGCGGAGGCGCCAGGCGGCCGCCTCGTCAGGGAAGAGGAAGGTCATGCAGTTGACCCAAACGAGCCGGCAACGGAGGTCGAGGAGGACCTGGCGGGCGCGGGTGACGTTGCTGTTGCACATGCCGACGACAATCGAGCCGGCAAAGCCCGGCAGCGTGCGAAGCGCCTCGGCGTTGGCGACGTGGAGTGTGCGACAGCCGATAGAGCAGAGCTTATTCTCAGTGGCCTGGTCGCAGCCCCACGTGGGGATGAAGGTCACGTCGACGTCCGCTTGCCGCCAGACCTTGGCGGTGTGCCAGCATTCAGTATTCGCGCCGCCCATGGGGCCGGGATAGCCGAGAAAAAAAATGTGCATGTTACGTCGGTCCGAGGTAAACGACAGTCATATCGGCGTTGGCGGTGGCGGCACAATCTGGGGAGAGCGCGGCGAGCGTTACAACGTCGTTGCGGTTCAGCGGAAGAATCACAACGTCCGAGATATGTCCCCACTGCCAGCCATCGGCATCGGTAAGGGGCGGCAAATCGAGCGTGACGGCAGCCGTGGGGTGCGTGCCGTCGATCGCGCCGATGGGGATCGTGACGGTCCAAGGATAGGTGCCGCCGTATGATTGCGGGGAGTGGAAGTGGCTTTGGGCAGCCCCGTAGACGTCGCCGGGGTTGTGGTTGATATAGGGCTGTGCGTAGCAGCCGCAGACCGGCGGGGCGTTGCCGGAGGTGCTGTTGCCGATGGTGAGGCTGTAGGCGACGAGGTAGTTTCCAGGGTAGGGGACCGTGCAGCCGAGGCCGCTCAACTCGGTGAATGTGCCGGAACTCTCGGGGATGCTGGTGCTGTCGTGAAAGTCGCTGGCGTAGGTCCAGCGCTGCTGGAAGAGGCAGACGATTTCCCATTGCTGGGTGGCGTGGTTGAACTTGGCCTTGCCGCGTGCGCCGTGGGTCGGGCTGCTGCCGGTGTTGAGGGTGTCGCGGCCGAGTGCGGCCTGGCTGCCTTCGGGCGAGTCGTAGACCGTGACGATTACGTTCGTGTTTACGTTGGATTCGTCAGGAAGAAGGAAATAGGCCGTTGCCGATCCACCGGGCGTCAAGTCGCCCTTGAGTTCGAAGGGCTGAATGTCCTCAAATCCGCCAAGCAGTTGCCAGATGCCGGCGCTTTCGTCGTAAAAGCACCAGACCCATTCGCCGTCGCCGGCGGCGGGGTAGAAATACGGGCCGCCGCCGGACGTGCTCTGGAGCGTGGCGGGCAGCGAGCGGGTCGTGTCGCTGTCGCCGATCTGATAGCCGGCGTTGTGCCAGACGGTCGCGGTTTCCGGCGTGGTGGCTTCGTCGCCTTGGCCGCTGGGCGTGTTCCATGTGTTGGGCGGGCTGGCGTCGGCCGGGTAGTATTCGACGCGCGTGGCTGGCGCAGAGAACCAAACGGGGCCGGGTTGGGCCGGCCAGCCGGAGGAAGACTGGCTGATGAACGGGCCGGTGAGCTGGAAGAGGGCCAGCGAGCATTGCGGCGGCGGGGCGGTGAAGGTGCCGTCGCTGCCGAACGTACCGCTGGGCGGGCTGTCGTCGCGGTTGGCCGTGGCGGCAAGATGCGACAGGAGCGGGGATAGGCCGACGAGCGGCGAACCGGGCGGCGGGATGTTGATCGGTCGGGTCACGAGAACATCCCCGAAAAGGCGGTGGTGTCGTACGGTGGATCGCCGCTGGTGAGGGTTAGCTCTTCCCACTGTTGAGTGGCGGGGTTGAACCAGTCGTTCCAGCCATAGGTACCACTGGAGTCAGTTATCGATTTCTGCTTTAGCGTGACGACGACTGTCCAGGCGCAGGGGCTGCCCGGCGTGAGGACGAACGATGGGGTGTATGAAGCTCCCGCGCAGAGCAATTGGCCGGCGGGCACGCCCATGAACTCGTCGCTGTTGACACAGCCCAGCAAATCGTTGAAGTCCATGTCGTCCAAGTCCGCCACACGGCCCCATTCAACGTGGAACTCGTTGAGGACGACGTACGCGCTGATTTGCGTGTTGGGGCCGGCCGCGGGTCCGCTGGCGTGCCTCATTGCGCGGGGCGCTATGGGCTGCAACTGGCCACCGTAGGTGGCGTGCAGTTTCAGGGTCGTGCCTGTGGCATAGCCCGGCTGGGTGATATGGCTAGGCCAGGGCACGTCGAGGTAAACGACAGCGAAGCGGACGGTCACGCGGCGGCTTTCGGAGAGGCCGGTGACGGGGTCGAGTACGTCGCCGTCCATCCACGGTTCGTCGATGATCTCGACCACGGCCATTTGCGTCGACGCGGCGTACTCGTCGAGGTAGTTGCCGGCGATGAAGGCGGCCACTTCCGAAGAGGCCATGCAATAGACCATTTCGGCGTGCCAGCCATTGTAGCCGTACGTGGCTTTGTTCTTCGCAATTCCGTAGGGCGTGGTCATTGGCTCATTCGATCGGCTGAATGGTGATTTCGCCGTTGGCGATGGTCACGGCGCAGGGCGGCGGGACGGGCACGGCGGCCTTGCCCAGCCCTTGGCCGCAAAAGACGACGGTCACGGTGCCGTCAGGGTTGGGCGTCTGCGAAAGGATCTCGATTTTCTTGCCGCGCAAGTGGGCCTGGCCGGTGACGAGCTGGCTGTGAATGGCGGCGGTGACGGTGGTTTTCGCTTGGAAGCGGCGTGAGATGGCCATGTCAGTAGGTGGGGGCTGGTGTAACGGGTCGGTTTTCCAGGAGTGTGGCGATGCGCTCGAGGATCTCGGTTTGGCGGTCGAGTGCGGCCAGGAGTGGCGCGAGGTCGATGGGTGTTGACGTGGCGGTGTTCGTGTCGCCGGCGACACTAAGGGGCGCGTTCGCGGCCGCTGAGCCCTGCTCAGACGATGCGGCCGCGTTGACTTGCTCGACTTGGACGCCCAGGGCGTCGAGCGTCTGCTGGACGGCTTCTGCGCCGACGGTATCGAGTTGGAGTTCGAAGGTTTCGTCTGCCATCATGTACCGCTGCTGCTGGTGGATTCGTCGTTGAACGCGCCCAAGACGGCGAACGCGCCGATGGCGTTGTAGGGGCCGTTGGCCTTGAAGCGGAAGGTGAGCTTGATGCCTTCCGCGGAACTGAGGTCGATCTTGACCGAGTTCTTTTCCACGGCGATGGGGATGTTGGTGTAGCCGTGCAGCCTGGCGGCGTCGGCGTAGAGGTTCAGGATAGGAGTCGTGCCGAACTGCGGCGGCGTCTGGTAGCCCGTCTTCGGGATGAGGAGCGTGACGCTGCCGCTGCCGCCGATGCCGCCCATGACCTGGCCTTCGAAGCCGCCGGTGACATTGGTGACGACGCTGCCGCATTTTTGTGTGGGTTCGAATTCCCACTCTTTGACTTCCAGCATTTGCGTGCTGCCGAGGTGGCAGTCGCCGCCCTGCTGGCCTTGGGCTTGGGTTGGTCCGGACATTTTAATCTTGCCTTTGCTGCCAGGTACTGGCGGTAAAAGTTATGGTGGTTTGCCATGCTTTCAATTCCGGGTCGGTAACTTGCCGGCTGATGGGCGGCCCGTCCCACTTCATGTCGAGGACGGCGCCGGTCCCCCAGTTGAAGGCCATGCTGGCGAAAGCAGCGCGGATCAGCGGGGCGATTTGTCGGCCTACGTCGAATGTGTCCGACCAGACGTGGAAGAGGACTCGCTCCGTCTGGTACAGGCTTTTATTGCTCCTGGTCGTATTGCTGCCGCCCTCCGGCTCCAAACGGACATAGGGCATCTGCTCGCTGGGCGGCACGCGGCCAGTGATCAGGCGGTCGGTCGGCACAAGGGCGGTCAAGGCCGTGTTGACGGCCCAAATGGAGTTGATCGCAGATTCGAGGCCGGTCGCGCCGGCGATAGTGCCAAGGTCGCTCATTTCAACTTCCGCTAGTGCTGGATGAACTGCTGAGCCGATCCACCGCCCCGCCTTCTCTGCCCTCGATAATTAGTACGCAAACCGCGAGAGGCAACGTGTCGATTCGCGCGGCCCGCTGATACTGCATGATGCGGTAGTGCCGGCCGGCGGAATCGACTAGGCGGTAATCGGCGGAGGCCGGCTCGACGGGGATTTCGGGGGCGAAAATGTCCGTGCCCAGGAAGACGTGGTACGTTGTCTTGGGCCACTCAGCATCCTCCAGGATCCGCGCCACTTGCTCGACCGGCTGAAACCTGGCCGGGATGCCGCTGAAAATCTGCGACCATGTCGGCAGGGCCTCGCCGCCGGGCGATTTCGTGTAGCTGGCCTGTAGCACCGCGGCCACGTTGTTCAGTCCATAGACGACCGACAGGTTGCGGCAGCGGACCTCCCACACGTTCAATGGGGCTTTTTTCTGGGTCACAGCCAGGATCGTCCAAGCCGTACCGTCGGTATCGATCAAGAGAGATCCCAGGGGCGGCCCAAGGGGCACTCCAGGCGTGGCCAAGCTCGGCCAGATCCACAATGTATCGCCTTCCAAGACGTTGCCGCCAGCCTTGTCCGGGTCTTTCCATTCGACCGGCTCGTCGATGGCCTGGGGAATCACGACATCCGACTGCCCCGCAATGCGCAGCGTCAGTGGCTGGAGATTGTCCAGTGTAAAAAAATCGGCGGTGAAGTCAAAGTTCATGGTTCAGTTTTATGACAGAAAGATGATTGACAGAAATATGACCGATGACGCTACTGAATCGAAAGCAAAACGGACTATATTTCTTTCAGCCATATTTTGCCATTCCCTTTCCTGTTTCAGTATCCTCTGCTGATGATTTCAAAGGGATGCGCTTGCGAGTTCAGTTTCATGAACTGCTCGATCTGCCGGCCCAGGATCGCCAGGTACTCGGCCTTCTGGTAGTTGTGTCCGTGGACCATGTAGGTCGGGTTGGGATTGAGCGTGATGAGTGCGGCCAGCGACATAAGCTGATTCAGGATCGTGCGGAAGCCGTCGGGCCAGCGGACTTCGGCTGGTGTGACGTTTGGGACTGCCACGATCGCGAACGTGTAGGTTTCGTTGTTGTAGAGCACCGTGATCGTGGCCGTGTAGGTCGTGCCGCCGTCCACCCGCGCGAGCGTGTATTCGTAGACGCCGGTACTGATGGGGTTCATGGCCGTGCCGGCGGCAACGATCGTCGCGCCACTATTGTCCTGGACGACGCCCAGCGTGATGGAGGTCGGCGCGGTGGGTACGCCGTTGACGTTCCAGGTTTTACGGATGGTGAGTTGAGCCATCAGGAGTTGCTCCGGATTACGACGTCCTGGGTGGTGATGTTGACGCTACTGCCGGTCGCGCTGGCGGCTAGGGCCTGGGCGGTAAATTGCATAGCGGGTTCGGTTTGGCCACTGCTCGACGATGTGCCGGGAACGGTTTGCAGGAGTCCGGCGGATTCGAGGGCGGTAATGATTGCGGCGACGATCTGGGCGGCGGTAGGCAGGGCTTGGGCGGCCTCTGCGGCGGTGGCCGCTTCGCTGGCGGCGAGGGCGGCCTGGGCAGGGGCTTGGGACAGGTTGTTTTGTTCGGACAGACTGAGAAAATCGCTGTTGTTGGCGGTGACGTTGCCGCTGCTGTCGGTATTCAGCAGATTGGCAGGCGTCTTGAGCAGGGCCGCTGCGATCTGCACCGTGGTGGGCGGCGTGCCCGTGTAGGGATTGGTGGGGATCGCGGAAACGGCCGCGTCGGTCACGATGTAGACCGTGACGGGCACGGCGCTTGTGGCAAAAAATGTAAAAGCCAGGTCCGCGCCGTTGGTCTCGGACTGCAACGGCACATAACGGTACTGGCCGTTGTTCATCTCGGTAAACGTGCCGCCGCAGGTTTGTCCCTGCTTGTAGCCCGAGGGGTTGCTTGTGGCGTTGTCGATCGAGTAAACGCCAAACACTGTCGCGCCGGTCAGGGCCGCGCCGGTGCTGGCGTTGACCAGGCCGAAGAAAATCGTTTGATTGGCCGTATTCTTGAGGAACATGTTTCTCTAAACGACTCCTATCTGACGATTGACGGCGGCCCAGGAGGGATTGAAACCCGCCTTTGCCGGAAACGATTGCCGCCGCGGCGGTAGGATCAGGCAGTTACCGCCGCCCGTGTCGAGCATGTAATTGCCGGGGTCGGCGAGGCGCGGGATAATCGAGGCCGGCAGACAGGTGGCGGGCCAGAACAATTGGTCGGCCTGCGAGCCGCTGTACATCGTGGCCCCGCCGCTGGGATTGCCACCGATCTGGTTGATCGCGGGTAACGCGCAGCCGGAACCGATTGCGCCGGTACTCGAGCCGGCCAGTATGCCGTTGACGTAGAGTCGCACGGTGGTTCCGTCCGCAGTCAGGCAAACGTGCTGCCAGACGTTAGCGACGATGGATGGGCTGATAGAAATTTGGGCGCCTGCGGTATTGCCGACGCCGGCGTAAATGTACGATCCGCTGTTAGGGAAGAACGATATATTTCGCTGGCCGCCCGTATAGAAAAAATCCACGTACGCGACGTAGTTTGCTATCGATGTTGGCTTATACCAACCGGCCCAGGTCAGGGTCTTTGAGCCGGCGGTCACGGCCGCCGATGGCACCGAGACTTCATTGATGCCGCCGCTGAAGGCGAGACATCCCCTGCCCAGCGCGCCGCTCCAGGCCTGCGGTGGATAATTGCCGCTGGTGTTGTAGCCCGCAAGCGTTCCGTCGTTGCGCCGCAAAGAGGAATCGGCGTAGCACAGTGACCCGCGGCAGTTGCGACCGCCCAAGCCGGCGAACGACAGCCTGACGGCCCACGGATTTCCGGGGTTCAGCGTGAAGCTGGCAGGGCGCTGCGATAGGTAGCGGCGACGGCTCATACTGCCTGCTCGTGGTGGGTGGAACCGTAAAGGATATTTCCGGAAGAGGCGAAGGCCTGGCCGGTGTTGTTCGTGACGACCAGGAAGAACTTGCCCGGCGGGATCGGGATGTTTGTGAGCGTGACGTAGCGCGCGGTGGTTGCCGCGTCAAAATTGAACTGGGCCAGCGGCGTCGGGCAAGGCGAGGTCGGGTCGCAATAATCGCTGCCGTCCACCATCGCGCAGATCGCCACCGAGACATAGGCCCCGGAAGACCGTGCGGACCCCTGTGCGGCGAGATAGAGTGACAGATTGAGGTACAAGTCGCCGCTCGCGTTGACCTGGCCACTTGCGCCGCCGCTGTTGTCGATAAGTGTGGTTGAGCTACTGCCGTACTGGGCGGCGCTGGCCAGGCTGTTCAGGCCGGTGGTGGCGATGTTTGCGCCGTTGCCGGGTTGGGTATAGGTGATATTCATGGTTTGTTTTCAGTAGAGGCGGTTGCCGCTGTTCAGGGTATTACCGCGGCACGAAAGAAAATCGCAGAGCCTGTAGGACGGATTGACAATCCGTCTTACAATTCGCTGGCCGCACTTGAGTATCTTTCGAGCCGGCGTAATAAAGGTGGTGGGACGGGTCATAGGATGCCCTTTCCTGTCATGCGCTCTGGCTTGCCTGCGCTGCTTTCCCACGCGTGTCGCCAGGCCTCGATCTCGCTCAAGCGGGCGGTGTTCAAGCGAATCTGCGCTTGCAACTCGGCGACGGCCTGCAACTGCTGGCACTGGTGGGGCACGGCTTTGCTGAGATCATCCAGCTTGTCGAAGATCTGCCGGATGGTCTGCCCCAATTTCTCCTGCGCGTCGGCCAGGCCGTCCAGCTTGGCCGTGTTGCGGCCGAGGAAGTAGCTCAGTCCCAACAGCCAGGTGAGCACGGCGAAACCGCCCATGATGATTCCAATGATCGCGTTGTCAGACATAGTAGTGGGGGTTAGGGGAGATTTGGAAAAGGCATGAGGGAATACGAAGGGAAATTCGAAATCCGAAGTACGAAATCCGAAACAAATTCAAAATGGCAAACTCGAATGACACAAACGCAAACACTCTTACAGCGAAGGTGGGCAATCACGAAATCCCGAAAGTACGAAAGCGTGAAAAAGGCCGGATTCGGGGAGGCCGGTAACTCGCCATCCTTTCGTATTTTCATTCTTTCGAGTTTTCGTGATCCCTTTCCGCCCCTAGCCGCGAGAAAACCCCATTCTGCTACAGGAGTCTCCTCAGGGTTTTGGATCTCCTTCTTTTGCATTTTTGATTTGTTTCAGATTTCGACATTCGGATTTCGGATTTTTGGTTTCTCACGCTCCGCTGGAGCTGCTGGTGCTCACGGCCCGGTTGCGCTGGATGCGCCGCGGTTCCATGACGGCCGGTGTGCCGCGCTCGCTGGCCTTGAAGCGGACCACGATGTCCTGCGTGAACTCGGCCTCGCTGTTGGTCGGGGCCTGCACCACCGTGATCGGCCAGTTCTCCATGTAGGCGAAGGCGGCCGGGTCGCCGTACCACCAGTAGCCGGCGGCATCGCTGGGGCTGGGATCCAGGTTGAGTTGGATCTGCTTGTAGAGCTGCCGGCTGGTGGCGAACGTGATGTCCAGGTTCTGCAGCGGGTTGGGGCCCAGCGTGTTCACGCCCGTCTGGCCGGTCGACGGGTTCAATCCGCCTTGGGTCAGTTTCCAGACGTTGTTGGCCAACATCAACTGGTTCAGGGCCAGGAACTGGATCTGCGGCGCGATCAGCACGCGCCGCCCGGGCAGGATGATCGGTTCACCCGTGTTCGGATCGGTGATCTGGCTGAACTGCTGTTCGGCGGCGTTGATATTCGTCCAGTCGGCGAGCGGGTTGCCGTCGATGTGGTTGATCCAGCGGCCGTTGTCGTCGGCGGCGTAGTAGGTCTTGAGGGAGACGGCGGCCGAGTCGCCCGTCCGCTTCTCCTGGAAGGTGTTGGTTGCCCCGATCAGTACGAGAATCAGGTTCTTCTCTTTCCGCAAGCCCAGCAGCGTGCCCACGTAGGAAGCCCGATCGAGCACCAAGCCCGTGCGATCGAAAAAGATCGCCTCCTTGGTGATGCCGATGCCGAGCTGCCGCTTGGTGGTGGCCGGCGTCTGCACGTATTCCTCGCTGAAGCCCACGTAATGCAGTTCGTCCATTTCCGCGGCCTCGACAACATCCTCGCCCGGGTCGCGGGGCAAGGCCACGCCGGGGATCCGCTCGCCGTTGAGGCTGGTGGGCACGGTGGGGATGAGCCGGCTAACCACGAATTCCTCCGCGGTGAAAGCGGCCAGCACGCGATTGATGAGCAGTTGGCCCGTGATCCCGGCAAAGGCCGAGGCATCGACCGCGCCCATGGCTTCCTGCAGCAGCCGGCCGCCGGCCGGATCGAAGTATTCCTGCACGAATCCGTGCCCCACCGGATCGCCGTTACGGCTGAAGATCGTGTGCGCGGCTAGGTCGCGGAGGGAGAAGTTCTGCGGCAGGATGCCGCCGGGTGCGCCGCGGCTGCCGCAGTCCAGAGCCTCGCGGAGGTCGGTCCAGGTGCGCGAGGCCAACACGGCCTCACGGCCGCGGTTCTGCACGCCTTCCAGGCGAAGGCCGCGGGCGATTTCTCTTGCGTTGATTCTCATTTTCTGCTTTCTTTCTGTTGTGGTTGATTGGTTGGTACTGGGTTTACACGGCGCCGCTGGAGCTGCCGGCGACCGCGTTTTGCGTGCCGCCGCCCATGATCGTCGATTCGATCTGCACGATGACCTGGGTCAGGCTGACGCCGATTTCGTCGGCTGCCGGGGCCGCGCGGCCGATCGACAGCGCCGTACTGGCGACCGAGCCGACGAACTGGTTCTGCAATGCGGTGTTCCCCGTATTGTTGACCGGTCCCACCAGGTTGCCGGGATTCCAGGCCGTCGCGGCGCAGGGGAAGAGGAAGCGGCCCGCCGTGGCGCACTCGATCACGTTGGCGGGACTGTGGTTGATCAGGCTGTTCAGCGGCACCGTCTCGTTGGGTTGCAGGCCGTTCTTTTGCAGGGCCACGCCCAGGAACACGTCGTGAAAGGCCCCCTGATTTAGGGCCAGACTGCCCTGGTTGAGCATCGCGTCGGCCGGACGGGCCAGGTTGTTGCTGGGTTCGAGGAACAGCAAGTCTCCGATTTCGATGGGGTAATTCGGATCGCACTTGACGGCGGTCGGCTTGCAATCGCCGGAAACGTGACGAGCATTGGAAGACATGGAAACTTCTCCTTAGGGTTCTTGGTTGGTGAGGCGGGAAAATCCGAAATCCGAATGTCGAAATCCGAAAGAGTTTCAAAGCAGACAATTCAAAACAGTTTGGCCACGGATGAAACACGGATGAAACACGGATACAAATTTATGACTTAAAAGTTGAATTCTGCGCTTTGCATTAAAATCCGTGTTCAATCTGTGTTCCATCCGTGGTGAGTGTTCTGCTTTTGACTTTATTTCGAATTTCATGGTTTCGTTATCTTGTGAATCGTGCCAAACGTTGCGCGAGCGGCGCGGTCGCCGGCGGAATGGAGACGCTATCCCCTGCCTCCTGAATGGGAAGCGCGCCGGTACTGGGCACGGACGAAACCGGCCTGGCGGCGCCGACGAGCTGCTTGCGATCGTCGATCTTGGCCTTCCGCAAGGCCGCGTCGGCGGTCATCTTGAGGTCCTCCAAAAAGACCGCGGAAACATGGACCGCGTTGGCCGGATCGAGACCCGCGGCCTTCAACTCGCCGGCAATCGATTCCTGCAAGTCGCGCGCAGCCTTCTCCTGCCGCAGGGTCTCGAGTTCCTCTTGCAGCGCCTTCCATTCGTCGTCCTTCCTTGCGGACGATGCGTCGGCGGACGACGTGTCCGCCGACTCCTGCAAGGCGGTGAGCAGTTCCGGACGGTTCTTCTTCAGTCCGTCCAAGTCGATGTCTTTCCAATCCATATCAGTTGACTCCCTGGTATTGGCGTCGCCCGCCGGCAGCGACAGGGCATTGATGGAATCCTGCCAGCCGGCGAGCGCCTGCAATACACGGGTGCGCTTCTGGGCAGGGGTGGTTCGTTTTTCGTCGCTCTCGTGCATGTGGCCGTGGATTTCCTGCATGGCCCGCGCGTTGATCTCGTGCATGGCAGCCACGGAAGGAGGAGAAAGGGAGAAAGGGGGCGGGGGAGAAAGGGAGATTGCGTTCATCTCCCTTTCCCCCTTTCTCCTCCGATCCAGTTCCTGGGTGCCCCGCCTTTCTTCCCCGCCGGCATCGTCCTCGAACAGTCCCGCGGTCGTGGCGGGGTTGGCGACCAGGTCGACCGAGAGCACCTTGTCGATCGATTCGACCACGACACGGCCGCCGCTGGTGCGGCTGGTCCCACGAGTGTCGTGCGAGAAGCCGAGGTTCTGCGGGGCGTTCTCCGCGTCCCAGGCGATCTGCTCGGCCAGGGCGTGCTTGGGATTGAAATGGAAATCGCCGTACAGGCCGTCTTCCCGGAGGGTCACGTTGCGGACCAGCCCGATACGGTCCCGCAGGCTGCGGCGCTGGCCCGGCTCAACGTGATCGACGTTCACGCGCATGCCCTCGTACAGGGGCAGCGCCCGGGCCATGACCTCCTTGGGATACTCGCGGCCCTTGCGGCTCAGCGTACCCAGCAGCTTGACGCCGGGGATGACGCCCTTTTCGCGGTCCACGCGGAGCCGCACGCCGCGGTTGTCGGCATACTCCTGCAAGACGGCCAGTTCGGTGGAATCGATGGAAGATGACATGCGTTGCTCCAGTGATCGTTGTTGTTTCTTAGCGCTTTCTACCCACACAATACGTCTCGTGTTCCAGAACTATTTGTCGCCTCGGCTGAATTTCGCGCCGGCGGGTTCCGCCTCGCCGGCCTCGACCTCCATCTTGTCGCGCTCGTCGGCGTAGACCAGGCCGTGCCGGGCGGCCATGGTCTCCTTCGACATGACCTGGGCCTGCCGCAGGATCTGGTCCGCCTGGGCCTCCTGCAGCCGGTTCTCGCTCTTGATGATCGGTGGTTCGGCCTCGACTTTGGCCTTTTCCAAGATGTCTTCCTCGCTGGCCCCGCGGATCAGGCCGGCCTTGGCCGCGATCGCCAGTTGCCGCTCCATGATCTCCACGTCGGCCTCGATCAGGTCGGCCTGCATCTCCTCGAAGGTCTTTACGGCCGGCCCCTCGGCGACCATCGTGCTGGAGAAGTTCGCGTTGGACGCGTCGCCCGAGAGCATGTACTCCGGCATGGCCAGGGCCGCCGCGCAGGCCCGCAACTCCGCCTGGATGGCGGCGATGTTCTTGTCCACCGGCACCGTCGCCGTGGGAAACTGGTACCTGGTGGCGTCGCTGGAAGTGATACTGAGAGGACCTCCATGCCCGCCGTCGACCCGCTCGCCGGCCCGCTCGCGGCCGCATGCGTCGCCTCCGCCAAGGCCCTTATTGAGGACCGACTGCACGGACTCCTTGGTGCCGTTGACGTGCTGGCGGATCATGCCGATCCGCGCGCGGAATTCCACCGTCTCGCGGGTGGCCTTGAGCGTGCTCACGGCGTCCAGCAGATGGCTTTGCAGGGCGTACCACGTGGGCAGGCCGCGGGGCCAGGTGAGATCGACATTGGCCTTCAGGTGCTGCATCTCGGCGGCCGACACGCGCTCGCGGAGCGAGGTCACTTCGCCCAGCGCGCCGATATTCACGAGGAAGTAGTTTACGGGCGTCTCGATGTCGTAGACGGGCAAAGGGCCGCCGCTGCCGGTACGTTTGAACTCGATGCCGAAATAGACGCCGTCGGCGGCCGAGCGGTTGGGCGGGTTCTGCACCTCCAGCGGCTCGACGAAGCGGACGTTCAACTCGCCCGCCTCCTCGTCGACGAACAGCCGCAGGAACCGCTCGCCGTCGCGGTCCAACCGGCGGACCGTCTCCTTCTGCCGCCGGCTCCACTTGTTCCGCTTGCGGAAATCGTCGAGCACGCGGCGACAATCGTCCAGCAACTCGGCATCGGCGCGGTCGGGATCGCGGGGCAGAACCTTGTAGGTATGCCCGCTGCCGACCGTGTAGGCCACGCGGTTGCGGGCCGCGCCGATGGCATAAGGATTCGTCTGGCCGAAGACCCGCGAACGAGCGCGGATCTGCCGCAGCTCGATTTCGTTGATGTAGGCAAAGGCCGTCGCCCCCGGATAGATCAGTGCCCGGCTGTAGCCCGTGGCCATGTCCGGCGTGCCGGGCAGCGGCGTCATGCCGGGGATCTCGTCGCCGAAGGTCGCCGCCTCCGACATGTCGACCACGCGGTTGAACATGTCGCAACAATCTTCCGCCAGCTTTAGCCGGTTCAAGGCGCTATGCATGGCGAGTTTGATTTCAGGGTCCGATTCGTTCATGGTTTTCCTCTCGTACAGTGGCGCGGCACACTTGCCAAGGCAGGAGTGGCGCGTCTTATTACAGAACAATACGCCTCCCGGGAAAAATCCATTTGTCGGGAGGCGCGCAGAAATGCGGTTCAATGCCACCGGTTCTTACACACGAGTCGCGCAACGACCCCATCCACCTTGCGTGGATGGTGAAGGAGGTTGCAAAGCTAAGAACAACAGCGATGAAATTCAGACCCCATCCGGCTTGTCTGGATGGTGAATGAGGTTGCCTAGCTACCGCAGTCTCGCGAAGTAGCCGCTCGACCTTCTTCACCCCCGCGGTAAGCGCGGGGGGGTCGGGTTCGTTTGTGTTATCCGTCTTAGCCATTCAACCTTCTTCACCATCCGGGCAAGCCGGATGGGGTCCGAGATGTATGCAACAACGAGGGCTGACGCCCCGGGCTATTTCATTTCGCGGCTGGTAAATCGACTAGTGGTGGCATTCACCGTCTGCGCCTCGTGTCGTGGCGCCGCAGAATTGCCAAAGCAAGAGTGGCGCGTCTTATTACAAAACAATACGCCTCCCGCGAAAAATCCATTTGTCGGGAGGCGCGCAGAAATGCAGCAACGGACGCCGAAGTGTTGACTGCGGCAATCGGGCCGTGATAGAATTTTGGCTGCGGAAGAGTTGCCCCACGACTGTCGGAGCATGTCATGTCGGTCCAAGCGGAATGCCCGAGTTGTAAACACGTGTTTGTCCGTCCGGACAGCTTGGCGGGCAAGCTCGAAAAATGTCCCTGCTGCCGTTCCGTGCTGCGACTGCCGCTTCGTAGTCAGCCGTCACCCGGCGACGTAGGGTTGGAAGCTCCCGATGGCGATCGCGAAGCGACGAAATCGGGCACTGTCGGCAGCGATCCTGGAACGCCTTGCCCTTCTATAACGCCGACGTTCGAAGGGGATGTCTCGCCGCGATCGGCCGACGCAGACCACGACACTCAGCGGCCAGATCAGCCGGCGAGAGCCAGCGGGCATGCTACGTCCTTGAGGACCGCAAGCCGAAGCGAGAATATTCAGGACAACAACCTGCTATTCCCCCAGGCGAGGCCGCGCCGGCCCCGGCAAATCGGTCTCCGCAGGTTCAACCTTGTTGATGCCCGACGAACCGTGATGATGTTCATCCTAATGGGCGTGTTCTATGCGGCCTCGTACTACGTCTTGCCATGGATCCAAGCGCTGATTCTCCCTAGGGCCCCGGGGGGAGCCATGGGCCCTTGGGTAGTTCGCCCCGCTTGGGTGCTGCGTATTTTTGCTGCCGTGATTCTCTCTGTCGCGCCCTTGCCGTTGCTGATAATGCGATTTCGCAGGCGCTGGGACGCCGAAGACGCTGCGGCAGGCACGCAGTATGATCCGTTTGCTGGGCGGCCCGGCTGGAAAGTGCGTATTTTCGTTAGGAGCGGACTTCTTGCGTTGATCTACGGCATCGGGCTGCCGTTTTACCTATTTTCCTGGACCGTCGTCGGGCCGGCCGGAATTGACCAGCGATTGCCCTGGGGTCACAGGAATCGTTCCTTCGATCAAATCAAGTCGCTTGAACTGATTCCGTGGCACAAGGTTGTTTTCGTGGACGGCCCCAGCTTCACGTTCGGCGAGAACAATGAAGGCTGCTCGCAAGCCGACGTGTCCGCAATGGAATCGTTAATCGCCGAGCGATCCGGGCAAAAATGGCGCGTGTTGCCGGATGCCAAGCCGCGATGAAACAAGCGAACATCGCTAGCCTGAGGGCCGACAAGCGCAGCTTGCGCCTGTGCGGGTCTAAGAGTCGGCCAGTCGTCGCGTCTACGTTTTCCGCGCCTTCTTGACTTTGGCGGTCTTGTGCATAGCCGGCGGGGCGGCCTCGGCCCGGAAGTAGCCGATCTCCTTCAGTTTGCCGGTCAAGGCGTCTTCGCAGGCCTTTCCCCAGCGGCAGAGATCGCCCAAGGCGCAGTCGAACGAGGGCTGGTTGCCGATCGAGATCGGGCCGGTTTTCAGACGCTCCATCTCGGTGGCCACGCGGCGGGCCGCCACCAGCAATTGCTCGATCCGCGAGACGGAATTCTCAAGCGATTGCGGGCTATGGAGTTGCGACGAATCTTCCTTTGATCTTCTTACCATAGTTTTGCTCCGTTGACGGTGATTGCGGTTATTTTTCACGTTTTTCCGCTTTTTGTCAAGTGCCCGAAATCGTTTCCTGGAAATCACTTAGGTTGCCGCCCCCCGGCGGCAGCGGAACAAACTCCAAGAAAATCCCTTTCCGGTACTGGACACACGTTCACATTTATGGATAATTACGGATAAATAAGACAAACCAAGGCAACCACCGACCGCTTTCCGCGAAAGGAGAACCCATGACCGCCACTGTGTCCGACCCGCCCGTTTCCCCCGACTGCTACGCCCCGCCGGGCCAGCCGCCGCAGAGTCGCCGCCGCGCGCGGCGGCGTTCCACCCGCGACCGCCAGTCCCTCAGCGTGGAGCAACTCCACGAGACCTGGGCGGCTTACTGTGCCGACCGCGGCGACGTCCGGCTACGCAATCGCCTCGTCGAGCACTACCGGCCCTGGATCCGCCACATGGCCGTGTCGATCGCCCAGCGCATGGGACTCTGCGACAAAGACAACGCCGTCGGCGAGGCCCTGGCCGCGCTGGTGAGCACCATCGTGCCGGCCTACGACGGCAAGCACGACTTCGACCGCTGGGCGCGGATTTGCATCCGCAGCACGCTGATCGACCAGTGGCGCAAGGAACGCCGCACCGTCTTCATGGCCCATGTGCCGCCCGGCGCCAGCACGGTCGCCAGCTTCGAGATCGTCCCCGACCGCGACCAGCCCGGCTGCGACGTGAAGTTCCTGGAACTCGCCGCCGAGTTGACGGACCAACAGGCCGCGGTCCTCTGGCTGAGACACTATCGCGGCATGTCGATCAAGCGGATTGCCGCACTATTGAAACTCTCGCCCAGTAGCGTGGCGGGAGTGAGCCACGCGGCCATCGAGGAGTTGAGAAAGACCTGGTCCGGAAAAATGAAAGACGAACTGCCGGCGTATTAGTTCTTGTTCGCGTTTGACGACGCACCATTGTACTTTTTTCCTGTTTCCTTAAAGGAGGTTTCCCATGTCCGAGTTGTTTTCCATTCCCGAGGATCTCGCCCATCAGTCGATCGCCGCGGCCGTGGCCGCGGGTGTCAACGCCTCGCCCGAGGTCGCCGCCGCCAAGGTGATCGACCGGCTGTCGCTCTCCTTCGGTCCCACCGTGCAGAACATCATCAACCTGATCAGCGCGGGCGCAACCAGCTTGCCCGCGATTCTGCAATCCCTGCAGGCGGCGGGCGTCACGCTGCCGTCCTGGGTGTCGACCGTTGTCGCCATCCTGCTGGCCATCGTCAAGCCGGCGGCATGAGCGAGATAGACAAGCTGTAGGGAACGCCCTCCGTGGCGTTCCATGCAGGAGACGAATGCACGTCATCCGGAACGCCACGGAGGGCGTTCCCTACGGCGCTTTCCTCCCACTTCCATCCACCAACCCCAAGGTATCACCATGACTACAAAACAGTTCCTGACCGTGAGCAGCCTCAGCGCGGTGATTTGTCTCGCCGTCGCCGGGGCCATCGTGAGACTATCTGTCTCGCCCGCGCCGGCCCCAGCCCCTGTGCCAAGTCCCGCACCAAATCCCGCTCCCGCGCCGCCCGCCCCGGTGGTCCCGCCGGCAGCGATTGCCCAACAAAAAGCCAAGCTCAAGTTGAGCGACGGCCGTACGGCTACCTTCTGGTTCGCCGCCTCCGGCAGCTCGCTGCAATGCACGGCGGCCATCGGCTTGGATCAGGTGCTCTCTTACGAACTCGTACCGGCCGAAGATCCAGCGCCCGTTCCCGCTCCAGCGCCGGATCCCATCCCCACTCCGATTCCGACTCCGATTCCGAACCCAACGCCGACACCTGCGCCCACACCCCAGGCAACAAGCAACCTGCGGGTCTTGTTCCTCTACGATCCCTTGACGCTGATCGATATGTCGCCGGACAGACAGGCGATCCTCGGGTCGCCCGCGCTGCGCTCGTATCTCGACAAGCACTGCCCGGCGGAACGCGGCTGCACGGCCGAAATATGCCCCTTGACGAAGACTCCTTCGTATCGATTCCTGCCCACAAATACAGATGTGTCGAGGCTTCCGCCCGTGTGGCAGCAGACCTATCGTGCGGCGGCGGGAAAACCGTCGCCCTGGATCCTAGCGACTAACGAGGCCGGGCAGACCATAATCGATCGCACCTGGCCGACAACCGTGAACGAAACTCTGAAACTCTTGCAGAAATATGGAGGCGACTGATCATGCTGAATGCCGAGAATTATCCCTATCTGGTGATTGACGATTTCAAATCCCACCTCTTCGCCGCGGGCGGCAGCCTGGCCGGCAGCACGGGCTACAAGGGCTGGCAACGGCCCGGCGCGGCGCACGTTTTCCAGGGCAAGCGGCCGGTCGGCGCGACAGTCCCCCGGAGCGAGTGGCACGACCGCATCCAGGCCGGCCAGGGCACGTTTCTTTCCGACCTGCTCAAGCAGAAGCGCATCAAGGCCAAGGACCAGAACGGCCGCAGCCTCTGCTGGTGCTACGGCAGCGTCAGGTCGGTCGAGACGGCCCGGGCGCTGGCCGGCTTGCCGACCCTCGATCTTTCGCCCGAGAGCGTCGCCGGCCCCTGCACGGATTGGAAGGATGAGGGCGGCTACGCGGGCGAGGCCTTCGAGCAATTGCAGAACGCCGGCGCGTGCGAATCGTCGTTCATGGACCGGCCCTACAGCTTGAACCCCACGCGCTGGAAGAGCGGCTGGCAGGCGAATGCCCGGCTGCACGAGGCGGTCGTCTGGGCCGACATCGACACGAGCTTCGACGAGGTGATAACCTGCCTGCTGGAGCGTGTGCCCGTGGCCGCCGGCCTGGACTGGTGGGGGCACCTCGTCTGTTTCCTCGATCCGGTGATCCTGCCGGACGGCAGTGTGGGCGTACTCTTCCAGAACTCCTGGGGCGTCGATTGGCCGAAGCCCGGCGCCAACGGCTTCGCCACACTTACCGAGCGGAAGGCCACGCCCAACGGCGCCGCCGCCCCGATGATCGTCACGGCCAGCGATGCCTGATAGTCGCTTATAGCCGATCTTCGGACAGAAATATGGGGGAAGAAAGATGGGGAAAGAAGAGTTTGGAGAATTCAATAAGATGACTCTTCCTCACCTTTACTTCCCCTTTTCCATCTTCCTTTCCCCCATTTTCCTTTCTTCCATTTTTCTGCAAAAAACTTTCCAACGCATTTTCTTCTTAAGGAGCCACTCATGTACCACGGAATCCCAACTGTCGGCCACGGAATGTATCTGGAAGGCCTCACGGTCTGCGTGAACTACGCCGATTTTCTCGAGGAAACGCTCTGCCGGAACCTCGACCATTTCGACGAGTTCGCCGTCGTCACGGCCTGCGACGACAAGGCCACGCAAGCGGTCTGCGAGCGGCACGGCGTGATCTGCGTGAAGAGCGACATGCATCGCGAGGACCCCTTGGACCGTTTCAACAAGGGCCTCATGATCAACCTGGGGCTGGCCCACCTACGAAATCGCGGCTGGCTGCTGCACCTCGACGCCGACATCGTGCTGCCCGACCGCCTGCGCTTCGTTCTCAACAAGAGCCGGCTGGACGAGGAGTGCCTGTACGGGGCCGACCGCATGAACGTCGTCGGCCGGGCAAACTGGGAAAGGCTCAAGCAGTCACCCGCCTACCAGCGGCAGTATCACCATCGCTATCTGGTCTGCCCGGCGGCGGCGCGGCTCGGTTCGCGGCTGCTGCACAACGAGTACGGCTATTGTCCCATCGGCTACTTCCAGTTGTGGCACTCGCGGCAGCGCAAGCGCTATCACTTCTCACAAGGATCGGCGGAGCATTCGGACGTCTTGTTTGCCTTGCAGTGGCCGGCTGTCCGGCGGATTCTGTTGCCCGGCGTGTTCGTCTATCATCTCGAATCCGAGCCGGCCCGCATCGGCGCGAACTGGGGCGGCCGGGTAACGCGGCCCTTCGCAAAGTAGCCGCGCTTGACTTCCCCGCGCCGTCCATGCAAAATGATGCTAGCCCCGTTACCCTGCAACTCATTCGCGAGGAACTCCCATGACCAACCAGGCCCGTTGTTCGCGTCGCCACTTCCTGGGCGGCGCGCTGGCTGCCGGCACGTCGGCAACGCTCTTGAACGCCTCGTTCGCCGGCGCAGCCGAGACCTCCGCCGGCGGACCCAAGCCGCAATTCGCGCGCAAGATCAAGCTGGGCCTTATCGGGTGCGGGGGCCGCGGGCCGTGGCTGGCCGATCTCTTCCAGAAGCACGGCGGCTACGAACTCTACGGCGTTGCGGATTATTTCGAGGCCTCGGCGCAGCAGACCGGCGAGCGCCTGGGTGTCGATAAGAAGCGCCGCTTCTCGGGTCTGGCGGGGCACAAACGCCTGATCGACAGCGGCGTCGAGGCCGTGGCCGTGGTCAACGTGCCCCGCTTCCACGGCCAGCACGCCCGCGCGGCAATCGAGGCCGGCTGCCACGTCTACGCGGCCAAGCCGGTGGCGGTTGACGTGCCGCGAGCGCTGTCCGTTCTTGAGACAGGCAAACTGGCGACCCAGAAGAAGCTTTGCTACCTGGTCGACTACCAGATGGCCACGGACCCCGTGAATATCGAGGTCGTGCAGCGGGTCCACGAGGGTGGGCTGGGCCGCCTGATGCATATCGAGAGCACCGGCATCTCGCCACCCTGGGGCGAACCGCCGGTGGCCAACAACGAGGACCGCCTGCGCTCCGGCCGCTGGCTGAGCACCATAGCCCTATCGGGCGACGTGATCGTGGAGAACAACATCCACATCATCAACGCCGTGCTCTGGCTGGTCGCACGGCGGCCCGTGCGGGCCATCGGCTGCGCGCGGCTTTGCCGCCAGAAGCCCCGCGACGACTACCGCGAGGTCTATCATCTGACCTACGAGTTCGACGACGGCCTGGTCTGGACGCACATCGGCCAGTCGCTGAGCAACCAGGAGGATTGGGCGTTGGGCTTGCGGGCCTATGGCGAGTTGGCCACGGCCACGGTCAATTACCGCGGCAAGTCCTATTTGCACGGCGGTCCCAAGCACTACGGCGCCCACAATGTCGAGAGCCTGTACGACCAGGGCGCCATCCGAAACATCGCCACGTTCTACGAGAACATCGTTCGCGGGCGATGCGACAATCCTACCGTAGTCAACGCCGTCGATGACGTGTTGACCTGTGTGCTCGGCCGCGAGGCGGCCCTCCGCCGCAGTACGCTGACCATGGACGAACTTCTCAAGGAGAACAAGGAATCCCAGTTCGACCTGAGCGGACTGAAAGTGTGATCACGCGAAGCCCGTAGGGTGGGACCAGCGAGCTTGCGAGCGCCGGCCCACCATATTTTGGTGTCCACTCGCTCTTGGTGGGCCTGCGCCCGCTACGCGGTCTGGTCCCACCCTACGGCTCGACGATCACGCGCACACGATCTGCCGCATGAAGTCCAGGCTCTGGCGGGTGTTCTCGTCGGAGCCGTGGCACTCGATCGAGACCGCGCCGTCCCAACCGGTTGCGTTCAGGTAGCGGATCACGGCCTTGATGTTCTCGGCATTCACCCCGCCGCCCACGGGCACTTCCGACGAGCCGATGCCGGTCTCCTCGCCGCGGGCGGCGGCAGCCAGCGCGGGCGAGACGTCCTTGATGTGGCAGTGCGAGAGGTACTTGCGCAGGGCCTTGCAGAATTCCAGCGGGTCCTTGCCTGCGATAAACGTGTTGCCCGTATCGAAATTGAAGCGGAGGTAGGGCGAGTTGAAATGCTCGAAGAGCCGCGTCATGAATTCCAGGTTGCTCGTATAAGGGCCGTGGGTCTCGACATTGATGATCACGCCGTAGTCCTCGGCCCAGGAGAGGCACTGCCGATAGTTGTCGCAGGTGACGCGGAAGACCTCCTCGAACGAGAGGCCTGGCGTCTCGAAGGCCCCGTCGACCGTGTCGACCATGGGGCAGTCCAGTTCGGCGGCGAAGCGGATCGACTGCTGCACGTACTGCACGCCGAAGGCCGAGCCGTTGGGACCCATCATCGGGTAGGAGCCGTCGATCTGTGAGACCGCCAGGCCGAGCTTTTCCAGGTACTTCCGCAGTGCCCGGGGATTGGCCTGCAGCGAAATGCCCGGATCGTAGCCCAGGGCCTGGAGGAAGTTCTGGCCGTGGATCACGGCGAACTCGATGTGCCGCACGCCCAAGGCGGCGATTTTTTCGCAGGCGGTCTCAAAACTCCGGCTCAACGGCCGCCAGTTGTCGGTATGGATTCCAATCTGGATCATGGCAAGGCTCCTGAAGATGAATGTGGGGATTTGCGCAAGGTTCCGGTCAGTATAACCGAATCCGCGCGGAGGAGCGAGACGGCACAACACTACTTCCGCTCATGCAACTTCTGCTCCAACTCGCCAATCTTCCCGCGGATGTTCAGCGGGCCGTTTTCAAATCGCGCCGGCCAGGTCTTCTGCTTGAGTTGTGTCACCACTTCGCCCGCCTCCGCAAGGCGCCGCTCGTGGATCAAGGCCGCGGCCAGACCCAACAGGCCGGTCGGCTCCAGCGCGCGGATCCGCGCCACTTGACGCCATTGCTCGACAGCCTCGGCCCAACGATCCTGCCGCTGGCGAATCTCCGCCAAAAGCTGGTGGCTTTCCGACTCGGCGGGCAGGACTTCGACGATCGACGTATAGGCCCGCTCGGCCTCCGCGGGCTGGCGCAGTTTGTCCAGCCGCTTGCCCAGATCCTCATACAGCTTGATGTCGCGGGGCGCTAATTGCCGCCAGGCAAGGAGTTGCTCGACGGCCCCCGACAAATCGTTCTGCCGATCGTGACAGGCAATCAGAGCCTGGTAAGTCTCCGCATCGTTGGGCTGCACCTCGGCGGCAATGAGTAGTTGCGCGATGGCCTTGGCAAACTGCCCTTTGTCGCGATAGACCTGGCCAATCGTCTTTCGTAACACAGGGTTCTCCTCGTGCGTTTCGGCCGCCTGTTTGTCGAGCTGCGCGACGTAGGCATCCAGGTCGGGCGCAGCCCGCAAGACGGCCCGTAGAGACTCCAGGGCGCTGTTGCGGTTATTGACATCGTGTCCCCAGGCGACCACTGCAGCCGCGGCCGCGTCGACGGCTTCGGGTGTCTTCTTTAAGCCGGCAAAGGCCCGGGCCTGGTCGCCGTAATAGCCCGAGAGCACGCCGTCGCCGATCCCCCGCCGCGGCGAGGTGCGCTGATGCTGGGCAATCGCCTCTTGCAGATAATCGGCCGCTTTGCCGTAAGTTTCGTTCTCCAGGCAGCTTCGGCCCAGCATGGCCATGGCGTTCTCGTCCCAGCGGTCGTCTTTATGAAAATAGGCGTGAGTGGCTTGCAGGAACTCGGCAAGCTGTTGGGGTTTGCCAGTCTTAAAATAGGCGTTCATGAGCCAGACGCGATACTGCAAGTTGTCCGGCCAGCGTTTGACCAGCGGCTCGAGAATGGGGATTGTTTCGGCGAAGCGGCTTCGCAATCGCAGAAATCCGACCAGCTTCGATTGCCCGCCTTCGTCGAGCACCCCGCGGCGATGGGCATCCAAGAGGAGCTCGATCGCTCGCTGGTAATGGTCCAGCCCTGCGAACAAATAATCGGCAATGTACTGGCATGCCGCGCCGGACTGTTTTCGTTCTGTCCAGACCTCGTCGGCGGTACGGGCGAAATCGGCCTCCTTCTCGCTCCAGTAGTAGTCGTTGTGGTTGTTGTTGTTGTGTTTATCATACGTGACCCGATTGCGCTGTTCCCCGGATTGCAGATCGCGGCGGAGTTCCTTAAGCACGATCGCCAGCAGCGGTTTCTCCAGCTCCCACAGGTCTTTGACCTCGGTCCGCAACTGCCCAAGCTTATCGGCGTATTGGCTCCAGCCGTCCTGGTTGTTCAGCCGGAACCAGGTGGGCTCGGTTTCGATACGGCGAATGAGGAATGCCAGGCTGTCGCGCGCGCCGACGATCGCGTGCAGCGCGTCGGCCGTTCGCCCGACCATCGCCGTATAGCTGTTGCTCTGATGTTTGAGCACTTCGGGCAGGCGGCTGAAGGCGAAGCGGCGAACGTCTTCAGCTACATCCGCCCCTCTTCCGGAGGGCGAGGGGAACTTATCGTGGGCCATTTGATAGAGGCCGATCAACCGATCGACCAGGTTGTAGCGGTAGTTCTGATCGGACGTGTCGAGGTCCGCTTGCAACTTCTTTTCGACGGCCCGATAAAGCTCCGCGCCGTGTCCCAGCGACACCTCAC
This sequence comes from uncultured Planctomycetaceae bacterium, assembly GCA_964615095.1. GTDB lineage: Bacteria > Planctomycetota > Planctomycetia > Pirellulales > Thermoguttaceae > JANXQG01. Next base: position 36,336 of record CAZTPX010000043.1, on the reverse strand, counting down.
CGTCGCGCTGGATGGCGTTATGGTAGAGCCAGTAGAGTTGCAGGACGAGCCCGCGCTCGATCTGCCGATTGGCCGGGTGCTTGATCTGCGATTGAAGGATCTTCTCGGCGCGGACGAATTGCCCGCGGCCTTGCAGGTAGTTGATCAAGGTACAGACGTCACCGTTGACCGACGCCGGCAGCACGCCGCCGCAGGCCGCCTGGTATTCATCCAGCGATTCGCTCAACAGATCGATCGCCCGATCGAAGCGGGAATAGGCCCAATAGGTCTGCGCCAGGGCCGCGCCGATCTTCAGCCGGTCGATCGTGCCGGGATGGGCGTCACGGTGGATGCTTTCCAATTCGGCCAGTTGTTCATCGGCCAGCGGCTGCCGGGCGATATGGCCCAGCGAGGCCAGCAGCTCGGCCATGAGCCGCGGTTCGCCGGCCGACCATTGCCGCTTCCGTGCCCGCCGCAGGGCGGCGAGTGCCTTTTCACCGTGCGGCCCGGGCTGATTCTGAAGTTCCGCCGCGCGGCGCTCGACGAGCATTTCCAGGAGATCGAGGGCACGGCGGTCCACCTCGGTCTTGGCCCGCGGTCGGGCGGCGGCGATGCATTCGAGGATCGAATCGGCCGTGGCCTCGTCGCGAACCTCAGCCAACACACCCGACAAATCTTGCAGGAAGGGATAAACCTGGCCCGCCGTGTGGCCGAGGACCGCGTCGTCCAGCCCGGCCAGCAGGCGGAAATCGTGCGTGGCAGCATAGAACTGCCGGAGTTGGTAGACATAGCCCTGCGGCTGGCTCGATTTCTCAAACAAGGCGGTAAAGCCGAACAGGACTTCCACGTCCAATTCGCGGGGCGGCGGTTGCTCGGCGTTGCTATTCTGCCAGGGCTGTAATTTCCCGTAGAGCCATTGGCTGATCTGCCCCTCGCCAGCCACCTTGAAGGCCTCGATGCGTGCCCGCTCGTAGGCCTCACGACGACCGACCGCCATGTACCAATCGGCCAGCGTGCGGTAGTCGGCGGCGCGCAGCTCGTCGGCGGCACGGACCGCCTCGAACAGGCGGATGGCCGCGGGCACCTGGCCCGCTTCGGCTTCCAAATAGCCCAGGATCAGGCGCCAGCCATTATCGGCATCGCCGGCGGCGATCCAGGCCTGCAGCCGCTTGATCAGGTCCTTGGGGCGATCGAGCGCGACAAGCAATTCATATTGAAGGGCCTTCCAACGCGTGTCTTCCGCGTCGGCTGCCTTGTCGCGAGCTTCCAAGTAGGCCAACAGCCGCTCGGCGAGTGCTGGCTTGGCGTCCTTGCGGGCGGCCAGGTTCATGAGCGTGGTCAGGCAACGGTGCTGCAGGAGGTTGTCGAGGCGTTCGAACTGCTCGTGTAGGTCCCTCTTGCCGAGAGGGACTGATGTGCTTGGAACCGTGTGAGAAATTCCGGGTTGCTCGGCAGGTTCGCGCACATTGGTCCTTTCCGGCAGAAAGGACCTACTGCGGAGAGGAACCAATGTTTGGAAACATTCTTCGGCCGCCTTGTCCAGATCGCGGCCGGTTTGCACGTGCAGATAGAGCCGCTCGATGTTGATCCACTGCGCAAGCCGGCCATTACGGGCAGCCATTTCCTTGCGCAAGCGGTCGGCGTAGTCCTCCCGCGCCAGGCGGAGGTTCTCCACCTGCTTGGCACGAAGCTCGGTGCGCGTGAGTTTCTCAGGATGCGCGACCGCCTGCATGCGGGATTGGAAACGGGCACGAACCATTGAATCGGTCATTTGGTAAACCGCGGCGACCTCGATCGCCAGCCGCTGCGCCGCCTCTTGATCGGCAGGGGCCAGTTGCCCGAGCAACCCAAAGCACTCGTCTTCATAGGCCTGTTTCCAGGGCTGGCCCAGCAAGGCATTGAAAAGCTGCCGAACATGGCCGGGGCGATCATCCTCCGACGAGTTTTTGAGCTGCGTACGGAGGAATGTTAGCCAGGTCTCCACGTCGATATGGCCCTGCAGAACGCCGGCCAGCATGCCGCCAAGCTGGTTCTTGACCTGCCAATCAGGCTCGGCATCCCAGCGGCTGCGGAGGCCGGTGGCAAGCTTCCGCCATGCCTCTTTTTCCACGGCCGGATCGTTTACCGAAATCCAGTTCAAGAGCCGCTGCGCCTGGTCGACCGGCAGTTTTGACATCTCGTCCAGCAGCATGCGCAAGGCCACCTTGCGGACGCGGCGGCACTCGTCCGATTGATGGAAGTTTTCTTGGTTCATGATCTCGTCGGCCACGGTACCTGCCGCAGGATGGCGGGCCAGCGCAATGGCCGCGTCAGCCAGCGGCTTGACCCATTGCGGATCAATGCGATTGGTGTTCAAGTTGTAGCCCTCTCCCAGGGCCTGCGACACGGCCGCCTTCAGCCGGGCATCGACGTCGTCCGGGATCTCGCCGTCCGGCGCTGCCGCGGCGGCCTGCAAGGCGTCGCGAATCCATTGGGCCACTAGTTCATCGGCCTGCTTCAGATGGTCGCTGTAGACTAGCGCGCTGAGGTATTCGGAGTAAACGCCTTGCAACGCCGCGTTGCGTTTGACCCACGTGCCCAGGTACTCGACCAGGTCTTCATAGCGGCCCTCTTGCCGCAGCATTTCGGCGTAGCAGTCGATACACAGATACACTTCGTCGTAGGGCGGCCGCTTCTCCACCGCGAGCACGCGGTCCAGCCAGGCATAGGCGGCCGGGTAATCACCCCCGTCGGCCAGGGCCCGGGCGTATTGCTGCTGCAGGTTGTAGTCGTGCGGATAGTCGGCGGCAAGCTGCTTGCGCAGGGCGAGCACGGCTTGGCTCTGGCCGCTTTGCTGCAAGCGGGTGCAGCGCGACTCGCTCCAGCGCTTCATGGCCAGGACATAAGCCGGCTGGCGCTCATAGACCGGCCGCAAGACATCCAGCAGATGCAGTTGCTCGTTGGCCTCCAAGCCCAGGTTGTTAGGACCGAGCAGGTAATTATTAGCCAGGTAGAGTTCGTCGCCGCCGGCCGGTGGTTTTGGCTGCTTGGCTAACGATTCGGCCTCTTCAAGAAACCGCTTCTTGGCCTCTTCCGCCTTGCGGGCCAGCGGCAGCACGACCATCCGTACCCAGCGCATACCGGGCTTGTCCGACAGTTTCTCGGCCTCCACTAAGTGCCCGAGCACGCGGTCCCACTGCTGCGTGGCCTGAAAATGCAGGAGCATGACCATCTGGTCCTCGAAAGCCGCTTTTCCGGCGGCCAGGGCCTGCTTGGCATCGATCAGCCGGGGCAGCGGCTCGCGGAGCAATTGTACCCGATCGCGGACAGCCATGTCCTGCTGCCACAATCGATCGAACTGGCCGGCTGCCAGCACCGCGAACTTCTGCGTGGTGATCGAATCGCGGCGGCCGTCGGCGCCAACCGTCTCCATGCGCCCGGCATACCATGCGCCGCCGACCTCGATGAAGTCACTGTACGTGATTGCCGAATTAATCTTGCCCGCGGTGACGTTCTCGGTCTTCAGGATCACGTGCCGCGCCGTATCGACGAGGACACGGACCTCGTACCGCGGCAAACTGGGCTCCTTGAGCACTAACAGCGTACGATTGGGGCCGTCGGACTTCTGTTGCACCGAGTAGCCGGCGTAGGCCGCGTCCAACGGCTGGATCGTGCCCTCGCCAAGATCGAGCGGCGACTGCTGAAGGTCGGCGGGCTTGGAAGCCCGCACGCGCCCCAGGAGCACGGCTTCGCTCAGGCGTCCGCGCTCGTGGCGATCGGCCCAGGCGAGGATCGTCTCCGCGCTATCGTTCGTGGCCACCGTCAGCCAGCCGTTGGGCGCGACGATGGCCCTGGTCTGCGATCGATCGGTGAGCTCATTCCAGCGGGGATCAAAGACCTCGGTCCGGCTTTCGATCCGCAGGCCCGTTTTCACGCCCGTCAGTTGCTCGTTCCGCAGCAGGCTGCGGGCGATCGCCCGGGCCTCGGCCGGCCAAGGCTGTCTGGGCTCTCGCGGCTTTGTTGGTGCGGGTGGCAGGGAACCGAACAGATTGTTGAACCAGGAATAGTCAACCCCACGCCGGGCATACGGGTCGCGAAAGTAATTATCGGCTGGCATGGCGGGGGACTCGACGGGTATCACGGATATGACAAAGGGGCTATGCAAGTTGTCGGCGTCTCCCCTGGGAAAGCCGGCAGCGAAGTCGTACGCCGGCTGGTTCGAATACGGAGGTTCACCGGCGAGTGGCGATTGAAAGCCGAGGCTCGCCTCGATTTCCCGGCTCTTCTCGCTTAGGCCTCGATTGCCGTCGTCAGGAACGTCAACTGTCTTGGTGAGTGCTTCACCAGAACTCCCCTGAGTTTCTAGATCCGTTACTTGATCGGCGTCCCACTGTCCCTCTTGTTGCAAAGTCGCAGGGGCGAGCACCGATTGATCTTCGGACGAGGCAGCCGCATCCGGCAAAGGTGACGGAGGCACGCAGCAAGCCGGCTTCGGCACCCCCGAGCTTGGCGGACAGAAATTTGGCGTACTGGCCGGGTCATAAACCACTGCGTCCGCGCCACGTTCGCGCATTCCCGCAAGGGTATTTACGCCAAGGCCCATGTCTCCATCGACACTGCTGCGCGACAAGTCGCCCAGTACATAACTGTCGCTGGCTACGCCATTAACGCCAAACCTGGTGACATCGCTGTAGAGTGGTGTGGAACTGGACGGGTAGCCGCCGAATCCGCCCATGGCGCCGCTAACGTAGAGCACTGAGGAACTGGACGGGTAACCGCCTCCGCCGCCCATGCCGCCACCAAATCCGCCCATCATGCCGTGGGCCAGGCCGTACGCCGGCGCAGGCTGGGGCACCGGCACATCGCGTCCCAGACGGCTGAGCTGCCGCAAGATCTGCGTCCGCAGTCCCAGCCGCCAAGCGCCGGCACGCTTCATCTGTTGCTGGATCAACTCCCAGTTGGCGTTCTCGCGGCCTTTGGCGAAGAATTTTTCGCCGTCGCGCATTTGGAAACGGCGTTTCACGCCGAACCGCTCGCGGTCGGCGTCGGTTTCCAGGACCAGCAACGACGTGTAGGGCGTGATGATGTGGTACTCTTCGCTGAGGGCGATGATCTCGTCCTTGATGGCCTTCGAACCGCCTTGTTCCAGTAGGCAATCCAGGTACATGCGTGCCCAGAGCCGCGGAATGAACGAGTTGCCCTCGCCCTCACCCCCTGCCCCTCTCCCGGAGGGAGAGGGGAGGGAGACCTTGGCGGAATACTTCACGGGCTTGCCGTCCAACGTGCCGCTGACAATCACCTCGCAAGACTGCTCCTTGGCAGGCGAGACGCCTGCACCACAAGGCTGATAGCGGCCTAGCACGATCTGCTGCATGCCCCGCGGCAGGTTGGGCAGCGGATCGGGATAGACCCGCGCGGTTTGCAGGCCGCGGAATTCGATCTTCATGTCGCGCAGGGCCGGCTGTGTGATCTCGCCCAGCAGTTCCTTGGCCACGGTGGCCAGCCCATGCGATCCACTCACTTGCCGGAACGAGCCACCGCCGATGGCCGCGATGGCCTTCAATACGCTCGGCTCGTAGCTACTGCTGACGGCCACCGCATGGAACGTGCCGGGCCTGCCCTCGGTAATCCGCCGCAAACGCTTGACGAATGCCGCCGGGTCGGCGTCGCCCGTGGTGACGATGCCATCGCCGACATAAACGACCTGCGTCTTCGGCCCGCATTGGACCAGGGCGGACTGCACGGCCTTGTCGAGATCGGTCCAGCCCAACGACCGCCGCACGGCCAGTTTCTGCCGAGCCAGCTCGATGTTCTTAGTGTCGGCCACCGCCGGCCGGGCGAAGACCCATTGGCAATCGACATCGCAGGTGGCCAGGTTGAAGCGGTCCTTGGGTGTCAGCGCGGTCAGTAAAGCGGCAATCAGTTCGGCCTGCCGCTGGCGGCTGGGGGCGTCCATCGAGGCCGACGTATCGGCCAGCAACAACAAGTCGATCGGCTCACCGTTGGGCAGCAGGTCGCTCTGCATCTGGTCCACGCCGCCGGCCGTAGCTGGCGGCGTCACCTGCAGCATAAAGTAGCCGTCGTCGCCGCGGCGGTGCGGGATCAGCACCACCTCCGACTGCTGTCCCTGGAGCTCGACCAGCGTCTCGAAATCCTGCGTGGGCGTGTACTCCTTGGCGCTGAACTCGACGTGGGCCGCATGCGCGGTCAGGGCGTTGCGCGTGGTATGCGTGGGCGAGCTGACCGCCTGCAGCGGCCGGGCCGAATCGATCTTCACGTCGATCTCAAGCTGCCGCAACGGATGTTGTTTGAGCAGCTCGCTTTGCAAGGCATATTGGTAGCGGTAGGTGTTGTCGCGCACGGGTAGCACCTGCGTGTAGGTGATGGTGATCCGCTTTTCCGCCTGGGCTGGGATAGGAAAGACGCGGGCCTTGAAGATGTTGCCGCCCGACCATTCCAGCAAGCCCGGATCGCGCCGCTCGCGGAGGATCGTCTCGTAGATCTCGCGGGCCTTCTGTTTCTCCACGATGTCGGCTTCGACCAGCTTGTCACCGATCCACATGCCGAAACCGGCGATCGAGGCGTCCTGCGGCAACGGGAAGAAAAACGTGCCCTCCAACTGCGCGGGGGTGTGGTTGACGAACGATTCCTCGATCGTGGTCCGCGCGATCTGGTCGCGGATATCGACCGTGACCTTGTGATAGCCGACCGTCAGCGGCACGTCGCGGCCGTCGATCTTCGCCAGGAGCGAACCGATCGAATCGCCGCTCAGCTTGCCCTCGTAGCTGAGCAGCCAGCGCGAGGGCTTGTCCAGCTTGACGAGCGCCTGCCGGTCGGCCCGGTAGATTTGCGTACCGGCGACCGTGATCTTCTTGCCGTCCGGCCCCACGAGTTCAAGCGGCGACTTGCCCTCGCCCTTGATCTTGATCTCGCCCGCGGCGATACGAATTTCCTTGGGCGAAACCAGTTCCACCGTGCTGCCCGGCCCGATCACGACTTCGGCCTGGGAAACCAGGCGGACGCTGGCGGCGTTGGCCCCGCGCGGATCGGTCAGCAGTAAGTCGCCCGGGCGGACCGGCATCCGCTCGGTTACGGGGCTGAAGCGATCGTACATCACCGGCCGAATGGCCACCAGCCCTTGCGCGTCGGTCAGCTTGCCGATACGGCCGTCTTCGGTGAGCGTATCGCCCACCACGAACAAGTCATCGTCGACCCGTTTGTCGCGGGCGATGACCGCCAGCTTGCAGATCGGCTCCGTTCGCTCGCCGCGCACGCGCAGGCTCTCGATCGACTGGAGCAACTGCGTCTTGGCATCGACCACCGCGTCGATCCGTAGCGTGCCGTCCGGCCCGGCGGTTTCCCAGCGATAGATGGCCACCTCGTGGCCGTCGCGGGTCGTATGCTCGACCGGCCGGGTGGTTAAGAGTTGCTTCCGCTTGTCGTCCGATGAATCCAAGGGCGGATTGAGCAAGGCCAGCAGGTCCACCGCGCCGGCCTCGCCGCGGAACAGCGACGAGGGTTGCGAGCTGGCCCGGTTCGCCTTCTCGTCGACGAGCCAGGATTTGCCGTCGCGGGCGATCCGGTAGGCGCCGTCGGGCAGATTTTGGCGGAGCTTTCGGCCGTGAACCCAGACCTCGCCGCTCTTGCCATCGCGAGTAAGCTTGAGTTCCAGGCTTTCGGCGGCCGAAGTCTTGGTCAGCACCACGCCCAGGTCGGCGGCTGTCGCCCCCGATGCGGTTGTCGATATCTGATTGAAGAGCCAAGCGCCGATCAAGGCGGTTGCCGCGGTGGCGGCGGCCAGCGCACGGAACGCGAAGGTGAACATACGGTGTCTCCTCGGAGAGGGAAGGTCACGGTCGAGCGATAATGTCGCAGGGCTGTCTTGCGGCATGGCCGCAATTTGCCCTGCCCGTTGCAGCACTCGCACGAGCATGGCGGCGGACGGCGTTTGGCGGCGGATTTGCTCCAGCGCTTCGCGCAGGGAACCGGACAGTTCCGCCTGGTCCGGCAGGTCGTCGGCACGGGGTTCATTGTCCATGGTTAGTCCTCTTTCGCGCTTACGGCGAGCATCGATTTCAGTTTTCCCCGCGCCTTGTGCAGCGCGGAGGCCACGGCCCCCAAGGCCACGCCCAGGTTCTCGGCGATTTGTTCGTAGGGTTGGTCGTCGAAGTAACGCATGCAGAAAGCGGCCGCCTGTTGTTGCGGCAGGCGGCCGACAGCCTGTCGCAAGCGGTCGGCCAACTCCCGGGCAGAGGCGGCCTCCTGTGGATCGTCTTCGCGGCTGAGCGGGTCATCGATCAGCGGTCCGCTGCCGCGACGGCGCCGCAACTGATCCAGCGAGCGGTGCAGGACCGCGCGGTGCAGCAGGCCGCCGCGACTGGTCACTTCTTCCTTAAGACAGATGCGGTGTACTTGCAAGAAGGCATCCTGGACTACATCCTCGGCGTCCGGGCCGGTGCCCAGGATCCGGCATGCGAGGCGCAGGCTCGGCGGGCCGTGCTCGGCCACGAAGCGGTCCCAGTCGAACACGGTGCTATGCACGGCTTGAAGTGGTCCTTGAGCAAGGGGCTTATCGCGGCCTGGCCGTTGGTGGAATCCGATAAGTTAGACGCACGACGCGCGGAGAAATTACCCCGGATTCTGAGAATAGTCCCTTTCTGTTTGCCAGTCAAGGAGTTACGACGTGAACACTGTTGCTTGCCGCCCCCAGGAGCTATGCTAACGAGAATGACCGACCCCAAGCCCAATCTCCGATGGTTTCAATTCAGCCTGCGAACACTGCTGGTCGTCGTCACGCTCTGTGCGTTGCTGTGCAGTTGGTTCGCTGTGAAAATGCAGCAGGCGAAGCGGCAACGAGAAGCGGTAGAGGCGATTACGAAGGTGGGCGGGCGGGCAATGTATGATTGGCAGGTTGATGCGAACGGCAACTATGTGCGAAACGCACAACCACCAGCAACAAAATGGTTGCGAAATCTCCTGGGAGATGATTTCTTTGGGCGTGTTGTAGAGGTGGAGTTTGACGATACCAAAGTCACCGACGAAGTCTTGATAAAGGTCCGGCAGGAATTACCGAACTGCAAAATACGATATAAAGCAAAGTTGTGGACTGGATAATTCGCTGATTTGACAACCCGCAAAGGGCTTTTTTGGCCATCCGCTTCCAACCTGATAGGGCAGAAGAGCTCTGGAAGACCGAAACGAAGGTCATCAACACTTTTATCAACAGCCCCACCAATGGTGACAAGAAACAGAAAAGGAGCCGGGTGACGAATCATCTGGAACTCCTTTATCTCATTAGACTTACGACAGCGGAGGGCATGGGAATCATCGAATGGGCAATAATTCCCTTGGGCATCCGTGAACGTAAGTTCTTTCTAAATCTTGTTTTGCGGCGAATCCTCTGCCCCGTTCAGGATTATAAATCAGGCGAAAATCCGGCCCTTATCCGCCAAATTTTGCTCAGTTATCCGACTGGGTTTTTGGCGATTTATAATCGTCCTCGCCGGAACCAAGCCTGACCATTATGCCAGCCCCAGAACCGGCAAGAAGGCTGGCCCCCGGACGCCGGGGTGGGAAGACTCGAAAACGCCAGGACTAGCCCGCCAAAATTCAAGAAGTCTAAAAGTCTAACGGTTTTTTGGCTGCGTGTGGGGCATGGCGGCTTTGCCTGCTGGGAGGGTGCCAGAATTAGCCCTGCTATGGTGGCGGCATCGAAAAAGCTAAAATGACGGGAATTGAAATCCCCTTCAGCTTCGGCTACCGCAATCTCGGAAAGGTCTTTGCGATGAAACTGTCGATTCCATGCCGCCGTAAACTGCTCGTAGCAGGGTTGGCGGCGATGACGCTCTTGAGTTCTCTGGCGACAACTGGGACTGCCCAGATACTTCGCCGCCAAAGGCGGGTTCTGGTCGCCCCTGCGGTTCCCTCTGGCCCCGTCACAGGGAAGGAAGCCCTGGAAACTGGCGTGGAAGCCTACATCTATGGCTACTCGCTGGTGACGATGGAGATGACTCGGCGGGTGATGACCAACGTGGAGAAGTCGGAAGGCACACGCGCACCGATGGGCAACTTGATTCGGGCGCGAAGTTATCCCGATGCCAAGTATCGTGATGTAACGGCTCCCAACGCCGACACCCTCTACACAACCGTATGGATGGATGTTGGCAAGGAGCCGTGGGTGCTGACGCTTCCCGACGCTCAGGGCCGCTACTATCTGATGCCGATGCTCGATGGCTGGACGGATGTTTTCCAGGTTCCCGGCAAGCGCACTACCGGCACGGGGCCGCAGAAATATGCCATCACTGGCCCTGGCTGGAAGGGAACGCTTCCGGCAGGCGTGACCGAATACAAGTCGCCCACCGCCATCGTCTGGCTGTTGGGACGGATTTACTGCGCGGGCACGGCGGAAGATTATGCCGCAGTCCACAAGATGCAGGATGAGGTTTCCATTGTTCCCTTGAGTTCCTGTGGCAAGCCCTACACGCCGCCCGAAGGCAAAGTCGATCCGAGCATCGACATGAAGAAGCCACTGCGGGAACAAGTCAACTCGCTCGACTCGACGGCCTACTTCAAGCTCCTGGCATCACTGATGAAGGACAATCCACCAGCAAGAGCCGATGCACCGATCCTGGCAAGAATGGCCCGATTGGGAATCGTTCCAGGCAAGGAATTTGACCCCGGCAAGCTCAATCCCGCCGTAGCCAAGGCATTGAACGACGTGCCGAAGCTGGGGTTCGAGAAGATCATGGCCCACTTCAAGAAGGCCGGGACGTTTGAGAACGGATGGATTTTCACCACCAAGACGGGAATTTACGGCACGGACTATATCCAACGAGCGTTGGTGACTGCCATCGGCTTGGGTGCTAACCGGCCCCAGGACGCCGTTTACCCGACATCCGAGGAGGATGCCACGGGCAAGCCTTACGACGGGAGCAAGAAGTACGTCATGCACTTCGACAAGGGCCAAACGCCGCCGGCCGATGGCTTTTGGTCATTGACCATGTACGACGACAAGTATTTCTTCGTGGACAATCCGCTGAATCGGTACACGCTGAGTTCCCGGTTCAACTTCAAGTACAATGCCGATGGCTCTCTCGACCTGTACTTGCAGAACGAGAATCCTGGCCCCGAGAAGGAATCGAACTGGCTACCTGCCCCCAAGGGCCGCTTCATCCTTATGCTGCGGCTCTATTGGCCCAAGGAGCAGTCTCCATCCATCATCAATGGCACTTGGAAGATTCCGCCAGTGAAGAATGTGGACTAGATGTTTGACACGGCAGGCCCCAGTGTGCTGGGTTTGCTGGCAAACGCCGGGACTAGCCTGCCGGAAGTTTGAGGCGGTCCTACGAACACAAATGCCTTACCGCCAACTACAAGAGAAGGAAACTCAAATGATGAACTCAATCGCTCTGCACCGGCTTTCGGGCTGGCTACTCAGCTTTGGGCTGAGTCTGATCTTTGTTTCAACGGCAGTAGCACAGCAGGCCAAGCCGCCAAAGCCTGCGAATGCCTTCAAGGGCGTCATCAAGCTCGATGTCCGTGATTCCGTCCCAGACTAAGGACCGTATACGCCCAAGAAAGCACCAAAGGGTGCCCCGAACATCTTGATCGTCCTATACGACGATACGGGACTGGCTGCGTGGTCGGCCTATGGCGGCAGGATCAATATGCCGACGCTGGACAAGTTAGCTGCCAACGGCCTGACGTTTTCTCAGTTCCATACTTGTGCGCTCTGCTCACCGACACGCTCTTGTATCTTGACCGGACGCAATCACCATCTCAACGGCATGGCCTCGATCACGGAAGGGGCCAATGGATTTCCCGGCCAGCATGGTCGCATTCCCAACCAGTGCGCTACCATCGGGCAGATTCTTCAAGACAACGGTTGGAGTACGTTCTGGCTGGGCAAGAATCACAACGTCCCTGAACAGGATGTCGCTTCGGGAGCAAGCCGCAAGCGGTGGCCGCTCCAAATGGGCTTTGACCGTTATTACGGTTTTATCGGCGGCGAAACGAACCAATGGTATCCCGCCCTCGTTGAAGACAACCGTTTCATTGAGCCACCCTATGGCCCAGATGAAGGCTATCATCTCTCAAAGGATTTGGCGGATAAGGCCACTCTGGCCATCGGCATGGCGCTACACGACGGCGATATTCGGCCGAAGGGCCGCCGTTAAAACGTGTCCCGTCCTCGCGCACTCCGGCCCCGATCCGGCCCGCCGTGATCGGGCCGGGGCGGACGCGGGAGGACGGTATTCGCCTTCGTTAGAATAATCCGCCAAATTGACCGTCCCTTTCAGCACGGACGATTTTTCATTTTTACTCTTGGAGATGCAGATTTATGCGTGAAACAATTGCCGGTTCTACCGGAATTGCAGTGATTATCGCCGCCACACTCGTTTCGTGTTTGGCGATGAGCGTTACTACTGGCGCCTGGTTCCAATGGGTCCTATGCGGTCTAGGTATTTTTGTCGGCCTTCGGGCCGCGAAGATCATCAATCGCATGTGACGGTATCGCGTCACATTTTTTGCCCACCCCGGCCCCGGTTTGGCCGCGGAGGCCGGACGCTACGGAAGGGAATCGGTGCCGAGGATGCCAATGGAGCCCTGTTTGGCTATGATGGCGAGCCGAGTGTACCGAGATTTGCCTGTCGTTCCCAAGTATGCCGGCAAGCCGGCCGTTGCCGTTGAAGAACTGCTTGTTTGCCAATAACTTCCGTCTGCCCTGCCGCTGGGGCAGACGGAAGGTAAACGAGGCAGACGAAGCACCACTGTGAAAAGACAGAGGACGTTGACCACCAAAAGTTTCGCGCGCGAAACTTTTGCCCGCATGACCTGTTCGGTACGACGGCGCAGACCGGACTCATTGAGTCCGATTTCCTTCGGCCGGTCTCAAGGTGCCCAGCATCTTGGCAGGCAAAATCCGTACTTGACGGCTTGCGCCCGATAGGTAAAGTAAAAGTAGCGATTGCACTTCCCCATTCCGTCCCGACTCCGCCTGTCCCTTCCGGCGCGAGCCGGAGGGGACAGGCGGGGTCGAGGGCGGACGTGCCGAATATGCCGTAGTTCGGCACGGAGGCCGCCTATTGGCCGCGATTTGCCTATCTTTACGCCGGAGGTCACTGGGTACTATCCAGATTCGCTCACTCCGGAACTCCGAAGTACTGGAATCTGGATAGTCCCCACGGCGCGAGGAAGTTCGGTGGGCTGGCCACCCCCTATGTAGGGTGAACGCATTGTGCTTTATAAAACGGAGCCGGATTTCTCCAGTCGCGCGGGTGCTTTACTCGTCTCGGCCGTTTCCCGTCACTACCAAACGATTTGCCGGCCCGATCGCCCTGAATTCACCCGGCCCACTGTAACCGCCATGAGCACCGAGGTCGTGAGCACCTTCGTGCCGTGGCCCCGAATCAACTCCTACTGGCCAGGTGCCGTACAGCCGACGAAGAACGGGAAGTTGTTCGGCAGATGAGGGCGGTTGTGGCCTGGAATAACGGCGGAGGACCGGGGTGGCGGAGGAGAGTCAAGAAAGACCGGGACACGCCGCCGCAGCCAAGGAAATGCTCTGCCATCCCCGAGCGGTCATCGAAACAGTCCGGCGTCAAGAAAAACAAGATTTTCGCGGCATGAACTCTCGATTGTGGCGTTTCGACGCGGGGATTTGGGTGACCGACGTGGGCTGGTCGGGGGGGCCAGCGTTCCGGCAATTGGGCCTTATGTCTCGGAATATGGACTAGTTGATGAGACACCGGCACGACGAGGGAGCGCTTAGCCAATGAGTCGGTTCAACAGCGAATCGAGCGAGACCATCGCGATGCGGGTGATCATGTCGGAAGTGGCGAAGGGCAGGTAGAGATGCCCGCCGTGGATCATGGCCCCGCACGAATAGGCCACGTTCGGCACGTAGCCGTCGCGCTCTCGTTCGGTGGGGGTGATGAGCGGCTCGTCAAGGCAGCCGATGACCTTCAACGGGTCGTTCAGGTCCAGGAGCATGGCGCCGATGCAGTAGGTGCGCATGGGGCCGACGCCGTGGGTCAGCAGCAACCAGCCTTCCGGCGTTTCCAACGGCGAGCCGCAGTTGCCGATCTGCACGAATTCCCAGGGCTGGCGGGGCGTCTTCAGCAGTTTCGCGGTTTCCCAGAAATGAACGATGTCGGAGAACATGATGAAGAGATTCTCGCCATCGATGCGGCTACACATCACGTAGTGCCCGCCGATCTTCCGCGGAAAGATCGCCATGCCTTTGTTTTGCGCGCAGGCGCCGTTGATCGTATGCACGCCAATTTTCAGGAAATCGCGGGTTTCGATCAGTTGCGGCAGAATGCGGAGGCCGTCATAGGCCGTACAAGTGCCAAAATAGGTTACCGTGCCGTCATCATCCACGAAGCGAACCATGCGCAGGTCTTCGATCCCGTGGCTCTCGTTGCTCGTCTGCGGAAAAATGACCACTTCGGACGTATCGGCTTCGCGCGGAAGTTCCAATTGGTAGTTCGAGTGGGCCAGCCAGCGAATGTCCTGAAGCGACTTCTCGATCAACAGTTTGTCGGGCACCGCATCTCGGGCCTCGGTAACGGCATGTTCGAGTTGCGCCGAAGTGAAATAGTCGGCCAGGCCGCCGAGCACGAGATCGATCACCCGGTCGGGAACTCCGATGTCGCTGAGCTTGCGGCGAAACAGTGTCTTTTCGTATTGCTTGTCGAGAACAACTCGCACCGGCTTGGCGAGGCGTGCGCAGGGATCGATTTGGATCTGATGTTCCGAGGTGATGACGCCGCTGCGGAACACGATTGAGGAGACGTGCCCCTCGCCGGTCGCTCGAAGACTCATGATGAATCGGACGGCGCCTTCCGGCAAATTGCCCTGATGATGATGCGGGACGATCGAGGGGTTGAAAAGCGCCGCCGACTCGATCGAGTACTCGGCGGTCAAGTAGGCCCCGATCAGCAGGCGACGATTTTTGGAATTATCGTCGGAAATGCCGAGCATGGCCATCGCCCTGCGATAATTCTCATCGAGGACGGCAGAGATGTTGCCATGGCGGGTACGGAACTTCAGGAATACCCCGTCCAACAGTCGATCGACCTGGCCGCCGCTCAGCCCCAAGATGCGCTCCACGATGCTGCCGATCCGCGCCTCGCCGCCGGGATCGAAGAAGCGGGTGATGACGCGGCGAATATCGCTGGCCAGCGTAACCGGCAGACGCCGGACCTTCAAAGGTCTGCGGCTGCCCTTGCAGTGGGTGGGCCGAGATAAGGCGTCGGGGGTGTCGCTCAAGATGGTCTCCATTCATGTCGATGTTGTGCTGGAACTGCCCATCCGGCGCAGCCAGCGGTAATGCGATGCGATGCCCGTCCGGAAGGTGTCGTGCGCCGCGTATATCAGGCCGAAGTCTTCGCAGGTCGTCTCCACGAGCGGCGCAATCGCCGCGTAATGGACGTGGCAAATGCGGGGGAAGAGGTGGTGCTCGATCTGGAAGTTCAGGCCGCCGATGAACCACGCGAGCAGGCGGTTTCCGCGGGCGAAGTCGACGGTCGATTCGACCTGGTGTTCGGCCCATCCGGCCGCCATCCGGCCCGTGTCCGGCCGGGGCAGGGGGAAAGCGGCCCCCTCCACGCAATGCGCCAACTGGAAGACGACACTGAGCGTCACTCCCTGAACGAAGGATGCCGCGAGGTAGAAAAGCAATACCGCCCACAACGAATGCATGCGCAGCGGGACCGCGATGGCCAGCGAAAAGAAGATCGCCTTGCCGCCGAGGAGCACCGCCAGGTCCCATCCCTTCGGTCGCTCGAATCGTCGATTGCCGATCCGGCCGACGGCCCAGTCATGGAAATCGTCGTAGAACTGCCATTTGATCGGCAATAGGCCGTACAACGCCCACAGGTAGACGTGCTGGAACCGGTGGAACTTCAGCCGATCCTGGTGCGGTGACAGCCGGCCGAAAAAGCCGAGTTCGATGTCGTCGTCACGGCCGGTGATGTTTGTGTGACTGTGATGCATCACGTTATGTTTCCTGGCCCAGAAGTACGAACTGCCTCCCAGCAGGTCGAGGGAGCGCGCCATGAGGCGGTTGATCCAATCGCGCTCCGAATATGCCTGGTGTCCGCCATCGTGCTGAATATTGAAGCCGACCGCGGCCATCGCGAGGCCCAGCGAGAGCGCCAGCGGCAGCGCCAGCCACCACGACGCCGCGAAGAACACCAGCAGCACGTACGACAATACGAGCCAGCCGAGAATGATCGCGGTCTTCATATACATCCGTGGGCAGTCGCGCCGGCTCCGCCCGGTGCTCGTGAAGTACAAATCGATACGGCGTCGAAGTTCACGGTTGAACTCGTCACTCGCGCTGAATCTCAAGGTGTTGGATGTCTCGGTAAGGACGGGCCTATCCAATGCGGCAGTTCCATCTTTCTGTTGTGTTGCCATGATCGTTGGAAGAGTTGTTATTCAATTGAAGCCGTGCGTTCGTGCCGGCACGTTTACGGTGCGGGACAGGCGCCAAGGTAACCCAGCACGTCGGGAAGTTGGGCGGTGGCCAACGCCATGCAGGTGTCGGCCCCTCCGTAATAAAGGCGGATCTGGCCGCTGGGCTTGTCCAGGATCCAGCCACAGGGAAACACGACGCCGTTAACGTCGCCCTGGCGTTCGCAGGGCATTTCTGGCGCCAAGACCCATTCTTCGCTTCGGCGGAGGACCCGGCAAGGGTCGTCCAAGTCCAATAACGCCAGGCCGAGCCGATACAGACACCCGCCGGCCGTGGTGCGCACGCCATGATAAAGAATTAACCAGCCCTCGGGCGTCTCCAGCGGAGGCGACGAAAGGCCGATCTTGTTGGCATCCCACCAGGCGCCATGCCGCGCGTGGAAGAGGACGCGGTGGCTGCCCCAATGAATCAGGTCGGGCGAGAAGGAGAGCCAGATGTGGGCGCCCGAACTTCCGGCAGAGACCGGGCGATGGATCATCGCGTAGCGGTTACCGAAGCGGCGGGGAAAGACGGCGGCATCCTTGTCCTCGGGGGGCATGACCGGACCGAGCCGGTTGAATGCGATGAAGTCTTTTGTTTCCGCCAGCGATACCAGCGGACCGCTGGGCGAGTAGGCCGTGTAGGCGATGACCCACAAGCCACGGTCCTCGATCCAGGTCACGCGCGGATCTTCCACGCCCGATGCCTCTTCCGGATAGTTGGCCGGATCGGGAGCGAAACTGGGCTGGGGATCAATGCGCCAGTTCGACACCCCGTCGCGGCTGCGGGCTGTGGTCAGATGCGAATGGCCACGGCGATCCTCGACGCGAACAAGCAGGATCGTCTCGTCGCCGACCTGGCACGCACCGGCGTTGAATACCGTATGTGCCACATACGGCCAATCGCCGGCCGTCAGAATGGGGTTATCGGCGTGGCGATGGAACAACTCCGGGTACCGGTGTGACGTTCTCGTTTCCCAACGTGCTTTTGCTTCCATGAGTCTCTGCCTCTTTGGTAATTGCCGTTTGATATCACTCGCCGGCAACGACAGCCATGGCGCTGTCGCCATATATCCTCACGACTTCACTGTTGCATAATTCCGTCCAGAGATAGGCGAGCGTCGATTCGGCCCCCTGATTGGCATTCACGCCCGACACTTGAAGCCCGTCGCAACAGGCGCCGGAGCCACTATCGACCAGCGGCTGCGCGAGGCTATTGCAACCATGGAACCAAGCGTGGGCTCGGCGGAATGCGGCCAGATGGTCCTCGCCGCCAAACAGATCAAAGGCAGCCTGCGCGGCTTCAGCCATCGCGACCGCTTCCACGGGCTGTTGATCGTAAAGTGCCTTGTCTTCGTCACGTGGATACCAGCCTTCATTCCCAACGGGCCAGAAGACGGGGCACCCAGTACTCTGGGTCGCGGTGGTTGTCTGCTGATCCAGGAAGGTGAACGATTCTTGCGCGACATCGAGGAAGTACTCGTTGGGCCAGCGCTTGGCAGCGACGAACATGGCATGGGACAAGATTGCATTCGCATAGGTCATCCGCGATTCAAACCACCGCCAATCGGGCCGCATTACACGGCCATAGCATTCGGCCAGCCGCCGAGCCGCCGACCAGGCCACGCTCTCCAGCGGCTCGATGCCACCAACCGCTGATTGCCAGAGATGCCCATAAGCCAGAATCACATACGATTGGGCTCGCAAGCTGCGCAGATCGGCGAGCGTCGTAATGACCCCGTCGATCAACTCGCGGGCCACCGCTCGATAGCCGTCGGGCAGGTTGCTGCCCAGGACTTCTGCGAGCGCGCGGACCGCCTGGCCTTGGCTATCGCCGCAGCCCTCGATATCGAGCCAATTGCGGTCGTAACCGAGAAAATTGTGGAACCCCCGGCCAATGCCCCGTGCAAATTCCAGGAAGCTCAGGTAATTGGTCACCCGCTTCAACATCCGCTCTTCGGGATCCTGATTCCAGAGACGGACGCAGAGGCGCAAGGCCCGGGCGTTGTCGTCGGTGGTGTAGCCGCTATCCCGCCGGGGAATGCTGTAGATCGCATGCTGGATGAGACCTGTGGAATCGGTCATGCGATCCAGGTGATTCAAAGCGATGGGGAAATTCATGGTTGTCAAAAGCCTTCCATTGCCAGTTCAGCGGATTGGAGTTCGTCGCCAGGCCGGGGGAATGCCCTGCGATACAGCCGTTCCATTCCTAGATTGATCGATACGCTCTGCGTGAGAAGATCCAAGTACTGCTGCCCCACGCTCGACCAGAACATGGGCATGGCATAGCGATAGGCTTTCTGCCGCGTCTCGCGCTGGAACTCGACATCGGTCAGAAATCGCAGCGTCGCGTCGGCCATGGCGCCGCTATCGCCAAAGGGCACGAGCAGGCCGCGCCCGTCGGCCAGGACCTCTGAGGCGTACAGGTAAGGAGTGCTGACCACGGCCCCGCCGGCGGCCAGGGCGTAGGCCAACGTGCCGCTGGCAATCTGGTCTTTTCCCGGATATGGGGTGACATAGACATCGCACGATTGCAGGTAGGCCAGCAGATCGTCCAAGGCAAGATACTCGTTGACAAAAGCGACGTTCGCGGCGACACCGAGGTCCTCCGCCATCTTGGCCAGGCTCTCTCGATAGACTTCGCCCTCGTGGCGTTTGACTTGCGGGTGGGTAACGCCCACAATCAGGTACAACACGTCTGGGCACTCGGCAACGATCCGCGGCATGGCTTGGATCATAAGCTCCAGCCCCTTGCCGCGATTGATGAGCCCGAACGTGCAAATGATCTTCCGCCCCGCGAGCCCCAACCGGGCTTTGTGCTCGCCGTTGCGATGAAAAGGAACCATGGGCACGCCGTGGGGAATCACGTGAACGTTCTCGCTCGATACGCCGTACACGCTGGTCAAGAGTTCGGCGGCGATTTTGGTCATGACGACGATCCCCTGGCTATGCGCGGCCAGCTTGCGGATCAGCCGCCGCGGCAGCGGGTCGGGCTGGGTCAAAAGCGTATGAAAGGTCGTCACGATCGGCTTGCGGCAATGGCGCACGAAGTCCAAGATGTCTTTGCCCCAATCGCCCGGATAGAGTCCGAACTCGTGCTGCAGGCTTACCACATCGCAGGGGCCGTCATTGACGGCATCCGCGGCACGTCGGTATACATGCGGCAGGCTGTTGTCGATGACGTGGACCACGCGCGGATCATCGTAACGAAGCGAAGCGGTCTTCTGAATCGCCGCAATCAACGACACCGACTCGCCCGCCGCCATGTCGACGGCGTCGGCCGAATCGCGAGTGAAGGTCGCCAGTCCGCATTCTTCCGGCGGGTAGGTCGATAGGAAAAGGGGCCGTATATCGTTCACTGGTCACCTCCTGTGGTTTTCCAAGCAGAAAACAAAAAAACCGACGTGGACGAACGCCATAAGGTATTCGTCCACGTCGGTTTACTCTTCAACGCGCCCCCCGGCGATCACGCCGCCGAGTTGCTCTTTATCTAGTCATCCGACGAATTCAAATCCATTGCTTCAAGGAGCCGCGAAGAACTCTCCGGCGACTCATCGCACTACCCAATTATAGTGCGCGACTCGGAAAACGCAAGGGGTCCCCGCCACATGGGGTAATTGACCCCCGAGTCGCTGCGAAGAATCTTCCTCCGTAACCTCGTTCGTCCACACCGTGAAGCGTTCGAGGGTGTTCCTGCCAAACGAGGTCGTCATGGCCACGTCGGCCGCATCGCGGCCCCGCGCCATCAAAATGCGGCCGATCCGGGGAACGTTATGCCGGGCGTCGAACGTATACCACCGACCGCCGAGGTAGACTTCAAACCAACCGCTGAGGTCCATAGGGCACGCGATGGGCGGGACGCCGATATCGCCCAGGTAGCCCGTGGCATACCGCGCCGGAATACAGAGGCAGCGGCAAAAGGTCAAGGCCAGGTGTGCGAAGTCGCGACAGACGCCGGCCCGCTCCACGAAGACGTCGTAGGCCGTCTTAGTCGATCGGGCGGACTGATAGTCGAAGCGGACGTTGGCATGCACCCAATCGCAGACGGCCTGGACCCGTCCCCAGCCTTCCGGTGCCCCATTGAATAGTGCCCAGGCCACTTCCATAAGCCGATCCACCTCGCAATACCGGCTGCTGAGCAGGAAGAGCAGGGTTTCGGCAGGCAACTCCTGTGCAGGATGCTGGCTCGCCCAAGGCGCGAACGCGTCGGGCAGCCCTGAATCTTCAACGACCATGTCGTCCCACAGGCGGAGACGCCCGGGGGAGGCGACGATCCGTCGGCAGCGGTTGCCGTAGATGTCGCTGAACTCTTCAATTGGGGTGTAGGGCTCGACGATCATGCCGCTGTGCCGGCGGACCGTCTGTTCCCGATCGGGATGGATCGCTGCCATCAGCAGCATCAGCGAGGGCGTTTCCACCTGGAAAATGAATTCATATCCGGTCTTGATCAACATCGATGTAGTGTTCCAGGATTGCTAGTTCGTCGACGGGGCAGGTGGGACCGGCTGTAGCCGCTCCAGGGCGCTCGTCATGGTCGAGGCCAATGAATCGGTCACGAGACGAATTTCAGCAGCCGCCTGATCAAATCGATTTCCCATATCGCGCCGGCACCGAAGCGTCCTCGGCCCTGCGCCTGTCTGCCCTAAATTGCCGATCGCCTGTGCCAGGTCTCGATAGCGCTCGATTCCGGGTTTCAAGAGGCCATCGGTCGTCGAGAGATGTTCGAGATAGGAGGTCATGGCGACGAGGTTCCAATGGGCCGTTGGGACGCAACCTCCGGTAAAGACGAACACGCTATACCCATTCGTCATTTCGTCGAGGACAGCGCGATTGCTCTGCAATTCCAAGGCCATCGCCGCCAACTCTTCTCGGTGGTTCGGTATCAAGATCAACATGCTGTTCTCCTTTCACCCGGCAACAAGGCGTCGGGCGATCACGCAGGGTCGGGCATCAAGTCCACTTCGGAAATGTCACGCAGCAGTTTCCAGAACATGGAATCGCTCATTTGCGATCCGTAGGGCACAGCGAAAACGCAAGCGGGGAAGAACTCGTCCTCGTTCATCGCCTCGCTGCTCTTGAAAATGAAAGATTGGCTGAGGCGATTGAGGAGCCACTTGGCGTTCTTGATGCCATCGACCTTGACCTTGCAACCGTGGTTCAATGGACGCAGCCAAACACGAAACCGGTTCATGATACTTCTCCCGTCTGAGATGTCGTAATCGGCAATTACATTTCGCCTTTGGGTCCGGTTTTCGCGGGCGGCTTCTTGGGGGTCACCTTCATTTGGTCCACGATGCGCCGCACGCCCATGACCGACTTGACCGCGCGCATGGCGGCGTCCCGCTGGTGCTCGTATTGAAGGGACCCCGCGAGCGCGATATTGCCTTTGCTGCTCGCGACGGTGACGCGGCATGGCGCCCGAATTCCGGAACTGGACAGTTTTTCCGTGACCTTGCGAGAAATGGCCGAATCGTCGATTTTTCCTTGTGGCATCATCATTGCTTCTCCTAAAAAATCTCTTGGACACGAACCGGCGAATTACTGGTTCGTGCCGAGATGAACACATCGTTTGCGGAAGACCGCGTCAGGGTCGGCTCGCCGAATCTTTGGGCTTGCCGGTCAAATCGTTGATCTTCTCCTTGGCCGCTTGCCCGAACCCTTGCATCTTGTCCTTGGCGCTTTGTTCATCGGCGTGGATCTTGACTTTGTCCATCGTCAGCGTGGCGCTCGGCGTTTGGTCGCCATTGCTGCTCGACAGATTGAACCAACCTCGGTAAAATCCCACGCCCGCGATGCAAGCCAGGACCAGAACGACCACAACGAGTAGATTTCTCATGCTATTTCCTTCCGCGATTCTTGATAAACGTCGCGCCTCAATGCGAGGTTGGCGAACCTACTTGTCCTTGCCTTTTTCCTTGGGATTGTCATGGCTCGGTCCCGCCGGCACCGGATGGGGCTGGGGTTGCGGAGCCGGCCGATCGACTTTGGGCTGCGGCTGTGGGGCCGGACGATCGACATGCACCGGCGCTGCCGGCCGTTCGGCCTTGGGCTGCGGTTGGGGTTGTGGCTGCGGAGCCGGTCGATCGACGCGAGCCGGCTTAGCCGGCACGTTGGCGGGCGCTGGCTTCGTATCAAGAGGAATCTTGTTGACCGTGCGCTGCTGCGGCTGTTCCGGCACTCGGTTAGGTCTTGGCTTAGCCTCGACCGTGAGATCCGGTTTGGGGGCCACGTGCAACTGCGGCGGAATATGGTCCTTGCCGAGTTCAGCATTGGGCCGCGCTGCGATCGGAGACATGGGAAGCTTGGCGCTGGACGGTGCGAAGCGATTTGCCGCTTGTCCGGCAGACTGAGTTGCCGCGCGGGCCTCCAGCTTTTGCCGCTCCTCGCGGAATCGCTGCACATCCTGTCCGTGCTGCACCAGCTTCTGTCTCTCCAGCCGATCGACCGGCTCGAACCGGAGCGGACTTTCGCGGGTTTTGAGCAGCGTGCTGAGCGGCGCGGCCATCACGATCCCGTGCTCGCCTGGCTGCGCGGCGCCGACGCCGAGCGCATTCTGTGCCGTCCAGGTGCGCGCCGGTCGGGCATCCACATGAGCGCGGCGGTTCTGGAAGTCGGCGACGACGCGATGTTCCCACTGGGCATCCTGCCGATGCTGCCAGCGCTCGTGCGCGAAAATCGGATCATAGCCCTGACGGCCGGAGTTGTACGAATATGACGGGTAGAAGCCCTCGGTTTGGTAGTTGGCGGCATAGTAGTCGCCGAAGTAGTAGTGCTGGTATTGCGGCCGCAAGAAGAGATTGTCGGCAAACACGGCCGGATTGATCACGGTCGATGGCGAGTAGGAAAAGCCGGGCTGCGTGTACATGCCGCCATTGAAAAAGACCGGTGCAAACAACACGCCGCGGCGGCCGATCGAGTAATCCCAATAGCCGTCGACATAGACGTAGCCGCGCGGAGCCCAGATGTAATGCGAGGGAACCCAATCCCAGTTCGGCTGCGCGCCGGCCCAGAAGCCAGGACGCCAGGCATAGCGGTCCTGGTTCCACATCCAACTGCCCGGTAGCCAGATGTTGTCCGGCGAAGGGGCGGCGATGTTGGGGCCGTTCTCGGCGGTGGCGGGCGGCTCGGGCAAATACTCGACGTTGGCTGCCTGGCCATTGGCCCAATACCCGGATGTCCATTGATAGGCCGAGCCCGACTGGCCCCAGTACCCCGGCACCCACTGGCGACCTGGTGGAAGATCGCGCCAGATACCGCTGACCCAGAGGAAATTGCTTCGCTCGTCGTCCCAGGCCCAATAGCCCGGCACCCACGCGACGTTGGCGCCTGCCAGTCGCTGTTCGGGCGGGAGCTCTTCAATGGCGGCCGGCGGCGCTTTTGCGACTTTGATGCCCGGCTGGGGATCGAATGTCACCGTTTCCGCGAAGGCTTCGTGGACCGGGCCACGCGTGAGGATTTCAACGCCTTGCTGGGCGGCAGGCGCAGCCGGTTCATCGGCATACGCGCAATTGAGCCCCAGCGGTACGCCCAGGGCCAGCAGAGCGGCCGCGATGCGCCAATGGGCGATAGGAGATGTCTTCATGGTATTTGTCATTACAGAAATTCTTTCCTTGCGAGATGCTCGGACCTGCCGACGGAGACAACAAGTGTCCGCCTTCCACCAACCCTTCTGGATCGGCGGCTTAATCGGGTCCGCACTGACGTGCTGCTGAAAGCGTTTCCGCAATTCAGCGTCAATCCGTTCGGCACGCCTCGAACTTCATTGTTTCACTTCCGGAGCGACATCGTCATTTGGCTTGTCCCGATTGCCGGCGAGGTAGCCCATGACTTCGGGCACGGCACGCGAGGCCACGCCCTGCACGACGGCGATGAGCGCGCCGATGGCGACGCTCCGCAACTGGTCCCACGACGATCGCTTCAAGCCGGATTCATAGGCCGACGCAAGGTCGGTTGCCGTCGCGGCCGATGTGGCCGCCTGCTTAACGTTTGCAGGAACCGCCGCGTTGCCATGCATCGATTTGTCGGTCACAAGCCCGGTTGGAAACGCTGTTCCAAGCGGCTGGTTCGACTTCTTCGCCGATCCCGTAAGGAACTTGACCGCCAGGTAGCCCAGAACGACCGAACCGCCGACGCATAGCCAGGGATGCCGGTCGATTTGCCGGCGAAGATCGAAGGCGTTACTGACGGACTGCGCTGCGTCATTCACGGCCCCCTTCACCGAATCGACGGTCTCCTGGACCGCGCCCACCGTGGCGTTCACCGCCGTGCCGGTGGATTGGACCGTTCTCGAAACCTGATGCTCCAAAGACTCCAATTTCTCGGAGAGTTGCAAGCGGGTGTTATTCATCTGTTGCCGGATCATTACGCTGGTGTCGTCCATTGGACATGCTCCTCCAAGATTTCGCTGGCCGGATTCCGATAAACATCGATCGCCTTGAATTTGGCTCGGCCTCGCTGCACGAGGATCCCGCCGATGACGGCGAGCGCCGCCGCCACCGTGGCGTGGCAGGCCCACAGGGGCAGCCAGGCCGGATCGGTCCCCCGCGGCAGTGCTGCCCAGTGCAGCAGGTTCGCCGCGGTCAGGCAGAGCACGATGGCCGCGACCAGGAAGGCTCCCATTCCGAGGGCAAATACCATGGCCGCAGCGGCCCACAAGCGGAGTTCCTCTTCGATCTCCTGCCGCGTCAATTGGAATTGCTGTTCGACGAGCAGTTGGAGATCGCCGAGGATGCCGCTCACGAGCGACGCGGCGGATTGGTCGATGGGGTCTTTCAGGGCGGTGGACATGGCTTACTTCCTCAGTTTGCTGGCGGCGAACCAGCCCAAGCCGATCCCGATGAGGACGGCGGGGATTGGATTTTGTCGAATCACCTGGGCGATGCGCTCGGCGATTCCACTGAGTTTGGCGCGTTCCAGGTAGGCGCCGCTCTCGGTGACGGTGTTGGCGACCGCTTGCGACGCGATCCCCAGCACGCCTTCGTGCGGCGTGTTCTTGCTGAGCTGGTCGCCCAATCCCTGGATGCGGACGCCCGCGTTGGCCGCCAGTTCGTCGGCCTTCTTGCTGGCATCGCAGGCTGCCTGGCTGGCCATCGCGCCAACCGCGGAGGCGGCGTGACCGGCCATCTCGCCCACGGCGGCGGCAGCGTCCTTGGCCTTATCGGCGGCACGCACCCAGTCTTGCTTGTCGACGCCTGGCATGAGTGTTGAATTGGACACGGTTTCATTCCTTGGGGTTGGTGGTTTAGCGAACTTCAATTTCCATTTCGATCCTGTCGGACTGCGTTTCCGAGGCTTCGAATGCCTCCTGCACGGCAGCTAAGGCAAGCTGCCGGACATGGTGCGAATCGGAGCGGCCCCGCACGATCACTCGCCCGCCGATGTTTTCGACGTGCAGATCATGCACACGGCCACCAGTTCGCCGGGCGATCGAACATTCCAACCGACCGGTTTGTTCGGCAAGGGTGAAATGCATTCGCGTGTGATCGAACAGAGCGCGAAGCCGCACGGCCAATCGATCGGGCGAAAGGGGTTTGAGGTGGTAGTCGCTGATCGGAAAGCGCGCCACGCCGCCCAGGACTTGTGGGTCGTGGAATGAGGTCAGCACCATCATGGGAACATGGGACAGGGCTGGGACCTCGCCGATCATGGCGAGAACTCCGTCCGCTCCGCCCCACGGCAGCCGCGGCTCGAGCACAATCACGTCCGGCACGTTCACGCGTAATCGGGCGATACACTCCAGGCCGCTGAATGCCGCGGTGACTTCAAAGCCCTCGAACGTCAGGGTCTCGTGATAGACGGACTGCAGCGACTCGTCGGGATCGGCGATCAGGACTCGAATGTGTTTCGAGCCATTCGCCCCCGATTGCGGCAAAGCTCCCTTGCTCAACATGACTGACTTCCTTGCAACTGAGTTGTTCATCATTGGAATACGTCGATTCTTGGGAGCCTTTCGCGCACCGCTCGACGCGGAACCCGAAGCGACTCGCAAAACGCGGCCATGGACATTTGGTTCCCGACTAGGCCCAGTAGCGCCCACGCCGGAATCCGCCTCCCACGAACGAAATCACCGCGAAGACGAGGAAGACGACAAAGAGGATCTTTGCCACTCCGACGAAGGAACCTGCGATCCCTCCGAAACCTAGAAGTGCCGCGATCAAAGCGATAACGAGGCAAGTGATGGCTAACTGTAACATGGTCGAACTCTCCTTGAAAAAATGTTGTGGGCTCAGTTGGTGAATCATCAACAGGGTCCGCGATTGACATCTCGAAAAACGTTGCGTGGCTCACTCCACGCATAGTGGCTCATTGCCGTGAATGCTATCCCAAACCTCGGCGCGATGGACGGGCACATCTTCGTCGACCTCAAAGCCCAGTTTCACGGATGTGCCGTGAATCGCCAGCACTTTGACTTTGAACACGCGATGAAAACCATCGGACCCGCCAATGACGACCGATTCCTGGTTCTTCCTTGACAGAACTAACATGGCAAAACATCCTTTTCTTGGGTTTGAATTCCCGACCCATTCCCGCTCCAACTGCCCGCGGGCACGCCCTGGGCGAGCAGAAAAACTTGTACCATCGTGCCGTTCGTGAAGACCTGCATGACCGTGCCGGTTGTCGTTTCGATTTCCGCGACCGTTTCGCGCACCTCGACGCCGGTGATCCGCTTGATCTCCTGCCGCAGTTCGTCGGCGGAACTGTTGAACAACTGCTGGTGAAACTCCTGCACCTTGGCCGCGCCCTCGGCGCTCTGGGCGAGGGCCTTCTCGGCCGGCGACAGGACCCCGTGCAGCGTGATCAGGAGCGTACCGCCGCTGAGCACCACGGCCACGGATTGCGGTTCGTGGCCCGTTCGCTCCTTCTGGAAAGCGACGGCCGCCTGGGCGATTTGCTGCGCCAAGCTCGGATCGAGCTTCTCCATCGCACTCTCCCCCGCAGTGACTGTGATCATTTATTCAACCGAGAACGAAAAAAGCCGACGTGGCAGAACACCCGGAGGTATCCCACCACGTCGGCTTACTCACTATCGAGCCTCTCGGAAGGTCCGAGTTGCTCTCTATCTAGTCATCCGACAACTTTACTGAGGAGTCGCGATCCACGCGGCCGTGTCTCCTCCAACACTATTATTGTACGCCGCTCGGCATTAAAGGCAATGGACCTTTAGAACAATTCGCGGTTATTTCTTCTTGGCCTCGCGGAGAATCGGCGATTTGGCAAGCGTGAAGAGAACCACCTCCTCGCCGGTTTTGGTGCTGATATCATGGTGCAGGGTCACTACGTTGACGCCGGTGACCTCGTTGACCATCGCTTCCAGGATCGGACGGGCCGCTTCGATAAACTGGATTCGCACTTGTTTCAGCAGGTCCCGCCCCTTCTCGGCATGGAGCGTCTTGACCAGATGTTGTTCCGCCGCGGTCAGAACGCCCTGGAGACGGATCACGAGCAAATCGCCGATCAGGCGCGTATTGATGTCCTTGGGACCGCGTCCGATGCACTCCTGCATGAAACGGCTCATGCCCTGACAGATCGCGGCCTCGATTTCGCCTGATGTCTTCATTGGCTTACAGTGCGATTGCTGATCATGGCCAGTATCCTGACGGCGCCGCCGGCATCATCCCGCAGTACGGCGCCATGAACACTTACGGATATGATGCTGCCGTCTTTGCGGACGCAAAGTTTCTCGATGGCCCAAGAGTCGGCCTGGCCGTCGAGCACCCGCGCAAGTTCGCTCATGTCTCGCTGGCGATCGTCAGGATGAGTCAGGCCGATGTACGTCTGGGCCAGCAATTCTTCCGCTGGATACCCGGCGATGTCACAGAACTTCTGGTTGACTCGCGTGAAGCGGAAACCGGGCGCATCGGCTTGGAACATGCCGACGCCGGGAAGTTCGAACATGGCGCGAAATCCGGCGTCGCTGAGCCGCAGGGCGTTCTCGACTTCCGAGAGCACCAGGAAGGCGACCTTTTCCTCGCCCACGACGGCATCCACTTCGTGGTTCCGCAGGGCCTTGAGGATGGGTTCCGCCACAGCCAGCCGCTTTTCGAGTTCCTCATAGGTCGGCTTGCTCATGATTCATCCCCCGACAAGCGGAGGGCCGCAAGAACGGTTGGCAAGTCGCTCAGGTTCCCCAGGACCGTCACCTTGGGGAGCGGAGCGACCAGAATCAAGGCCGGCGTGACCAGGATGTTGTCGTTGATCGCCGCTTGAAAGTCCTCAATCACGTCGACGGTTTCAATCGCATAGCGGCCCTCCAGGTGCTCATCACAAAGGCGATGTAGGTTGGCCAGGGCCTTTTGGGAATTCTGCCCGTTGCCGGCCATGTAAAGCCGGAATGAGTAATGGCTGCCATGTCCGTTGGTCGCGTGCGGCTTGGTCTTGGCGGTTTCGCTCATCGTCCGCCGTCCTTTCCGCTGGTTTGCCCAACTCGAACCGGTGCCCGGTGTGGCGTATTGGGAAACTCGATGCCTCGGTCGGTAATGAGGTAGAACTGGCGGCGATTGGAATGCGACGACCCCCGCGACTTGACGACCAGCAACTGTCGGTTCATTTCCTCATCGGTCTCGACAAATCGCAGTTGCACGACTGCGTCCACCACGGAGGAGAAGCCGATGCCGCTGAGCTCCTCGTCGCTGTCGTGAATCCCGCTACTGATTTGATTTGTCAAGATGCTGGTAATGCCCTGTTCCTTGACCGCGCTGACCAGCCGCATCATGAAATCGAAAGCCGCCTGTTTCGACCCCATGCGAACGCATGCGGAAACTGCGTCGAGAATGAGATGGTCCGGCTTGAAGATTTCGATCGTTTCGATGACCCGATTCAGGTGATTATCGGAACCCGTGCTCTCCGGCATGGCGGTTTGAATCAGCAGTTTTCCGGCGAAAATGGGCGGGCGAAGATCGATCCCCGGGCTGAGCATCCCGCTGATCATCGCCTCCTTGGATTCCTCGAAATTCAGGTATAGTACTCGTTCGCCCCGATGGCAGGCGGCCTGCGCGAACGTGCTCGCCAGCGTGGTCTTGCCCGTGCCGCTGTTGCCCGAAATTAGAACGCACGATGCCCGCCGGAAGCCTCCATCCAACATCAGGTCCAGCCCCTTCAACCCCGTGGAGACCTTGGCTCCCAGCGGTTGATGGGTCAGTTCTGCCGTGGTGAGCGGAAAGAGGACGATTCCGTGCTCGCCGAAGACGTAGGGATACTCGTTGGTCCCGAATCCGGAACCGCGATACTTGATCACCCGCAGCCGGCGAGTCGCCACCTGTCCCACCACGCGATGATCGAGGCGGATCACGCAGTCCGCCATGAAGTCGAGGAACTCATATTGCGACCCCGGATTGTCATCGCGGGTCGTCTTCACCGTGAGGACGCTTGTCAGCCCTCGATCGATCAACCAGTCGTGGAGCCGGGACAATTCGCTGCGCTCGCGATACAAGTTGTCGTAGATCCGCAGCAGCACGTCCAAGGCATCCATCACGATCCGCTTGGCGCCGATCCGCTTGATGTGCCCGCCGACGATCGCCAGCATGCCCTGAATGTCGAAATCGCCGGCGACGATTTCTTGGCCGGGCAAACGGGCCTCGATGATGGCCATCGTGCCGGCCTTCTCCATTGCCGCCAGGTCCCATCCCATCGCCGAGGCATTCAGGCGGATGGCCTCGGCTCGCTCTTCGAAGGTGATGAACACGCTGGGTTCACCCGCCATGGCGCCCCGGCACAGGAATTCCAGGCCGAGCACCGTCTTTCCGGAACCTGGCCCGCCGCTGACCACCGTGGTCCGGCCTTGGGGAAGGCCGCCCTCCAGGATTTGATCGAGACCGGCGATCTTGGTCGCCACTTTCGGGATGGGCTGGCGTTGTCCTCGCATAGTCTGCTTTCTTAATGAATTCATTTTCGCGTTATAAGCTGCAAACTCGCTACGGTGGGTGGCATGCTTTCACGCTGTACTCATCGGGTACGCATGTCGCAACTGCGGCACCACATGCTTACCCACTAGCGCGTGAGAGCATGCCACCCAACTACGGACGCTGTTTCTCGGTGGATCCTAAACTCGCTGCGATTCCCGGCACAAATGTCACATTCCACGAAAAAAGCCGACGTGGTTGAGCGCAATCAAGCATTCAACCACGTCGGCTTACTATACGTCTGACCCGCCGCCATTGCGACCTGCCCTACGTCTCATCATCCGACCAATTCGTAACCACTTCGCGACCCAGTGCGTCGCAACCAAGCGGATTCAACATCTGAATTCTAGGCCGCTTGGGATGCAAATGCAATGGCCCTTTTGCGTTTCTTGCCGATTTGCTACAATATATATGTGGGGCTGATAGGCCAGACTTAATGATGCCACCGTTGGGGCGGCAATCGTAGGGCTCTGCCCGAAGAAATCGACTATGAAAACCGTCGGAGAGATCGAAGCCGCCGTCTGTGCGGGGGTCACGCGTTTCGAGCAGGACTACATGGGCCGGGGGCCCAAGGACATTCGCACCCACCTGCTCGGCGACCTCCTCGTGGTCCGCCTGCAAGGCGTTTTGACGGCTGCCGAGCAGCATCTGGTGAAGTCGCTTTCGGCCGACAAGGGACGCGATTTGCTCAAGCAGGTGCGGACGCACTTGATCGAAACGGCCCGTCCGGTCATGGAGGCGCTGATCGAAGAAATCACCGGCATCAAGGTGCTGAGCATGCACCACGACATCAGCACCACCACGGGCGAGGAAGTGATCCTCTTCACCCTCACCGATTCGCCCGTTTCGCGGGACGCGAAGCGAAAATAGTCTCTTCAAGCGGAACGTTGCCGCTCGCGATCGTTCACGCGGCCGGACCGGGCGCCTTGAACGCAAAGGCGAAGAACGCGGCAACGGCCAGAAAGCCGAACGCCACGAGATAATTCCACACGACCTTCGGCTTAAGGAACAGGATCGCGAACCCGATTAAGACTACCAGCGTGATGACCTCTTGAATGATCTTGAGTTGGAACCCGGAATACGCCCCGTAACCGAGGCGATTCGCGGGCACGGCCAGGCAGTATTCGATCAGCGCGATCGACCAGGAGACGAGGATCGCTTTCCAGAGAAGCCATTGATGGCCATATTTCAAATGCCCGTACCAGGCGAAGGTCATGAAAACATTCGACATGATCAACAGCAGAACGGTGTTCATGGGGCGGCAGTTCCTTGGATTGGAATTGGAAACCGTCCATTTTGCGTCTCGGGCATGAAAAAGTAAAGGTCGTTATCTCAGCGCGAGACTGGCAACTCACTACGATAGAGTTCCCAACCGTGGTCCGTACTGGTAAATGAATAAAGGCCCGACTGGAGCCCGTAGCGAGCCTGATCCAAGTTCGTACCGCGGCTGAACTGAACCACCCAAGCCCGATCTGCGCTGAACTCCTGGCTCAAGCCCGGCGCGATCGAGTAGGCGTTGCCGTCGAGCGTATAGCCGAGGGTCGCGCTGTTCGTGGCCGGATTGGTGATCTTGATGGGGCTACCGGAGTAGTTCTCCACAATCGGACGCTGAACCACATAGGCGTTGCCGTAATCCTGCCATTGGCCGTTATCGCCATACCACATCCACCGGTTGTCGGCTCCCCAGAACAGCCAGCGGCCGTTGTCCCAGCGATAGCGACAATCGTCGCGGCCTTCGCCGCCGTGACCTGAGAATTCGGGCCTGTGTTGTGCGTCGTAACCGTGATGGGACATCGCGGCCTGGCCCGCGACGTTGCCCGGATTCGAGCGCAGCGCAGGATTGCTGGCAGAGCCGCCAGCGGCGCCGGCCTGACCGACGGCGCCGGCCTGATGGTTGCCGCCCTGTGCGCCACCGTTTCCATGCACGGCGGCCGCGTGATTGCCGCCACCGCCGCCATGCGTGCTGCCACCGCCGCCACCATGATTGCCGCCACCACCGCCTGACTCCTCAGCGATCGATTGAATGGGACTGAGAGCGATCATGGCAAGCAAGATCGCAAATGACATCATACACCCTCTCATGGCAAATATCCGTCCACCTGCATTCGCAGGTTGTTAGGCCGGCGCACGTTGTTTTCAAGACATCGTCGCGCCGGCGACACCAACATATAAAAGCCGACGTGGCAGCACACTATTTGGTCGTTTCCGTGGTCTTTTCGGTCGTCTTTTCGACGGCCGTGCCGCCAGCGGGCGGAGTCGTGGTCTTCGTCTTCGTGTCGTCCGTGGTCGTTTGGCTGGTTGTCTTGCCATCCTTGGTCTGCGTGGTCGTCGTCACGGTCTTGTTCTCGGTCGTGCCCTTGTCGCTTCCGCAGCCGACGGTCAACACGCCCAACGAGGCAATCAGAAAACATGCTACTAAACGCTTCATCTCAATACCCTTTGCTGAAAAACTGGGGCGTGCCTTTTTACCAGCAGAAACCATTCCTGCCAGCGGCCCATCCCCTTTGGTTGCGAACGTATCTCCTAAAATCTGACTCTGACTCCACGGCCAAAGCCCACTCCGATAGTAACCGCCCGAGCCATAGTAATAGCCGCCTTTCAAGCTTGTGGTGTAACTTTGCCTGAGTCCGGTTGTTCAGGGACCGTTTGTAGCAGCGGCATCGGCTGGACTTGCTCCAAAATGGCCCCGGCGAGCTGCAGTAGCCGCAATTCGATCGCAGTTCCCCCGGCCCCCTCTCCGAAATTGGAATCCATCTCTTGCGGTTGGACTCCCAGAACGCCGAGGATCTCTACAACTACGTCATGCACGGCTGCCCTGACAGCCTTGTTTGCCTCGTTCATGTGGTTTCTCCTCTTTGTGTGCAGCCCATGATCCCGACGCGGTTCTCATCGCCTTTGGACAGCCGGACCGCGGCCTACGGCTCTACCGACCGAACATCTTCGCGATAAAGAAGATCACGACCGCGCCGAAGATGCCGCCTCCACCCAGCAAGTACATGAGCGAATAACCGGCCGCCGCAAATAACGGCGGGCAAAGCATAAGCGTTTCCATTCTCTCACTCCTTCATAAGAGTAAATCAGGGCACTCTTTTTCCTGCGCTGCCAGTGTCCTGTTGATGCCTCGGAAGTCTTCTCTTGCCTCACTCCTGAATATCGTTGTCGTGCGGGCTTACCCGGCGACTTTCTTTACGGCGGCTTTGACCGCATCGGCGGCCTTTTGGGCGGCCTGCTTGGTCTTTCCGACGACCTGGTCGGCCTTTCCTTCCTCGCGAAGCTTTTCGTTGCCGGTCAGTGCCCCGGCGGCTTCCTTGATTCGACCTTTCACTTCATCGATCTTGTCACCCATGATGATGACTCCTTTTCTCAGAGGTTGTTGAGTAACTGGTTTTCCATGAATCAATCAATGCGACATTCCTCGGCGGCTATTCGCAGTTTGTCCATCGCCCGGGACTGAAGTTGTCGGACCCGCTCCTTCGTGACGCCCAACGCGGCTCCGACTTGATTCAAGCTCAGCGGTTCCTGACCGCGAATCAAGCCAAAGCGGCTCGTGACGATCTGCCGTTCCCGCCCATCGAGCCGCTTAAGGATTTCTTCCAGTTTGGATTTCCACCACCACGTCCCGCGTTGCCTCTCGGACTGTTTTGTTCGTCTCGTTCATAATTGAATTCCTCAGGGTGATGCAAGCGGGTCTTGGGAGAATATCAATACGCTGTACGGTCCGATCGAAATTGTTCCCGTGGTGGGAAAGCCGTCCTGAGCGACGACCGCCGCGTCGTGCGTTGCGTCGATGGTTTGCGTTCCGGCAACCACATCGCTGCAAGTCTGGTTTCCGAAGGCGCGGCTATAGCCGTTGAAGTCGCTGTTTAGCCGCAGTCGCCACGTTCCCGGCGAGGGAAACCCCAGCTTGTAGTTCTCGTGGGCAAGATGGGAGAGATTGACGACCACCACCACGTCATCGCCGGGCCCGCCCTGGTGCCAGCGATGGTAAGCAATGACGTTGTCGGCCTGGTTCTGATGGAATGTGTTCAGCCCGGACCCCGAGAGGCCGCGCGTCGCGCCGCTTCGGTTGAGGCGAAGATGGATCAGGTCGCGATACATCCGCACTAAGCCGCGGAACTCCTCTGACTTGTGCCAATCCAAGGGGACCGAATCCTGGAACCAGCCGTCTTCGAGGAACTCCTGCCCCTGAAAGAGCATTGGGATTCCCGGCGATGTGAGCACCAAGGCCGCCGCCAAGGTCGTCCGCTTCTGCGCGGCCCAACTATCGGGATTCGTCGGATCGATCTCCGTAGCAACGCGGGCCTTGCCGTTCGCCACCTCGTCATGCGACTCGCTGTAGATGACGCGTTGGAACGGATCGCCGTTGAAACGCGCCTCGATCGCCCCGCGAATGGCGTCGAGTGACCGATACTCGTCGTTGGGCGTGATGACGGTCGCCCGCACCGGATGCACGAAGTGGGCGCCCCATTGGGCCGTGAAACCGGCTCCGCCCTGGTCCTCCGACTTCGTCATCCGGTCGTCGTTCTGCAGGTCCTCGGCAATCGTGATGCGTCCCGGATAACGCTGCCGCACTTCGCGATTGATCCATTGCACGAGACTCAAGCCATCGGGCAGATCGGCGCCCGGATCGCCGTCTCCGCGCACGTTCCGCATGAACAGCGTCATGTCGAGTCGCAGGCCATCGACGTGATACTCCTCCAGCCACATGAGGGCATTGTCGCGGATGAATTGGCGGACTTCCTTGCGGCCGTAGTCGGGACGTGTCTTCCCCCAGGGCGTCTCCGCATGCCAGTCGCCGTAGAAGTAGATCCCGCCCTGCCCGTTCTCGCTCCAGCCGTCAAATTGCCAGAGATCCAGATCGCTGGGGCCGAAGTGGTTGTAGACCACGTCGAGGATCACCGCCATGCCGGCCTTGTGCGCCGCCTTGACGAACCGCTTGAAACCGGACGGCCCGCCGTAGTTGGTTTCCACGGCGAAGATGCACGACAGGTTATAGCCCCACGATAGTTCGCCAGCGAACTGGGCCAGGGGCATCAGCTCGATGACGTTCACGCCCAATCGCTGCAAATGGTCGATCTTTTGCAGGGCTTCTTCGAACTTGTTTGACTTCCCATCC
The DNA here is from genome assembly GCA_964615095.1 of uncultured Planctomycetaceae bacterium. Taxonomy (GTDB): domain Bacteria; phylum Planctomycetota; class Planctomycetia; order Pirellulales; family Thermoguttaceae; genus JANXQG01. The sequence goes on along the minus strand of CAZTPX010000043.1, from coordinate 903 downwards.
TCATGGTCGTGAAAAGTCCCCAAATGCATTTCATAAATCACCAGTTCGTTGATCGGGGGAAGGTGGAAATCGTCGCCTGCCCAATCGAAATGCGGATCGTAGACGACTGAATTCCCGACGGAACTGGTGACCTGGCGGGCATAGGGGTCAATGCGGAGCAGTTCCTTGTCATCGTTCATGATGAAATAGCGATACTCATCGCCGATGGCGGCCGCGGCGATGTCCGCATACCAGTAACCCTCGCCCTCCTTCACCATGGGATGCGTATTGTGCGACCACTCGTTGAACGAACCGGCCACCGACACCGCACCGGCGTGGGGAGCCCAGACACGAAACGCAACTCCCGCCGCGTGCGGGAGCGATCCCATGCCGGCGTGAGTTTCTTCGACTGTCGGTGTTAACATGGACATACCCCTAATGTTCAGGTCGATTCCAATCGCTTCGCGGGAAAGCAACGGTCTTCGATGTTCAGAAGCCTCGCACGAGCAGCAGGACGACAACGATCACCGCGATCAATCCCATCCCGCCGCTCGGGCCGTAGCCCCAGCTTCGGCTATGAGACCAGGTGGGCAACGTGCCCACGGACCCCAGAAGCATAAGAATCAACAACACGATTAAGATAGTACCAAGCATTTCAGTTCTCCTTTCAAGAGATAACTGTACGAACGGAACACACGAATCAGTAGTTTCATGGATGCGATCCCGCCATGATCGTTGGATCGTCACAGGATTGCGTTTGTTTTTCGGGCGATCGCAGGAGTGGCTGAACCAGCAGGCGAACTTGTTCCTGCGCCTCGGCCAAGGTCGTAACGACATGCGTGGCGGCACCGCTGCCGATCCGCGTCTTGGCCTTGCTCAGATCGCCCGGCGCGTCCCACAATCCCACGACCACGGGTACTTGCG
>CAZTPX010000042.1:0-66481 GCA_964615095.1 uncultured Planctomycetaceae bacterium | reverse complement strand
CTCTGTGGCAATTTTATTTTCTGGGCCGCGGCGAAAGTGCCCCGCGGTAGTCCAGACTTGACAAATAGATTCGCCTGGTCTGGCGTATTGTATAGATGTAACCCGCACTACCGCGACCAGCACATGAAGGGACGGGCATTTCGCGAAAGCAGAGATGCCTGTGCCGGAAACGCGCTGCGACAAGTGCGCGACCTACACTGCGTGACGATTTGTTCTTTGACAATTTAACCAAGCCCCCGGCGTAGCGAACCGGGGGCCATTAACAATGCGCGGCGCCGACCTGCCCAAGTCGGCGTCCGCGCCGGCGGCTGCGCGGAAACTGTGGCGCGTGGGTCTCGTACCTCGGCCCGCCCCACACCCGCCCAAGGGTCGCGAACGGCCGCACTTGCCGTGACGACAATTAAATATTTTTCTGACTCTGCACTTAACTAGCCGCAAGAAAACGCCGTGTGTCCTACCCCTAGATACTATACAAATGAACACGTACCCAAAAAATGAATACAAAATGGATACAAAATGGTAACGTTTGCCAAAAAATTGGTAACAAAGTGGCCAGGTTTTGCCTACGGCCTTCGGCTGTGGCAAGACTATCATTAGAGTGTCAAACGTTTTTTCCCCGCAGTTTTCTCCGTGTTAGCAATACCTTTAGCGAAAGCAGAACACACACATGGCCGTAGAAAATCGACGCCGAAGCGCGAAAAAGCCCCTTTTTTTGATGTGGTCACACCACTGCCTGACCCGAAACGGCGGGTTGGTCTCGGCGGCCAAGGCGGGGGAAATGCCGCTGCAAGCACTTTTTTCTGACTCCTCTTTGCCGCCGGCAAACTGGAGGAGACTGGCTGCCTCGCGGACTTCGGCGATTCGGCTTGGCCGGCATGGATACCGGGCCGACCGGAACGCCACGGAGGGCGCTCCCCACAGTGTCACGCAAACGGCCCGACCATGCCTCATTTTGGACCACTTCGGGCACGAACTCCCGTCAGCATGGGGATCGACCACTACGCCCGGTTCGAGACGTGCAAGACCCCACAGGTCGTTGCGATTGCAGCCAGAAAGACCGCCAATACGATAAACACTTCCATCGCATGCTCCTTCCCCAAAAAGACAAACGAATTGCGAAACGGCGAAACGGCAGACTGCTCAAGCGCCTTGCCGCTGGACGGGACGAGTGGCCGCCGTCGTAGACGATGCGAACCGATCGCCCCTGATCCAGACGGGATTGGCGCAATGTAGCAACGAATTCAGCGCAGGGGCATACTGGCCGTCTTTCTCGGACTCCTCCTCTTCGGATGCCATCTGGCTGCGGAGTAGCGACCAGACGACGAGGCTGACGACAATCAGCGTCATGCCGAGGGCCGGACCGAGGGAGTACAGGAATATGGCCGCACAGACCAGCAGGGACGACTGGGCGAGGAAGCCCAAAACATCGTTTCGGGCTTCACGGGTCCACGGCTGCCGCTCGATTGACCCGCGCGTGCAAACTTGGCTGCTAATCGGACTGGAAATCGCCATCGACACCATGATTTTTCTCCTTCGTGTTACAGAGACATCGGATACAAGCTCCGTTTGCTCCGGTTGCGACCATTCTGGAGCAAGGGCCATGCCGTTGCTACTAAGACGAGCAGTGAATTTGGCGTATGTTCCGAAGAGAGAACAGGTTACGCATGATCCGCTGGTGCCAATTGGGCCACAGTAAAGCACGATCTGGCGGTTCAGGACTTGCAAGTTGCAAGCCGTTTCATGCAGATTGCGACAACCATCGCAGTTAATAATGGGTAGTCGTCTTACCGGACACGGGTAGCGTTATGGCATTTTGGCTCTTCCGCTCATAGGTATAAAATGGATGGGCGACGGCCGCTGGACTCCCGCCTTTAGGCGGAATCGTCGCAGTACTTCCGCCTAAAAACAGGACTCCAGCGGCCGTTTTTTGCGACGTTCGCACCTAAGACCGCGTGAGCCGGCATTTTGCACGACAATTCGTGCGATTAGCCATGCCAGCACAGTCCCTGGATGCTGGCCAACCGGCCGCTTGTCGTTGTCGTGCCACGAGTTGCGTTCTGCGAACACTCCGCGGCACAGCCCTTGCAGCAGGCTGTATGGTCCGCCTCTCTTACTGGAATACCTGGGATCTTCGGCTAAAGACCGAATGAAGTACCGCATGCACCCCAAAGACCTGTTTTTCGTAATTCCCACGCATCGCCTTCGCGACGTGGGCGAAACCGTCCAGCAGTATGACGAGCACTTCTGGCGCAACGGCCACACAGTCCGCATGATCGTCTTCGATGACTCCAGCCCCGACAACCAGGCGAAATACTATTCGCACCTCGAGCGGACCAGCACCTACAACGACCTTTACTATGTCGGTCCAAAAGAAAAGGAGCAGTTCCTGGCCTACGTGAATGGCCGGCTCCGCGATAAACGGCTGGAGGGCCTGGTTAAGAATCTTTTTCGGCCCAGTTACGGCGGCAACCGCAACTACACCCTCATGTACACGCTCGGCGGCCTGATGGTCAGCGCCGACGACGACATGCGGCCCTATTGCCTGATCGAGGGCAGTCCCGAGTCGTTGGACGGCGACGAGGTATGTCGCGGCAAACTGGTCAAAGCCGGCCACAACGGCTATCTGCGCAAGTCGTTCGATATTCTTGCCGCCTTCAAAGACGTGTTGGGCAAGCCGTCCAGCCAGGCGCCAGAAAACTACGAGCGCGGCGAGGTCCTCGTCGACACCGCGATGGACCTGGAGACGAACGCCAGCAAGGGCCTGGCGCGGGAAAACTCGCTGCTGCTGTGCCGTGGTCCGGTGCCCGACCAGGCCACGGTCAAGATCGCGCAGACATTCCGCTCCGGCACCAACGACATCGACGCCCTGGATTTCGTGGAACTCTTCCTTCAGGACGACCGGCAGATCGACCCGGACGATCTCAACGACGTTTACGTGCTGGTGAATTTCCGCCCCGTGGTGACGAAGAAGAATTGGCGGATGGACTGCGGCGTGGCCGGTTACGACAACACGTTTGGACTACCGCCCTTCTTTCCCACCCGGCTGCGCTTCGAGGATTACATCTATCGCCTGTGGATCCAACAGGAGGGCATCGCCGCCGCGCACGTGGATGCCGCGCAGAACCACACCAAGAGCAACTACATGCGCAACCCGCCCTCGGCAGAGATTTTCAACGAGGAACTGGCCAACCTGCTGAAACGCAAGATCCGGCCCACGGTTTCGCGCATGGATGAGCTGAGCATTGCCTTCGACTACGAGGGCGAGGTCACGGCGCAAGACGCAGAGCAGATCCTGGGAAAGATCGTGGCCCTGCACAGCAGGGCCGTGAAGGGCGCTGAAACGGCGTCCAACCCCGGCCGGGCCGACGCGCTGCGGGCCTTTGCGGCCAGCCTGCACAAGGCCTTCTACGGTTTCGAGCCCGATTTCTTCCAGCAAAACCTGCTGCGGATCGTGGACGACGTCGTCAGCGTCATCAAGGGTTCCATCGAGTTGTGGCCCACCTTGGTGGAGATCTGCTACTTCCAGACGGGCCGCAGAGGTTTGCCGCAAGTGCGGGTCAACAATCAGAAGAAGAAAGACAATCATCATGCGAATCGCACAGATAGCTCCGCTCTATGAAAGCGTGCCGCCAAAGCTGTACGGGGGCACGGAGCGGGTCGTTTCTTATCTCACCGAGGAATTGGTGCGGCTGGGGCACGAGGTCACGCTCTTCGCCAGCGGCGATTCGGTCACCGCGGCCAGGTTGGTAGCCGCCTGCCCGCGGGCACTCTGGCAGACGCCGGACTGTCACGAGACGCTGCCTCATCATGTCCGCCTCATGGAGCTGGTTTTCCAGGACGTATCCCGTTTCGACATTCTCCACTTCCACTGCGATTATCTGCACTTTCCGCTCTTGCGGCGACAGCCGTGCAGCAGCGTGACGACCTTGCACGGCGCCGTCCATCGCCCGGACCTGGGACCGCTGCTGGCCGAGTACGCCGAGGCGCCGCTGGTTTCCATCTCCGATAATCAGCGCCGCCCGGTCCCCGAGGCCAACTGGCGAGCGACCGTGTACCACGGACTGCCGCGCGATCTCTTTACCTACCGGCGGCAAGCGGGCGACTACTTGGCCCTGTTGGGCCGCATGTCGCCCGAGAAGGGTGTCGATCGGGCCATTGAAATCGCCCGGCGGGCCAAAATGAAACTGAAGATAGCCGCCAAAATTTACCCCGAGGAGCGGGCTTACTTTCATAATCATATCGAGCCCTTGTTGCGTCAATCCCGGGAGTACATCCAGTACATCGGCGAGGTGGGCGGCCGGGAGAAGGATGAATTCCTGGGTAACGCCCGGGCGCTGCTATTTCCCATCGATTGGCCGGAGCCGTTCGGGCTGGTGATGATCGAGGCGCTGGCCTGCGGCACGCCAGTCATCGCCTGGCGGAACGGCTCCGTGCCCGAGGTGATCGCGGACGGTGTAACGGGCTTTATTGTCGATAGCATTGACGAGGCGGTGCAGGCCATCGGGCATCTCCCTAGCCTCAACCGCGGCGACTGCAGGAGAGCGTTCGAGGAACGCTTTGACGCCGCGCGGATGGCCCGCGACTATATGGACGTCTATCGGCGACTCGTGCGGAACGGTTCCGCAGGGCTGGAACTGAATAACGTCTCGCGACTCTGGGAGGCTTGTTCGCGGCAGTATTTGTGAGATCGACGACCAAGGCGCGACGGCAATAAATGGCCAAAGACACTGGACCCTGCCACATTCTGGCCGCTGCGGGCCTGGCGGACGAGCGGACGCGCGTGCTCAAGCACGGCGATACGTTCGCCGTTTTCGACCACTATGGCGACATGAAGCCCGGCGGACTGGGCGAAGAGGGCCTTTATCACGAGGGAACGCGATTCCTCTCCTGCCTGGTGCTGGAACTGGAAGGCAGCCGGCCGTTCTTCCTGGGTTCGACGGTGCGGGAAGGGAACGACCAACTCGCCGTGGCGCTGACCAACCCCGATCTGCTCCGCGACGGCCAACTGCGGCTGCCACTGGGCACTCTGCACTTGGCCTGGAGGAAATTCCTCTGGCGGGGCGTCTGCCACCAGCAGTTGAGCATCAAGAACTACGCGCTGGCGGCGGTGGAAACAGTGCTCTCGCTATATTTTGAGGCCGATTTCGCCGACATCTTCGAGGTCCGCGGCATGAAGCGCGCAGCGCACGGCCAGCACTTGCCGCCGGAAGTGGGCGAGGACCGCATCGTGCTGGGCTACCGCGGCTTGGACAACGTGATCCGCCGCACGCTGATACACTTCGAGCCGCGGCCGGCGTCGCTGACGGCCACAACAGCCCGTTTCGACCTGTCGCTTCGACCGCAGGAGAACCGCGACTTTCTCGTTCAGGTTGCCTGCCAGCGCGAAGCGGTGGTCGCCGTGCCGATCGGTTTCGATGAGGCCCGTTGCCAGGCCCAGACCGACATGGAACGGTACAACGCCTGGTCCTGTCACGTACACACGTCCAACGGCCTGGTCAATGCCTGGATCGATCGGGCCGCATCCGACCTGCACATGATGACCACCGAACTGCCCACTGGCCCGTATCCTTACGCGGGCGTGCCCTGGTTCAATACGCCTTTCGGTCGCGACGGGATCATCACCGCGCTGGAGTGCTTGTGGCTGCGTCCCGGGCTGGCCCGCGGCGTGCTGGCTTACCTGGCCGCCACGCAGGCCACGGAGGTCATTCCGGACGAGGACGCCGAACCGGGCAAAATCCTCCACGAAACCCGCAACGGGGAGATGGCCGCGCTGAAAGAGATGCCCTTTGGCCGCTACTACGGCAGTGTCGACGCCACGCCGCTTTTCGTTCTGCTCGCAGGCGCATACTATGAGCGCAGCGGCGACCGGAATTTTTTGGAATCGCTCTGGCCCCACGTGGAGGCCGCCCTGCGATGGATCGACTGCTATGGCGATTTGGACGGCGACGGGTTTATCGAGTACCAGCGGCGGAGTTCCACCGGACTGTTGCACCAGGGCTGGAAGGACTCTGACGACGCCATCTTTCATGCCGACGGCTCCCTGGCCCAAGGCCCCATCGCGCTGTGTGAAGTCCAAGGCTACGTCTACGCGGCCCGGCAGGCCGCCGCGCAATTGGCTGCCGTCTTGGGAGCGGATCAGCGGTCGGCGGAACTGGCCGGCCAGGCATTCGCATTGCGGGAGCGGTTCGAGCAGGCATTCTGGTGCGAGGACTTGTTCAGCTACGCCTTGGCGCTGGACGGCGAGAAGCGGCCTTGTCGCGTGCGGGCCTCGAACGCCGGGCACTGCCTGCTGACGGGCATTGCCGGTACTGAGCGCGCTCGGCGCGTCGCGGCCACCCTCGTCAGCCCCGATTCGTTCTCCGGTTGGGGTGTGCGGACTGTCGCCGCCTGCGAACGCCGCTACAATCCCATGAGCTACCACACCGGCTCCGTCTGGCCGCACGACAACGCCCTGATTGCCCGGGGATTTTCGCGTTACGGGTTGACCGAGCAGTCGCTGCAGATTTGGAACGGGTTGTTCGCGGCCGGGATGTGCTTCGAGTCACAACGCATGCCCGAGTTGTTCTGCGGTTTCCCGCAAGACGCGGGGGAAGGGCCGGTCCTCTACCCGGTGGCCTGCGCCCCCCAGGCCTGGTCGGCGGCGTCCGTCTTTCTTCTCCTCCAGGCCTGCCTGGGCCTGGAGATGAGCGCTTTGCAGTCACTTATCGCATTCAACCGGCCACAGTTGCCGGCCGCCCTAAACGAGTTGCGCATTCACAATCTGGAACTAGCCGGGGCCAGCGTCGATCTGTTGCTGCTGCGTCATGCCGACGACGTGGGCGTCAACGTGCTGAGACGCGACGGTGATGTGGAGATTGTCGTGGTGAAGTGAGTATTACGCCGGCACGAAAGGCCGTTAGTTAGCCCGACGACACGCCTACCACACACGAATTGTTTAACAATTAGGTCCGACCGGAACTTCCTATAAAGCGAGTTTCATTTGGACCTCGGTTGATGCACGACTCTCGCAAAATGCAATCTCGTTCGGGCAACTTGCAACGACTCTCGTGCAGACAAAAATGTCACTTCGTCGCAAGTCATTAACTAGTCGCAACTTGTCGAATCCCAGTATTCATGGCACGCATTTTGCTTTCTGCCTCGCAACCTCGTGGCTTGAGTGTCTTGCCATGTAAAGGCGCTAACAGAAGCGAGTTTTGCTGAAGGAGCATCGACCGATTATGGATCTCGTATACGTTTTAGCAATCGTCGGCTTCTTTGCCCTCTGTATTGCCTATACCCATGCTCTCGGAAAGATCTGACTCATGGAAAACATCATCGTTGGAATCGTGGCCCTCGGCCTCCTCGTGTACTTGTTCTTCACGTTAATTCGTCCGGAGAACCTCTAGGTTACAAACCCGTTCCACGTTCTTTGCCCGGAACATTTGACGTGACAGGTTGCAAACCTATCCTACCAGAGTCCTTACCATGCAATACATGACCTTATCAGGTTGGATCCAGTTTTTGGTGTTTCTCGTTGCCTTGGCGGCCATCACGAAGCCGATGGGCATTTACTTGTTGCGGGTGCTCGATCCGGACAAGGAGGGCGGGCTGGGACTGCTGGAAAAGATTTTTGGCCCCGTAGAGCGGCTCGTCTACAAGGTGGCGCGGGTCAATCCCAGAAAACAACAGAACTGGAAGCAGTACACGCTCTCGTTTCTCATGCTGGGCATGGTCACGACCGTCATCAGCTACGGCCTGTACCGCATCCAGGACATCCTGCCTTTGCAGGCGAACATGGCCGACCTAAAACAGTCGGTAGACAAGGACGGCGTGATCAACGGCGGCGGGAAGGTGCCGGGAATTATCGCTTTCATCCAGTCTATCTCCTTTGCCACCAACACCGACTGGCAGAGCTATGAGCCCGAGCAGATGTTCACGCACTTCTCGCAAACTGTGCCCACGGCTTTGCACTTTTTCTTTTCCTCGGCGGTGGGCATCGCCGCGGCGGCCGCGCTGGTACGTGGCATCGCCCGCCAGCAGACGAAGAGTATCGGCAATTTCTGGGTCGACCTGACCCGCATCACGTTGTACTTGTTCATCCCCGTCTGCCTGGTCTTCGCCCTCTTGGACGTCTGGCAGGGCGTGCCCATGAACTACCGGCCCTACACTCAGGCCACGACACTCGACCAATCGGCGGCGGCCGCTCCGGACAAGCCCACGCTGCAGCCGATCGTGCAGGGTCCCATGGCGGCCTTCGCGGCGCCCAAGGTGCTGGGCCTGAATGGCCCGGGCATCACGGGCGCCGACTGTGCGCATCCGTTCGAGAATCCCACGCCCTTGTCGCAGTTCCTGCAGTTGCTCTTGTTCTTCTCCGTGGTTGCCGGCCTGCCTTATTACTACGGCCGCATGATCAATCACCGCCTGCACGGCTGGAACATCTGGCTGATCATGTTCGTCCTGCTGATCGTCACGAACGTGGTTACCTGGTACTTCGAGGCTCAACCGAATCCGCGGATGACGGCATTGGGCATCAGCCCGGCCAATTGCAACATGGAAGGGAAGGAAGTCCGCATCGGCATCTACAACTCGGCCACGTGGGCCAACAACGTCACGGCCACCGCCGAGGGCGCCAACAACTGCCAGCACGACTCGATGATGCCCATGGCGGGCTTCATGCTGCTGTTCAACATGCACATGGGCGAGGTGATTTTCGGCGGCATCGGCACCGGCTTGTATTCCATGCTGATCTTCGTCTTCGTGGCCGTGTTCCTGGCCGGGTTGATGATCGGTCGCACGCCCGATTATCTCGGCAAGAAGATCGTCGCCTACGACGTGAAATGCTGCTCGCTGCTCCTGTTGATGATCGTGCTGGACACCGTGGCCTTTACGGCATGGTCCTGCCTGACCGACTGGGGCACCAAGAACAACACCAACAACGGCCCGCACGCCTTCAGCGAATTGTTCTACGCCTACAGCTCGGGGACCGCCAACAACGGCACGGCCTTCGGCGGCGTGGGCTATGCCCCGACCGATACGTCGCCCGATCCGAACGATCCGAGCAAGACGATCACGGTCTACGGCAGCACGATGTTCAACTGGACGCAGGCCTTTTGTATGCTCATCGGCCGCTACCTGGAACTCATTCCCGTAATGGCCTTGGCGGGGGCCTTGGCCAGGAAGAAAGCCGTGCCCATGCATACGGGCAGTTTCCCCGTGGTGGGGCCGACATTCTGCCTGCTGGTGGCCGCGGTGATCATCATCCTCGGCGCGTTGAACTTCCTGCCCGGCCTGGTGATGGGCCCCGTCATCGAACACTTCAAGATGGTCGGATCGCACATTTTATACTGAGGAACCGAATGTCTACCAAAGCACGAAGTCTATTTGATCGCGAGATCGTCGTTCCGGCGATGCTCGACGCCTTCCGCAAGCTCAACCCTGTCCACCTGTGGAAGAACCCGGTGATGTTTGTCACTGAGGTAGGGGCGGCGGTAACGACACTGGACCTGTTTTTCACGCGGTCTTCCGAAATTCCTTTTGTCCTGCAGATCTCCGTCTGGCTGTGGTTCACCGTGCTCTTTGCGAACTTCGCCGAAGCCATGGCCGAGGGCCGCGGCAAGGCCCAGGCCGAAACGCTGCGCAAGAGTCGCACCAAGACCCGCGCCAAGCGGCGCAACGCGGACGGCTCATTCACCTGGCGGGACGCGGAAGCGCTGCGCAAGGGCGATGTGTTCGTGGTCGCCGTGGGCGAGGTGATTGCCGCCGACGGCGAGATCATCGAGGGTGCCGCCACGATCGACGAATCGGCGATCACCGGCGAATCGGCGCCCGTGATCCGCGAGGCTGGCGGCGATCGCTCGGCCGTCACCGGCGGCACCAAGGTGCTCTCCGACGAGGTTACCGTGCGCGTGACCGCCGATCCCGGCGAATCGTTCATGGACCGCATGATCGAACTGATCGAAGGGGCCAAACGCCAGCGCACGCCCAACGAAATCGCGCTCTCCATCCTGCTGTCCGCACTGACAATCATCTTCCTGGCCGTCGTCGTCACGATGCTGCCGTTCGGACTATTCACGCACACCTACCTGGGCGATGGTCCGGCCTACGAGCAGGTCAGCCTGGCCTTCTCGGTCACGGTCCTGGTTTCGTTGCTGGTCTGCCTGATTCCGACGACGATCGGCGGGCTGCTCTCGGCCATCGGCATCGCCGGCATCGACCGCATGGTGCAGAAGAACGTGCTGGCCATGAGCGGCCGCGCGGTGGAAGCCGCCGGCGACGTCGATGTGCTCTTGCTGGACAAGACCGGCACGATCACGATGGGCAACCGGCAGGCCACGGAATTCATCCCGGCCCCCGGCGTCGAGGCCAAGGAACTGGCTGAGGCCGCCCAACTCGCCAGCCTGGCGGACGAGACGCCGGAAGGCCGCAGCATCGTGATCCTGGCCAAGGAGCGCTACGGCATCCGCGGTCGGGAAATCCACCAGATGCCGCACGCCGTCTTCGTGCCTTTCACCGCGCAGACGCGCATGAGCGGCGTGGACATCAACGGTTCCTCGATTCGCAAAGGCGCTGCGGAGAGTGTCCGCAGTTGGGCCGGTGGAACGTACCCCAAGGAGCTTGACGAAGCGGTGGAACGCATCAGCCGCAACGGCGGAACGCCGCTGGTCGTGGCCCGTCAGGACAAGGCCCTTGGGGTGATCAACCTCAAGGACATCGTCAAAGGCGGCCTGCCGGACCGCTTCCAGCGCTTCCGCACGATGGGGATCAAGACGATTATGATCACGGGCGACAACCCGCTTACCGCAGCGGCCATCGCCAAGGAGGCCGGTGTGGACGATTTCCTGGCCCAAGCCAAGCCGGAAGACAAGCTGGCCCTCTTGCGCAACGAACAGGCCAAGGGGCACCTGGTGGCCATGACCGGCGACGGCACCAACGACGCCCCCGCGCTGGCCCAGGCCGACGTGGGCGTGGCCATGAACACCGGCACCCAGGCTGCCAAGGAGGCCGGCAACATGGTCGACCTGGACAGTAACCCGACCAAGCTCATCGAAGTCATCGAGATCGGCAAGCAGATGCTCATGACCCGCGGGGCCTTGACCACGTTCAGCGTGGCCAACGACGTGGCCAAGTATTTCGCCATCATCCCCGCCATGTTGATGGGCGCTTTTCCTGAAGTCGCGCCGCTGAATATCATGCGCCTGCACACGCCGCACAGCGCGGTCCTCAGCGCGGTGATCTTCAATGCCTTGATCATCATCGCCCTGATCCCACTGGCCCTCAAGGGCGTCAAGTTCCGGGCCGCCTCGGCCGTCTCCATCCTCCGCCGCAACCTCTTGATTTACGGGGTCGGCGGTGTGATCTGTCCCTTCCCGGGCATTTGGGCCATCGACCAGATCATTCATCTCCTTAACCTCGCATAGTGGTCCGACACAAAAACTAGTCCGTAGGGTGGGCCGAGTGAAACGAGTCCCACCAGATTCCGTGCCGAAAGCGGGAAACTCGCAAAATTAGCCCGTTACAAGCGTGTCCGCCACAAAAACGAATTCCAAACAGGGTACACGAACATGAGCGAAAGCAAACCGAACAACGACAACTCGAGCATAATCGACGTCACCGACGATCGCGGCGGTTCGATCCTCGGCCACATCTGGGCCTCGGTCGGCGTAACCCTGGTCTTGGGTGTGGTCTGCTGCGGGCTTTATCCGCTTGTGGTCTGGGCCATCAGCCAGGCAGTCTTTCCCGTACAGGCCAACGGCTCGCTGGTGAAGGCCGACGGCACGCCTACGACGGACGACACGAAAGCCGTGGGATCCGCTTTGATCGGCCAGAATTTCTCCGCGCCCGGCTACTTTCATCCCCGCCCCAGCGCTGCCGGCAACGGTTACGACGCCAGCAGTTCCGGCGGCAGCAACCTTGGTCCCTTGAGCGACAAGTTGATCAATGGCGCTACGAAGACCGCGCCGCCAGCAGAACCGGCCGCACAGCCCGCAACGGCGGCTGCCGCGCCGGCTCCGACATCCGCGGAAACGGTTGACGTCGACGGCATCCGCCTCCGCGTGATCCATTACTGCGTCGATAACGGCATCGCCTTCAAGCTGTACAAAGTGAATGCCGACGGCCACCGCATTGCGGAAGTGAAATTGTCCGCGTATCAGGACAAGGACGGCAACTTGCTGGACACCAAGCTCGTAGACGACTTTCCGCATCCGCCCAGCGACACGGCCGAGAAGACGCCCGTGATCGCCGCTGATTTTGAAAAGCTCGTACCCGGCGATGCCGTGACCGGCTCAGGCTCAGGGCTGGATCCGCACATCAGCCCGGAGAACGCGGAACTCCAGGCCCCGCGCGTGGCGGACGCCCGCAAGATTCCCAAAGAGAAGGTGCTGGAGTTGATCAGGCAATTCACCGATCGACCAAATCTGGGCTTTCTGGGCGATCCAGGCGTGAACGTGCTGATGCTCAATATCGCACTGGACAAGCTCGCCCCACTTGCTCCGCCAGCCGCCGCTTCACCGGCAGCGGCGGCTCCCGCCACAAAATAAAAGTGTCGGCCGTGCTGAGGGTTGCCCCTTCAGCACGGCCGACGTCCACTCACCCCAAAGGTTGTTTGCCCTGCGGCCGCTGGCGGCGGTCGGCAGGACGCTTGATTCAAGCCGCCTAGAAACGGACGATGATGTCGTTGCCCCACAGGAACTGGCTGTTGCTGTTGCCGTCGCCGAAGGGCTTCAGGCCCGGCGTGGCCGAGTTCTGGGCCCAGTCCCAGCGAACTTCGCTCCGCATCGTGACGTTCTTGTTAGGCTTCCAATTCAGGCCCATGGTCACGTCATTCCACTTGGAACCCTGTTCGGCCACCGTTGGCAGGCCGAGCTGCGTCACCACGGCGCCATCGAGGTCTTCGAAGTACTCCCAGCGGAAACCGAAGCCCCAGCAATCGTTGATGTCATAGAGCAGGTAGTTGGTGAAACCGAACCACGAGGCCGGACCCATGCCGGGACCCTTCAGAACCGCAATATTTGTCGGCGGCAGGGGCGTGGCCGTGCTGAGCGTGTCGGAATCGTGACAGGCCGTGTTTTCCAACACATAGTGCCACTTCTCGCCCAGCTTGACAGTGATGTCCGTGACGCATTCGACGCGCGTGCTCTCGATGCCGGCCGGCTGCGTGTTGCCGATGAACCACTCGGAGGTCACGTTGACCTTGTCGTCCTTGCTGGTCCAGTTGAAACCGAACATGGCGTTGACTTTGCCGTTCAGGGCTTCGAACTCGTTCCAGCCGGTGTCCAGGCCGCCGTTGACCAGGAGCTTATCCTGGAGCTTGTAGGTGGCGTAGCCGCCGGTCAGTGTCGTGGGCATTCCGTAAAGGAAGCCGTAGGTGTGCGAGTAGAAGAAGTTGCCGTCAGCATTGGCGACTTCATAGCCGCAGGGGGCGTAGAAGTGGCCGCCGCGGAGCAGCCACTTGTCTACGGCCAGATCGCCGTACAACTGCGGCATGCAGAGGCCGTAGAAGCGGTTGCCATTGTTCCAACCGCTGTCCCACTCGGTACCGGGTACCGTGCGGATGTAGCGGTTGTCGCTGCCGTACAGGAGGTCGGCGCGATAGCCGTAGTCGACGCCGCAATCGTTCTCGATCTTAGTGACGCGTTCGGCGGTGAAATAGAACTGGTTCAACATCAACTCGTTGGAACGGTCGTCGTAGCCGACCGGGCCGTTCAGCTTGTTCACCGGGGAATTGGGGTTCAGTGCCGTGCCGACGTCGGCGAAGCCGCGGAGATCGAGGTGCTCGCAATCCAGCCACGGGCCGTGGAAGATCTTGTAGGCGGTTTCCTCGGGCGGCTTCTCGTCTTCCTTCTTCTCCTCGTCCTTTTTCTTCTCTTCTTCCTTGGGCTTCTCAGCCGCTGGCTTTTCATCGGCCTTGGCCGCCGGCGGAGCGGGAGGCTGGTTGCTGGGCGAGGCCGCAGGCGCCGCGGCGGCGGGCGCCGGGTCGGCTACGGCATAGCCAGCGGACTCGTCCGACTGGTATCCCATCTGTTGGATGGAAGTTGGTTGTTGCACCGGAGAGGACATGGTCGCTTGGGCCATGGCCGTGCCGGCGAACAAAACGCCGACCAGCGACGATGCGATTGTCCACCGTAAAGTTTTCATAGTTCGCGATCTCATCTTGAATCGGGAAATGGGAATTTCGACAGATTGCGTCCATGCAAGCCTTGCGGCGGAGGGACGGAGTACTTGGCGGGGCCTTCGTCCGTCGGCGCGTAAGGCTTACGTCTGTCACCATTGCTAGTAATCGGGATTACTGAAAAGCCGGAGTGAACCGAAAGGCCCGCAAATCAGCGACGAACCGCACAAACGGCGTCGAAAACGATAACCTTTACCGCCTGTAACGGATGTTCGGCTGGGCATTTTTGTCAACCCTGCGCCGGCCGGCTTGCACGCCGGCAAAACAATACTTTATGACAATTTTGTTAAAGCCAAAGAAAAACGCCACCGAGGGAGAGAAACCCTCGGCGGCGTTGATATTGCGACTGGTCTTAAAAAAAGAGGGGCCAGGACCAAAACTACTTAGCCCACTCCTTCAGGGTCTTCAGCGCGCGGACCTTGACCTTGCTGGAGGCCGGCTTCGCCGGACGGTCCATCAATTCGCCGGGCTTGAACGGGTTCGGAACGCCCTTTTGGGCCGCACGAGCGGGGACCTTCTTCTTCTCGATCTTCACCAGCCCCGGGAGTGTGATCGCGCCCGCGCCTTTACTGCCCAAACTCTTCTCGATTTCGGCAGACAGCGCATCGAGGACGGCAGTAACCTCTTTCTTGGTTAGTTCGGTTGCGGTGGCGATGTTCGCCAACAGTTCGGACTTGGTGAGGGGTTTCTTGGCGGCGGCAGCAGCTTTTGCCATGTTTGTTCTACTCCTAAAAATTGACAGGAAATTACCGGGATTCGTTGCCGGCGCGGCGCGGGGATCGAACACTTCGGGAGCAAGCCAATCATCCCACGAACAGCGGCTAGGCCGCCATCGCGGAGGCCCAGAATTGACCGCGTAGCAACGCAACGTTTGATAACTTAAATCGGTTAGCGAAACTTTGCAACCCAGGAAAACGCAGAATTCCGGCGGGAAAACGCCATTTCTTGCGGCGAAACCCCGTTTTTCTCGTGTTTTTCCGCATTTGCGCTCGTCATTCCGTCAAACGGACGCCTGGAAACGCGTCTTGATCCGTCTTTTGTCACGTCAAAAAACCGGTCTTTTGGCACGGATCTTGCCCTTGATACTCTCCCCATAAGAAAGCTGTCAAGTTGGCAGCTAGGGTCCACGCCTCGTGTGAGGGTGGACAAACGCCGTGTCCCCTGTGGAGCGGCATAACCGACCCCAAGGGTCAAATAGGAGGTTACTTATGTTCGGTTCATTACGTTTGCGACCTGTGTCCAGGGACGAATTGTTCGGCCCGCTTTCGCGGCAACTCGACCGCATGCTCAACGACGTCTTCGGCCAGGATTTCACCGATGGCCTCAAGAGCAAGGCCAATTTCCCGCCGTTGGACGCCTATTGCACCAAGGACGGTCGCCTGGTGGTGAAGACCACGGTTGCGGGCTACGCCCCGGACCAGATCAATGTGCAGATTCTCCCCGAAGGCGTTCTGGAAATCTCCGGCACGAGCAAGAGCAACGGCGAGAAGAGCGAAGAGCAGTATCACATTCGTGAACTGTCCTATGGCTCGTTCAAGCGGCAACTTCGCTTGCCCGAGAACATCGAAGGCGAGCCTGTTGCGGAATTGAAGGACGGCATCCTCACGCTCACCTTCAAGTTGCAACTGCCCGAGGAGAAAAAACCCGAGGCCAAGAAGATCCCGATCCAGAAGAGCTAGAGCGCTTTTGGTGTACAAGTGTGGGGTGGGCCGAGTAACACGAGTCCCACCAGATTCCGCGTCGAAGTCGGTGGGACTCGTGTTACTCGGCCCACCCTACGGTCTATCAAGTAGGTCTTTCTTGCCGAGAGGGACTAATGTGCTCCGAACCGCGGGAAAACTCCGTATTGTCCGACAGGTCGGCGCATATTGATTCTTTCCGGCAGAAAGGACCTACCTGGTGTAAGGCTATAAAGCCCTGGCGACGCGGAAACCCGTAAAGTCGCTGCGGTTGCCGGGCGTGAGGCCGCTGCGCTTGGCCGATCGGGTGTAGATCGGCCCGTCGACCCAGGAACCCCCGCGGAGGACCCGCAAGTCGCCGGAAATTGGGCCGGGCGGATCGTCTTTGGCAGCCGGCGTATAGCCCTTTGGATCGTACCGATCGGAGCACCATTGCCAGGCGTTCCCGTGCATGTCGTAGAGCCCGAAGGCATTGGGCTTGAACGAAGCGACGGGCGCCGTGAAGATGAACCCATCTTTGGCTTTGAGCGTGTACCTGCTGCCCGGGAATCTCGCCTTGAACGAGGCATCGGCCACGTTGCCGACCTCCGCCAGCGTCTGCGGGTCGTCGCCGCTGAAATAGCGCGTGGTCGTCCCCGCGCGGCAGGCGTATTCCCATTCGGCCTCGGTCGGCAGCCGGTAGGTCTTGTCTTCCTTGCGGCTGAGCCACTTGCAGAAGGCCACGGCGTCGTTCCAACTCACGTCGATCACGGGGTGGTCGTCGGTCTGTTCGAAGCCCGAGCTGCGCCAAGAGAAGTTCTCGTTGAAGCCGAGCTTCTTGGTTTCGGGGTTCCAGCCCAGGGCCCCCGGCTTTCCTCCCTTTTCCGCGTCGGTCGTGTACTCGGCGTCTTCAACGAACTTGCGAAACTGGCCTCGCGTCACGTGGCAGGCGCCCAGGTAGAACGGCCGCGTGATCCGCACGCGGTGTTGCGGATACTCGTCCTTGAAAAAGCCGGGCTTCACAAAATCAGCGCCGTAGATCTTGTTGAAGGCCGCCGCCGCGTCCTCGGCCGATTCGCCGTTGCCCATCAGAAACGCGCCGGAAGAGATGAGCACCAGTTTCATGCCCACCGAGTTCGTCACCTGCGCCGCTCCACCAGCGGGCCCAGGTTCCGCGGCAGTTGTTACCCGCAAACCATTCAGTGCCATCCATGTCAAGAATGCGATCCACCAGACCCGTCGGTCCATAATTTCGTTCCTCTGTCAAGCTGTTCCGGGGAGCGGCTGTGCCGCATGAAAACCACAATCAGTCTACTCCCTGCACAGGGCAACCGTCAACCGGCATCATTCACTGTGGCCACATTTCGTGGCACGGGCTTCCAGCCCATGGAATGCGACACGGGCAAGATGCCCGTGCCACGATTCGCAATATGGCCGTGCGCTATGTATAATGGGGCAAAATCCATCCTGGGAACACAATATCATGAAAACGTGGATATTTTTCTCGGCCGTGTATGCCTCCCTGGCGATCGTCGCCTTTGCCGCCGACGAGCGTGTGCCCGTGGGCGAGTTTACCGCCACGCGGTTCCAAAAGCCGCCGGTCATCGACGGCAAGGTCTCTGCGGGCGAGTGGGACCGGGCCTTCACCACCTCGGGACTGATGACGCCCTTCGAGCATGAGTTGCAGGAATCCGAGACGACAATGAGCCTGGGTTTCGACGCGGAGCGGTTCTATTTCCTCTTCCGCTGCCGCCGCGGCAACCACGAATGGAAGCTCTGGAAGCAGGCCCGTTTCAACGACGACTACAACTTTGGCGATCCTTCGGTGGAGATCTGGGTCACGCCTCCCACGGCCGTACCGGAGACCTACCAGAACGTCATCAACACCTATCCGGCCGTATTGGATGTCAAGAACATCCCATCCCGCGGCTACTCGTCGCAGGGTTGGAAGGGCAATTGGAAGCTGAGCGAGTCGGAGGATGCCGACGGTTACATCGTCGAGGCCTCCGTGCCGATCAAAGACTTCGGCATCGAGGGCGTCAAGAACGGCGACGTCTGGCAATTCCTCATGGGGCGCAATTGCCTGGGGGCCAAACCGCGATCCCAGGCCTCGTGGTCGGTCACGCAGGCTTTTTCGGAAATCCCCCAGCACCCCAAGATTCACCTCATGGACGACGAACTGGTGGCGCAGCTTACGGGCGTCGCCACGGTCCTCAGCGGCAAGTATGCCTTCCAGGTGGGCGTTGTCGCACCCCGGGCGAGTGCTGCCGAGGCCGACGTCGAGCTACGCTTCCATCGCCGCGCCGCGCCGGGTGGCGGCGACGATCGCATCGAGCGCCGGCACGTGAAGCTCAACAAGGGCCAGCGGCAGGTCGTGAATCTCTCCGGCAGCGTTCCCCAGGGCCAACGCGGCAATTTCACGATCACGGTGAGCAAGACGGGCGGCGGCCAGGTCTTTCGCCAGAGTTTCACCTACCTCGCCAGCGGTTGGACCCCGCAGCGGCCGGTGAAGCCGGCAGGCGAACCGTCGCCCGAAGAATTGCCGCTGACGGCACAGTACGGGCCGGAGACGAACACCGTGCTGGTCAAGGCCGACATCCTCGATCTGCCCCACCGCGAGAACGTGGCCAGCGCCGAGGCGCGGGTCATTGAGCCGGAAAGCGGCAAGGTGCTGGCAAAGACACTTATGCGTCCCTTCCGCGAGTGGTACGGCGGGGCCGAGCTGCGCCTGAAGGACGTGACCATTCCCGTGCAGGACTTCGGCAAGGCCGCGGTGGGAAAGTCGCCGGCCACGCCCGGCAAGAACGTGCAGGTGGCTGTCGTCCTTCGCGACAAGGACGGCAAGGAACTGAAAACCGCCGTGAAGCCGCTGGAACTGGTCGGCTATTCGGCCCCGTGGATGAACAACTCGGTGGGCGTTTCCGACCGCGTGATCCCACCCTGGACCCCGCTGGACGTCAACGGCGGCGAGGTGGGCGTGTGGAACCGCCGGCTTTCGCTCGATGGGCTGGGCATGGCCCGGCAAGTAACCAACGGCGGCGTGGCGCAACTGGCCGCGCCCATGCGGCTGGTGGCCGTTCAAGACGGCAAGGAGATCGAGATTCATCCCGGCACGGCCCGGCCCGGCCGCCGCGTGGAGGCGGAGGCCGATTTCGGCGGCGACGCCGAGGCCGCGGGGCTGCGGTTCGCGGCCCGCACGCACGTCGAGTTCGACGGTTTCGTGAACGTGCATCTCGACGTGGCCCCGGCGGGAAACGCCGCCGCCACGGTCGATCGGCTCTTCCTGGAGATCGCCTTGCCGGCCGCGGAGGCCACGCACTTCTGCACCACCGCCGGCGGCTGGTCCGCCGTCCACGACGTCCTGCCCGATCACTGGAGTAGCCGGGACACGTCGTCCGGCATGCTCGTGGGAGATTTCGTGCCCTACATCTGGCTGACAAACTCCGACCGGGCGCTGCTTTGGTTCGCCGATCACGACCAGGGCTGGAACCACGAGCCGGACCAATCGCTGCCCACCCAGGAGATCGTGCGCAAAGGCGGCAAGGTTTATCTGCGCGTGAATTTCTTCCAGGTCCCCACCGAAGTGAAAGGCCGCCGCACGATCACCTGGGGTTGGCAGACGTTCCCCTCGCGGCCGCTGCCGCCTGGTTGGCGGGCCACGTTCTGCGCCCCCGGTGCGTCGACACCGCACGCGCGGAACACCTATTTCTGGTGCGACGCCGACTGGGCCGTGCTTTGGCCCTACTATTGTAGCCCGTTCCCCTGGCACATGGACAAATCGAAGGAACTGCTGGCCCAGGCCAGCCGGGACCCGCGGCATCGCCCCTGCGTCGGCTCGATCGCCCATTCCATCGGACGCTACCAGGACTACGAGGGCAACCAGTTTCCGGGTCTTGCGGTCGATTGGGGCGTGCCGCCCGGCCAGATCGGCAACTCCGATGTCACGGCGTCGAAAGGCCCCAACGACCTCCGCCTCTGGTACTACCAGCGCTGGGTCCGCGAGGCCGGGTTCAAGGGGCTTTACGTGGACGAGAACTACCTCGGCCTGGACGATAACTTCCTCACCGGCAACGCCTATTGGCGGGCCGACGGCCTCTTGCAACGCGGCTACAACTACGTCGGCCTGCGCGACTACTTCAAACGGCTGAAGGTCATGTTCCATCAGAACGGCGTCCAACGGCCGAACCTCTGGCAGCATGTTTCCTCGGGAGCGGCCTACCATGCCTGGCTGGGCGATGTCTTCTTCGAGGGCGAGAACGTCGAGCCGACCGACTTGAACTACGATTATATCGAGGTCTTGCCGGCCGGGCGGATGCGGGCCATCGGCAGTTCGGTTTGCGCCGGCGGCGTGATGACCATGATGTGCCAATCGGACCGGCACCGCAGCCCCTGGTATCTCAAGCACAACCACCAGTTCCTCGGCTGGGTCATGGCCCACGACATCCTGCCCGAACAGCTTCCGCTGTATCCCAAGCTCGTGGAGGCGGGGCATCTGTGGGCGGAAAACGTCGTGTTCCTGCCCTATTGGAAGCCGGGTCCGCTGACTACGAAGCAGCCCGACTGCCTCGTCTCGGCCCACCTGGCCGACGGCCGCGCCTTGCTATGGATCGTCAACAAGAGTCGCAGGGATCTGGACGTACACGTGGGCGTGGACTGGAAGGCCCTTGGGATGGCAACCAGCAACGTTCGCGTCACCAACGCCGAGACCGGCGAGCCGGTGCGTCTGGACGGGGACGGAATCACGGTGCCCGTGTTGCAGCGCGATTTCGTGCCGGTGTTGTTTGCGCCACGGTAAAGCAGGAGATTTCCACGATGAGGATGGATTGAAGATGAGGCGATCGCAAAAAATAACGGCAATGCCCACTCCCGGGAGCCAACCAAATTCTTGGGTGCTATAATACTTCTTGGCGAAACCCTGCTAAGGGTTAAAATTGCGAAAGGAGGTAAGTCATGTCCATTGCCGTTCTCAAAGGCGTAATTCATGGTAAGACCATCGAGTTGGAGCAAGAGCCGGAACTGCCCGACGGCCAGAGGGTGAGCGTCCAACTGGAGCCGGACGAGCCGCCCAAGTGGTTGGATCGGTTTACGGTGGACTCTTCCATTGCATTGGGAAAACTCCTTGTCAAAGGCACGCGGCTGCGCGTCGAGGATCTCGTGGGGTTGGTGGAGCAGGGCCGTAGCGACGAGGATGTGCGTCGGCGACACCCCGAACTGACCGCGGACGACGTCGATGCCGTGCGAAAGTATGCAAAGGTGCCGGAAGGCCTGCGAAAGTCTTTCGGCGGGTGGGCGGAAGACGCCGAGGAGTTGGATCGCTACCTAGCATGGACCCGCGAGAACCGTAAAGTCAGCCGCCCGGGGATTGAAGAATGAGTTTCTTGCTGGATACCGACATCTGCTCGGCGCAGGTCAAAGGAAATCATGCAGTGTCCATTCTCGCTGCATCCAGTACAGTGGAAGGCTCTATATCTCCACGGTTACTCTCGGTGAGTTGTGGGCATGGGTGAAGCGCGCGAAAGCGTCGCCAAGCAGGCAGCAAACACTTCGCGAATTCCTCAAACAGATTCAAGTTGTTCCCGTGAATGAAGTGGTTGCCGAGAAGTTTGGCGAAGTCAGGGCATGGCAATTGGATCGCGGCTTATCCACTCCCGACCTCGACTTTCTTAACGCCGTCACTGCAATAGTTCACGGGTTCACGCTCGTGACCCACAATGTTTTCGATTATGCCAACGTCCCTTTCCTCTCGCTAGATGACTGGCTTGCGCCCTGAGCGAAAGACTCCGTATCGAACGCTTCGTTCATTGTTTCTCTCCTATAGTGGTTCCTTTCTCTCGCTCATGCGACTTGTCTTCATAGTGCCCGGATGGCTGCTGTGGCCAATCGCGGTACGGTTGCCGGGCCTCGTAGAGCGTAAGACGCGTTTCGTGCCGGGCGCGGACTTTATCGGGCGCGAACTCCACGGCACGGCGGCCAAACTCGACCGCGCGGTCAAACTCTCCCAACTCTGCATAAGCCGCCGCCAACGCCGCTGCACACAAAAACTCCTGCCGCGCAGGCAATTGTTGAGCCTGCTGGGCCAGTTCCAGGGCGCGGCGGCCATCGCGAAGCTTGTCGTCAGGACAAGTCGCCAGAAACAGCGCGTGGAAGCCCAATGCCGCGCTGGACAACGGGTGGTCGTGGAGGCAGGCCTCGATGATCTCCAAGGCCGTGCGGTGGTCGCCCACCTTGAATCGCGCAACTGCCAGTTCGATACCGGCCGATTCATGGCGCTGCCATGCGCCGGGAAAGTGGCTCAAATCGTCGATCGCCGCCCGGTAGTTCTCGGCCAGGAAATGCGCCTGTGCCCGCAGGCGGTATACTGGCCAGGAATCGGGAGCGGCGGCCACGGCTTCATTCAAATCGGCGATTGCCGCTTCATATTCGCCGAGACGGCTGTAGGCGGCGCCGCGAACGATGACCGCATCGACGTAGTCTGGGGCAAGGCAAAGCGCGATCGTGGCGTCGTCGACAGCCTGCTGGAGATTGCCGCGGCGCAATTCGACTGACGCGCGGCCTTCCCAGGCCGGAGCATATCGGGATTGGAGGCGAATCGCCTCCGCGTAATCGGACATGGCAGCCTCAAGATCGTTCTGGTACGCGTGCGCGACCGCGCGGTCGCAATAGCGGTCCGGGGCGTCGGGGCGGGCCTGGATAGCCCGCGTGTAGATGGCGATGGCTCGCGCGAACTGGCCCGACCGCATCAGTTTTCCCGCCCGCTGCAAATTAAACCAACTCCAATCGTTGAACAGGACCAGGAAAACGACAATCATCAGCAAGACCACGATCGCCGGATCCTTGACGTTCGCGGAGCCAAGGACCGCCAGCAGCAGGGCGCAGGCCGTTGTCGCGATTAGCATCCGCTTGATGGAGAACTGAAAGTCCGCCCGTTGCAGCGGCAAATCGCCGGGTTGACGTATGCCTTTTCGGTTTCCCACGGTTAGCTCAGTCCGGAGTCTGGTGGGCCCGTGTTACTCGGCCCATCCTACGGTTTCCCACGGTCAGTTCTTGTCAACAATCGGTTGCACGCTCAGTCCCGCGGGGCTAAGCTCGCGGCGGATCAACTGCCAATCGTCAGGCGCAAACTCGCCCCAAAGCAACAATGGCCGCCGGGCAGCTTGCACGCGCCGCAAGGCGGGCAGCAGTTTGGCAAGCGGCGGCGCTACGCCGCCGTGGTCGATGTTGATCTGAATCACGTCGAACGACTTGCTCTCGAGCAACATATCCAAGGGATACAGGCAGGCCGAGTGCAGGTGAATGAAGTTCACGTCGACCGTTTCGCAAGCCGCGTCGGCCAAGGGCAAGAGGAACTCGCGAAACAATCGGGGATTCAGCAGCGCCGCCGAATCCTCTTGGTAGTAGGCCACGCTCCGCCGGCACCAGACCCGGCTGGGATACCCGCCCGCCGCATGCGTCCCGTGCCAGGCGGGCGTTGCGGCGTGCAATCGGCGCAATACCGCCAGGCGAGTCCGTGCGGCACAGTCCAGCAGCCGCTTCATGGCGTCGGGATAGTCGATAAAGCCCGTGACGAACTCCATCCCGCCCAACATCGCGTTGGCGACGTCGCCCGGACCGCGCAAGAGCGGCGGGCAGACGGGAAACCGCCCGTCGGCAAAACGGAACAATTCCGCGTGGAAACGCAGGAGGGCCTCAAACCAAGGATTGGCGTCGAGGTCCATAGCGGTCGGTGCAAAGTCGCCCGGACCGATCAAGAAAGCATCCGCCCGGCAATTGGCCGCCACGACCGAGACCGGACAACCCAGGATCGCCTCCAGCCAAGGGATGCCCCAGTAGGCCGAGCTGACATAGAAGAAATCGTCGTCCGCGGCCTGGTGCGCCTGGAACAGGGCCTCGTAGTCCGCGGCAAACCGATCGAAACGGACATCGGACGGATCGAGTTGCCGGCCCGCCTGCCAATCGGCCGTGCCGCAGGGAAACTGCTGGGCCGGGTAGTAGCCGCCAGTCCATTGCCCCAGCAACGGGCGGTCCGCCGGCCGGCATTCCAAGAATGCCTCGTGCCGTGCGATCAGCTCCTGCCAATCCTTGTTACTCATGGTTAGTCCTTTCCGGCAGAAAGGACCTACTTCATCGTCCCAGTCGTCAAGCCGATCCACACGGGCGCGCCCCAGTTCTCGCCGACCTGCGGATCGCGATTGAGCGTGACGCTCTTGATCTCGACCTCCGGCCGCGGATTGGACCACTGGAGTTGATAGACCACCAATGACTGGGCCTGCGGCGAGGCCGCTTTGCCCGTCCATGCTACCGTGGCATTCTTCAAGTTGGCCAAGCTCGTCGCCGTGTAGGGGCCAATTCCCCGCGTGATCTCCACCGGAACGTCCTCCGTCTTGCCGTCGGCATAGCTCACCATGTACTTGAACACCACCGGCGGCCCCTGGTTGGGATCATTCTGTTTCCACTCCTGGCAGGGAATGTAGCTCTGCAGGAAGAACAGGGCGTCGGCCTTGCGACCCACCTTGATCGTGGCTTCCGTCGGCAGGCGGTTGTCCACGCACGGCGCGCGGAGTACGACACACGAGGGCACCGGCGACGTGCGGAAGTCGTTGATCTTGTAGGTCACGCCGGCAAACTTCTGCTCGCCCACCGGCAGTCTGGAAAGATCCACGTCCGGGAACGTGCCATGTCCCTTAGTCAAGTAGGCATTGGCCTGTTCGTTGAAGGGCACCGGCTGAAACTTCATCTGTGCGGCGGTCACGATCCGCCCGCCGGCGAACGTCGCCCCCAGGTTCCGCAGGATCGCGCTGACGATGGCCTGCTTCTTCTGCGCGTTTACGGGCACGCTTTCCTTCTCCAGCACCAGCAGGTTGTTGAGGACCACGCCGCCGCGGCCCATCGGATAGCGGACCATCGCGCCGATATTCAACATGGGCCGCACCCGCTGGCCGAAATCGGCCGGGCGGGTGACGCGGATCCACAGATTGTCGATGCCTACCAGCGGCTCCTTGCCCTCAACCGGCACGATCTCCATCGTCAATCGCCGGGCCTTGTGCGGCGGCAAGGCGAGGTCCTGGCGGCCCGGCACGTTGCGGAGTTCCACGCTGATCGGCTCTCCGCCGTCGAAAGAGAGCTTGACCCGCTCGATGCGATTGAAGATGGGCGTAGGGATGATGTCCAACTCGACAATCTCCTCGACCTTGGGCAGTTCCATAGTCCAGGCCAGTGGCTCGCCCTTGCCGTAGGCGATCGTGAAGCAGTACTTCCAACTGTCGGCCGAGGTGAAGCCGTTGACCATATTTCGCGGCCAATGGTCCCAACCAGGTGTGGCTCCCGGGTTATGGAAGTATTCCGGTCCCGGTATCTTGCAGAACGGCGCGATGTCGTTCAGATCGACGACGTAGCTGAAGACGTCGCTGGCCATGAACTTGTCGCCGCCCCATTGCGTCACTTGTTGGCCCGACTCCATCACCACGTCGCGTGTGGTGAGGCCGGCCATCAAGGGATCGTTGGGCGTGGCCAGCGTCACGCGTTCCATCTCGAAGGGGCGAAGTGCGTGCTGGAATCCGACGATACGGTTGAAGTCGGCCAGCCCTTCGGGCGTCAGCCCGCAGAGCATGACATAGCCGCCGCGCTCGGTGAAGGCCCGCAGCAGGTCGCGATTCCCGGCCAGGGCCTTGAGCATAGCGGGCGCGGCCTGGGCGACAACAATCTCATACTTGCGATCGGCCAGCGCGGCGGAGACGTCGCCCTTGAGGTCGTAGTTTAATCCCGCGGCCGAAAGCGTGCGCGCCCAAGGGCTGCTGGCCTCGGCCACCACGGCCGTCTGCTTGCGCGTGATCTGGTAGTCGGCCACATAGTTGAGCGTGTTGTCGAAGAGCCGCTGGGCCACGGGATCGAACGCCAGCTTCTCGCCCACCACCAATTGGCAGACAATCATCAGGCCGTCGTTGACCTGGCATTCGGCCATCGCCGAGCAGGCCAGTTCCGGCTCGCACTGAACGAGCGAGCGGCAGCCCTTGGCCGCTTTCTTGTAGACGTTTCGATAGACGATGTGGTCTTTCGACCAGGTGAAGAAATCCTCCTGGCCCAGGCCTGCAAAGGCCGGATGCTCCAGGTTCTCAGAAAAGGCGACCCGGCCGACGTAGTTGGTCGGCTCCAGGTCGGCGGGAATCGCCTGGTAGTGCAAGGGATGGTCCTGCTCCAAGACGATGATGCGCGTGCCCTCGGCGGCCATTTCCAACCACTTGGGCGAGGTCGATTGCTCGGCGGTGAGCGCGTTGGCCCCGACCAGCAGCACGCGGGCCTTGGCCGGCAAGGCCGCGAAGTTGGCCACCTCGGTGAAGCCGATGCCCCGCGCCGCCAGCCGCGTCTTGACGCTGCCCCGCGGGTCGAGGACCAGCAAATCGCCCGTCGCCAGCCGCGGTCGGGCCGCGTCGTCGGCATCGATCACCACCAGCGGCTTGACGTCACGAAAGACCTGCTTACCGCCGCGACTGGCCACGAGCACCAGTTGGCCCGCCACCCGCCGCTTGCGGGGTACCTGCGCAGCGGGTCGGCGAGGCAGATCCAGCGCGATCTCGAATTGTTCCGCCATGCCCGGCGCGACATCGAACCGCTTGCTGCCTTGCGCGACCATTTTCGCGTCCATCTTCAGTTGCCAGGACACGTCGATGGGGTCGGCAAAACGCGTGTCGTTAAAGACCTTGAGCGTGCGCGTCACTCGGCTGCCGGAGGCGAAGGTCCAGTTCCACTGGCGGCACAAGACGGCCACCGGCTGCCAGGAATTGTAGACGCCACCGGTGCTGTCGCCCATCCAGAAATGGAACGCCGCGATACCGGCCCAGCGGTAGCCTTCGGAAGCCATCTTGACCCACAGCGACTCGCCGCGGGCCGATTCGCTCCGCCCCAGGAAGGCCGACTCGCCCTGCAAGCCGGCGTAAAACGAGGGCGCGTTGCCCGAGGTGAACAGGCTCTCGCCCAGGAAACCGGGCTTGGTCGTGTCGTACTTCCAGATCGTCTGTGGCTGGTGGAACAGCTTGTCGCAGGTATAGGCCTCGTCGGGATAGTCGCGCATGTCGCTCTCGCCGTAGTGGACACCGTTGACGGGCATCGACTGGTCCATCATGGCATGCCCACCGTCGGTCATCGTCGGACGCGTGGGATCGATCGCCATGACCTCCCGGGCGATGTCGCGGATGGCCGGCTCGACCCACTGCGCCAGGCCCCAGTTGCGCGAGTTGATGAACGTGATCTCGTTCTCGATCGACCAGATCATAATGCTGGGATGGTTCCGCTCGCCGCGGACCTGGGCCTTCAACTGATTGGCCCAGTGGTCGAAGAGGGCCTTGCGGGCGCGGGTCACGTCCTTGCCGTTTACCTTGACGGTTTCCACCAGGGCGTAGTTGCCGCCCTCGCCGTCGAATATCCCCGTGCGCCGCACCACCGCGCCCCCACGGTCGAGAAAGTCCAAGGCTGCGGCCTGGCCCATGCCCTTCCAGCCCGTGCCCCAGAAGCGCATCGTCGTCTGCCCATTCTTGATCCACAGGGCCAGCGTATCTTCGGGCTTGCCATCGTCGTAGCCGGCCAGATCGGCGCGGCCGTGGTACGGCACGCCGTTGAGAGTGAACTGGGCGTGGTCCCACGTCCACTCGCGGAAACCGAACCGCGTTCTGTGCGTGTCGATCACGCGGCCGCCGAGTTTGACGGTTGTGACCACGTCGTATTGCTGCGGCGCGTCGGGCCACCAGAGCTTCGGCGCTTGCCAACCTTCGGCCAGCTTGACGACCTTGTCCTGGCCGGTGGCGAGAGCAACTTGCTGGTCCGTAAAGCGTTTTTCGGCCGGGCCGCCTGCCGCGGGCACGCACTCATTGCTGATGACGACGCTCACCGGCGCGGAGGAAGCGTTGTGCAGCGTGATCTCGAGGCCGAGTTGCCGCTTTTTTAGCGAGGGGATGGCGAAGACATCGGACACGTACACGTTGCCGACGGCCACCAAGGACACCGGCTCGATGATGCCGTTCTGCATGTGGCTCCAGACGGGGAAATCGAAGCGATTGCTGGCCCCCTGGAATTGGAAGAAGCCCATGGGCATGTTGAATATGTCGCGCGGGGTGGTGGCTGCATAGTAGGCGTCCTTCACGGCAACCAGGATTTCGTTGGTCTTGCCCGCCTGAATGGCCTTGGTCACGTCGCAGTCCCAAATCGTAAAGGGCGCCGCATTGGCGCCGCAGAACTGCCCGTTGACAATCACCGAGGCGATCAGGCTCGTCGATCCGAAGTGCAGGAAGAAGGCCCGCCCTTGCAAATCGGCTGGCGCTTCGACCCGCGTGCGATAAAGGTAGCGATGGCAGTAGGAAAAATCGGGCCGCTTCTCGTTGCGGTCGCCAGGCACGTCGATGCCGTACCAGTGGAGTTGCTCGGCGCCGGGCATGGACTCGATGGGGCGCGCGCGTTCCTCTTCCTTCACCGTCAGTTCGTCCCAGCGGGCGATCTGCCACAGGCCGGTCAGCGGCGTTTCTACGCGCTCGCCAGCCTTGCCGCCGGCGGCCATTTTGAAGACGTGCTTCCCGGCCGCCGTGTCTTGCTTGTCTTGATACGGCGTGCCCGGCTTGAATTTGCCGTTAGGCCGGAAGGGGTCCTTGCTGATGCACAGGGCGTCGGAGCAGTAGAAGATCTGCTGTTCTTCGCGTTGATTGTTCGCGGTCTTGAACCAACGTTGCAGGCGGATTTCCAGGCGGTGCTTGCCCTGGGCCAGGTCGGCCAGCCCGCACTTGCACCAAGCCAATTCGTTCCAGTCCGTCAAGAGCATCAGGTCGATTGTCAAGTCGGTCGGTTTGACCTCTTGCCAAGGGCCGTTGTCGACCCGCCAGGAGAACGGCGAGCGCACGAATTCATAGCCGATGCGGTTCCAAACCTCATATTCTCCAGCGCTGGGGGCGACAAAATCGTAACCCAGCACGATCCCTTCCTTGGGCACTGTTTTTTCCACATCGCCGGCCGCGATCTGGATCCGCAGCCACTTGCCGTCCGACAGGTAGGCGTGGCCCGCCCAACTCGTCACGTCGATATTGCGGTAGTTCGATGAAGACGGCTTTTCGCCTTCCAACCAGACGAAATCGCCCGCCGGGGCCGCCGTCCGCAAAACCAAAACCATCGTCACGCCGAGCCAGTAGCAAAGTTGTCGCACCATTTTTCTCCGTTGGAGTTCGAACTGGGAATGTATCGCTGGCTACTTCCGCATGCTTGGTTGATCGGCGCCGGGGAAATCGGCGGGGACAGATTGCGTGACGTTGCCCGTAGCGGCCCATTCGGTACCGCGCTGCAAGGTGACGATGAAAGCCACGCTGCGGCACTGCGGCGCATCGTGCCCCATCGTCGTATGGAACACGCGGCCCTTGCCGTAGTCGATAGTCATCAAAATCGGCTCATTGCGACCCGTGCCGCCAAACTTCGGATCGGCATAGGCGGTTGCCAGCACGGTCATGTTTTTGGCCGGGCCGCGGAGCAAGGAGTACAACTCGTCGGGGGCGTGGCGGAATTTCAGGGGCAAGCCCTTGGTGATGGGATGGTCCGGCTGGCGAACTTCTAGCAGGAATGGGTGCTGCGCCCCGTGGGTCCCACCCGCACCTTTGCTCGTGTCGCGAACGAACTTGCCGTTCTTCCAGTAGACGTACGGCCCACTGGTTTCGTTACGGCCGCCCCAGCCGCCCAGGCCGATCATCTCGTTGTACGCTTTCCAATTGGGGAACGAGTTGTCGGCGGCGTGAACGCTGACCAGCCCTCCTCCGCCGGAGACGTACGACTCCAGGCTCTTGCGAGTTTCGACCGGCCAATCGTCGCCGTTGTAGTTCGACACGACGACGTTATACGAAGCGAAAGCGGGATGGAACTTGGCCATCGCCTGCGCGTAGTCGTTTTGGTTCCGATCGGGGGTGGTGGCCACGTCGACCGTGAACAAGCCGGTCTCTTCCAACGCCTTCTTGAGCAAGGGCGTGGTCGCTCTCCAATTGTGATTGTTCTGACCGTCGACAATAAGTACTTTGAGGGCCGGGGCCGCGGCGGCAACCGCCGTCGCTGCAACCCAGACCAGCAACGCCGCAAGGATACGCTTAACGTACATGGTGGAGACTCCTGGGGGGAAAACGGGGTGGGATGGACGTAGGTTGAAAAGTGGTCTCTTCAACGAGGTTCCATTCTAGCATATCGTGTCGATGTCATCCAGCCATGAATCTCGGTTGTCCACAACCTGCGATCTGATGTGGAGGTAGGTCTTCATCGGTTTCCCGCCACCGAACTGAGTCTTTCTACCCCTTCGCCAACTTTCTCAGCACCGTCTGCAAAATCCCGCCGTTGCGATAATAGTCCAGCTCCACTGGCGTGTCGATGCGGACCTTGGCATGGAACTCCTTCACATTGCCATCCCCAGTCATGGCGCGGACCGAAATCTGCGAGAGCGGTTGAAGTTGGTCGTCCAGATCGGGAATCTCAAAGATTTCTTCGCCGGTCAGACCAAGCGACTCCCATGTCTTGCCTTGGAGAAATTCCAACGGCAGGATACCCATGCCGACAAGATTACTGCGGTGGATCCGCTCAAAACTGACGGCCAGCACGGCACGAACCCCTAGAAGATACGTGCCCTTGGCGGCCCAGTCGCGGCTGCTGCCGGTGCCGTACTCCGCTCCCGCCAGCACGACCAACGGCACGCCCTCGGCCTTGTACTTCATGGCTGCGTCGTAGATCGCCATCACCTGTCCGTCGGGCAGGTGACGGGTCACGCCGCCTTCCGTGCCGGGGGCCAGCAGGTTGCGGATGCGGATGTTGGCAAACGTGCCGCGGGTCATCACGCGGTCGTTGCCGCGGCGGGCGCCGTAGCTGTTGAAATCGACCGGCGCCACGCCACGCTCCTGCAAATACTTTCCGGCGGGGCTGGAGGCCGCGATCGAGCCGGCGGGCGAGATGTGGTCGGTCGTGACCGAATCGCCCAAGGCCGCCAGAACCCGCGCGCCATGCAGCGGTTGAATGGGACTCGGTTCGGCGGCCAGATCGATTAGGAAAGGCGGCTCCTGCACATACGTGCTGCCGGCATCCCAGGGAAACAATTCGCTGGCCGTTACCGGCAGGGCATTCCACGTGGAATTGGCTTCAAAGACATTCTCGTAACGCTTGCGGAACATCTCAGCCCCAATGGCGTCGGCCACCACCTGGCTCACTTCCTGCTGCGAGGGCCAGATATCCTTTAGGAATACCGGCCTGCCGTCGTTGCCCGTGCCCAGCGGTTCGGTGGCCAGATCAATATCGACCGTTCCAGCCAGCGCATAGGCCACGACCAGCGGCGGGCTGGCCAGGTAGTTAGCCTTCACGTGCGGATTGATGCGGCCCTCAAAATTGCGGTTGCCGCTCAAGACGGCCGCAGCCACCAGGTTGCCCCTGGTGACGGCCTCGGCCACCGGCTCCGGCAACGGACCGCTGTTGCCAATACAGGTGGTGCAACCATAACCGACCAGCGTAAAGCCCAGCTTGTCGAGGGCCGCGTCGAGGCCCGTCTTCTTGTAGTAGTCGGTCACAACGCGGCTGCCGGGGGCCAGGCTGGTCTTCACATAGGGCTTGACGGAAAGTCCTCGCTGGACGGCCTTCTGCGCCAGCAGGCCGGCGGCGAGCATGACGTCCGGATTGCTCGTGTTTGTGCAACTGGTAATAGCGGCGATGACCACGGCCCCATGCCCGATCGTAGCGCTGTGGCCATTATCGGCGACGGCTGCCGTGCGCGTCAGGTCTTGCATGTTCAACCCAAAACCGCGCTCCTTGACAGGGGCTTGCAACGACTGACGGAACGCTTGTTTGACGTTGGCCAGCGGCACGCGGTCCTGCGGCCGCTTCGGCCCGGCCATGGAAGGCTCGATCGTGCCCAGGTCGAGCTTGAGCACCTTGGTGTAATCCGGATCGCTGCCCGGCTGGCTGTTGTAGAAGAGTTGTTGTTCCTTGGTGTAGCGCTCGACCAGGGCGACCTCGGCGTCGCTGCGGCCGGTGAGACGAAGGAAACGGAGCGTCTGCTCGTCGATGGGAAAGAAGCCCATCGTGGCCCCGTACTCCGGCGCCATGTTGGCGACCAAGGCCCGATCGGCGACTTTCATCTGTTTGATAGCTGGCCCGAAGTATTCGACGAACTTGTTGACGACGCCTTCCTTGCGGAGGATCTGCGTAATGGTAAGCACAAGGTCCGTGGCCGTGGTGCCGGGCGGAAGTTCGCCGTTGAGTTCGAAACCGATCACCTCGGGGGCGAGCATGTAAAGCGGCTGGCCAAGCATGACGGCCTCGGCCTCGATGCCGCCGACTCCCCAGCCGAGCACACCCAGGCCGTTGATCATCGTGGTGTGACTATCGGTGCCGACAAGCGAGTCGGGAAAGGCGACCGGTCCGGCCGCGTCTTGGCCCAGAAAGACGCCCTTGGCCAGGTACTCGAGGTTGACCTGGTGGACGATGCCGACAGCGGGCGGCACGACACGGAAATTCCGGAAGGCCTTTTGGCCCCAGCGGAGAAACTCGTACCGCTCGCGATTGCGCTGGAACTCGATCGCCACGTTGCGGTCCATCGAATCCTGCTGGCCAAAGAAATCGACCTGAACCGAGTGATCGATCACCAGATCGACCGGAACCAGCGGGTTGATCTTCTTGGGGTCGCCGCCGAGCCGCTGCATGGCACTGCGCATGGCCGCCAGATCGACCACGCAGGGCACTCCCGTGAAGTCCTGCAGGATCACTCGTGCCGGCTTGAAGGGAACTTCGATCCCGGCTGCAGCTTTGGGGCTCCATCCGGCCAAGTTGGTCACGTCGCGCTCGGCCACGGCGTAACCATCGCAGTTCCGCAGGACCGATTCCAGTAGAATGCGGATCGAGTACGGCAACCGTGCAACGTTGGTCAATTTGGCGTCTTCCAGGCGAGACAGGCGGTAGATCCCCGCTGTGCCGTTGCCGGTGTCAAAAGTGTCACGTGCATGAAATGGATCGTTGAGGGGCATTGGTAATCTCCTTTTCTTGTTGCCGGGAATTCTATCGCAACTGCGGCCAGCAGTCTAGCACCAGCAAGGGCCGATTCCTCGCTGACCCGCAAGCGGGTGCCCCGTCGGGCTTCGATACGCCAAATTGGCCGAAAACTCTCGGGATAGCCTCTCGGAAACGATATCGACGATCACGCGTCACCCACACACAGTGTGAAGTTAGCGGGGGCCGCCGACGGGCGGGCTGTCGGCCGCCATATCAACCGACGCCAGCCAAGCCCAACTTGTCGATGCTCTCTTTCAGTTTGGCGTGGCGGCGGCAACGGCGGGAATTTGCATAGCCGTTTTGGGGTCCAGCCGGAACGGCTTGCCCTGCTTAAACAGCTCAAGCCGGGCAAGGTATCGCTGTTTCATCTCCTGCGTCTTCGTCAATTCGAAGGCTTTCTGCTGCCAGGTGATGGCTTGGGCAAAGTCCCCGTTTTCGGCATAGACGGAGGCCAGAACTGAGATATTGCCGACGTTGTTGCCGTTGGTCAATTCGTAGGCTTTGTTGGCGTTGGCGAATGCCTGCTGTCCATTACGAAACTGCGAGTCGAGACAAGTCGCCTGGAAGAAAGCCAGGTCGTCGTAGTATTCGGCGTTGTTGGCGCCGAGGGCGATGGCTTGATCAAAGTCAGCTTTGGCCTTCGCGTACTCGCCCTTCATGTTCCAGGCACTGGCCCGATTGTCATAGGCTTGAGCGGAACTTGGCTCAATCGCCAAGGCCGAGTTGTCGTCGGCGATGGCCTTGTCGTACTCGCCCTTGTTGTACCAGATCGCACCGCGGCTGATGTAGGCCTCGGGATAGCTGGGCTCAATGGCCAGGGCCAAGTTGACGTCCACGAGGGCCTTATCCAGTTCGTTCTTGGCGTCTAAGGCGGCGGCCCGATTGTTGTAGGCTGCCGCGTAACTGCGATTGTTGGCGATCGCCAGGGTGGCGTCGGTAATGGCCTTGTCGAAGTCGCCCTTGGAGTACCACGCGGCACCGCGTTGGTTGTAAGCCAAAGCACAATTCGGATCGTTGGCGATGGCCTGCGTGTAGTTGGCAATCGCCTGATCGTAATTGCCTTGGTCGTACCAGGCGTCGCCCTGGTTAATGTAGTAGGAGCAAGTCGAATTGAGATAGCCGCCGTAGTAGCTGCTGTAGTATCCGCAGCCGTGGTGACCTTGATAGTAGCTGTGATGGCCGTGGTAATGGTGGGCAAAGGCCGGGATCGCGGTGGCGGCGACAATTCCGATGGCGGCGAGGATGGGAGCAAGTCGATTCATGGTTTTCTCTTTCGGGCTTGTGAAAATGAATGGGTTTGACTTGCGGGCAGAGTGCAACCGGCATGCCACGGTCAAGGCGAGTGTTACAAGGTATTGGCCCGAAAAGATTTGCGACACTCCGTCCGATCGCTGACCGATGCGTTCGGGAACCCGGATGTTGTCAAACTGACGACGCCGGAATCGGAGTGAGGACACTCCAGGCATGCTGTGACAAATAGGCGACTTGGTCACCCTAGCGGGCGAGAATCGCCAGGCCGATGTCGGCACGGTAGGCTGGAACCACCAATGTCCGCACGCCACCAGCGTGCTGGAATCTCTCCGGCGTGCCAAGCGGGCCTTTCTGCGTATCGGTCCATTGCATACGATACGTGCCAGCCGGCAGGTTTACGGCGAACTTCTTTACGCCGTCGCCGCGAATATAGATGGCATACTGCCGCCCCGCTTCGCTCAGCGCGCGGATACTCGCTTTCGGGATCGCATTGTCCTTGACCGCGGCGAGATCGGGCTTCATCCGCACAAAGCTAAAGCCATCCATGAACTGCTTAAGGATGGCAAGCTGCCGACGCAAGGCTGATCCGCCTCCGCCGGGCGCGTCGGGCTGCTGCGAACCGTCTTCGTGCCCCACGGAGAACGAGTAATCGAGGTTGTCGTAGATGGCTCCGCCGGCGAGGGTGAACTCCCAACCCTCGTAACGGTAGACAAAATCGTCGCTGCCGCGAAAGCCGGTCTCGTCGTCGGCGATCACCCGCTTCAGCCCGTAGTTCATGGCCACCGTGTCGGGCGGCGTGGCGTAATGGAAGTTGAAGATCGAGACCGCCGGATTCGGTTGCTCGATCTTCTGCCGGCCGTTGGCGACATTCCGGGCAATGAGGTGCTTGTGCGGGAACTGCGCCTCGGCTGCCGTAATGGCGGCAGCGATCCGGTCCTGCCAGGGCAGCGTCACGCCGCCGAAATAGGGCTCGTTGCAAATCTCGTAGTAGAGATTGTCGAAGTCTTTCAGCTCCGCACAGATCTTCGCAACCAGCGCCTCGTGTACCGCCAGCATCGCGGGGTGCTGCAGCGTGTAGACCTCGGTCCGCGGCATCGTACCCAATCCGCGCGTATTGTTGCGGGCGTTCATGGGACTGAGGTTCCACAGAGGATCTTCGTAGAACGGACAGAAGAGGACCCGTTCGACGACGATTTCGCGGCGGCTTGCCGCGCTCAGGAAATCCTTCAAGCGGCGAAAATAGGCGTCGTCCCAGCGGCCCAGGTCGAACTTAGCGCCGCCGTCGGCGCTGCCAGGTGTCGCGCTGCGTGCCCAGGGCGCGATGAGCCGCCCTCGGGCTGGAGCGAGCGTGTTGTGCTTGATCTGAAACGATTGCTCAGCTTCGCAATAGACGCCCGAGAAAGTCCGCGTGAGGTTCAGTCCTTTGGCCTGCAATTCGTCCAGGTAACGAACGTAGGCGAAATCGAGGTTCAACACCGCCCCGTAATGTTCGGTAGAACCGATAAGCACGGTCGGACGGCCACGGAAGAGAAGGTAGTGGGAATTGTCGGGATGAAGAGCAAGCGGCGGCGGGAGCGGTTTTTCCGAGATCTCGTAGGCTGTGGTGGTCAGCGGCCCGCGCTGATCGCGCAGGCCGGTCGCGAGGGTGGCCGTGACCGAAGCCAGGCAAATTATCGTCAGACAAGCGATTGTGAACTGTCTGCGCATGGTATAGGTTCCGGATCATTCCGCCAGAATCTTGCAGTTGGGCAGCGCGGCGCGAAGCTGCTTCAGGCCCTTGTTGTCGATCTGCGTGTTGTTCAGGTCGAGCTGCTTCAAGTGTTTCAGCGTCTTGAGCACGTCGATGGAATCGTTCGTAATGTCGTGATTGCCTTTGAGCTTCAGCGATTCCAACTGCGTCAGGCCGGCAAGTTGCTTCAGGCCTTCGTCGTTGAGGTTGTCGTCCTCCAGGCTGAGGGTCGTAAGTTTTGCGAGGCCGGTGAGGTTCTTCAACCCCGCGTCGCTGATCCGCGTGTGCCAGAGATCGAGGAATTCCAAACTGACAAGGTCTTTCACGATGGCCAGTCCGTCGTCGTCGATCGTAGTTTCGGCAAGTTCCAGCCGGGTCAGGCCCTTGGCGGTCTTCAGGTTTACGAGCCCGGATCCCGTGATGGACGTGCCGCGGAGGACCAGCCGCGTCAAGTGCGTCATCCCCGCCAGGTTGACCAGGCCGTCGTCCGTCACGCCGTTGCAACGCAGGAAGTCCAACTGTTCCATGTCCTTGCCCTTGAGCGCTGCCAGGCCGGCGTCGGTGATGAGGGCGTCTTCGATGGCCAGGATCTTGAGTTTCGGCATGCCGGCCAGGGCTTTCATGCCTTCGTCGCTCACCGAGGCGCTGCGGACTTTGAGGTCCTTGACGTTGGGCAACCGCGCCAGGGCTGCCAGCCCCGTGTCGCTGATCTTCGAACCCCGCACGTCGATGGCCCGCAGTTGCTTCATCGCGGCAAGCCGGGCCACGCCCGCATCGCCGATCCGATTGTAGAGGAGTTTGAGATTCTCCAGCTTGGGCATTTGCGCCAGGTAGGACATGGCGGCGTCGGTCATGCGGTCCGTGTGGCGCAGATTCAACACGCGGATGCCTTGCAGTTTGGAAAGTTCCTGGACGCCCGCATCGGTGATATCGGTGTTCTCCAGGCCAAGTTCGCGCAGCTTGGGGAACTGGGCCAGAGCCGGGATGCCGGCATCGCTGATCTCCGCGCCGAACAACTCGAGTTTGACCAGGTCCTTTAAGGCCGTCAGGAGTAAAATGTCGGCGTTGGTGGGCCTGCGAGGATTGAGATCCACGGCCACGACGGTCTTGCCGGGGCCATACTCGACTTTTCCGCCCAGTTTCTTAATGCGGGCCAGTGCGGCCGCCACCGTCGGTTCTTCGGCCCATGCCGGGGCAGGGATGAGGAACGTTACGAATAAGAGGGCCAGCAGGTGACTTCTCCGGGTAATCATGAAGCAATCTCCAGGACGGGGCACAAGGAAGGTGGAAGCAAGGCAGAATCTTAGTTTAACTTGGGGCCGGCATCTTTGCCAATCCCTTTGCCGCAATGTCGGAGCAAAATAGAAATGTCACAGGATATGGCAAGAGCAACCGGTAATTCACCGGCCGATTGACCTGCGGTCGCAAAACGAATAAGCTGGGAAGGACTGGGAGACCACCGAGGCAGATTCGCAGGTATGGACCGGACGATAAATAACTTCCGTGTTGCTGCGAGAGATCATGGCCCATTACGAAACCGTCTTGCAAAAAGGGTTGATATCATGCCATCCGGACCGCGAGTTTTGTATTTGCTCCTGTTGACAACCGTCCTGCGGGGACTTGCCGCGCAAGCCGTCGCTGCGGTGCCCGGACCGGCCGCCCTCGTGCCCCGTCCGGCAAAGGTGGATTGGCAAAAGGGCTATGTGCCGTTTGACTCCGCCACGTCGATCATCTTTAGCAACGAAGCCGCCCAAGGCGAGGCCGAAATGCTGGCCACGCTGCTGCGGCCGGCGACCGGGCTGCCACTCCCGGTCCAGCCCATGCCGCCCTTGGGCGGCAAACTCGGCAACGCCATCGTCCTCACGCTCGACCCTGGCCTGGAAAACGCGCTGGGCAAGGAAGGCTACAGGCTGGAAATCCTTCCCACGCCCATTATCCGTATCGCCGCCGCGGCGCCCGCCGGCCTCTTCTACGCCGGACAGACGCTGCGACAACTCCTGCCGGCGGTTGCTTTCGCCCAGACCCGGCAGGCCGGCGTAAAATGGCAAGTATCCTGCTGCCGCATTGAGGACAAACCGCGGTTCCCCTGGCGCGGGCTGCTCCTGGACGAAGGCCGGCACTTCTTCGGCAAGCAGTTTGTCATGCGCACGATCGACCTTGTGGCCGCGCATAAACTGAACACCCTGCACTGGCACCTCACCGATGACCAGGGCTGGCGGATCGAGATTAAGAAGTTTCCCAAGCTCACGCAAATCGGCGCGTGGCGCGAGCAGACCGAGGGCGACGGCAAACGCTACGGCGGTTTCTACACGCAGGACGAAATCCGCGAGGTCGTGGCCTATGCGGCCCGGCGGCACGTGACCATCGTGCCGGAGATCGAAATGCCCGGCCATTCAATGGGGGCTCTCACGGCCTATCCGCAGTTCTCCTGTACGGGCGGGCCATTCAAGGTCCGCACCGTCTGGGGCATCGAAGACGACGTCTGCTGCGCCGGCAACGACGCCACCTTCGCTTTCCTCGACGACGTGCTGGACGAAGTGGTCGCGCTCTTCCCCTCGACCTTCATCCACGTCGGCGGCGACGAATGCCCCAAGGCCCGCTGGAAGAATTGCCCCAAGTGCCAGGCCCGCATCAAGGCCCAGGGCCTGAAGAACGAACACGAGTTGCAGAGCTATTTCGTCCGCCGGATCGAAGACCACCTGGCCTCCCGGGGCCGGCGGCTGATCGGCTGGGACGAGATTCTCGAAGGCGGCCTGCCGCCCAAGGCCACGGTGATGAGCTGGCGCGGGATGGACGGCGCGCTGGCGGCGGCCCAATCGGGCCACGACTACGTGGCCACGCCCACGACGCACTGCTATCTCGATTACCCGGCCAGCGCGATCAGCCTGGAAAAGGCATATTCCTTCGAGCCTGTGCCGGAGAAGTTGACCGCAGCGCAGCGCGCGCACTGCCTGGGCGTGCAGGGCAACATGTGGACCGAGCACACGCCCTCGCCGGCAGACGTTGATCGCCAGGTGTGGCCGCGGTTGTGCGCCCTGGCCGAGGTCGGCTGGTCGCCCAAGGAATCGCGCAACTGGCCCGACTTTGCCGCCCGCATGGGACCGCACGACGCGCGAATGAAGGAGATGGGCGTGAAAACGAACGCCGGCGGGAAACACTAGTGTAGTGATTCAGTCAGATGGGGTTTCATGCTCCGCGCTGGAGTCCCGCCTTTAGGCGGCAATTCCGGCTAAAGCCGGGACTCCAACGGACACCGCAATTTTGAATCACTACACAGGATACAACACGATAGACAAGGAACTCACATGAGCCAAACATACGCAATTGCCAACGGCGCGCCCAGCAAGATCTGGGCGATCCGCTTCCTACTGTTCATCGCCGGTCTCGGCGGCTTGCTTTACGGGATCGACGTGGGGATCATCGCCGGCGCGCTGCCCTACATGGAGGCGACGTCCGGGCTGGATGCCAACAAGATGTCATTCATCGTGGCCGCCGTCCTCCTGGGCAGCGTGCTATCGACGCCCTTTGCCGGAATCCTCGCCGATTTGCTGGGACGCAAGAAACTGATGGCATTCAGCGGCATCCTCTTTGTCATCAGCATACCGATGATCGCCACGACAAACGCATACGGGCCATTGATCACAGGCCGCCTATTGCAGGGCCTGAGCGCGGGGTTGATCGGCGTGGTTGTGCCGCTCTATCTGGCCGAAAGTCTCAGCGCTTCCACGCGCGGCAAGGGGACCGGGATTTTTCAGTGGTTGCTCACGCTGGGGATTGTCGCCGCGTCGCTAATTGCGATGGTCTTCGCCTTGTACGTCGATAAGGTCAAGGCGCTAGGCGATGCCGACAAACTGCTCATCGCTCAAGACATCGCCTGGCGCGGCATCTTCTGGGTATCCGTGTTGCCGGGCGTCGTTTTTGTGTTGGGCAGCCTGATGGTGCCTGAGTCGCCGCGCTGGCTGTTTCGCCGTGGCCGCAAGGACGCCGCACTGGCGGCATTGCTCCGTAGCCGTAGCGACGAACAGGCCGCTACGGAAATCCGGGAAATGGAAGAGGCCGCCGCAGCCGAAAGGACCGCATCCGGCAGCCGCCTGGCCAAGGAATCGCTGCTACACCGCAAGTACTTGATTCCCTTCCTGCTGGCCTGCATCATCCTGGTCTGCACCCAGTTGACCGGCGTCAACTCGATCATCGGCTATAACGCCACCATCCTTATCCAAGCCGGCCTGTCGGACGTGCAGGCCCATAAGGGCTACGTGATTTTCACCACGGTCAACGTGTTGGCGACCATGATCGGAGTCCTGCTCGTCGACCGCAGGGGCCGCAAGTTCCTGCTCTCGCTGGGCAGCGCCGGGATCATCGTCTCGTTGATCTGTGCCGGTCTGATGTTTCGTCAGACCGAGAAGGTCCGCGTCGACTGCAAAGAGGCTGTTCAGGCGATGGTCACAAGCGACCAGGACTTGCGGATCGTGTTCGATCAGGCCAAAGCCAAGGAACTGCTGACAACGGCCGGACCCGGCGGCGAGGCGATCGCCGGGCAGCCGACAACGCTCAGCGTGATCTATTCCTACGGAGATTACGTGGCGGCGACGAATACCGTGCGCTCCGATGACCCCACGGCAAAACCGGCCGAAATCACGCGGAAGGATGGCGTGCCGGGCAGTTATGCCGACGCCCTGCTGAAGAACCCGCTGGGCAATCTTGCGGCTGCCCAAAAGGCTCCGCTGAAGATCGAAAACGCCCTCGTCACTCCCGTGCCCAGCGCGCAGAACGGCTGGCTGACGGCCCTCTTCCTCTACGGTTTCATGGCCTTCTTCGCCGTGGGGCCGGGCGTCTGCGTCTGGTTGGCGCTTTCCGAACTGATGCCCACGCGGATCCGTTCCAACGGCATGAGCGTGGCCCTGTTTCTCAACCAGGCCGCGTCGACCACGATCGCGGCGATCTTCCTGCCGACCGTGGGCAAGTACGGCTACGGCAACATGTTCTTCGCCTTTGCTGCCTTCACGGTCGTCTATTTCGTCACCGCCGCCTTCTTCCTGCCCGAAACCAAGGGCAAGACCCTGGAGGAGATCGAGGAACATTTCAGCGGCCATAAGAAAGGGTAAGTTATGAGACGCAGTCTGCAATTCGGTCTGATTCTTGTTTATTCCCTGTTCGGCACGCATGGTTTGCTAGTGTCACTCGCCCGGGCAGCCACACGAACGTCGGAAACCTGTTCTCAAGCGGACGTGCAGGCAGCCATCGACGCGGCCCAGGACGGAGATACGGTCGTGGTCCCGGCAGGCACGAGCGAGTACAAGACCATCACGCCACGCATTCCCGCCCTGAAAATCAAAAACAAAGGCATTACCCTGATCGGTGCGGGCATCGGCCGCACGATTCTCAAGGATCAGACGTTCGATCCCAAAAATCCCTGGTCCGGTGGCCCCGTCCATGCCGAAGGCGGAGCGGGCAAGGCGCTGCGCATTAGTGGCATCACATTCGATGGCACGGGCATTCAGGATTCCGGCAAGCCCGCGATCATCAACATCCGCGGCTCCTATGCCGATCTGCGCATCGACCATTGCCAGTTCCTGAACGTCAACGGCGCAATCATGACCGACGGCTTGATGCGCGGGGTTGTCGATCATTGCCGCTACGAGCTTATGGAAGACCATGCCCTCGGCAATCCGTTCTTCTGTTGGATGAAAGGAAACGGCGCAGCGGCTTGGAAAACGCCGGCGCGATTGGGCAGCGCGGAGGCGATCTACATCGAAGATTGCCACATCGAGTTTCATAATCCCAAGTCGAACGATTCTCCTGCGTTGCCCACGATGGATGGTGCGCGTGCGGTCTTCCGGCACAACATGGTCCACGACGGATTCCTGGAGTTCTTCGGCGTGGATTCCACGCCGCGCGGAACGGTCAGCTTCGAAGTCTACGATAACAGCTTCACCGGCAAGTGCTTTTGTACACTGGGCCTCAAGGGCGGAACCGGAGTGGTGTTCAACAATACGATCCGGGGCGACTTCCAGAAACAACCGCTTTGGGCCACTGAGTACAGAACGGGCGGGCCGCGACAGAAATACGGCCAGTGTGACGGAACGAGCCGTTTCGACGGGAATTTGCCGCTCAATGACGACAAGCAGGCTTATACCGGATCCCATTCCGGCAACGACGGCGCCGCGAGATTGACTTGCGCCGGCAAGCATTGGAAGCCCGGCGGATTGGCTGGTTACGCGGTTTGGAACGTGTCGGACCACAGTGTCGGCAAGATCCTGGCGAACACCGAAGACACGATCGGCGCGGCCCTCCAGGGTGGAAAACGGAACAATTGGAATGCGGGCGATGTCTTCAAAGTCACCAACGGCTATCCGGCGATAGACCAGATCGGCCGCGGCCGCGATGCCGGCCCCAACAGCGTGCATCCTCAGATTTTGGAGCCGGTCTACGCCTGGAACAACAAATACAATGGCGAACCCTGCAGCCTGAAGGTCAGGCGTTTTTATCCCCGAGAAGAAGAATATGTGCGGGAGGGCCGCGATTTCTTCAATGCTCGCAAGCCCGGCTACACGCCGCTCGCTTACCCACATCCCGTAGTCGCGGCCGACCAAACCATGAGCCACACCGGCGCAGCACTGAATGCCGCCGAGTTGTCGCGCCCTCACGACCAGGCACAGGAAGGCGTCTGGACCGATGTCACGCCGGCGGCCTTGAACCTGTCGCCCACCTACGACGCCAGTGGCAACTACGGCGTCAATGACGTCCTAGCCGATCCGGCGCGGCCCGGCGACTTCTACGCCTTTGTCAACTACCAAG
Source organism: uncultured Planctomycetaceae bacterium (assembly GCA_964615095.1). Classification (GTDB taxonomy): domain Bacteria; phylum Planctomycetota; class Planctomycetia; order Pirellulales; family Thermoguttaceae; genus JANXQG01. The sequence continues at coordinate 23,865 of CAZTPX010000042.1, read as the reverse complement.
GTGTCTGGAAGAGCAGCGACTTCGGCGTCACCTGGACAAAGATCAGCGCCAAGGGCGGCCCTTTGGATCTTGGCCGCGCGTGGGGTGAGGCGATCGACAAGAATCCGAAACGCAATCCGTCGACGCCGCCGCGAATGTATGCCTGCCAGGGGTATGGTCCCCAGCGCGGCGTCTGGGTCTCGGCGAACGGGGGCGTGGACTGGACCCGCTATTCCAATGGCGGAAAAAACGATCATGTTTACAACTTCGACACCGATCCCAGCGATTGCATGCACGTCATCTCCGCCAACCATGACGACGACCATTGCTACGAGTCGAGCGACGGCGGTGCCACGTGGGTCGATAAAGGCCAAATCGTCGCCGCCGGTGTCACCGGGACGCATAGTTCTTACGTCTGGTTCATTACCGCGGATACTTGGCTGGCCGTGAGCGAAGCGGGCAATGGCAAGCACGGCACGTTCCGCACCACGGACCGGGGCGCGAGTTGGACCAACGTGCTCCCGGCCGAGCACGCCCACGGCGCGAACCAGGTTCTCGTCGATAACGGCGTGATCTATCTGCCCCACACCGGCGGCATCCACAAGTCAACCGACCGCGGTCTGACGTGGACCCAGGTCTCGCGGCTGCAGGCATCCACGGTAGTGGCTACGCCCAGTTACCTCTACGCCAGCTACGGGTTTCCTTTGTTATCGCACAAGTTCGATCCGAACCTGCAGCGAGCGCCGCGGGCCACGGGCACGCCCTGGTCCACCGACTACACGCCGCCGCCGGCCATGATCAACGGCACGAAACGGGCGGCCGTATCCTTCGATGGGAAGCACTATGTGATCGTGAGCGGCAACTGGTGCGCGGCAGGCATCTGGCGCTATGTCGAGCCGAAGGAACAACGATGAAATCCAGATGATCACCAAGAATAACAGCGACCCGTTTTATTTGCCGTAAGTGCGCCGCCTATCCTTCCGCCCCGAAATCGGCCTCGTAGGCGGCCGCCAGCTTGGTTCCCCAATCGTTGAGGGCCTCGAGGCGGCCGGTGAAGAACCGCAGCACGGGCGGCTCGTGGATGAACCGCAGCCCTTGGATCATGTCGCGGTGGGCCAGCAGCCAGGCCACGCGGTCCGTAACATAGTCCATGTGCGAGACGGTATAGACCCGCCGGGGCACGGCCAGCCGGCAGAGTTCCACGTCCGAGGGCACGTCGTTGCCCTGGGCATCGCGGTCCATGGAGATCGAGCCGCGTTCCATGCCGCGGGCGCCGCTGATGAGGTAAATGGCCGCGGTCAGGGCGCCAGCCGGATAGGTGGACTGCGGCACGTGCGGAATGAACTTCATGGCGTCGACGTGTCCGGCTAGGCCGCCCGGCGGGGTCACGGCGGGGATCCCCCGCTTGACCATCTCGCCCACGAAGTAGGCGATCAGGTCGGCCGAGCTGCTGGCCACTTCCAGGTCGGTCATCTCGCGCAGGCCAACCGCCATGGCCTCGATCTCCTTCGAGGACATGCCGCCGTAGGTGATGAAGCCCTCGTACAGCGGCAGCCAGGCCTTGAGCGATTCGAAGTACTTGGGATTGTTCGTGGCAATCAGCCCGCCGCGGACGCAGGTGCTCTTGCGGCCGGACAAGTAGATAAGGTCGGCGCAGCTCATCATCTCGAGGACGATCTGGCGGATGGAGCAATCGGCGTAGTTGGCTTCGCGGCGCTTGATGAAATAGGCGTTCTCGGAAATCAGGCTGCAATCGATGATCACGGGGATGCCGTGCTGCAGGCCCAGCTTATGCACCTCGTGGAGGTTGGCCATGGAAAAAGGCTGTCCGCCGATGAGGTTCGTGGTGGCCTCCATGCGGATGAAGGAGATGCGCTGCGGGCCGTACTCGGCGATGACCGCCTTGAGCTTCTCGATGTCGATGTTGCCCTTGAAGGGGTTGCTGCTGGTGGTCTGCAAGGCGTCGTCGCCATAGAGTTCCAGGACCTTGGCCCCGCCCATCTCGAAGTGGGCCTTGGTGGTCGTGAAGTGGTAGTTCATGGGCACCACGTCGCCCGGCTTGACGAAGATCTTGGTCAGCAGGTGCTCGGCGGCGCGGCCCTGGTGGGCGGGCACGCAGTACTCGAAACCCAGGACATCCTTGACCGCGTCCAGCAGCCGGTAGTAGCTCTCGCCGCCGGCGTAGGCGTCGTCGGAAACCATCATCGAGGCCAACTGGTTGTCGCTCATGGCGTTGGTGCCGCTGTCGGTGAGCATGTCGATGAACACGTCGCGCGTGCGGAGCAGGAAGGTGTTGAAACCGGCCTCCGTGATCGCCCGTAGCCGCTCCCGGATCGGGACCAGGAATGCCTTCTGGACGATCTTCACCTTGTGCATTTCAATGGGGACGACTTTACCGCTGGAGAGCTTGACTTCCACAACTGATTCCTCTGGGATTGGACGTGTAGGATTTACGCATGGCCGCAAACAGGCAAACTTCCAAGTATGCAAGCAGATCCACCTTCCGTCAACCTAATGGTCCGCAAAATAGCTGGCTCGGGTAGTATAATTCGGGCCGATGATTCCAATAAGCACATTTTGGGGGGTGGTTCGCAGGGCAAAGATCGCGAATCCGTCCACCGGATGGGGGGCATGAATTTGCAGTTCTCCTGCAGCCGGCGGGGATCAAATTGACAACTGCGGCGACTTCCTATATATTGTCCCAGTATGGGCGATCGCCCTTATGGGCTGGGGGCTTTCCGCGAGGGAGGGACAATTCGTCCCGCACCGTTGGGATGCTGTTTCGTTCCGGGGCAAACAGATTGGCAGTCGTTGCCACGCGTTTCAAAGGATTCCAAGATGAACTCGTATTGTTGTTGTCGGCTGTTGTCGACTCGCCGCAAGGCTTGCGGATTCACGCTCGTTGAGTTGCTTGTAGTGATCGCCATCATCGGTGCCTTGGTAGGGCTGCTGATACCTGCGGTGCAGGCCAGCCGGGAGTCGGCCCGTCGCGGGCAATGCGCCAACAATCTGAAGCAGATCGGCTTGGCCCTGAACGCCCATGAGACAACCTACGGCGCTTACCCGCCGGGAGCGACCCTCTGTTCCGATACCAGCAAGGCCTGGGCTTCGATCGGTGTGGGGCAATACATCGGCTGCCAGGGCCCCAACTGGAATATGTTCCTCCTCGAACAGCTCGACATGGGCAGATCCCCTGCAAATGTGAATGGAACCACGGAATACTCCTATTACTCCGAGGTCGTGTTCATGTCCGAAACGAACGGCAATGGGGTTGATGAGCTGGAACATGGCTGGGATCAGCAGCACGACGGAGCGAGCACGAAGAACATCGCAGCCTATATATGTCCCAGTTCCGATCGGCGCAATCCCAATATGGACTATACCGACACCGGCAATGATGTGGAAGGCCCATTGAAGATGTCTCGGGGCAATTATGCCGCCTGCTGGGGCTCGCAGTACTATCTCAACAGCACGCCCGATGCCAATGGCATTTTCCCTCACACGCCCTATGACGGACTGTTCGGCGTGACCTACATTCCCGGTTGGAACACAACCTACAACGGCCAAACTACCGGTACGTGGAAGGTCTGCCATACCTGCGGCGTCCGCGCGGCCTCGGTCAAGGACGGGCTTTCCAATACCATGGCCTGCAGCGAGGTCTGTTTTATCAACAGCCAGGCGGAAGGCCGGGGAAGCTGGCCCATCACCATGCCGGGCGCCAGCTCGTTCATGGCCCGCACGGCTCCCAATGCCGCGGGCACCGATGCGGGCTTTCACGCCTTCGACCACACATTCGGTTGTGATACCACAATCCCCCCGACCGATCCCATGCACTGTATAACAGACCAAAAGGACGGCAACATCTGGGCCGCCGCCCGCAGCCGGCACCCCGGCGGCGTGAACGTGGTCATGGCCGACGGCGCGGCGGGTTTCGTCTCCAATTCCGTCAACATGGGCATCTGGCAGGCAATGGCAACCATCAACGGTGAGGACGTTTCGCAACCCAGACCGTTCTAGAGTTTACTGCTGGGGCTGGAGCGTGCTGCAATACTCCAAGCGGTGACCTTTGGCCCTCAAGGCAACGGTTTTGCCACGACAACCTACGGAGAACATCGATCATGCGGCAAATTCAACACGGAACTAGGAAACTCGCGGCCTCTCTAGTCCTCTTCCTGCCGGGCGTGCTCACACTGGGATGCGACCGTCCTCCGCCCGCCGATCCCGACGTTTCTACGAACACACGAATTTTGATGTTCGTTAACGACATCGACGACCGCGCCCAGCACCCGAATGAACGAGAGCTTATCAAGTTGCAGTTCGTCAGCGGTACGGAACCGTCGAAGGAACTCTTGGCCCGCTACGCCGATTACCACTACGAAGGCAAGTCGCCCGTTGTGTCCGGCGATTCGGCCACCGTCACCGTCGTCGTCAAGGATGTGAAGACGGGCAATCCCGTGGGCGAGGTGCAATGGTCGCTGGTGAAGGTCAACGACCACTGGAAATTCAAAGACGCCCCCTTGCCCAAGTAGGTCCCTCTTGCCGAGAGGGACTAATGTGCTGCGATCCACGGGAAAACCGCCGTATTGCCCAAAAGGTCGGCGCACAATAGTCCTTTCCGGCAGAAAGGACCTACTTGAGCACTTGCTTGTCGGCCAATAATCGCCGACGGAGCTGTGCGTAGTCGACGGATTGGACCGTTGAGCCCTCGTCGATGGCCTGACAGGCGGCCGTCGCCGCCGACTGGCCCAAGACCATGAAGACCGGTTCCATGCGGATCGAGCCAAAAGCAATGTGCGAGGCCGATAGGCAGACGGGCACCAGCAGGTTGTCGCACTCGCCGGCCTTCGGCGTCAGCGCACGGTAACTGATGGGATACGGCGGGAAACCGCCGACCTGCACGTCGCCCTCGTTGCGGACCTGGTGGCCCCGGGCGTCCACGTAGCGGCGGACATGGTGCGAATCCATGGTGTAAGCCGCCAAACCGACGGCGTCGGCGGCCACCGCCTGGCCCTGGCAATCGTGCTGCGTCATCACGTAGGGGCCGATCATCCGCCGGGCCTCGCGGACGTAGATCTGCTCCTGCCAGCCTTGCCTCTCGACGAACTCGTCCTTGCACGTGCCCCAGCGTGCCACTTCTTTTCGCATCGACTCCGGCACGCGGGGATGATTCGCCAGGGTCCACATCAGGCCCTGCTGATACTGGCGGTGGCGGGCGACAATCTCGGCGCGGTGGGCGTAAGAGGCCTCCGCATAGTCGTAATTCTGGCCAATAAAATCGGTCGAGACGCCCGTGTTGTTGTTGATGTCGGTCTTGCGATTGGGCATGGGCGAGTTGATCCAGGGGATCTGTCGCTGGCCGGCCTCCAAGTTCCGCAAGAGCAACTCGTACCATAGCTCGTTATAGCCCTGGGGCTTGCTGAAGGGGATGCGGTTTTCGGGGCAATCGGTCAGGCACATGCGGAAGCAGTAGGCCTGTACGCGGCGGTCGCCGTCGCCCTCGCCGCCGGGGCCGCCCGCCTCGATGAACGGCAGCAGGCCGCTTCGCGGGTCGCCTTTGACCACGTAGGGATCGACACCGGGCAGCAACTGGTGGTGTACCGCTTGCTTGACCTGGACGCCGTCGAGCGTCTCGCCGTAGTGACCGGCGGCCTCGCGTCCGACGGCGTAGGCGACACCCGCGGCAGCCATCAGGTCGCCTTCGTAGGTGGCATCGAGGAAGATCCGCCCGCGGAAGGTGCGGCCCGACTCCATCGTGATGGCGACGATCGTAGTGCCCTCTTTCGCCACGCCGCGGCGGCGATCGAGCCGCTGGGCGTAGAACACGTCGACACCGGCCTCGCGCACCAGGTCGTTGACGATCGTGAGCGCTGCGCTAGGCTCGAAGGTCCACATCGCCGCTTCGGCCTTGGCGGTGCGGGTCTGGCCGTTGTCGGCGTAGTCTGGGGCCTTTTGCCATTTCCAATGGGCCGGCTGGGCGTAGTATTGGCGCACGCGCTGGTAGAACTCGCGGGCGATGCCACCGATGGCCGCCTTGTTGCCGATGTCGGTCTGCCCCAGGCCGCCGGTGGTCAGTCCGCCCAACCGCCGCGTAGGCTCGATCAAGGCCACGGACTTGCCCAGGCGTTTCACCTGCACGGCGGCGGCCACGCCAGCGGAGGTGCCGCCGTAGATGACCACGTCATAACGCGTGCCTGGATTGGTTTCCGCCAGCACGTCAGCGCAGACGAAGACCCCTGCGATCATCAAGCCAGCGAGATACTTCATCGTTAATTTGTCCTTGGGGTTCGCTATCCTTGGTGCTCAATTTCGGAAATAATTTCAGGGTTGCAAACCTCAGTCGCGTAGGGTGGGACTAGTGAGCTTGCGAGCGCCGGCCCACCAATTGCCGTGTTTCGTGGGCCTGCGCTCGCCGACCCGCAAGCGGGTACCCCGGATCTGGTCCCACCCTACGGCGAGGCATTTACTTCGCCGCGGCGACCGGGTGCCCGTCGGCGACCGGAGTCTTCTGGATACCGGCCAGGGTGGCGAGCGTTTCGGGGATTTCCACGCCGCCGATATCGCGCATGACCTGCATCATCGGCGGCAGGGTGCGCGACATGTTGTGCAGCCAGTTGGCCGTGGCGCTTTGCCCGTTGGCCCCGTTGCCTTCCCAGACCACGACCTTGTCGAACTTGATGTTGGATATGGCCTTGGCCGAGGCCTCGACGAGGTGATCGAAGTGTTCGAGCATGAGTAGTTGAAATGCCTCTTGCGCGCCGCCGCAGGCCTCGATGATCTGGTGCAGTCCTTGGCCTTTTTTGGAGAGGATTTCGAACTGGCCGCGGGCTTCGGCTTCGAGCTTGGCATAGATGGCGGAGGCCTCGCCCTCGGCCTCGATCCGCCGCTTGGCGGCCTCGGCGGCGGCATCGACCTCGATCTTGGCCTTGTCGGCCTTGGCCGGCGCCTCCAGGGCGGCCCGGCGCTCGGCCTCGACGCGCTGGGCCTCGGCCAAGGCGGCCTTGGCGCGGGCGATGTGCTCGGCCTCCAGCACGGCGGCCTCGGCCTGCACCTTGCGGGTCTCGCCCACCTCGTAGGCCTCGGCCTTCTTCACTTGCAAGGCGGCCTGCGAGGCGGCCACGTCGGCCCTGGCCAGGTTCTCGCCTTCGACCGCCCGGGCGTCGGCATCGGCCAGTTTGATGCGCATCTCACGCTCGGCGTCCTTGATCTGGCTCTGCTTCTGGAAGGCCGCCGACTGCTCGCCCACCTGCTGCTGCCTGTCGAGCTCGGCCACCTTGATGCGCATCTCGCGCTCGGCGTCCTTGATCTGGCTCTGCTTCTGGAAAGCGGCCGCCTGCTCGCCCACCTGCTGCTCCTTGTCGAGCTCGGCCACGCGGACGGCCTGCTCACGGGTGGCCTCGCGGGTGCCGATCTCGCGGATCTTGTGGGCGTTGGCCACCAGCACCGCTTTTTCGCGCTCGGCGTCGGCCACGCGGATCTCGCCCATCTTCTCGTTGTCGGCCACGTCGCCGCGGGCCTTCTGGATCGCCAATGAGGCCGCCTTCTGGCCGATGGCCTCGATATAGCCCGACTCGTCGGTGATGTCGGTGATGTTCACGTTGATCAGCACCAGTCCGATCTTGCGGAGTTCGGGCTCCAGCGAGTTCATAATGGCCTCGAGGAACTTTTCGCGGTCGCGGTTGATGTCCTCGATCTGCATGGAGGCGATCACCTGCCGCAACTGCCCGAAGATAATGTCTTCCGAGCGTTTGGCAATCTCCGAGCGGGGCATGCCCAGCAGGCGGATGGCCGCGTTCTGCATGAGTTCCGGGGCGGTGCCGATGGCCACCGTGAACACGCTAGGGACGTTGACACGGATGTTTTCCATCGAGAGCGCGCCACGGAGCGGGATTTCAATCTGCATCGGCTCAAGGCTCAGCCAGGCGAAGTCATCCAACAGCGGCCTGATGAATCTCGCCCCGCCGTGGATGCAGGTGGCGGCCTCGTGCCCGCGCCCCGACTTCCCAAAAATCACCAGCACGCGGTTACTGGGGCAGCGCTTGTAGCGTTTGGCCAGCAACATCAACAGCGAGAAGACGACCAAGACCGCCAGCGCGAGGATCACCGCCAGCCAGACTAGTGGTTCCGAAGGGTCGTTGGCGGCGAAGCACGGCGCGATCAGAGAGGAAATCAGAGGCGAGTTGAACATGGCTGCTCCTTGGTGATTGTATGACGTTTACGCGACATTGTCTTTGGCGACGGCTTGGACTTCGACGGTATCGGAAGCGAGGATCTTGGTGACCACGACTGTGGTCCCGCTGGGGATGGCGTCGCCGGGGGTCGTGGCCAGATATTCCATAGTCCGGTTTTGTAGGTTGATCTGGATCTTTCCGGCGCCCTTCTGCTCAGCGGGGATGCGGAGATAGACGCTGGCCTGTTGGCCGACCGCGCGTTGGATCCGCACTGTGCCTTCCGCCTTCAACGAGCGGATACCGCGGAGCATGGCGTAGACGGCGTACATGGCGCCTAGCCCAGCGGCCACGGCGATGGCAAATGCGGTGAAAGGCGGGTAGTCGGCGGCCTCGGCGGCCCGACCCGCCAAGCCGAAGAAGGCCAGCGCCGCGACGACCGTGCGCAACGAGACCGCCCGAAACAACCAAGTGGAACCGTGCGATACCTGAGCGTTATCGGAGTGATGAAGCGAGGCGTGGCCTTCGCCATGCTCGGCCGCAGAACCGTCGTGCCCCACATCGCCATGCACTTCGCCCGAGGCGAAATCGTGATCGACGCCGCCCAGGTCATGGTCGACATCGTGGGGCATCTCGACCCCCACGGCATCGCCACCCAGACCAATCAAGGCCAAGAGAAACTGGAGGACCAGAACGGTTGCCCCCACCACGGCACAGACCACAAAGACTACGGTCATCGCAATCTCCTTGCTGAGTCGCTTTGGAACTGCGCAGGTATTTCGCCGGCGAATGAGATTTATTGGGTGTTTGACCCGCTGGCGGCGAAAAAAACCGCGTTTCTCCCAGGCTCAAGGTTCTTTCATTATGATTGACTGGACAGAAATTGCCAGCATGCACAAGGTAATGGGGTGTTGAAAATAACAGCGGTTTGCAATGTGACGGTCAGGGCCGATATATGGTATAACGAAGGTGCGGCGCAACATTTTCGCGGCCTGGGGAATAATCTTGCCCCCTCGGGCCGAATCACCCTTTAGCCGGAGAACCGCGCCACCAGACCAGCCGTGGAGCGGGGCCAGGAGATATCACTGTGGCGCTTACCATTGCGGATTTCAATGGCATGGTCGCCGACCATGGTCCCGCAATGTACCGCTTGGCCTACCGCCTTGTGGGGGACCGCCACGACGCCGAAGACCTCGTGCAAGAGGCCTTTCGCTCGGCATGGAAGAGCCGCAATCTTTTCCGGCCTGAGGGCAGCAGCAGGGCCTGGCTGTCGTCGATCCTCAGACGCCGCGTGGCCGACCACTGGCGGCACCCCCGCCCGCCGGCCCTTGTGGCCGACGAAGAACGTTTGGAGATGGAGCAGCCCGCCGAAGACATCTGCCGCGATGAACTTACCGATGAGATGCAGCATGCCCTGGACCGGCTACCCGCCGACCTGAAAGAGACCTTGATCCTGGTGGTGGTCGCCGAGTTGACCCACCAGGAGACGGCTGAAATGCTGGGCGTGCCGCTGGGCACCGTGTTGTCGCGGGTCAGCAGGGCACGTAACCGTTTACGCGAATACCTGACCCCGCCGCCAGCCGCCGATCGCGACGAGCGATCGAAAGAAAATTTAGGGAATACAAGCAAGTAAGAATCTTTTGAATGAATCCGTAGGGTGGGCTTCAGCCCGCGTGGGCGGACTGAAGCCCACCCTACGAAGAACAATGTCAACCGCTGATTTCAAACTCGATGCCCGCTTGCAGGACGTCCCTTTGCCGGACGGCCTACTGGATCGGCTTGTGGCGTTGCCGCTGGCCGATGAGCAGGGCATCGACGAGTTGGTGCGCGAGATACCCGTTCCGCCGGGCCTCTTGCAGCGGTTGCGCGCGATTCCCCTGGCCGACGATACGGGGCTGGACGAGGCCTTGCGCGGGGTGCCGGTCCCCAGCGGACTAGTCGCTTCCTGCCACCATCGCGGCCACTCATATCTTGCCCGACTGGCGGAGCGGCATGCGTTGGATCGTGCGTTGCGGATGCGGATAGCGATGGCCGCGTCGCTGATCCTGGCCGTGACGCTGAGCCTGGGCTGCGCGGTGCTGTTTACGATCCTCATTAACGGTTCCGGCACATATCTAGTAAAGAACGATCAACCACAACCGCCCCTTCCCCCGGTTGCAAAACCCCTAGTAACCTCCTGGGGTATATTGGCCGACGATTCCCCGCGGCTCGACAAAGCGCCTGGGTTTTTCGTGCGGCCTTCGCAGCCGGGTTCTGCGACGCGTGAAATCGATTTGGCCCAGATGGAGCCGTCCGCGGAGCGGGCAGCGCATGACTTGCTTAGCTCACCGACATTGCCCCACCGCGCGGATCCCTTGGAGGTGTCAGCAGAAGGCGTGTTGGTGTCGCATGGCTGGGACGATCTTCCCGAACTTCCGATCAACCCAGTCTTCCCGGTTCCGCACGGGGTTGATTGGCCGATCGAGCCGCCAGCCAACCGGCCGTTCTTGCAGCGTTGGGGGTTCCACCCCTTTGTCTCGCCGGCGGCCAGTCCCCGTTTGCAGACTTGCCCGGTGCCGCTGGCGGTCGAACCGGCGAGCTATGAACTGGCGCGTCGTTACCTGGAGCGGAACGAGTGGCCGCCGTCCGACCGGGTTCGCACCGAGGAGTTCCTGGCGGCGGTGGATTACAACTTCCCCAAGCCCAAGTCTCAGGCTCTGGGCCTCACGGTGGCTGGCGGTCCGTCGCCCATCAGCGGCGAGGGGTTTTGCCTCTTGCAGGTGGGCGTGCAGGCCCGAGAGACCGATTTGTCCGGGCACGCACCGGTCCACCTGGTGTTACTGATCGATACGTCGACGAGCATGCGCTGGGGCAGCCGGATCGAGATTGTCCGCCGGGCGCTAAACAACTTGCCGGCGATTGTGGGCAAAGATGACCGGCTGTCGCTGATCACGTTCAACCAAGCCGCGCACGTGCTGGTGGAGAATCAAGGCCGCGATGCCCTGCGGCCGTTTGCGGCGGCCGCCAACTCGCTCTCGGCCGAGGGTGCGACGAACGTGGTCGTCGGATTGCGCGAGGCCTATAGCAGGGCCAGGCCAACGCTTGGCGGCGGGCGATCGGCGGTGCGAGTGGTGCTCTTGACCGACGGCCTGGTGGACCTCGAACCGACAACCGCGGAAAAAATCGAGCAGGAAGTGTCTGCGGCGGCCAATCAAAATATCCCCTTGGACGTGATCGACCTAGGGCAGCAGAAGAAGACCAATCCGCAAGTGGCGTCCCTATCGCAGGCAGGCCGAGGAACGGTCCATCGCGCCAGCAGCGCCGAGCAGATCCGCTGGGCGCTGCGTGAGATTCTCACGGGGCGTTCGCAGCTCGTGGCCCGCGCGGCACGGTTGCAAGTGACCTTCAATCCCAAGTCCGTGTTGGAGTATCGCCTGGTGGGCCACGAGTCGGGCGATTGGGGTGGTCTGTTGCCGGGTCCGTTGGACGCCGATTTCCATGAAGGGCAGTCGGCCACCGCCTTGTTCGAGGTCCGCTTGGCCCCCAATGGTCCCATCGACCTGGCATCGGTCGATTTGGCCTGGTACGCGCCGGATGGCGAGAAGACCCTCACCGGCAAGATCGCCGAGAAGGCCCACGTGACGATCGAGCGCAAGGATTTTGCCGCATCGCTCACCACGTCGGCGACGTCGCTGCAAGAGGCGGCCGTGGTGGCCTACGCGGCCGAGACGCTGCGCCATTCGCCCTTCATTTTTCAGCGTCATCCCGGATTGAAAATGCCGGCTGCCCTGATCCGGGCCGTGGAACTCGCCAGCCAGGTGGACAGCCAGTTGCAGAAGCGGCCGTCGTTCGACGAGTTCATCGGCCTGGTACGCCAGGAAGCGAAGGCCAATCCGGCCAAACGTTCGGCAAAGGATTGAAGCCGACAGCCTGCGAAATCGGACGAATCCGTCCGATCCAGGGCGAACTATAATACAGTTATGCACCGCTCCACTTCGCGCCAACCCGTTATTCTTGCCATGGGGGCACTGATTCTCCTGGACGCTGCGGCATTTGCCCCGGCAGCGGACTCGCAGAAAGAGACTCTCGATGCCCTGCGGACCAAGGGCCATTATGCCGAGGCGATCGACTTTCTCCGCCATGCTCGGGCCAATCCCGGCACACCCAAGGCCTTTGCAGAGTCCGTCGATTACGAGTTGGCCATCACCCACGTCGATGCCGCCGCGGGCATGGCCGAGACCCAGCGCGACGGACCATTGCAACAAGCCCAGGAGGCCCTGGAGAAATTCCTGACCGACCAACCGCAGCACGCTCTGGCCGCTGAGGCGCGAGGACAACTCGCCAACGTGTTCTTCGAGCGCGGGCGGTTACAACGGAAACTGGCCGCGCAGTACGAAGGCCAGACACGGCAGAAACGCCTAGAGGAGGCCCGCGGGTCGTTGCAGCAGGCCGACGAAAAGTGGGCCGGCATCGACAAGGCGGCCGAGGCAGAAGTGAAACAGATCGTTTTCGTGCATAAGGACGACATCAAGCAGGGCGAGGCCCGCGACCAGATCCACCGTCGGCAATTACAGGCCCGCCTGGGGCAAGCCTGGGTGCAGTACGAAATGGGACAGACTTATCCGCCTGGCAGTCCGCAGCGGACGGCCGCCTTGCAGGACGCCGGCAATCGCTTCGACACGCTGTACGAGCAGCAGCGCCAACGTCTGGCCGGATTCTATGCCCGGCTGGGCCGCGGCCTTTGTTACAAGGAACTGGGCGAGGGTACTAAGGCCTTTGCCGTCTTCGAGGAGTTGCTCGCAGCGCCCGACGATCCGGCCGATTTTCACGCCTTGCGCGGGAAGGCGGCCGTGCAGGCATTGGAGACCGCGCTGGATCCCGAAGTAAATAAATACAGGCAGGGCGTGGACATCGCCCAGCGGTGGATTGGCGGCGATCATTCGCAGTCCGCTTCGCCCGAGGTCGATTTGGCCATCCGCTTTCTCGGTGGCGAGGCGGCGCTGGCTTACGTCAAGGACCTACCGCCCACGTCGCTGGAGCAAAGCGGCGTGCGGACCGAGCAGACCGAATGGGCGCGGCAGCAGTTCAACATCGTGGCCGCTGCGGCCGGGCCGTATCAGGCGAAGGCCAAACTCTGCCTTCTCGATCCGGCCCTTGGTCCTGCCGCAAAGGGCGAACCGGGGACTTTTGCCGACGCCCGTATTCGGGCCAAGGCGGCCTTGGACCGTTTCCTCGCCGCCCGGGCTGAGCAAGCAGAGGCCGCACGCTCCGGGGCCGGCAACGATCTCGACGCGCAGCGTCAACGCCGGCAGCAAATGGACACCGCCCAGCGCGAGGCCCTGACGTATTGTCGGCTGGCGCTCGACCTGCGCACGGCCGCAACCGCGCCTGAGGAAGTTGACACGCTGCGCTATTACCGGACCTATCTCCACTATGCCGCGGGCGACCTGGACGAGGCGGCCGCGCTGGGCGAAGAGCTGGCGCAAAGTTCCAGCGAGTCGCTCGCAGCCCGCCAGGCGGCAAAGATCGGTTTGGCTGCCCGCGAGGCCTTGTTCCGCCGGGCGGGCGATCAGTCGCGGGCGACGGCCGCCGAGCGACTGCAAGTCCTGGCCGAAAGGATCATCCAACGCTGGAGCGATCGCTCCGAGGCCGACGACGCCCGTGCGGTCCTCGTGGATCTGGCCCTGAACGATGGCCAATTGGAAAAGGCCGACCAGTATCTGCAACAGATTACGGCCGCCTCACCGCGGCGGGGCGAAGCCGAGTTGAACCTCGGCCAGGCGCTATGGCAACGGGCACAGTATCTGTTGCGGACTTCCACCTTCGCGCACGACCACACGGCGGAGGCCGAGAAGATGATAACGCGCGCGGCCGGCCTGCTGGGGGACGGCATCGCACGTTGCCGCAAGGCAAGCGGCAGCGGCGTGGACGACAAGCAGATTGCCGCGGCCGCCAGTCCGGCACTGCCCGCAGCCATACTTACCCTGGCCCAGATCCACATGACCGAGGGCCGGCCAGCGGAGGCCCTCGCGCTGCTGGAAGAGCCGGGGATTGCCGCCGTGGATTCCTACAACCTGGTCCTGCTGGCCTGCGTTGCGACCGGCCAGTTGGACAAGGCCAGGCTCTGCCTACAGACTATTCAAGCCTCGCTTCCGCCGACCGGCAACGCCACTTCCGCCCGGCAAATGTTGCAGACTTGCCTGCGCGCCAATCGCACGTTTAAACAGTACCTTGCGGGCTTCCGTGAGCGGCGGCAGGATGACCTGGTGAAGAAAATCGTGCAGCAGCTCGACGATTTCCTTGCCGCGCCGGCCCAGGCACCGAATGCCGAGAGTTTCTTCGTCATGGTCTGGCAGGCGGAGGCCTATGCCGGTTTGGCCCAAGGGCTGGATGCCGGCGGCTTGGGCGCGTCGCCGGAGGCCGAAAAGCAGTATCGGCGGGCCATTGCCGCTTTCCAGGAGGTTTTACACCGCGCGGCCGCGCAAAGCGACTTCGCACCGGCCCCAGAGGTCACCATCGCCCTGAGAATCGATCTGGCCCGCTGTCTGCGCCGGCTATCGGACAACCCGCAGGCCCTGAGCCAACTCTTGGCAGTGCTGAAGGACCATCCCCGCATGGTTGACGCGCAGGTCGAAGCGGCGTATACCTATCAAGCATGGGGCGACGAGAAGCCCGAATACCTGGAAATGGCCATTCAGGGCGGTAAGCGCTACCAGGAAGTGTGGGGGTGGGGAGAATTGGCCCGGCAGGTGCAGTCGGAGGCCCGTTTTCGCGACGTATTCCACGAGGCCCGCTACAACTTGGCCTTTTGCCGTTTCCGGCAGGCCCAGATGGCGACCGAGCAGTCGGAGCGGGCCAAACTGGTCGCGGCAGCCCAGGACGATATCCTTTTCACTCAGCGATTCTTTCCTGACATGGGCGGCGTCGTTTGGTATGATAAGTATAATGAGTTGCTCAAGCGGATCCAGCGCTTGGCCGACCGGCCGGCGTTGGGGTTGCCTGGGGCAAGAGACTAGGGCGGAATTTGATCCCACCATCTAACCCGTAACGGAATGAATTCCGTACTACTTAGGAGTATGTGTCGATGAAACGTGCGATGTTGATTGTGGCTGCGTTCTGGATGGTCTGTGCGGCGACGGCCTGGCCGATGGATCAGATAAAGACCAGTACCGCGGAAAAAGTGTATCGCGGTAAGATCATTGGCATGTCGGCGACGGCAATTAGTTTCGAAGGGAAGGACGCGCCCAACGAAATTCCGGTGAACGAGATCACCTTCATCATTTTCGAGAACTCGCCCGAAAGTTTGACGACGGCTCAAAGGGACATGATTCACGGCGACTACGAGAAAGCCATCGACGCGTTGAAAAAAGAGATCACGGAAGACAAGCGGCCGGAAGTGGCCGACGAGATCAAGTATTGCCGCGCGTTTTGCACGGCCCAGTTGGCGCTGGCCGGAGCGGCCGACGCCGACCCGGTGGATGCCGCCAAGATGCTGTTCAAGTTCATCGCCGACAGCCCTAACAACTTCCACAACTTGAAGGCCTGCGAACTGATGGGCGACCTCTGTGTGACGGTAGGCAAGTTTGCCGATGCGCAGAAGTACTACGCGAAACTCAGTGCGGCGCCTTGGGCCGACTACAAGATCCGCGCCCAGGTTGCCTTGGGACGGTCGTACCTGGCGCAGGGCAACGCGGCTGCCGCCGACAAGGCCTTCGAAGAGGCGCTGACGCTCAATGCGTCGGGCGACCTAGCCGAAATCCAGCGGACGGGCGCCCGCATCGGCAAGGCCCGCTGCCTGGTCCTCGGCGGCAAGGTCGACCAGGCCCTGCGCACTCTCAACGAGATCCTGGATCGGGCGGAGGACAACACGCCCGAGGTCAACGCCATGGCCTACAACGCCAAGGGCACTGCCCTGCGCAAGGCCAAGAAGCCGCAAGACGCGATTATCGCCTTCCTGCACGTCCATTTGCTCTACTCCACTCTGCCTGACCTCGACGCCGAAGCGGTCGCCAACTTGGCGCAACTGTTCCACGACACCCACAAGCCGGGCCATGAACATGACATGCGCGAAATTCTTGGCGACAAGTACAAGAACAGCCGCTGGGCCCAAGGTGTCAAATAGCCATGGGTGGAGAAAACCTGTTGAGCTGGCTCGCGCACTCCCTCGGCGCGGGTTTCACGGTTGTCTTCCTCTTTCTCAGCGTGGCGCTGGTGGCGTTGATGGTAGTCAACGTTCTGGCTATCCGCCGCGATAGTGTCGTGCCGCCTGCCCTGATCCAGGCGCTGGAAGTCCGTCTGGGCGAGGACCGTTTTCAGGAAGCCTGCGATCTGCTGCGGGCCGACCATTCCGTGCTGGCCCGCGTGTTGACCGCCGGGCTGCCGCAGTTGGCCGCCGGCGAGGAGAAAGCGGCGGCCGCCATGGAGGAATTCGGATCGCTGGAAAGCATCAAGATGCACGCCCGGCTGGGCCACGTCTGGCTGATTGCCCAATTAGCGCCGCTCTTGGGATTGTTGGGAACGGTTGACGGCCTGATCGCAGCCTTCGAGAAGTTTGTTCCCCAAGGTGCGACGACGCTGCCCGGCGAGTTGGCTGGCGGCGTCAGCAGGGCCTTGGCCGCCACGCTGCTGGGTCTTTGGATCGCGGTGGTAGCCGTGGCCTTTCACCAGATCGCGCTGGGCCGCGTGAACCGGCTTCTCGCCGAGGCCGGCATTCTCGCCGAACGCTTCGCGCAGCGGTTGGCGGCGGCGAGAAAGACATGAAATGAACTTTTCCCCCAAACCTGCCGTCACTCGTACTCTGATCGTCCTGCCGCTTTTGAGCGTCTCGCTGCTGCCGGTTTTGCTCTTGCTGGCGATGGTCTGCTTCTCGTTGAGCCGCGAGGAGGAATCGGTCCGCTTGCCCAGTGGCACTTTACCCCGGCCGCCGAGAGTGGCGCAGTCACCCGTGATTTCCGTTCGGCTAGCGGGGCAAGGCGCCGTATCGCTGGGTGGCCAGCGGCTTGCCGCAGTCGATTTGCCTGCTGCCTGGCAGCGCGAGCGTGCTGCCTTGCAGTTACTCGGCTTCGAGCTGCCGCAGGCCACGGTCATTGTCCGCGCCGATCGTGACGTGCCCACGGAAAAGGTCCAGCGATTGATCGAACAGGCACAAGAGGCCGGCTTTACGAAGTTCGCGCTGCGGCCCGTGGAATCACCTGGTCCCGACGGATCCAAACCATGAAGTGTACGGCGAACCAACGGCATTGGTGGACGCGCTCGGCTGCCGCTTCTGAGTATTCGCTGGAAGGCCGCTATTTGCCGCTGTTGGGATTGGGTGGTTTGCTGGCTGCGTTGATTTTCGCGGCATGGCGATTCGGTCCCGCCGCAGAGGAGGTTCCGAGCACCGTCTTGGCCGCAGCCGACAACGCCGTGCCGGCCGACTTCCACCAATTGCCGGCCATCCGCATTCAGCTTGGCGCCGACGGCGCGGGCCGTCTGACATCGATCGCCTTCAATGGCCGGCCTGTCAAGGACGCGGCAGACCTGGGCCGACAAATCAGGGCATTTCTCGGTCCGGCGGCTGCCGCTGCAACCGTCGAGGCGGAGTTGGATTGCGACGGCCATCTGCGCTATGAACACACGCAGCAGATCATCGCCGCCATATCCGCCTCCCCCGCAGCCGACGGCCGGACGATGGTCCCCCTTGTCGATCGGGTCAAGTTCTCTCCCCGCCGGAAGTGAGAAACGATCATGGATTGCGCTAGCAACAGAAGCCAGGGGCCGGGCTTGCGTCCGGGGCGGACGGCACACCGACCGTGCAAACATGGTGCCCGGTGCCTGCTACTTCTTTTGTTCCTCACCCCGCTGGCAGCCCGGGCGGCCGATCTCGCCAAGGCGCGTGTGCTGCTCATGCATGGGCGTTATGAAGAAGCGGCCGAGATTTATAAGCCGGAGGCGGCCGCCAATGCCCAGGCCGCATTGGGCTGGGCCGCGTGCCTGGAGTCGCAGGGCAAGACTGCGGCGGCGGTCGAGGCCCTCAAGCCGTTGGCCGAAAAGCAGGCCGAGATCCAGGCCCAACTGGCCCGCTTGGCCTTCCAGCGTGGCGATTTGCCCGAAGCCCGCAGCCGTGCCAAACAGGCGTTGCAACTGGCCGCCGAACATCCCTTGGCCATCTACCTGATGGCCGAACTGGCCCGTATCGCGGGCCGCTTGGACGAGGCCGAGGACCATTATCACCGCTTGATCAGCTTCTATAACAGCCACGATGTCAAGCAGGCCGAGTCGCTCCGCTGGATCGGCTGCGCGGCTGCTCAGTACGCCCGCTGGAACCACCTCAGCGACCAGTTCGACTTCCTCGTGAACGACCTCTTCCCCGCGGCCAAGAAGCTCGACGCCGATTACTGGCCCGCCCATTTCGAGGCCGGGCTGTTGTTCATGGAGAAGTACAATCGGGCCGATGCCGCTAAGGAATTCCAGGCGGCTCTGGCAATCAATCCGCGCGCGGCCGAGGTCCATGTCGCCCTGGCCGAATTGGCGATGGAAGAATTCCAGCTCGATCAGGCGGAGGCCTCGCTCCGCCGGGCTATGGAGATCAATCCCCACTTGCCCGCGGCCTGGCGGCTCAAGGCCGATGTGGCCTGGCTCAACGACCAGACCGGCGAGGCCCTGCGTCTGCTCCGCGAGAAGCTCCTGCCGCTGAACCCGGTGGAAGAAGCGACGCTGGCGCGGATTGCTGCTTGCTATTGGATGTTGGACGGCTGTAGCGTGGGCTTTAGCCCGCCTTTACGGGAAAAAGCAGACGCAGGCGGGCTAAATCCCACTCCGCAGGCGTCCAGCCCGCGGTTCGACGCCTTGGCGGCGGAAGTCACCCAACGGAACGCGCATGCCGGCGACTTTTATAGCGAGTTGGCCCAAATGCTCGAAGTCCGCAACCGCCATGCTGCGGCCGAACGCTACTTCCGCGAGGCCATTCGCCTGCTGCCGCGACAGCCCGAACCGTATGCCGAACTCGGTTTGCTCCTGATGCGGATGGGCCGCGAGGCCGACGCCCGCAAACTGCTGCAAGAGGCATTCGACGCCGATCCGTTCCACGTTCGCGTGAAGAATTCGCTGGACGTGCTCGATGTGGTTGACGCCATGCAAACCCGTACCACGCCGCATTTTGTGATCAAGTACGACAAGGCCGACGCCCGCCTGGTTCCTTACCTGGCCCGGCATCTGGAAACCGTCTACGGCGAGATCCGGCAGCAATTCGGCTACGAGCCGCCGGACAAGACGCTCGTGGAGATCTTCAACGAAGCGCAGGGCCAATCGGGCCACGCCTGGTTCAGCGCGCGGATGATCGGCTTGCCATTCCTGGAAACGGTGGCCGCCAGCACGGGCCAGATCGTGGCCATGGTCTCGCCCGGCGAAACGCAGACGCACGCCGCGTTTGCCTGGGCGCGCACGCTCAAGCACGAGATGACCCACGTCTTCAATCTGCAGCAGACGGGCTTCAACATTCCGCACTGGTTTACCGAAGGCATTGCCGTTTACAACGAGCAGATCCCGCGGCCCTATCGTTGGACGCTGTTGCTGCGGCGGCGGGCGGCGGCCGGGACCCTGATGGACCTGGAAACCGTGAACGCCGGTTTCGCCCGGGCGATGAGCGGCGACGAGTGCCAATTGGCCTACTGCCAAAGCGAGCTGTATGTCGAGTACATGGTCGCGCGGGGCGGCGGCGAGGCGATCAAGAAAATGGTACTGGCCTATGCGGAGAATCCCGCCACGGACGTGGCCATTCGCAAGGTGTTCGGCATGTCTCAGGCGGAATTCGAACGCGGCTACACGGCCTTCCTCCGCAAGCAGATCGACACGACGCCCGTGCTGGAGGCGGCCGATAGCGAACATTTCGACGAACTGGAAAAGGCTCATCGCCGGCAGCCCAAGGACGCCGCTATCGCGGCCCGCTTGGCACTGGCCTATTTCCAACGGGGCGCCAAGAAGGAAGCCGCGGAATTGGTCGCCGAGACCCTCAATCTCAAGCCCAAGCAGCAGTTGGCTACATACGTTCTCGTCAAGCTGCAGAAGGCGGGCACACCCCAGGAAGCGATGGCCCGGCTGGAAGACTGCCTGGATCGCAAGGCCCCTGAGCCGTTGCTGTTGAACCTCCTGGCGGCCATGAAATTGAAGGCCAAGACGTTCGATGAGGCAGCCGAGCTTTACGCCCTGGGCGAGCGGTTGGACCCGGCGAATCCGCAATGGACGGCCGCCCGGGCGCGTGTCTATTTGGCGGCAGATCAGAAGCAGAACCTCGTGCGGGCCTTGGTCCGCTTTGCCCAAATCGATCCCGACGATCTGCCCTCGCGAAAGAAGTTGGCCGAACTGGCCCTGGAGCGGCGCGAACCGGCCGTCGCCCGGAATTGGGCCACGGAGGCCCTGGAGATTCAGGTTGAAGATGCCGACGTCCATCGCCTCTTGGCCGCGGCCCTGGTGGAACTCGACGAATTGGATCGGGCCATTGAGGAGTTCGAGACGGCCATCGAACTCAATCCAGGCCATCTTCAGCAGCGGTTCGCCCTGGCCGACGCGCTGGTTCAAGCCCATCAGCCGGCCAAGGCCCGGAAAGTCCTGGAAGAACTGCTCCGCCGCGACCCCAAGTTCCCCGGGGCCGACACCCTGCTGGAAAGCCTCAAGAGAAAGCCTTAGAATGGAGGGGAGGATCTGATATTTGAAATCTGAAATCCAAAACCTCAACTCCCATGACCGACCCTTCCCCGACAAAACAAGTGTCTTTCTCCGATTTCCAGCTTCTCATCCGCCGCATGTATTTTGAGAAAGACATGGCCCGGGGCGTCGAAGGCACGTTCATGTGGCTGATGGAAGAGGTGGGCGAACTGGCTACGGCCTTGCGCAACGGCTCGCACGAGGAACGCGTGGGCGAGTTCGCCGACGTGCTGGCCTGGCTGACCACGATCGCCAACGTCGTCGGCGTCGATCTGACCCAGGCCGTCTTGCAGAAGTATGGCGCGGGATGCCCCGGCTGCGGCCACCTCGTTTGCACTTGCCCGGACGCCGGAAAACCATGAGACCAGCCGCAATCCAACGCCTGATCCTCACGCTCCTGCCGGCCTTGCTCTTGGTCGCGGCGGCGCAGGCTCAGGATACCAAACCGCCGGAATTCACCGCGGTCCACGTCGGTTTCGCCGAGCACTACAAGGTTGGCGTTTGGACACCGGTGGAGGTGACCCTGCGCGGAGGCGGCGCTGCGGCGATCGTCCGCGTCAGCGCCAGCACAAGCGATAGCGACGGCCTGAACTGCTCGTTCGATGCCCCGGAGCCCTGCCAACTGCTTCCCGGGGAGGAAACCGGCGTTTTGCTCTATGTCCGCTTCGGCCGTGAGGCCAGCTCGCTTGCGCTGGAGGTGCGCGACGAACACAAGACTCTTGCCACGAAAACGTTCAATGCCCCCCAGTCTCCGCCGCAGGAGCGGTTTGCCGATTCGCTCCGCGAAGGACAGCGGCTCATCGTTTCCGTGGGCGGGCTCTCTTCCGGGCTGGAGAAGGACGTGCCGGGCACGAAAGGCGAAAACGCCCAGAACGTCGTCGCGACTATCGATAACCTCGCCCACTTGCCGAAGAAATGGCAGGGCTACGAAGGCGTCGACACAGTCATCCTCTCCACCAGCAAGCCGGAGGTCTTCGACAAAATCTTGCCGGAACATGCCTGTATCACTGCATTGGAACAATGGGTCCGCATGGGCGGTACGCTCGTGCTCTGCGCCGGCTCGCACGCCGAAGAGGCTCTGCACCGCGGCTCGCCGCTGGCGCGTTTCGTCCCCGGCCGCTTCAAAGAGACCGTGACCCTGCGGCCGACCAGCGGCTGGGAAACCTATACGCCCAAAAGCCAGACCCCGATCCCATCGCCCAAGCCGGGCGAGAAAGTGGCGATGCCCACTCCGCGACTCGTCGACGTGCAAGGCAAGGTGGAAGCCCGCGAAGCCGACGTGCCGCTGGTGATCCGCAATCCCCAGGGCCTGGGCCAGATAGTTTTCGTGGCCGCGGATCTCGACCGCGGGCCGATCCGCAACTGGAGCGATCGCCCGCAGCTCCTGCGGGCGGTCCTCAATCTACCCGACAATGAGCAGGTCGGCGCCGAGACCGATTCCGTGCAGAATTACGGCTACAACGACCTGGCCGGCCAGTTGCGCAGCGCACTGGACGTGCCGCGCGACGTACACCTCGTGCCGTTCTTCGTGGTGGCCCTGTTGGTCGTGTTCTACATTCTCTTGATCGGGCCGGGCGACTACTTTCTGCTTCGCCGCTTGGGTATCGGCATGCACTGGACGTGGGTCACGTTTCCTGCAATCGTCGTCATCTTCGCCGCCGGGGCGTACCTGGCCGCCAACTGGCTCAAGGGCGACCAGCTTCGCGTCAGTCAGCTCGACCTCGTCGATGTCGATGCCGATGGCATCGCTCGCGGCGCGAGTTGGTTCAGTGTCTTCAGTCCGCGCGGCGAATCGTTCGACCTCTCCCTGCGGCCCCGCCTGCCCGACGGCCAGCCGCCCGCGGAAACCA
Source organism: uncultured Planctomycetaceae bacterium (assembly GCA_964615095.1). Taxonomy (GTDB): domain Bacteria; phylum Planctomycetota; class Planctomycetia; order Pirellulales; family Thermoguttaceae; genus JANXQG01. The sequence continues at coordinate 1,211 of CAZTPX010000042.1, read as the reverse complement.
GTGCGTCGCTGGCCTGGCTGGGCAAGGCGGGCAATGGATTCAACGGTATGTATAGCCAAAATGCGCAAAACGCGGCGCCGCTTTGGAGCCAAGTTTATTCGACCGCCTCGTCGCTGGACGCGATTCGCGACGTGCCGATCCAGGTCTGGGCTTCCAAGAGCTTTGTGTACCGCTGGCTGGGCCACACCGCCGATGTGGGGCTGGACGTCGCGCTCAAGGACGACCAGCGGCAGCTTTCCGGCACGCTCGTCAACCGCCTGAAAAGCGGCGAGGAAAAGGCGAGCAAGGGCATCGCGCTCGCGCACTGTTTCCTGGCCTACGAGGATTGGGCCTATGTGATTGGCGAGCTTCGGCCGGGCGAGTCAGTCGAGATCGGCCCGGCAACGCGGCGGATCAGCTTGAACACGTTTATCAGCGGCGGCTCAATGAATTTTTCGGAGAGCACCGCCGCGACATCCGAAAAGTCAGCCTACGACCGCGGCAGCCGCGACATGGCCTACGTGTTGCAGGCGATGATGTTCTATGACGCTGGCGGCGAGCGAAAACACACCGGTCTGGCCAACGACTACCAGGGCTTCACGGACCTCAGCGGTTTGCTCAAGACGGGCTGCGCAGTCTTGGTGGGTATGCCGCCGCAGGACGGCTCGTGCCGCGGCGCAGAGCTGCTCTGCGGTCCCGTGCCCAAAACCGGCCAGCCCGACAACCGCCAGCCCTTGGGCAGCGCCCTGGACCGACACACGACCATCTACCGTTTTGTACTGCCCGTCACGACCCCGGCAACCGACAACTGAAACCCCGTAGAGTGGACTTTAGTCCGCCTTTGTACTGTGGACTTTAGTCCACCTTTGCATCCGACATTTCTCCTAGAACCTAGGGCAGCGGACTAAAGTCCGCCCAACAACCCGCCAGTTCCATGATCAAAACCCAAGACCTGACGAAAATCTACGGCGACGTTCGCGCCTTGGAGAACCTCACCCTGGAACTCAATGAGGGCGATTTGTTCGGCTACATCGGTCCCAACGGCTCGGGCAAGACGACGACCATGCGGATCCTGGCCACGCTCCTGCAGCCCACCTGGGGCGAGGCCAGCGTTTGCGGCTATTCGATCTACACGCATCCCAAGGATATCCGGCGGATCATTGGCTACATGCCCGATTTCTTCGGCGTGTACGACGACATGAAGGTCATCGAGTACCTCGAGTTTTTCGCCG